>SVGS01000002.1 GCA_015056205.1 Clostridiales bacterium | reverse complement strand
TGGATGAAGTAACGACCTACAGCTACACAGTGCAGGAAGTGATTCCTGCGGAAGAGGACAGGATCGCGGGCATCGAATATGATGATACGGTCTACACGATCCAGGTAGTTGTAACGCCGGAAGAAGACGGCACGAAGAGCGTAGCGATTTCGAAGAAGGCCGGAGAGGGCGAGTTTGAGGCGGTCAGCGGAACGAGCGTTGAGCTGGGCTTCGAGAACTATTATGCAGAAGGTACGGCAAAAATCGAAGCTACCAAGGCGATCAATTACTGGGGTAAGACAGATAAGTTCACCTTTGTGCTGAGCGCTGACGCAGGAGTACCGATGGTGGCTGATGCAGTAGTCGATCCTGCGACCAATGCCAAGACGAAGACTGTTGAGATCACGAAGGATCCGCTTAATCTGAAAGCTGCCTTCGGAGAGATCAAGTACACGCTGACGGATCTGGGCGGAGCTACTGAGAAGACCTTCAGGTATACGATCCAGGAAGTTGAAGATGGACTGGATGAGAACCACCAGAAGAACGGCATCACTTACGACGTAAACAAGCACACCGTGACGGTTAAGGTAACAGATAACCATAAGGGTGAGCTGAATACGGAAGTCAAGTATGACGGAGCCAATAACCTGGAGATTCCGAACACGTACGCTACGAAGGGCGAAATCACACTCAAGGGAACGAAGACTCTGAAGAACCGTGACCTCGTAGATGACGAGTTCAGCTTCGAGCTGTACGAAGTGACCATCGGGACGGATGACAATGGCAGCGAGACCCGGACTGAAGAACTGAAGGATACTGTTACGAACAAGAATGGCACCTTCAGCTTCAAGATCGAGTACTCCGGAGCCGATTTGGTAACCGATGACGATGGAAACTATGTGCAGACAACCAAGCTGTACAAGCTGGTTGAGAAACTGGGAACCGAGAAGTCCGTATTCTACTCCACGAAGGTATATGACGACATTAAGGTAACGCTGGAGGATAACGGAGAGGGCAGAATCCTGACCACTTATCCGGCCGATGCGAACTACAGCTTTACCAACACCGTTGTGAAGGTAAGCAAGGTAGATTTGGGTAACGGTGAAGAGCTGGAAGGCGCGACGATCCAGGTTCTGAAAAAGGACATGAATGGGGAATACACGATCGTCGTGGACGAGTGGACATCCACTACGGAAGCCCATGTGGTAACTTCGGATGTCGGTCTGGAGATCGGTGAAGATTATATTCTGAGAGAGACGGTTGCTCCCGATGGATATAAGATTACCGCAGATACGACGTTCTCCGTGGATAATGACGGAAAGATCTCTTACAACGGTACCACTGCCGTGAATGAAGAGACCGGAGAAGAAGTGCTGCTGGTAGAGGATGAGATGACGCGTGTCAGGATCAGCAAGGTGGACCTGGATACAGGTGATGAGCTGGCCGGCGCGACGATGCAGATCCTCAAAGCGGTTGCGGCTGACGAGGCTGAGGTTCAGGGAAAGACCTACGTTGAGATCGATGGCACTAAGTATGAACTGATCGAACAGTGGGTATCTCAGAAGGGCGAAGTTCATGTGGTGGATGGACTCCTGACAGGAGTCGAGTATATTCTGCACGAGCAGGCGGCTCCGAAGGATTATAACTTCGCAGCGGACATCGCGTTTACCATTGCCACGGATGGTCAAATCACGAGCAGTGCGAAAGCTACCGATAAGAATGGAAATCCCGTACTGCTGGTGAAGGACAAGCTGACAACGAAGCCGACCTTCGAGAAGGAGATCCAGGATACGAATGACTCGACAGGCGAAACCAGCAAATGGCAGGACAGCGCTGACTACGATATCGGCGATGCTGTCCCCTATAGGCTGACGGCGACTCTGGCGGACAATGTGACCGACTACAGGAACTATCACATCACATTCACTGATGAGATGGAACCCAGCCTGACGTTCAACGAGATCACAAGTGTGACCGTAAACGGTGAAGCGATTGATGACTATGAACTGACGGTTGGCGAAGACAAGCACAGCTTTGCACTGACGCTGAACTGGGCCGGCACTGATGGAGCGAAGATTGCCGATGAACAGCTGAACGGGGCGAAGGTAGAAGTGTTCTTCACAGCAACCCTTAACGAGAAAGCAGTCCTGGGCAATCAGGGCAACGTGAACAAGGCAATGCTGACCTACAGCAGCAACCCGAACGTCGATCAGAGCGGTAAGCAGAGCGAAGAAACTGAGGACACCGCTTGGGATTCCGTCATTGCGTTCACCTACATCGTTGAAATCAACAAGGTGGATGAGAAGGGGAATGCCCTGGAAGGCGCTGAGTTCACGCTCAAGAAGCTGATCAAGGGCAGTAGTGATCCTAAACTGATCGATCGCGTAACTGTTACGAACGGCACAACCTTCACCTTCAAGGGACTGGATGATGGTAACTATGTGCTGACCGAAACGAAGACACCTGCCGGACGTGTGACTGTTGATCCGATCAACTTCACGGTGACAGCAGGACATACGGAAATCTGGGATGGTACGGACGAGACCCGGACAACGATCCTGACCAGCCTGACGGGCAATGTGACGACCGGTGTGCTGAGCTTTGCGAAGCCGGCGAGCGAGACCGGTGACGAGGGTGAGGACGGAACCGCGAACGGGACGGAGACCGGTGATGGAACCGGAACCGAAAACGGAACCGGAGCCGAGAACGGAACGGGGACTGAAAACGAAACCGGAACCGAACCCCAGAATGTGACCGAGGATCTGAGTAAGCTGATCGGTACCATTGAGAACGAGTGGACCCACATCAAGGTCAGCAAGGTAGACATAGCTGATGGTAAAGAGCTGTCCGGCGCGACGATCCAGATCCTCAGGGAACTCCAGGATGGCGAGGTGAAGGATGAGGCGACCAAGACCTATGTTGAACTCGAAAAGGAGGTCGGAGAAGAGAAAGTTAAGAAGACTTATGAAGTTGTTGATCAGTGGGTATCCGAAAAGGGTAATCCTCATATGGTCGAGGGACTGCTGACGGAAACCGATTACATTCTCCACGAGACAGTAGCCCCGGATGGATACACCATCACAGAAGACACGACATTCCATATTGAAAAGAATGGTGTGGTCAATAGCACCGGTACGATCAACAGCGACGGCGTGATGCTGGTACAGGATGCCAAGACCCGTGTCAAGGTCAGCAAGGTAGACATTGATGATACCACCAGGAAGGAGTTGCCGGGCGCGACGATCCAGATCCTTAAGGAAGTTACGCAGGCTCAGCCCCAGGATGGGAATGAGACCGACGGACAGACTCAGGACGGGACCGGGACTCAGTCCCAGACGCAGAACCCGACGATTGTTCAGATCGGAAACAAAAACTACGAGGTTGTTGAGGAGTGGGTATCTACCAATGAGATCCATGTGGTCGAAGGACTGCTGACGAACACTACGTACGTCCTTCACGAGACAGTGGCTCCGGATGGATACACTCTCGCTTCGGACACGACCTTCAGTATCAATGAGAAGGGCACTGTCACCAACTCGGGCAGGATCAACCCTGAAAATGGCGCCATGCTGGTAGAGGATCGGATGACCTCTGTCAAGATTTCCAAGGTGGATGTGACAAACGGTCAGGAAGTGGCCGGAGCGGTCATCCAGATCCTGGATATGGATGGCAACGTCGTCAAGGATCTGGCGGGCAACGATATTCAGTGGACCTCCACGACGGAGACTGCGACCAAGGCTCACGAGGTCAAGGGACTGACGACCGGTGTGACCTATATCCTGCATGAGGTCACGGCACCCTTCGGATTCGAGATCACAGCTGACACCTGCTTCACCATTGATGAGCGGGGCAATGTCCATGCAGTGAATACGACGGTGAACGGTAAAGAGCTGCAGGGAACTACGATCCGTGTTAACGACGGCGTCCTGCTGGTGGAAGACTCACCGACCAAGACGACGGCGACTATCCTGAAGGTATGGAACGACGACGATAATCGGGAAGCAGCGCGTCCGCAGTCGCTGACCGTGAAACTGCTGGCCAACGGCAGCGATACGGTGACCCTGGCGAATGGAGAAATCGCCAACAATATCGTAACGCTGAGAGCTGATCAGGGTTGGACTTACACCTTCCAGAACCTCAGAGAGTGCGCGCTGAAAGACGGAGCTTATACGCCCATTGTATACACCTGGACGGAAGTGAATGTACCGGCGGGCTACACGCTGACCGGCAACACAACGAACGGCAAGGTTACGGTCCTGACCAATGCACATGTACCGGATGAAACAAAGGTCACTGTGAAGAAAGTCTGGGTGACGCCGGAAGACAAACTGGAGAAGCAGCCGGAGTCCATAAAGGTTCAGCTGCTCGCGGACGGTGTACCCTACGGAGCTTCCGTCACCCTGAACTCGGGCAATGAATGGAAGGCTGAATGGTCCGAACTGAAGAAGTACCGGAATGTGGGTGACACAAAGGTACTGATCAGCTACACGGTGTACGAAACAGAGGTACCGGAAGGCTATGCGATGATGGATCCTGTCGGGACGACGAACCAGACTGAGGACGGAATGACGGTAACCTCTTACACGATTACCAACGTCTATCAGGAAGGCAACATCCTCATCCGGAAGGAATTCGACTTCGACGACGTGCAGCCGACACCGGTTGATCACGGAGACACGGTGGACATCCCGGTAGCGAAGACCTGGGTAGACAACTATGACCAGGATGGAAACCGGCCGGGCAGCATTATGGTACGGCTGCTGGCCAACGGCACCGAGGTGAGAAACGCGCAGGTGACCGCGGCAGACGGATGGACGGCCATGTTCTACGAGCTGCCCCGGTACGACAACGACGGCAATGAGATCACCTACACGGTGACCGAGGACCCGGTACCCGGCTACAGAAGGGAGATCAACGGACTGAGCATCCGGAACATCTACGAGCCGGAGACCACGGAAGCGACGATCCGCAAGGTATGGCATGATGATGAGAACACGGCAGGCACACGGCCGGAAAGCATCTACATGACGCTGAACAACGGAACGCGCGATGTGACGACGGTGGTGCTGACCGCAATGAACGGCTGGGAGGCGACGGTAACCGGACTGCCGGTACAGGTGAACGGAGCGAACGCAACCTACACCTGGAGAGAGCAGGCGGTCATCGGATACGACCAGACGGGCGTGGAGCAGAACGGAACCGTAACCACCATCCACAACACGGCATGGGCACGGGAGGAGGCACCGGTCGCTACCGCACTGCGGCGGCCCGGCAACCAGTTCTACGTCTTCGAGGATTATGAGACGCCTCTGGGTGTCGAGATCATGATCAACCACGTGGGCGACTGCTTCGACTAAGCCGCAAAAGGATTCAGGAACCCCAGGGAGCTGACCTTCCGGTCAGCTCCCGTTTTCTGTCTTTTTATTGAATATGGACTTGACAGGGATTATCCGGGCCGATACAATGAACATGATGTTGTACGGACAAATTTACTGAATCGGAAGGAGAGATCGCATGAAGATGGTTGCTCTGCTGCTTGCGCTGCTTCTGCTGCCCGCCGGGGCGATGGGGGAGGCCGCCGGAACGGAAAGCGGGGATTATGAACCGCTCTACACGCTGGTGGAGCCTGCCGGCTTTAAGCTGGGCGCCTGCTACAGCCCGGGGGATCTGCGCCAGCCGGCCTATATGGACTTTGTCGGCCGCCATTTCAATTCCCTGACCTGCACGAACGAGACCAAGGCCTATTCGCTGCTGAATCAGGCGCAGTCCAAAGCCAGCGAGGACGGGATGCCCCGGATGGACTATACGATGGCGGATATCATGGTGGGCTGGGCGCAGGAGCACGGCATCGGCGTGCGGGGCCATGTGCTGGTCTGGGACGCGTATATGACCACCTGGTTCTTCCATGAGGGATATGACGACGCGAAGCCCTTCGCCGATCAGGAGACCATGCGGCTGCGGCTGGCCAGCTATATCGAGCAGGTGATGACCCATTTTGAGGAGAAATTCCCGGGCGTGATCTACTGCTGGGATGTGGTGAACGAGGCGATCGGCGACAACGCCGGGGAGTATGCCGCGGGGGATCCCCGCCATCTGCGGACGAGCCGCTCCGGACAGGGGAACCTGTTCCTGGAGCATGTGGGGGATGACTACGTTCCCTATGCCTTCCTCTGCGCCCGGAACACGGCGGAGAAGCTGGGGGCCGATATTCACCTGTTCTACAATGACTACAACATGTTCATGCGGGAGAAGCGGACGGCGGCGCTGGCGCTGATCGAGAGCGTCAACACCTACGCGAAGGACGAAACCGGAGCGTACCGGAAGCTGGCCGACGGCATCGGCATGCAGGGCTATCTGGGCGGCTACGGAACCCAGAGCGGCTGCCTGGCGGACAGCATTCTGAAGGATCTGGCGGAGTCCATCCGGATTTACGCAGAAAAAGGTCTGGAGGTTCAGATCACGGAGATGGCGGTCCGCAATTACGAGAAGGAAAAGGCGCCGGAGCACGCGGCCTTCTATGCCCGGCTGTTCACCGAGGTTTTCCTTCCCGCCAATGCCGGGGAGAAGAAACCGCTGACCGCGGTGTGCATCTGGGGCGTGGCGGACTGCCCGCAGCTCCCGTCCTCCCATTACTCCTGGAAGCTGAACAGCCCCTACGGCGGACTGATCACGGAGAAGAACGAGATCAAGACCTCCTTCGACGCGGTTTATCACGCGCTCAAAAAATAAGAGGAACGGAAAACCGTTCCCCGGAGAGACCGGAAGCTTTTTCCGGTCTCGTTTTTTTATCGGTCCAGGAGCTGAATCTCCCGGAAAATTTCCTCGGTCGGCGTCATATAGGCGGTCCGGTGATGGGTGTAGATGACCTTGCCCGGCGCCGCGCCGCCGGGCTTTTTCACATATTTCCGGCGGGTATAGTCGATGGGCACCAGGGAGCTGCGCTGCCCCTTCGAGTACCAGGCGGCCAGCAGCGCCGCCTGCTTCAGGGTTTCCTGCGGGATTTCGCCTTCGCACTGAATGATGACGTGGCTGCCCGGCATATCCTTCGCGTGGAGCCACATCTCCTCCGGCCGGGCGCTCTGGGTCAGCCGGTCGTTCTGCGTGGCGTTCTTGCCAACGCGGATTTCGATCCCGTCGGCGCTCAGATAGCGGTACGGCTTGCTCTGGGGCAGCTGCCGCTGCTGACGCCGGTTCGTGTTTTTCTTCATGTAGCCGGCGCGCACCAGCTCCTGGCGGATTTCCTCCAGCTCGCTTTCCCCGACACATTTATCCACATCCAGGAGCATGCCTTCCAGGAAGTCCAGCTCCTCCAGGGTTTTCTGCTTCTGCAGGGCCGCCGTTTCCCGGGCGGAGCGGGCTTTCTGATACTTTTTGAAATAGCGCTGGGCGTTCTGGCTGGGGGTGAGGCGGCTGTCCAGGGGCACCGTGATCTCGCCGCCTTCCGGATGATACCAGTCCGGCAGAACGGCTTCCGTCATGCCTTTTTTCAGCTGGAAGAGGTTCGCGTTGATCGCTTCCCCCATCATCCGGTATTCATCCATCCGCTCCGCGCCGGTCAGGGCTTCCTCCTGAATCGCCAGCTTTTTTTCGCAGCGCTCGATCTGGCTCCTCAGCGTCCGGGTCATGCCGGCGCTTTTCTGGTTCAGGCGGTCCTTCGCGTCCCGCTCGCCGTAATAGATTTCCAGGGCTTCGCTCAGGGTACGGCAGGGCTTCTGGCGGGAAGTATCCCGGCTCAGGTAAGGGAAGGGGAAGACATCCTCCGGCGTTCCCTCCTCATCCCAGAGCACCCGGGGATCCGCCATCTCCGGCAGGCGGCGGAACAGATCCGCAATGCGCCCGCAGACGGCGGACAGATCCTCCGGCCAGCCGGAGCTGCCGCTGTTCACACGGAAGGCCAGCTCTTCCGCCGTTCCCCGGCTGAGCCCGGTGATCCGGTCGCCCAGCGCCCGGTCCAGGCGGCTGTCCGGATGGGCCCGCAGCTGCGCCTCCAGCTCCTCCGCGGACAGGGTCCAGGGATTCAGCTTGTCCTGGGAGGGCGGCGGGGCATAGGTCAGCCCGGGCTGGATCTGGCGGACCCGGCTCATTTCCGCGTTCACATGCCGGGTGGAGTCCAGGATTTTACCGTTCTCGTCCAGAAGCATCAGATTGGAGTGTCGGCCCATGATTTCCAGCGTCAGCCGGCGGAGGACGTGGTCTCCCAGCTCGCTGACGGTATCCAGATCGATTTCCAGAATCCGGTCCCCGTCCACCTGGCGGACCGCCTGGATCCGGCCGCCGGTCAGCTGCTTGCGCATCAGCATGCAGAGGTTCGGCGGCTCCAGCGGGTTGGGGAAGCTGCTCATGGTCAGATGGCAGCGGGCGTTATTGGGGCTCGCACAGAGCAGGAGCCGGTGATTCTGACTGCCCGCCCGGATCACAAGGACCACCGTGTCCCGTTCCGGCTGGGTAATCCGGTCCACCCGGCCCCCCTGCAGCAGCGCGTTCAGCTCCCGGGCTTCAAAGCCCAGCATCAGTCCGTCCAGTGCCATTTCGGTTCATCCTTTCCGCGGCGCGGGGGAGCCTGCCTCGGTTCCCCCGCGCCTGTTCCGTGTTATTTTCAGATTTTGAACTGGGTTTCATAAAGCTCCTGATAGGTGCCGCCGGCGTGAACCAGGTCCTTATGGGCGCCCCTTTCCACGATCTCGCCGTCCCGGACCACCAGAATCTCATCCGCGGCCAGGATCGTGGACAGCCGGTGAGCGATCAGGATGGAGGTCCGTTCCTCGATGAGGGGATTGATGGCCGCCTGGATGGCGGCTTCGGAGATCGAATCCAGGGCGGAGGTGGCTTCATCAAAGATCAGCAGGGCCGGATCCTTCAGCAGGGCCCGGGCAATGGAGATCCGCTGCTTTTCGCCGCCGGAGAGCTTCAGACCCCGGTTGCCGACCACGGTATCCAGCCCCTCCGGCTGCTTCGAGATGAAATCCAGGATATTGGCCTTGCGGCAGGCCTCGATCATCTCTTCCTCCGTCGCGTCCGGCCGGGCATAGCGCAGATTCTCCCGGATGGTCGCGTTGAACAGATAGGTTTCCTGGGTGACGATGCCGATTTCATCCCGCAGGGAGTGCAGGGTCCAGTCCCGGACATCCGTTCCGTCAAAGGTGACGCGGCCCGCCGTGGGATCCCAGAGGCGAGGGATCAGGTTGACGATCGTGCTTTTGCCGCTGCCGCTGGGGCCGACGATGGCCACGCAGTCCCCGCTGCGCAGGGAGAAGGAGATATCCTTCAGGATCGGGCGGTCGCCGTCATAGGAGAAGAAGACATGATCGAAGACGACCTCGCCCTTCGCGTTTTTCAGCTCCTTCGCGCCGGGGCGGTCGTCGATTTCGGGTTTCATATCGTAATACTCAAAAATCCGGGTGAACATGGCCATGGAGCGGATCCAGTCCACCTGGATATTCAGCAGGCTGTTGACCGGGCCGTACATCCGCCCGAGCAGCGCGACCAGCACGGTGATATCGCCTACGCTCAGGCTGCTGTCATATTTCATGATCAGGATGCCGCCCACCAGATAGAGCAGCATGGGGCCGATGGTGGTCAGGGTGCTGAGGAGCATGAAGAACCAGCGGCCGGCCATCCTTTCCCGGATATTCAGGCGGATCATGCGCCCGTTGGCATCCCGGTAACGGTCCAGCTCCGCCTGTTCCCGGCCGAAAAGCTTGACCAGCAGCTGGCCGCTGACGGAGAGGGTTTCGTTCAGGATGCCGTTGATTTCATCGTTGCAGGCCTGGGCTTCCCCCGCCAGCTTCCAGCGCCGCTTGCCCGCCATCCGGGTCGGCAGGACGAACAGGGGGATCACGGCGATGCCCACGAGGGCCAGGATCCAGTTTTTCTGAAACATGGTGATCACGGCGGCAATCAGGGTGATCGTATTGGACAGGATGCTGGTAAAGGTGCCCGTAATGACGGATTCCACCCCGGAGATATCGCTGGTCATCCGGGTGATGATATCCCCCTGATTGGCGGAGGTGAAAAAGCGCTGGGACATTTTCTGCAGGTGGGCGTACATCTGGTTCCGCATATCATAGGAGATATGCTGGGCGATCCAGTTGTTCAGATAGGTCTGCCCGACGTTGATGAGGTTGGAAGCCAGATGGAGCATCAGGGAGAGGACGATCAGCCGGATCAGGGCGGAAAGCCCCGCGCCGAACCAGCCGCCGAGATCCCTTCCGGTGAGCACATCGATGATATTGCCGGTCAGGATCGAGGGAAAGAGGCTGCAGACCGAGGAAACGAGGATGCAGCACAGCACCAGGGCCAGCTGCCGCCAGTAGGGCTTCAGATAGGAAAAGATCCGGGAGAGCAGTTCTTTGGTGATCTTCGGGGCGTTCTTTTTTTCTTCTTCCGTCAGAAAACCGACTCTTCTTCCGGAACCGCCGGGTCCGGGCATGGAATCACCTCCCTCAGGGTGATGGAATAAAAACAGTGTACACCAAAGCGGCTGCCGATGCAATGCGCTGCTTTCTGAGGCCGCGCGCCGTTTTCAGATGCGGCGCGCGCTTTGTTGCCCGGAGAGGGGAAATCTGATATAATCACGGGAGGACTGGGGAACGAAAAGAAAGCTGCCGCCGGAGGGAAGACCATGAAACTGCTGTACGCCGAAGATGATCCGGATCTGTCCGCCGCCGTGAAGACGCTGCTGGAGCGGAACGGCTATGTGGTGGACGCCGTGGAGAACGGAACGGACGCGGTGGACTGGGCGGCGGCCACGGAGTATGACGGGATCATTCTGGACTGGATGATGCCGGAGACGGACGGACTGACGGCACTGAGCCGGATCCGGAAAAAGGGGATTTCCGCTCCCTGCATGCTGCTGACCGCGCGGGACGCGGTGGAGGACCGGGTGGCGGGGCTGGACGCGGGGGCGGACGACTATCTGCCGAAGCCCTTCGACGGGGCGGAGCTGCTGGCCCGGGTCCGGGCCATGCTGCGGCGGCGGGATACCTATGTGCCGGACGTGGTCCGGGTGGAGGACCTGACGCTGGATAAGGGCAGCTGCGAGCTGAGCTGCGGGGGGAGCAGCATCCGCCTGGCGGGCAAGCTGTATCAGCTGATGCTCTTGTTCATGGAGAATCCGCGGCAGCTGTTTTCCGTGCAGCAGCTGATGGACCGGGTCTGGAGCTGGGACGCGGAGGCGGAGATCAACGTGGTATGGGTCAATATCTCCCAGCTGCGGAAAAAGCTGGCCGCCCTGGACACCTGCATGGAGATCGCGGTGCACCGGGGATCCGGCTACAGCCTGGAGAAGAAAAAAGAGTAAGGAAGCGGCATGATTAAACAATTGCAGCGCCGGTTTATCCGGATTGCCGTGCTGGCGCTGACGCTGGCGATGGTGCTGGCGGTGGCGGCGGTGAACATGGCAAACTGGATCGCCGTGCGGCAGGAACTGAAAAACACGGTGGCCCTAATCGCCGAGACGGACTGGATCGAGGGGGAGAACGGCATGCTGTCCCCCGGATCCCTGCCGGGCGAGGACGCGGGGCAGCCCCGGAACGTTCCCGGGGAGACGCCCCCGCCGAAGCCGGAGGAGCGGGGTTCGATGCGCCCTCCGGAAGGCAGCGGGGAAACGCCCCCGCCGCTGCCGGAGCAGACGGGAGACAGGACGCCGCCGGAGCCGGCGGGCAGTCCCGGACGGGGCCCCGGCGATCCGCACAGCCGGAACCTGATGAATGAATCCTCCTGGTTCTCCCTGCTGGCCGGCAGCGACGGAAGCATGGAGGTGCTGGACCGGCGGCTGGTGACGGAGACGGACGAAGCCGTTTTCCTGAACCTGGGTGAACAGGCGGCCGCCTCCGGGGGAAGCTCCGGATTTATCGGGGACTATGTCTGGACGGCCCGGGAGGAGCCGAACGGAACGAAGCTGTTTGTCTTCCTGAACTGTGAAACCCGGATGACCGCCGTGCGGAATCTGGCCATGATCTCCGGGATCGCGTGTCTGGCCGGCATTCTGCTGGCCCTGGCGCTGACCGCCCTGGCTTCCCGCCGGGCGGTGCAGCCGACGCTCCGGAACATGGAGCAGCAGAAGCAGTTCATCACCAACGCCAGCCATGAGCTGAAGACGCCGATCACCGTGATCTCCACCAATATGTCGCTTCTGCAGATGGAGCTGCCGGACAATCAGTGGGTCCGGAGCACCCAGAAGCAGACCGGCATTCTGCGGAAGCTGGTGGACGAGCTGGTGTATCTGTCCCGCATGGAGGAGGAGAATCCGCCTCTGACCATGGAAACCCTGCATCTGGCGCCGCTCCTGGAGGAAGGCGCGGAACCCTTCGCGGCGATGGCGGAATATTCCGGCCGGGAGATGAAGGTGGAGGCGGAACCGGATCTGCGGATCCGGGGAGACCGGAGCTCGATCCAGCGGCTGATCTCCATCCTCTGCGACAACGCGGTGAAATATGCCGGGGGAGAGGGAAACATTCTGCTGCGGGCGAAGGCGGAGGGACGAAACGCGGTGCTGTCGGTATCCAATCCGGTGGCTGAACCGCTGAGCCGGGAACAGTGCGAGCGCCTGTTCGCCCGGTTCTACCGGACGGATGAATCCCGGAACAAGGAGAAAAAGAGCGGCTTCGGCATCGGGCTGGCCATTGCGGCCGCCATTGCCGGAAACCATGGGGGAAGCATCCGGGCCGCCATGGAGGGGGAAGGACGGCTGGCAATCACCTGCACCCTGCCCCGGGAGAGCGGGCCGGAGCCCGGAGAGGAGCGGCATGGCTGAGATCCTGATTATCGGGGGCGGCGCCGCCGGGCTGATGGCCGCGATCGGAGCGGCCCGGGCCGGAGCGTCCGTGACCTTGCTGGAGCATAACGAAAAGCTGGGGAAAAAGCTGTATATCACCGGCAAGGGCCGGTGCAATCTGACCAATGACTGCACGCCGGACGAGTTTCTGGCCCAGGTGCCGCGGAATCCGCGGTTTCTGTACAGCGCGCTGAGCCGGTTCGGCCCCCGGGACATGATGGCCCTGATGGAGAGCGCCGGATGCCCGGTCACGGTGCAGCGGGGCCGGCGGGTTTTTCCCTCCTCGGAGAAGGCCAGCGACGTGACGAAGGCCCTGACGGGGCTGGCGCGGAAATACGGCGTGCGGGTGCGGCTGAACGCGGAGGCGCGCCGCCTGCGCATCCGGGAGGACCGGGTGCTCGGAGCGGAGCTGGCGGACGGAAGCTTTGTGCCGGCCGGCGCGGTGGTGCTGGCGGCGGGCGGGCTGAGCTATCCCGCCACCGGTTCGACCGGAGACGGTTTCCGGATGGCGGAGGAAGCCGGATACACGGTGACGCCGCCCTCTCCGGTGCTGGTCGGGCTCGAGACGGAGGAGGCGTGGCCGAAAACCCTGCAGGGGCTGAGCCTGCGAAATGTGGTGCTGAGCCTGAAGGCGGGGAAGAAGACGCTCTGGCAGGAGCTGGGGGAGATGCTGTTCACGCATTTCGGAGTTTCGGGTCCCCTGGTGCTGGAGGCCAGCTGCCATCTGCCGGAAAAAGGGAAGGACTGCCGGCTGGAGATCGATCTGAAGCCGGGGCTGGACCGGGAGCAGCTGGACGCGAGGCTGCGGCGGGATTTTGCCGCCGGGGGCAGGAAACAGCTGGCCACCGTGCTGGGCGGACTGATGCCCGGGCACCTGGCGGAGATTTTTCCGGAGCTTTGCGGCGTCGGAAGGGAGATTCCCTGCAATCAGATTTCCGCGGCGCAGCGGGAGGCGATCGCCGGGGCGCTGAAGGGACTGGTGCTGACGGTCCGGGCGCCCAGGCCGCTGGCGGAGGCGGTGGTAACCCGGGGCGGGGTATCCGTGAAGCAGGTGAATCCCGGCACCATGGCCGGGAAGCTGCATACCAATTTATATTTTGCCGGGGAGATGCTGGATGTGGACGCCCATACCGGGGGCTACAACCTGCAGATCGCCTGGTCCACCGGCCTGCTGGCCGGAGAATCCGCCGCGCATCAGGCGGCAGAAGACAGCGGAGTAGTGACGACATGACCTATATTATTCTGGACCTGGAATGGAATCAGCCCATCTCTTATCAGAGCAGCGTATACAGAAAGGTGGGGGACCGGCTGATCTTTGAGATGATTCAGATCGGCGCGGTGAAGCTGGCGCCGGATCTGTCCATCGCGGACCATATTTCGATTCCCATCGCGCCGACCCAGTATCTGCGCATTCATCCCCGGATCCGGCGCATGACCGGCCTGGATTCCGAAACGCTGGCGGGCGCCCCCAACTTCCGGGAGGCGCTGGAGCAGTTTACGGAATGGTGCGGCGAAGATTATGTGCTGCTGACCTGGGGCTGCGACGATGTGAGCGTGCTGCATCAGAATATCACCTTCTACGGCTGCGAGGATATCCCGCTGCCGCCCCTGTGCGACATTCAGAGGCTGTTCAGCGACGTGCATCAGCTGAAGGACCGGTCCGGGCTGAAGGCCGCGATGGAGCTGATGGATATCAAGGCGGATGAATCCATGGCCTTTCATAACGCCCTGAACGACGCCTGGTACACGGCGCTGGTTTTCCGGACGCTGCCGGATCCGGCGGCCGTGCTTCGGTATGCCCAGACGCCGAAGCAGCTGATTCATCCGCGCCGGGCGGACAGGATCAAAACCCCCGGGGAGGTTTTTCCCACGCTGAAGGATGCGCTTCAGAGCGATTCCGCTTTACATCCGGCCTGCCCCCGCTGCGGAAGGGATCTGACGCTGGACGGCGAATATATTAAACAGAGTGCTGATCGATATATTGCCGTAGCCCGGTGCAAAAATCACGGACGCCTGCTGATCCGGCTCCGCTTCCGGGTGGATGACGACGGACAGCGGATCATGCAGCGGACGACGCTTCCCGCGACAGCCGCGAACGTGGCCTATGTCCATACCAAGCAGCTGCAGGCGAAAAACCGCCAGGAGAAATATCTGGCGGAGCACGGCCGGCTACCGGATCCGGACGAGGAGCTGATGACAGCCGAAGCGGCCAGCATGCCTTTCGACTGATACCGGCAAGGAATCTCCGTTCCGGCCGGGAAAACGGCGCAGAATCATGAATGAATGAATGAATGAAAAAGCCATAAAGGAGGTTGACTGAATGATCATTACAGCCATGGACCGTCAGAAGGAATTTTCGGAAGGCATTACGGTACAGGAATGCCTGAAGGAGCTGGACGCCTTTCCCCGGGGAACGCTGGCGGCGCTGAGCGGCGGCGTGGTGCGGGAGCTGAACGATACGCTGCATCAGGACTGCTCGCTGATGCCCCTGACCCTGGAGCATGAGGAAGGCCGGCGGATTTATGAGCGTTCTCTGCGCTTTGTGATGCTGCTCGCCCTGCGGCACCTTTATCCCTATCAGCAGGTCCGGATTGAGTATTCCGTAGGCTACGGCGTGTTTGTCCGCCTGCCCGGCATGGAGCTGCACCGGCATGATATCGTTCGGCTGGAAAACGAGATGCGCCGCCTGGTGGATCTGGATCTGAAGTTTGAAAAGAAGCAGTGGACGAAGGAAGACGCCATCGAGTACTTCCGGGAGCTGGGACAGCAGGACAAGGTGGAGCTGCTGGAGCACCGGACGGTTCCCTACTTCAACATGTATTCCATCGACGGCATGTGGGAATACTTCTACGGCGCCATGACCGTATCCACGGGCTATGTGAAGGTGTTCACCCTGTTCGAGCTGCGGGGCGGCTTCGTGCTGCAGCTGCCGGCCGGGTCGGACTTCGATCACGCCGCGCCTTATGTCTACCGGCCGAAGCATCTGGAGATTTACAGCCAGAGCGCCCACTGGTGCGAGATTCTGGGCGTGACCAACGTGACGGACGTGACCCGCCTCATCGAGGAAAACCGGCTGCGGGAGTTTATCCGTGTCAACGAGGTGCTGCATGAGGCGGCCATCAACGACATCGCCCGGAAGATTCACGAACAGGATAAGCACATTGTCCTGGTCGCCGGTCCCTCCTCCAGCGGTAAAACCACCTTTGCCGGCCGGCTGGTGGTTCATCTGCAGATGTACGGGCATCATTCCCGCCGCATCTCCATGGATGATTTCTTCATCAACCGGGCGGATCTGCCCCGGGACGCCTACGGCGAGACCAATTTTGAGACGATCGAAGCGCTGGATACCAAACTGCTGGCGGATTCCCTGACGGGCCTGCTCAACGGCGAGGAAGTCTTCCTGCCCAATTTTGACTTCACGCTGGGAGAAAAGGATTACCTGACGCCGCCCGTCCGGCTGAAGCACGGGGAGATCATCGTGGTGGAGGGCCTGCATGCCCTGAACCCGGTGATCAGCAGCATGCTGCCGGCCGACGAGCTGTACCGGGTGTTCGTCAGCGCCCTGACCTGCCTGAACCTGGACGATCATAACCGGATCCGGACGACGGACGTGCGCCTTCTGCGCAGAATCGTACGGGATTATCAGAACCGCGGCTATACGCCGGACGAAACCCTGAAGATCTGGCCGAAGGTCAGAGCGGGCGAGCAGGAGCACATTTTTGCCTATCAGGAAAACGCGGACAGCAATTTCAACACCGCGCTGCACTATGAGCTGCCGGTGCTGAAGCTGTTTGCCTATGACCTTCTGAAAGAGGTGCCGGCGTCCTCGCCCAACTACCTGCTGGCCAGACGCCTGATCAAGACGCTGAATTATCTGCCGGCGGTGGATCCCGCCCAGCTGGACGAGATTCCGCCGCTGTCCCTGCTGCGGGAGTTCATCGGCGGCTGCACGCTGGACGAATAAGAGAAATCAAAAGACCGGGGGATCATTCGATCCCCCGGTGGGCTACGGTAAAGAGTGAAATAATACATTCCGCGGGACTGTCCTGGTCATGAATCCGGTTGAAGCGCATATGCAGCGGATATTCATGGCCGTCAGTCCTTTTGATTGTGTAGACTCCGTTCAGAACGGAGGGGTCATCGTAATGGGCGAGGACCTGATCGGACAGTTTTTCATCCGTCTGAATCCATTTGGATCCCAGTTCGCCGTCCTTCAGTTCCCGGGCAAATTCTTCCTCGCTCAGATGCAGATAATCCTCCAGGCCGTAAACCGCGATCTGCGTGTTCAGACGGTCTCCTTCCCGCTTCACGAAAACAATGCAGTCCGTGGAATAGGTTTTCAGCAGGGACATGCTGTTGCGCAGGATCATGACCTCAGTGATATCCAGCAGAACGGACTGCCAGCAGATGACGCCGAAGCGGTCGGTCAGGCGGCACTGATCCATGACATACCGCCAGGAGCCGTCCTTATGCCGGATGCGGTAAGGGGAAATGCTGGCGGAGCCGCCGGCCCGGATCCGGTTGGATTCCTCGATGACCCGGGGGGCGTCCTCCGGGTGAATCATATTGATCAGCTTATTGTCGAATTCTTCCCGGATTTCCTCCGCGGTAAAGCCCAGCAGATCCTCCATGCCATGGGAGATATACTGCAGCTCAAAGCCGTTATCCAGGGAGGAACGGTAATATCCGCCGGGCAGATCATAATTGACATACTGCAGTTCGGTGATATCCTGGCAGGAAGCGTAGAACAGGTCGCCCCCTTCTTCCGCGCTCCGCAGGAAATAAACGTGAATCTGCATCCAGAAAAGACTCATATTCGGTTTATAGATCCGGAAATGCCCCCGGGCGCCGTTGATCCGGTCGTTTTTCGCGTTTTCCAGCATCATGACAAAGGGTTCCCGGTCCTCCGGATAGAAATACTCCAGAATCCCGGAACGCCGGCTTTCCAGCTGCTTGACCGGCAGGCCGATCATATGGAGGAAGGGCTGGTTATACCGGACGATATCCACATCGTTATCCCGGAGACGGTAGAAGGCGACCGGCCCCAGAATATTGTTCAGCATGGCGTCTGAATAAATATTCCCGTCCAGGAATTCCCGGATCCGCAGGGAATCGTTCCCGTGGAACGAGATTCCGTCATAGTCCGCCTTGCCGGGATCCGCCAGAATGGTTTCGAAACGCTCGGGCGGCATGGGGCGGTAAAAATAGAAGCCCTGCATATACCGGATATTCATATCCGAGAGATACTGCACCAGCTCCGGAGACTCCACGCCCTCCACGATCAGGGGCGTTCCCAGGGTTTTGGTCATATTGATGACCGACTCGAGAATGCTGATGCCTTTGAGCTCATCTCCCATGGAAAAGTGCAGGAACTGCGCGTCCAGCTTGATAATATCCATGTTCATGCTGCGCAGCATGTTCAGGGAGGAATAGCCGCTGCCGAAATCGTCCATCAGGACGGGGAAGCCTTCTTTGCGCAGCTCCGCCACGGCCGCCCGGACCCGGTCCGAATCATCCACATACGCGGATTCGGTGATTTCCACCTCCAGAATCTTCTCCGGCAGCTGATATTTTTCCACCAGGCTCCGCAGGGTGGCGGGAACGTCGATGACGAAAAGATCGATCCGGGAAACGTTGACGGAAACCGGCACGGGCCGGATCCCGCTGTCAATCAGATGACGGATCCATTTACAGACGGATTCCCAGATGAAAAAATCCAGATTTCCGATGATGCCGTATTTCTCCAGAACCGGAACAAAGACTGTCGGAGGCACATAGGAGCCGTCGCTTCGCCGCCACCGGGCCAGGGATTCCACTCCGACCACGGAACCGTTCGTCACATTGACCTGAGGCTGAACAAAGAACTGGATTTCTCCGGATTTCAGGGCGGCGTTGAAGTCCGCCAGGATCCGGAATTCCTCCAGATGACGCTGGTGGGCTTCCGGCTCGTAGATCCGGATATGGGCCTGCAGGTCATCCTTGATCTCCTCCGCGGTCAGGGCCGCCCGGTTAAACAGCTCCAGAGCGTTATGACCCGTTTCATCGATGAGGCAGATGCCCAGCACGGGGAAGAAGCCGCGGCTGGAGGAAAGGGATTCAATCGCCTTGCACAGCTCCGCGAACAGGCGGTCCATCGCGCCTTTGTCAAAGGGAATCAGCAGACCGAAATCGTCCTGGCCGCGATAGCCGGCGATGCCGTCTTTGCTCTGCGCCAGGGACTGCAGAATCTCCGCAAAGCGGATCAGCAGAGCGTCTCCGTTCTCCTGGCCGTTTAATTCCTTAAAAAGCTTGAAGTGCTTGATGTCGACGGCAATCATGCACCAGGTTCCCTCCAGGGAGGGAAGCCGCTCCTGGGCGATGGCGAAGAACTGCTCCTCCGTCAGGATATCGGGCATCAGGTCGAGCATATGCTCCGTGACGACCCGGTTGTCTGTGCTTCCGTTGATCCGCCGGTCCAGTTCCCGGATGTCGTAGAGATAGAAATAGACCTGATTCTCCGGCAGGCCGTAGGAGGCTCCGTACAGCAGCAGATGGGCCATCGACAGCCAGTTGCCGTCCATGGAGAGATACCGGATTTCCGCGTTCAGGAGGCCGGGAGGCGACGCGGCGGCCATCCGGGCCCGAAGGGTCGACAGATCCATGAAGGCGGCATGCAGATTCCGGTCATCCGGATAGACCAGATGATCGGCGCTGTATTTCATCAGAGACGCAAAGGTTCCGTCCAGCACGGGAGAATAGAATTTGCCTTCCCGATGGAAGCGGGATTCGTACCGCCCGGTATCCAGGTGAATGACCATCAGCTCGTCAAAGGGAGTCAGCTGCAGGGCGGAGACAAGCTGATCCGGAGGGGTTTTTCGGATCAGATCCTCCAGAAAAGGAAGGCGCATATCGGTTCTCTCCTTTCAAACCGGGAGTTGGGGAAGGAATCGGCGACAGGATAATTATACGGGATCTGTCAGACGCTGACAAGACGAAAAACGGGATCAGAGCGGGTTTTCCGTGTGCCCCAGAAAGGAGACGCCCAGCATGGTAATATCGTCGAACTGATCCGCCTTGCCCACGAAGCGGCGCAGATTCTCCCGTACCAGGGGCAGCAGGATCTTCGGAGGCTTGTCCTTATGCAGGTTCAGCTCTTCCAGCAGCCGGTCCGTGCCATACTGTTCCACCGCTTCGTTGATCGCCTCCGGAACGCCGTCGGTGTAGACGAAGAGGCTGTCCCCGGGATTCAGCCGGAGCGAATACTCCTTCATGGGAATCCCGTCCATGGCGGCCAGCGCCAGGGAGTGCTTGTCCTTCAGCAGTTCATAATCGCCGCCGGCCCGAAGAATGGCCGGATATTCATGGCCGGCGTTGGCGCAGACCATGTCGCCGGTTTTCAGATCCAGAATGCCGATCCAGGCGGTCACGAACATCTCCGCGTCGTTGCCGTCGCAGAGAAGATGATTGGCCTGGGAAAAAATCTCCGCGGGGGATTTGCCGTTTTCCGCCAGATTCCGGATCGCGGTTTTGGACCGCATCATGAAGAGGGCGGCGGGAATGCCCTTGCCGGAAACATCGGCGATCACCAGCGCCAGCCGGTTGGGGCCGACGAAGAAGAAGTCATAGAAATCTCCCCCTACTTCCTTCGCCGGATCCATCAGCGCGTAGAGTCTGACCTCATCACGGGGAATATCGAAAGCCCGGGGCAGCGCCGCGGCCTGGATGTTTTTGGCCATCAGCAGTTCCTGAGCCATCCGCTGCTCGGCGGCGCCGATATATGTTTTCAGCGTGCTGACCGTCTGGTTAATATCTTTGGAAAGATGATCAAATTCAATCGAGGTATTAACGGAAAGGGTTTCGTCCAGATCACCGCTGATGATCCGGTTCAGGGAGGCGTTGATGGAATGCAGCGGAGCATCCACCATGGACTCCATCAGGATGGTGACCATGATGAAGATGGCGGCAAAGACCAGCAGATCCGAAAAAGCGTTTTCATAGACCTGGGCGTCCCGGCTCGAAAAAGCTTCCTCCGCGTCATACAGAACCAGCGAATACTGCAAATCGTCAATCCGGGAGAAGCGGCAGAGCGCGGGATAGCCGAAGAGATCGGAAGAGAAGACGGGTTCGCCCACATGCTTCAGCAGCTGTTCTTCCTGCGCCTCCGTCAGATTAAAGGTCACCGGATCGGCCATCGAGGAGGCCAGGAGGTACGTGTCATAATCGGACGGATTCGCGGGATCCAGCTGATACCGGGTAAACAGATAAAAATCCGCCTCATCCGTCAGTTCATAATTGGTGAAAAGCCCCTGCAGCTGGGTAAAACGGAAATTCTCGACCTGCTGATAAAAATCAAAGGCGAGCCGGACATATCCGTCTCCGCAGGGAACAACCGCGTTATACCAGCTCTCGCTCGAGTCATCCCACATCACATCGGCGGTTAATCCGCCGGAGCGCAGGCGCCCCAGGGGATCATCGGGACTCTCCGGATTTTTCAGATTCGACCACGGATCGCCTGTGCCGGCAATCATCTTTCCGTCGGAATCCATGGTATAGAGGCCGGTTGAGCTGGTCAGTATCCGGTATTTCTCCAGCAGTTCGGGCGAAGCCTGACGCACCCCGCCCGCGATCTGGATTCCCTGGGAAACCAGCTTGGCGTCCGTGCTGATCCTGTCCTTCAGAAAGTCAGACAGTCCGCTCAGACTTTTTGCGGACGCGTTTATATTCTTTTTAATATCCTCGGTCCACTCGTTCAGTTTGTAGCGGGCTTCTTCCATGGCGGTCTGCGTGGACAGACTGTAGGAAATCGCAAAGTTGATCAGGAATACGATGCTCGTGGCGACAAGCATCCAGTACTGGAACTGATAGGAGAGCTCCTTCTGTTCCGGGGCCTGCCGGCGAAAGTTCAGCGGGCGCTTTCCGGAGAGCGCGTTGATGATCATCGAGCAGACGGCCAGCCCCAGACCGGTGAAGACAATCATGGGGAGGGCGCAGGTCCGGACCACCGTATAAGCGGTGGTTACGTCATCCCGGTGGGTCAGGAAGACCGCGTACATATGGAAGACTTCCACCACGGCGCCCATGAGGAAGCTGTTCAGCGCCCGGGGCGTTTTGCCGCGGAAAATAAAGCGGTTCAGCAGCGCGGCCAGCAGGCCGGCCAGAACGGTGGAGACGGAGCAGGCGACCCGGGTATAGTTTCCGATGTTCCACAGGACGCTGGCCAGATACCGCTCCACGCCGCCGATGACGCCGGCAATGATTCCGGAAAGGGGGTCAAAAAAAAGAGCGGCGGCCAAAGGCCCCAGGTCCCGGACGTTCAGAACCATGTTGTCATAATTGACGCCGAAATGAGTGGACAGAACGGAACAGCCGCCGAAAAGGAGCCCAAGCAGAATCTTTCCGCCGAGGCGCAGCTTCCGGCGGGAGGTAAACCGCCAGGTCGTCACGGTAACCAGCACATAGAAGAGCGTTGCCCCGGACATGCGCAGAAGAAGATCCAGCATCAGGCAAACTCCTTCCGAATGGTCAGGATATTCCGGTTTTCCTCATAACGGTAGGTCATGTCCGTCATGCTCTTTTTCACCATATAAATCCCCAGACCGCCGATCTGACGCTGGTTGGCGGAAAGGGTAACATCCGGATCCGGCTTGGCGAGCGGATCATAGGGGATGCCGGTATCAATAAAGGTGATGGTGATTCCCTCGGGATCATGATCCTCCTGAATCAGGATTTCCGCTTTTCCGATCTCCGGAGTATACGCATAGGAAGCGATATTGACAAAAATCTCCTCCACGGCGATATCAATTTGCATCTGAACCCGCATGGGACAATCCCGTTTTTCCAGCGACTCGTCCACAAACGCCAGCACATCCGGCAGATTACTGATCAATGCATCCAGAATCATGATATTTTCCTCTCATACCGCTTTCAGTTTTTTACCGCCTTTTATTCTACCGTAAATCGGGCGGATTTGCAAGAAAATCACGGATTCTTCAGGCGTAGCTGTGAATGCCGGGCAGGAAAGTATTGACGCCGATATAAGTGAAGATCACACAGATGAAGCCGACGACGGCAAAGATGGCGGCCGCCCGTCCGCGCCAGTTTCGCCGAAGACGCAGGTGAAGGTAGACCGCGTAGACAATCCAGGTTACGAGGCTCCAGGTTTCCTTCGGATCCCAGCTCCAGTAACTGCCCCACGCCTGTTCCGCCCAGATCGCGCCGGTCAGCATGGTCATGGTCAGAAAGAGCATTCCCAGGCTGACGCTGCGGTAGGCAATGAGATCCAGCTTTTCCGGCGCGGGCATATGCTGATCCAGAAAGCCGTCCTTTTTCATCCTGCCGCGGGCCAGCTCCAGCAGTCCGAGCACAAAGCTGACCCCGAAGGAACCGTAGCTGATAATGGCGGTGCTGACATGGAAGGCGAGCCAGTTGCTGCGCAGCGCGGGCATCAGCTCATGAATTTCGCGGCTCTGCATGGCGGCATAGCCGATCATCAGCAGGATGACCGGCGCCGCGAAGGCGCCCAGAACCGGGAAACGGTATTTGCGGATAAAAATCAGGCTGGTCAGGCAGAGCGCCCAGGCAAAGCAGGAGGCGAATTCATACTGGTTGGTCATGGGAAGCCGGCCGGCGGCGATGCCCCGAAGCACCAGCATGACAGTATGCAGCGCCAGCACGGCTGTCTGGAGAATCAGGGCTATGGAAGCGAGCTTCTCCTTTTTCAGCGCCAGAAAGGCGAAATTCAGCCCCATCAGCAGCGCATAGCCTGTCAGAACGATCACAAAGAGGATGTTTTCAGCCTGCGTCATTCCGGATGCACCTCCTTCGTATCTTCCTTCGCGGCGGCGAGGAAGCGTTCCTCGTACAGTGCGCCGCCCTTTCTGCACCAGCCGGCAGCGGTCCAGGAACCGTCCGGTTCCCGGACAGCCTGAAGCTTTTCGGGCCTGAAATACAGGGCCAGCCCCAGTCCGGCCAGTGTGACGGCGCCTCCCAGGAGCGCCAGCAGGGTAAACCGATCCTGTTTCACGGCCAGCAGGGTATAGAGCCTGGGATTTTCAAAGGTGACGGTATATTCATCGATGGTCAGTTCCTCCCCGGCGGTCAGCACGTTCATTCCCAGAACGCGGCCCTGATAGACCGCCATATACAGATAGGCCGGATTCCGGATTTCTTCGGAGGCGTTTCCGGGGATACCGCCTGCTCCGGGCCGGTAATCCGGATAGAAACCCCGGAGAAGAACGGTCAGGCCTTCCTTATCCCTGATATCCAGCCCCTCGCCGACGCAGAGCGGTTCCAGCTGGCAGGGTTTGCCGTCCTTCAGCACGCGGACATCCGCGCCCCAGCCGGTGCTGTTCTGATAAAACTTACGGCCGAAGAGAGAAGCGGGCGCGTTGACGGCCGCGGACGCACTTTCCCGGCGGCCGTCGGAAAGATCCGTTACCGTGAAGGCTGTGGTATACTGGGATACCTGCCCCGCGGTCCCCCTGGCGGCCTGGAAATCGTCGATGGTTACGGACAGGGTGGTGCCTTCGATCATCCGGGTCTGACCGGGCAGGCCCCAGACCGCGGATTCCTGTTTGGTCATCTGCCCCAGGGCAAAGCCGGCGATCAGCAGCAGTACGCCGAGATGACAGATCCAGGGACCGGCGTATCCGGCGGCGTTCCGCGCCGCGGCCAGCAGCTCCCGGCCTTCCGGATCCTGTCCTTTCCGGATCCGGCGCAGCCCCAGGCGCAGAAAGAAAGCTTCCGGATCCCGCAGGCCGGAAACCCGGGCGGTGGCTTCACCGGCGGAGAGGGAGAGCGGATCCCGCCCGGCCCGGACGCGCCGGATCAGGCCGGGCAGACGGGTCAGGCTGCAGAGCAGCAGATTCAGGCACAGAAATCCGCTGATGGCGATGAACCAGACGCTGTGATAGGCGTCATCCGCGTGCAGCGCCAGAATGACGGCCGCGGTCCGCTCGCCATAGGTTTGCGCATACCAGTCATAGCTTTGCCCCTGGGTCACCAGGCTGCTGAGGGCGCAGGCGGCCGCCAGCAGGCAGAGGAGGCCGATGGCAAAGGGCATGGAAGAAAGGAACCGTCCGATTTTTCGCAGTGCTTTCATCATCGTGATCGCTGACAAGCAATTGAGGCCCTTTCGGGCCTCAATGCTTTCAAAACGCTTTTCCTTCCAGCAGATTCATGGCTTCCTGAATTCGGTTTTCCGAGGTTTCCAGGCAGCGCATGGCCAGCTCGCTGTTGTGGGCGCCCTCGCTGTTCTCCACATAGCAGAAATCGAAGAACCACTGGGCTTCCCGATGAAGCTTCCGGACGGTGTTCAGTTCCTCGTCCGAAAGCTTTTCGGCGGACACGGCCTCGGTCAGCCTGTCCTTCAGGGCGCTGAGCTTATTTCCGACGGCCGTTTCCTTCGCGGTGATCCGGCCCTGCAGATTCTGCACCATGGCCTTCATATCCGTATCGCCGTGGCAGCGGACGCAGGTGGCCAGCAGCGCGGGATCGTTCAGCGGGCTGTCCAGATAGTGGCTGTGGTATACCGTGCCGTCCTCATCCATCGTGAGCGCCATATGGCAGTCGGCGCAGTTCAGCAGGGCGGCGTGTTTGCCCTGCAGGAAGGTCTCCATTTCCGGATGCTGCGCCTTCAGCATGGGCGTGCCGGTTCCTGGCTGTGTCCAGTCGCTGAAGCCGATGGCGTCATAGTAGGCGAGGATCGCCTCCGGCGTCATTTCCGCCACGCTGTGGTAGGGCATCATGGTTTCGCTGTTTTCCGGGGTGAAATAGTATTCGATATGGCACTGGCCGCAGCTCAGCACGCTGGGAGAGACGGAAGCCGTCTGATCCCCCAGGGCTTTCTGCACATAGCTGTGGGTGATGACGATGGCGCCGCCGTTTCCCGCGTCGTTGCCGTGGCAGGAATAGCAGGAGATGTTTTCTTCCATCAGAGGCATGACCTCTTCAAAGGGGCGGCTGTAGACCCCCACGCCTTCATCGTTCACCAGTTTGGCAAAGTTCGGCGTTTTGCAGGTCAGACAGTTGGCCTTGGCATGGGGCCGTTCCGTTTTCGCCACATCCTCCAGCGTGTAGGCATGGCCGCGGGCGCTGCCGTAGTCCTTCGCGAAGCCGTAGCCTTCATAGATATTGACCAGATACGGATCCTGCTCCAGATAGCTGGTGACGTAGCTGTTTTTGCTGTTGTCCCCCATGGTGGCCACAATCCGGGGATAGGTTTCCGCCCAGTCGGAAGCGCTGACCGTTCCGTCCTTCCCGGTGGCCGCGGGAGCCGCGGTATCCAGATAAGCGATGTTCTCCCGCGTCAGCGGCCCCAGGCTTCCCCGGTTGCGCAGATGATACCGGACGTTTCCGCCGCCGAATACGCCGCACAGCCAGAGGGTTGCCGCCAGGACGACAAGCGCGCAGCAGGCCAGGCGGATCCACTGCTTTTTTTCGAAATGATTCATGCTGTTTCCTCTTTCCTTTACACCGGACCGACGGTCGTCGTAATAACCTTCGAGGGGCACTTCGCGGCGCATTTGCCGCAGAGGGTGCATTTTTCGCTGTCCACCCGGGCCAGGTTGCCGTCGAAGGTCATGGCGCCGAATTCACACTGGCGGACGCAGAGCGTGCAGCCGATGCAGCCGGCGGAGCAGATCTTCTTCACGGCGGGACCTTTGTCATGATTGGAACACTGAACCTGAACGACTTTGCTGACGGGGATCAGGCTGATCAGTTTCCGCGGACAGGCTTTGGTGCACAGCCCGCAGCCCACGCACCGGTTCCGGTTCACCGCCGCCACACCGTTCTTCACCACAATCGCGTTTTCCGGGCAAACCTCCGCGCAGGAGCCGAAGCCCAGGCAGCCATAGCTGCAGTCCGTTACGCTGATTCCGCTCATGACGGCGGCGCGGCAGTCCCGGATCCCGATATAGTTGCCCTGATTTTTGGTCACCTCGCAGGAGCCCTTGCAGGCGATGAAGGCGACCTTCCGCTCCACATCGGCGGCGTCCACGCCCATGATGGCGCCGATTTCCTTTGCCACGGGGCTTCCGCCGACCGGGCAGGCATTGACCGGCGCCTCGCCCCGGGCGATCGCGCCTGCCAGCGCGTCGCATCCGGCGTAGCCGCAGGCGCCGCAGTTGTTGCCGGGCAGCTTGGCCCGTACGGCGCTTTCCTTTTCATCCACTTTCACGGCGAATTTTTTCGCGGTGAACACCAGGCCGCAGCCGACGATCAGTCCCACCGCGGCAATCACCAGGGTCGTACTCAGAATGGTCATTCTCCGGACCCTCCTCTTAGAAACTCAGACCGCCGAAGCCCATGAACGCGATGGACATCAGGGCGGCAGCGATCATGACGATGGGGGCGCCCCGCAGGGGAGCGGGAATGTCCTTCTCGTTGATCCGGCTGCGAATGCTGGCCAGCAGTACGATGGCGATGGTATAGCCCACGGCTGTGCCGAATCCGCTGGCGACGCATTGGATAAAATTGTAGCCGTCCTGCACGTTGTTCAGCGCCACACCGAGCACGGCGCAGTTGGTGGTGATCAGGGGAAGATAGATTCCCAGCGCCTGATAGACCGCGGGGGATTTTTTCTTCAGGAACATTTCCACGATCTGCACCAGCGCGGCGATCACCAGGATAAAGATGATGGTGCGCATGTACTCGATATTCAGGGGCTTCAGGATGTAATCATACATCAGGCTGGCTACGGCCGAGGCGATGGTGATGACGAAGATGACCGCGCCTCCCAGGCTGACGGAGGCCTTCATCTGCTTGCTGACGCCCAGGAAGGAACAGATGCCCAGGAACTGGTTCAGCACCACATTGTTGATCAGGGCGCCGGTTACGATGATCAGGATCAGACTCTGATTCATGCTTCCACACCCCCTTCCTTCTTCGCATCAGCCGGTTTTGTTTCAATCGGTTTCGCTTCAGCCTTTTGGGCTCCGGCCGGACTGACGGCCTTCGGAGCCTCCGTGATTTTTCCGGCCGGCTGAGCCGCGGCGGCTTTCGGCTGATCGCAGCCCGTGGCGCACAGGGCGCAGTTTCCGTCGCAGCCGCTTTCGACCAGCTGGCGCTGCCGCGTTTTAATCCCGATCGCGTTCATTACGGCGATGATCAGGGCGAAGATCATGAAGGCTCCCGGAGGCTGAATGAAGATCAGCATGGGTTCATAGCCCGCGGGCATGACCCGCGCCCCGAAGATGGTACCGGCTCCAAGCAGCTCCCGCAGGGCGCCAGCCAGGGTCAGGGCGGCCGTGAAGCCAAGCCCCATGCCGATGCCGTCCATGACGGAGAGCAGCGGCGTATGCTTGTTGGCGTAGGCTTCGGCCCGGCCGAGAATGATGCAGTTGACCACGATCAGGGGAATATAGATTCCCAGGGATTCATACAGGCTGGGCAGATAGGCCTTGATCAGCAGCTCCGTCACTGTGACGAGGCTGGCGACGATCACGATGTAGGCGGGAAGCCGGACCTGATCCGGAATCACCTTCCGCAGAAGACTGATGACCAGATTGCTCAGCACCAGCACGGCCAGCGTGCTCAGACCCATGCCGATTCCGTTCAGAGCCCGGGTGGATACCGCCAGCGCCGGACACATGCCCAGCATCAGCACCAGAACCGGATTCTCCTTCAGGAGGCCGTTGGTTATCCGTTCGAGATACTTCTTCATCTCATTTCGCCTCCCTGATGATATTCTGCCAGAAGTCAATACCGGCGCTGACCGCGTTTGTGACCGCGCCGCTGGTAATCGAGGCGCCGGAGATGGCGGCGATTTCGTTATCGGCGGAGACGTCGCCCTTGACCAGCTTCAGCACGGCGTTCTTGCCGGTGAACTGGCTCTTGAAGCTGTCCTCATCCGCCCGCATGCCCATGCCGGGCGTTTCCGTCAGCTGGGTAAAGCTGATGCCCGTGACGGCGCCTTCCGGCGTCAGGCCCAGGGCCAGCGTGATGTTTCCGTCAAAGCCGTCGGCGCTGGTCACGCTCAGCACATAGCCGGCCAGTTCGCCCGAGGCGGTTTTGCCGGCGTAGGCTTCGTTGATGGTGACGCGGCCGAAGGAGGAGCCGTAGGTTCCGCCGGCCAGCTGCCCGATGGCTTCCTGCGCGGCGGGAATCGCCTCAAAGGTTTCCGCCCCGGAGCAGACCACCTTGTAGCTGGCCAGCCGTGCTTCTTCCTGCTGCGCGTCGATGGTATCCTTGGTCACCGTATAAACGCCGCTCAGCGCCAGGCCGGCCAGAATTGTGATCACGACCAGCGCGATAACCGGCTTCGGAATCCGCTGCCAGAGGGGGCGCTTGTCCGCCGTCAGGCCGCGCAGCGCGTTTTTGCGGTAGGCGAAGGGTTTCTGGACGATATAGGTGTCGATGAGGGGCGTCAGCAGGTTTCCGATAATGATGCTGTAGCTGAAGGAGTCCGCGGCGGAGCCGTGGAGGCGGAACATCGCGCCCAGGATACCGATCACGGAGCCGTAAATAAACTGCCCCAGGCGGCTGACCGGGCTGGTTACATAGTCCGTCGCCATAAAGAAGGCGCCCATGACCACGCCGCCGCCGCACAGATGAGCCGCCAGATACAGGGGATCAAAACCCTGTCCGCCGAAAAGCCCCAGATACACCGTGAAGGCTCCCAGCACGCTGAAGCAGATCTGGCCGTGAATGATATCCATGCTCCACAGCACCAGGCCGCCGACCAGCAGGGCCAGAATGCTGGACCCGATGACCGCGTTGCTGGTTCCCAGGAACATGCCGGTAAGATCCACTGCGTTGCCCGCGGCCAGTTCAGCCACCGGGGTGGCGGAGGAAACCCCGTCCACAGCGAAGGTGCTCATCGCCCGGCCGAAGCTGATCAGCAGGAAGCAGCGGCCGGCCAGAGCCGGGTTGATGAAGTTTTTGCCCAGGCCGCCGAAGAAGCACTTGGCGACCACGATGGCGAAGACGGAACCGATGACCGGAATATAGAGCGGGGTGGAGGGACTCAGGCTCAGCGCCAGCAAAAGGCCGGTGATGACGGCGCTGCCGTCCCAGACGGTCAGGGGCTTCCGGCAGATTTTGCAGAAAACCGCTTCCGACAGCACCGCGCTGACGATGCTCAGCAGGATGATCGCCGCCGCGTGCCATCCGTGAACGACGATGCCGACGACGGTGGTTGGCAGCAGGCTCAGGAAAACCACCCGCATGATGAAGGGCGTGGTCCACCGGTCCCGAAGATGGGGCGCGGAGGAAAGGTTCATGACATCGGTGTTCATTTCCGGTCCCCCCCTTCCCGTTTTTTCCGCTCAAGGATTTCCGCCTTGGCTTTCTTAAAGGTCTGGGTCAGCGGCCGCTTCGCCGGGCAGGCGAAGGTGCAGCTGCCGCACTGGATGCATTCCAGACCGTACAGCTTCTTTTCATAGCGCTCCCAGTTCTCCGCGTCCGCCGCGTCGCACATCATCTGGGGCATGAGACCCATGGGGCAGACGGTGGTGCAGCGCCCGCAGTGCAGGCAGGCGGTCATCAGCGCTTCGGCCTTTTCCACCGGATCCTCCGCGAGCAGGGTCAGGCCGTTGTTCTGCTTCTGGATCGGCACATCCAGGCTTCCAGTGGCGATGCCCATCATGGGGCCGCCCACCAGCGCCTTCACGGCCCGGACGCCGGGCCTGACGCCGCCGTTTGCCTCCAGCAGCTCGCGGAAGCTGGTTCCGTCGCGGACAATAAAGTTCCCCGGCTGAGCGACGGCTTCGCCGGTCAGGGTGAAGACCTGGCTGAACAGGGGCTCCCGGTACAGCACCGCCCGCTGAATCGCGTAGAGGGTGCCCACGTTGTCCACGATGCAGCCGACGTCCGCCGGCAGCTTGCTGACCGGGAAATTGGCGCCCGCGATCGCTTCAATCAGGCTGCGCTCGCCGCCCTGAGGGTATTTGGTGATCATCGGCCGCACCGACATCCGCGCCCTGCCCTTGACGGCTTCTTTCATGGCCTTGATGGCTTCGGGCTTGTTGTTCTCGATGCAGATGACGCCTTTCGCGTTGGGGAAGAGGCGCAGCACCAGCTCGAGGCCCGTGATGATTTCCGGCCCGCGGGAGCGCATCAGCTGATCGTTGCAGGTCAGATAAGGCTCGCATTCCGCACCGTTGACAATGACGTAGCGGATGGCGGCCGGATCTTTGGGCTTCAGCTTGACGTGGGTGGGGAACCCCGCTCCGCCGAGGCCGACGATGCCCGCGTCCTGAATCCGCTGCAGGAGCTCGTTGTCGCTCAGGGTGCTCGCGTCATCCCGGGAGGCGTAGCTTTCCACCTGGGTGAACTGCCCGTCGTTATCGATCACGATGCAGTCCATCATCTGCCCGGTCAGAATCCGGCGGTTTTCCACGGCCTTCACCGTGCCGGAGCAGCTGGAATGGATATGGGCGGAAACAAACCCGTCCGCCTCCGCGATCCGCTGGCCGACCAGCACCGGATCTCCTTTTTTCACCAGGGGCTTGGCGGGCCGGCCGATATGCTGGCTCAGGGGATAAACCATTTCCCCCGTCGGGTTGAACAGACGCAGCGGCACATCGCGGCTCAGATCCTTATGATCCTGCGGATGCACACCGCCGCGGAACGTATTTTTCACTTAGATGACGACTCCTTTCCCCGTGACCAGGTCACTTCATCTTTCATTTCCTATTAAATTATTTTATCAAACTGCCTGCTCTCTGTAAAGCAAAAAACAGCGAAGATACCGATAAAGCAAAAAAACGGCCGGCAGTGAAATTGTACGATCATATTTTTCGCTCTTTGGCAGGATTTCGGAAAACAGCGGTCGAATCAATATACATAAAACGGAAAATCAGGATGCTCCATTTTCTGCTGTCCGGGAATTTCACAGGGAAAGGAAGATGCTCTTGAGTCAAGTAAAACAGGTCGGATTAAGTCGGGATATCCGTCCGCACAAAATGTCCTGGGGTACGTATATGCGCCGGTACGGGACGCTTTATCTGCTTTTAATTCTGCCGATCGCCTTTTTTGTGATTTTCCGTTACACCCCCATGAGCTATATCCTGCTGGCTTTCAAGAAGAACAATATTCTTGTGCCGCCGTGGCAGGTTCCGTGGGCGAAGAACAACGGTTTTGAATGGTTCATCAAGGCTTTCCAGGACCAGAACTTCCTGGCCGCCCTCCGGAATACCATTTTCCTGAACCTGCTGGATCTGGTAATCGGGACGCCGATGCCCATTATCATGGCGCTGCTCCTCAATGAGCTGGCCTTCCCGAAGTACAAGCGGGTGACGCAGACGATTCTGTATCTGCCCCACTTCCTGAGCTGGGTCATCATTTCCAGCATCTCCCTGCGACTCTTTGCCACCAACGACGGCATGATCAACAAGCTGATGGGAACCTCCATACCCTTCCTGGGGACGGAGGGGAACTGGCGGGCGATGTATATCGTTCTGGGCATCTGGAAGGAATGCGGCTGGAACACCATCATCTATCTGGCCGCGCTGACCGGGATCAGCCCCGAGCTGTACGAGGCGGCGGAGGTGGACGGCGCCAGCCGGCTGCGGAAGATCTGGCACATTACGCTGCCGGGAATCCGCTCCACCATTATCGTGCTGCTGATCATGAACCTGGGCCATATCCTGGGCTCTGAATTCGACCGCCCCTTCACCCTGAGCAACCCGCTGGTGGTCGGCGCCAGCAAGACGATTTCCATCTTCGTTTACGAGCGCGGTATTCAGGGCAGCCAGTTCAGCCTGAGCACCGCGGTGGGCCTGTTCCAGAGCGTGGTCTGCGTGATCTTCCTGCTGCTGTCGAACTCGCTGGCGAAGCGGTTCGGCGAGCGCGGGATCTGGTAAGGAGGTGAAGGAAATGCAGAGCGTACAGAATAAGAAACTGCACGACGGGATGATTAAATCCCGGAAAACCCGCGTGGGGGATCTGGTCATTGCCCTCATCTGCCTGCTGGCCATGCTGGTCTGCCTGCTGCCGATGGTGCATGTGCTGGCCTGCAGCCTTTCCTCCGCGGACGCGCTGGTGCGCAACGATGTGTTTATCTGGCCGAAGGGCTGGAACGTGGAAGCCTATCAGACCGTGCTGACGACGGAGAAGTATACCCGGAGCCTCGGGTGGACGGCGATCCTGACGGTGGGATGCACGCTTTTGTCCCTGTTCCTGACGGTCTGCACCGCCTATCCGCTGATTTACTCCAACCTGCGGGGCGGCAAGGTGATCAACTTCATTATCCTGTTCACCATGTATTTCAGCGCCGGAACCATTCCGTCCTATATCCTGCTGAATAACCTGCACATTCTGAACACCCCCTGGGCGCTGATCGTGCCGAACTGTATCAGCGTGTTCAACGTCATCATCATGCGCAGCTTCTTCTACGGCGTGCCGGACAGCCTGCGGGAAGCGGCGGAAATCGACGGGGCGGGCCCGATCCGGGTGCTGTTCAAGGTGTATCTGCCGCTGAGCCTGCCGGTGCTGGCGACCCTGGCGCTGTTCTACGCCGTGGGCCGGTGGAACGGTTTCTCCGACGCCCTGATGTATCTGAAAAAGAGCGAGAGCGAAAAGTACTGGCCGATCCAGCTGCTGCTGTACAACGTGATCAAGAACTCCACGCAGACCAGCGAGCAGGTGGCGCAGGAAGGCTTCTTCAACAACGGCGTATCCAAGACCATTCAGATGGCCACCGTCATGTTTGCCACGGTGCCGATCCTGGTGGTTTATCCCTGGCTGCAGCGCTATTTCGTCACCGGCGTGACGATCGGCGCGGTCAAGGGCTGATCTCCGCGGTCCGCCGGCGGCGGAAAGCGGCAACTGCGAATTTCTGAGGGCGGAAACCCTCTGAAAGAAATAAGAAGGAGGAATGACTATGAAACGGTTCCTGTCACTGGTCCTGGTCCTGGCCCTGGTAGCTGCCATGGGGATCTTCTCCACCGCGCTCGCGGCGGACGACGGCTTCGTGGACGGCAAGTTCACCGAAACCCGCCACATCAAGGTGGAAATCTTCAACCGTAACAACGACGGCGGAAGCGATCCCACCAACAATCCCTTCACGGACTACATCAAGAAGGGCATGCTCGAGAAGTACAACGTCGAAGTGGAATACGTATCTGTCGGCCGCTGGACGGAAGTGGATGACATCAACAATCTGCTGGCCACCGGCGAAGCTCCCGACATCTGCGTGACCTACTCCTATCCGACGATTCAGACCTTCGCCGACATGGGCGGCGTGATCGATCTGAACCCCTATCTGACCGAGTACAAGGATCAGCTGGGCGATCTGTGGGGCCTGCTGGAAGACTACAACATCTACTACGATCAGAATCCGGAAACCAAGACCGTGTGGGCCCTGGAAGCCGTGCTGGCCGACCGTGCCCGTCTGAACACCTTCATCCGGAAGGACTGGCTGGACAAGCTGGGTCTGGCCCTGCCCACCACCGAGGAAGAGTTCTACAACTGCCTGGTCGCCTTCCGTGACAACGCCGAAACCCTGCTGGGCGCCGACGCTGCCAAGATGGTTCCCTACAGCACCTCCACCGATATCGGCTGGCGGAACGACCTGCTGAGCATCAGCAAGGTTCCGGAAGATGTGGACGACGCGACCCTGTACGTATACGGCTACGATGACCGTCATCTGCTGTATCCGAACTACAAGGAAGGCATCCGCGTGCTGAACAAGTGGTACAACGAAGGCCTGGTCTGGAAGGATTTCGGCCTCTACACCGACAGCACCGCCGAGGACGACATGATGAAGGCCGGCTATGTGGGCGCTTTCATCCACAACTGGGACTATCCTTTCCGCAACAATGACGACTCCATCGAAGCCAACCTGGTCCGGAACGTGGGCCCCGACGCCGCGTTTGTGGCCGTGGACTGCTTCAAGAATGAAGCCGGCATCACCCGGAAGTATCTGGCGGACCGGATCGACCGGAAGGTCTTCTTCCCCGCCACCAACAAGGAGCCCCTGGCCTCCCTGCTGTATGTGAACTTCATCTCCAACCCCGATACCATCAAGTTCCTGCAGACCGGTAAGGAAGGCGTCAACCACGAGATCACCGCGGACGGCGCTTACAAGACCCTGCCGGCCACCGGCGAGTGGGTCATGAACTCCGGCATGAACATCGACTACACCATCACCGTGAACGGCCTGAACATCGGCGAAGCCACCGAGGCTTCCCGCGCCCTGAACTATTCTTCCGTTCCCGCCGAGATCGTGATTGGCGCTCATGAGGCTGCCATCGCCAACGGACGGACCGCGAAGCACTACAACGTGGGCGACATCACCGCCGAGACCGACGTCGGCACCAGCCTGACCGCGAAGCGCGACGCCATGCTGACCCAGGCGGTTTCCGCTTCCGTGGATCAGTTCGACGCCGTCTACGATGCCGGCATGGCCGACTATCTGGCTTCCGGCGGACAGGCGATCATCGACGAGCGTGCCGAGAAGCTGCAGGCTGTTTACAACGAAGCGCCTGCTGTCAAGTAATTCAGATTCCCGACAGGCTTCGGCCTGACGAAAAAAGAAGCGGCCTCGCCCGGAAACGGGCGGGGCTGTTTTTTTCAGATGTTGCGCAAACCGGGGAAAGCGGGTATAATGAGAACAAAGAAATGCAAACGATTGCAAATATGAATGGACAAATGGTAAAAAACGATGACTCGGTCAGGAGGAGGCTCTATGGGGAACTACCGGAACTTTAAGCTCGTTTACTATTTTGTGGCTGCCGGGACGGCCCGGGCGAACCGGGAGCAGCTGGAGAAGGAGATCGCTTTCTTTGAAAAGTATCTGCGCCCCGACAAGGTTTATCTGGAACCTTTCCGCTCCGGCGTCATGGCGGGGGAGGATCAGGTGGCGCTGTGCCGGGAGGTTTTTGAACAGCACGGGGTCGAGGTGGCCGGCGGCCTGACAACCACCATTCCCACGCCGGAGGGAGCGGAGCCGAAACAGCGCCTGTTTGACACCTTCTGCTATAACGACACGGCGATGACGGACCGGCTGAAGGAAGTGTGCGATTTCCTCGGCAGGCATTTTAACGAGTTCATTATCGATGACTTTTTCTTCACGAACTGTACCTGCGACACCTGCCGCCGGGAGCGGGATCTGTTCAACAGGGCGCACGGGATTACCGACGGAAGCTGGAAGGCCTACCGCCTGGCCCTGATGGAAAAGGTCAGCCGGGACTGTATTATCGCCCCGGCAAAGGCGGCCAATCCGGACTGCCGGATCACCATCAAGTATCCGAACTGGGCGGAAAGCTATCAGGAGACCGGCTATAACCCGGCGGAGCAGCGGAAGCTGTTCGACCGGATCTATACCGGCACCGAGGCCCGGGATACCGTGACCACGGATCAGCATCTGCCCCGGTATCTGAGCTATTCCCTGATGACCTATTTTGAAAACATGTGGCCGGGGCATAACGGGGGCGGCTGGTTCGATCCCTTTGATTTCCATCTGACGGAGCAGTATCTGGAGCAGGCGTACCTGACGGCGTTCTCCAAACCGAAGGAGCTGATGCTGTTCTGCTTCCAGGCGCTGGCGGACAGCCCGTATATCCCGCCTCTGGGATATCATCTGGACAAGCTGGACGCGGTGCTGGATCACTGCGGAACGCCCGTGGGCACCGTCTGCTATCTGCCGGACAACAGCCAGGGAGAGGACAACGTGCAGGATTTCCTCGGTATGTGCGGACTGCCGGTCGTCTGCAGCCCCTACTGGCCGGAGTCCGCTCCCTCCATCCTGCTGACCCGCGCCGCCGCCTGCGATCCGGAGATCGTGGAGCGGCTGGAAGCCTATGTGGCGGGAGGCGGCAAAGCCCTGGTCACCAGCGGGTTCCTGGAGGATACGATGGACCGGGGTATTCAGCGGATGACCTCCATCCGCTTCACCGGGCGCAGGATCCGGGGCCGGCAGTACCGGATCGAGGGGATTGAACAGCCTCAGCCGTCGCTGACCTTCCCCCGGGGAACGGAGGAGATCGGGATTCCGGTGTGCGAGTTCCGCAACAATTCCGCCTGGGCCCTCGTCAAGGTGGGGGACACGGAGGAGAGCTTCGGCGTGCTGCTGCGGGATACCTACGGAAAGGGACAGATGCTGACCCTGGCGGTGCCGGACAGCTTCCCGGATCTGTACAAGGTGCCGGCGGAAGCCCTGACCCGCCTGCGCAGCGAATTCCCCGCCGCCGGCGTGTATCTGGAGTGCGGGTCGGGAACCAGCCTCTTCGCGTATGACAACGACGCCTTTATCGTTTATCCCTATGCCACCGGTACCTCCCAGCCGGCCATTCTCCGGATCCACGTGACGGGAGAAGCCGACACGCTGGAGATGCCCGTCCGGAAAGACCGGCATACGGGCGGCGTTATCCGCCTTCAGCCTCTGTACCGGAAGGACGGGGAGACGGTTTTTGAGACCCGGACGCAGCCGGGAGCTTATGAACTGTATCGGGTGATCCGGCCGGAGAACAATTAATCAGAGCCAGCTTTTCTTTCCGGCTCAGGCGCTTCAGCTGCCATTCCCGGCTCAGCGCCTGATGCCGGTTTTCATATGCCTCGGTATAGACCAGCTCCACCGGGAGGCGGGAGCGCGTGTATTTTGCGCCCCGGCCGCTGTTATGGACGCGGACCCGGCTTTCCGGGTCGGTGGTCCAGCCGCAGTAGAGGGTGCCGTCCGCGCACCGGAGCAGATAAACGTAATTCATGGTATTGATCCCCCCTCTCAGTATAGCATACCGCCGCCGCGGAAAAAAGACGGAGGCCGGTTCCGCCTGCGAGTTCCGCGGGCGGAACGATTGACGGAACGGAGGAAAAAATGATAGAGTAGGGGCACGGAAAAGCCTTTGGGATAAACGGAACCGGGCAGGCGTAAGCGATTGCGGAAGAGGGGGAATTCCATTTGAATCCTGTTGCGGATGCTCTGCGGACGATCCTTCCCGTCCTGCTGATGCTGTTTCTGGGGGTGATCTGCCGGAGAAAGCGGCTGATTACCCGGGAAGGGGTTCAGGCCCTGAAAACCGTCGCCGTGCAGATTGCGCTGCCGGCTGTTCTGCTGCACACCTTCGCGGTCACGCACTACACGCTTTCGGACGTGATCATCCCGCTGATGATGTTTGCCGTCTGCGTCGCCGCCTACGCCATGGGAAAGACGCTGGGGCCCCGGCTGGGCATGAAGAGCCCCTTTGTGCCGTTTCTGACGACGGGCTTTGAGGCCGGCATGCTGGGTTACGCCCTGTTTACCCTGCTGTACGGCCGGGAGCGGGTCGCGGAGTTCTCCCGCATCGATCTGGGACAGGTGCTGTTTGTTTTCACCCTGTACAAGATCCTCCTGACCCGGGAGGAGGGCGGGAAGGCCGGAACGGGTCAGCTGGTCCGGGAGATGCTGTGCTCCCCGATTATCGCGGCGATCGCCGCCGGCGTGCTGCTGGGGGCGACCGGCCTCTATCAGGCGCTGGTTCCCTCCGGCATCAGCGGAATTCTGGACGCGTGTACGGACTTTGTCTCCGCACCCACCAGCGCGTTGATTCTGCTGGCGATCGGATACGATCTGGTGCTGGACGATATTCCCTGGAAAGCCACCTGCGCCGTCGTGGGCCTGAGGCTGGCCATCATGGCGGTTCTGGGCGGCCTGCTGCTGCTGGCGCTGCACGCGCTCTGGCCGGAGATGAAGGCGGACGCCGCGGTGCTGGTCATGTTCCTGATGCCGCCGCCTTTTGTGCTGCCGGTGTTCGCGAAGGGCACGGAGCAGCGGGCTTACGTGTCCGCCGCGCTTTCCGTGTCCACGCTGGTCGCGATTATCGGGTTCACGGTGCTGGCGGCCGCGGGAATCGGCTGAGATCCCGGGCGCCGGAACCGGGAAAACGGAGGAGGAAACCGGGCGCCGCGGCGTCGCCGGACGGAGCCGGAGAAGACGGAAATCAAACGATACGGAGGATTCAGAAAACCCATGTCAGACAAATCAACGGAGACCTTCGTTTTTTCACTGAATACAAGGGTGGAGGCGGACGAAAAAAACGCCCCGATCCGGAACGCGGCGGAGATTCTGAAGCGGGATATGCGGGAAGCGCTGACGGGCCGCGGCCCGGAGAACACGATCCGGGCGGAGATCGATCCCCGGCTGGCGGCGGAGGCGTACCGGGCGGAGGTCTGTCCGGCGGAAATCCGGATCACCGGCGGGGACGATCTGGGCGTTGTTTACGGCCTGCTCTCCCTGAGCGAACGGCTGCTCGGAGTGAAGCCCCTGGATTGGTGGATGGAGCGCCGGCCGGAACAGCGGGAGACGGTTTCCGTGCCCGCGCAGGAGTGGAAAGCGCCGGTCTGGCGTGTGCGGTTCCGCAGCTGGTTTGTGAATGACGAGGTGCTGTTCACCGGCTGGCATATGGAGGAAGCGCTCCGGTACCAGGTATGGAAGCGGACCTTTGAAACCATTCTGCGCTGCGGCGGGAACATGGTGATTCCGGGTACGGACCGGGAATATGACGGACGGGTGCTGACGGATATGGCGCTGGAGATGGGCCTGTGGGTGACGCAGCACCACAGCGAGCTGCTGGGCGCCCGGATGTTCGGACGGGTGTATCCGGACCTGACGCCCTCCTATGTCCTGTATCCGGAAAAGTACGAAGCGCTCTGGCAGGAAGCGATTGACCGGTATGCCGGCAAGCGGATTCTGTGGTGCATCGGCTTCAGGGGCCAGGGCGATCACGCTTTCTGGGACGATGACGGCGCCGGTTTCGATACGGATGAGAAACGGGGGCGCTTTATTTCCTCCGTGATGCGCAGGCAGATGGAGCTGACCAGGGCGAAGGATCCGGACGCCCTCTTTTCCACGAATCTGTACGGCGAGCTGATGGGGCTGTACCGCCAGGGATTCCTGACGGTTCCGGAGGAGGTCGTGAAGATCTGGGGGGACAACGGATTCGGCCGGATGATCTCCCGGCGGCAGGAAAACCTGAATCCCCGGGTGGACGCCATGCCGGGGCCGGAGGAAACCGGCCGGCACGGGATCTATTATCATGTCAGCTTCTATGATCTGCAGGCGGCCAACCATATCACGATGCTGCAGGTACCGGTATCCCTGGTCATCCGGGAACTGGAGCGGGTGCTGGAGCGGAAGGCGGATACGCTGTGGAACATCAACGTGGGATCTGTCCGCCCCCATCTGTTCATGCTGGAGATTGTCCGCCGGATGTGGCAGGACGGCCGCTGCGATCCGGAGGAAGCGGCCCGGGAATTCGCGGCGGATTATTACGGCGGCGGGCAGGCCGCCGGCGTGCTGACCGGTTATTCGGCGTGCGCGGTGAAATACGGCCCCCATGAGGACGACCTGGCGGGGGATCAGTATTATCACTGGCCGCTGCGGGCGCTGGCCCGGGCGCTTTTGCGGGGCGAAACCGGCCGGCCGGTGGAGAGTATGATCTGGGCGGCGGGAAACGTTCCTTTTCCGGAGCAGGTCCGGATTTTCGGAGAAAACGTTCAGCCCGGCATCGCTTCCTGGAAGGCTTATCTGAAGCGGATCCGGGATCTGGAGGCCGCTCTGCCGGAGGAAGAGGCGGAGCGCCTGGAGCAGACGATGGGCCTGCAGGGACTGATCCACGCGTCGGGCTGCGAGGGCCTGTATTCCTTCTGCCAGGCCTGCCTGCACTGCCTGAACGGGGACGATCTGCAGGCGTATCTCTGGACCGACCGCGCGCTGCAGGCGAGCCGAAAGGCGCTTGAGGCGATGGACGCCGTTTCCGGAAGGTTCGCCCACTACTATGACAATGACTGCTTCGCCGGCGTGCGGGTGACGGTGCGGACGCTGGAAGGCGTTCGGGCCTGGCTGCGGATCCGGGGGGACAGCGAACGCCTGTTCGGATGGGAGAAGCAGTATCTGATTCCCGCGGAGGAAACCCGCGTGACGCTGCAGTCCCACCGGACGACGCAGCTGAGCGACGAGGAGATGTGCCGCAGGCTGAGGGGACAGGTTCCGCTTCAAAACGCATTCTGAATAAAAAAACCGCCTTCCGGCGGAAGGCGGCGAAAAGCACTGCTGTGAGCCTAAGCGGATCAGGTAAGCTCCGCTTCCAGATCAAAATGCATACGCAGGCTGGCGGGATCCTCCTGGCGCGCGGGATACACCACGCGGAGCGTGTGTTCGTCCACCCGCCGGATTTCGGGGCGGGGAGCCCGGGCGGAAAGGCGGACCGTCAGGCCGGGCAGCGTCCAGCAGGATTCCCGAAGCTGCTCCGGATCCAGCCCGGGGCAGAAAATCTCGAAGAAGACATCCACATCCCGGGTGACCCGGGCTTCCACATCCATCGTCAGGCGGTTCCGGTCCGCCTGTCCGTTGAACAGCACGGTCCGCATATGCTGCATCCGGCCGTCCGGCAGGCAGCGGTGCAGGCTGACAGTGCCCAGCGCTTCGCCGGAACGCCAGAAAATGACCAGCGGATGCAGCTGATAGCTGGGGTTTTCGCTTCCGGCCAGGGCGCCGGTCATCAGGCGCGGGGAAATCCAGCCGGTGGCGGTGCACAGGGCGTTGTTCCGCCGCGGATCTCCGCGCTCGGACAGTTCCCGGAAGGAATGACGGAGCCGGACGTCCTGCTTGTCTTCAAACAGCGCGGGCCGGACGGCTTCCGGGATCCGGACGTCGCCCAGGAGCAGCAGCGGGTTGCATACGCTCTCCACGGAAAAGGGATGCCAGGGGAAGAGGGATTCCCCCAGCCCCAGATACATCAGATCATAAAAACAGGTGTGGACCGCGCAGTCCAGCTCATAAGCCCGGGAATAGGGGCCGCAGAAATTCCGCATGGCCGGGTTGTAAAACTCCGCCACATCCTGCCAGATACCTTCCTCCAGCTCGTCAGCCAGCCGGACCAGCTCCGGCCGTGGGCTGTAGCGGCGCACAAAGCCCAGGGTGGACAGATCCACCCCGCAGTAGGTGGGGGAATTGAATTCCGCGCAGGCATGGTATTCCCGGTACTGCCGGAGCATGGCCTCCGCATCGGTCAGCGCCAGCGCGGTCCATTCCTCGTTTCCGAGCCTGCGGCCGAAGTAATCCAGCAGGAAAATATGCATGCAGAGAATATTGGTGTTCAGCGGCGTGAAGCCGGACAGGCTGCGGGCGACGGCGCCTTCCATGCCCAGGCGGGCGCTGCGGGCGATTTCCTCCGTCAGAGCCTTCGGCAGCCGGCCGCCCTCATGCTCCAGCAGCATCGCCAGGCACATGAGGATGAACTCCCGGGTATTGGGCTCATAGGAATCCCAGGCCACCGGAACGCTTTCCGTCAGGGCCTGATGAAGCAGGGCCTCAATTTCACCGGAGCGGCCGCTCAGCTCCGGCCGGCTTTCCAGCAGCCGGGAAAACCGGGAGGTGGTCCGCTCCCAGGCCAGGTCCGCGAAATAGCGTCCGTCGGTTCCCAGCCGGGCCGCGTCCAGCACGCCGGCCGCCGGGGCGGGCTCGGAAGGCGAATGCCGGAAGGCGCCGTGAAAAACCTCGCCGGGGGCGTCCATCTGCAGCGCCAGCACCGCCCGGGTGACGGCCTCGACCGTATCCCATTCCCGGTCCAGGATCATCAGGGAGAGGGCGTAATACATGCTTTCCCGGATTCCGATATGAAAACTGCCCTCGCTGTCGACGGAAACCAGATGCGTAACCGGATCGTATCCTTTCCGCAGAAAGCCGTGCGCTTCACGGAGAAGCGTTTTTCCTTCGGGGGACAGCTGATCGTACAGGGACATGGGCGGAACACTCCTTTGACGCTTCGAATTCAGTACGATTATATGTTTTTTCCCCTGCCTGTCAATCCGGTTTGACATTTCATTTCCTGCCTGCTATGCTCAGACGGACGGAATTCGAAAAGAAAAGAGGAGAATCCTATGAATCGATATCAGGAAACCGCGGACCGGGTGCTGAACCGGCTGAAGTCCAGCCGGGGGGACGGCCGGTGGGACGATCATCTGTCTCTGGCCACCTGGGAATGGCCCCAGGGCGTGGCGATGGCTGCCATGATGAAGGTATATCTGGCGAACGGGGATCCCTCTCTGCTGCGGGAAATCCGGGAATGGTATGACGGACATCTGGAGCGCGGGCTGCCGGCGCCCAATATCAATACTACCGCTCCCATGCTGGGAATGACCTTTCTGTATGAGCAGACCCGGGATGAAAAGTATCTTCCCGTGATGGAGGCCTGGGGCCGGTGGGTGATGACGGAGCTGCCGCGAACGGAGGAAGGCGGATTCCAGCACGTGACCAGCGACTGCTTCAACGCCCAGCAGCTGTGGGACGATACGCTGTTCATGACGGTGCTCTTCCTGTACCGCGCCGGGGTCCTGCTGAATCAGGAAAGCTGGCAGCAGGAAGCGCGGTATCAGTTCCTGCTGCATATCAAGTATCTGCACTGCGCCGAAACCGGCCTGTGGTATCACGGCTGGTGCTTCGAGGGCAGGCATCATTTCGGGAAAGCCTTCTGGGCGCGGGGGAACAGCTGGTTTACCGCGGGCGGAGTGGACTTCCTGGAGTGGCTGCCGGAGGAGGATCCGGTGCGCCGGCTGGTGCTGAACACCTGGAAGGAGCAGTGCGAGGCGCTGCTGGCGGCGCAGGATCCGGATACGGGACTGTGGCACACCCTGGTGGACCAGGAGGACAGCTATCTGGAGACATCCGCCAGCGCGGCGATCGCCTACGGCCTGCTGAAAGGCTGCCGGCTGGGCCTGCTGAACTGCGAAGCGCAGGCGATGAAGGCCGCGGAAGGCGTGCTGGGCTGCGTTCAGCCGGACGGCCTCGTGGAAGGGGTTTCCTACGGCACGCCCATGGGGATGGACCTGGATTTCTACCGGTCGGTTCCGCTGCGGCCCACCGCCTACGGACAGGGGCTGACCTTCCTGATGCTGACGGAACTGATGCAAAAGGAATGATGAAAAAAGCTTGCTTTTCTGTCATGTTCTGAATATAATGCTGTTAAGAAATGAGAAAGTTTATCAGGATTCGGCCAAAGAGAGCCCGAAAACTGACAGGAGGATGAACAGCGTGAAATCCAGACGACTGATGGAAATGGAAAGCTATATTCTTTCGCATACCTCAGCCTCAATGGAGGAGCTTTGCGCCGTATTTGACGTATCGATGAATACGGTGCGCCGGGATGTGGCTGAGCTGGCGAAGAGCGGGCGCGTGCAGAAGGTGTACGGCGGCGTTCAGGCCATGATGAAACCCAAGGGGCTGGTTCCCTATGCCGAAAGATCCAGCCGCCCCAGCGGGGTGAAGCGGGCGATCTGCGTGAAGGCCGCTCAGATGGTCCGGGACGGAGATATCATTTTTATCGACTCCGGCACCACGACCATGCATCTGATGGATACCCTGAAGGGGAAAAATATTACCGTCATTACCAACAACATTGAAATCATGCTACAGGCGCTGGCCTATGAGAACATCCGCCTGATCGTGGTGCCCGGGGAGGTTCACCGGAAAACCTACTCCATTACCGGAGAGGAATCCGCCGCCTTCCTGAGCACCATGAACATTAATATTGCCTTTATGGCGGCGACGGGGGCTTCCATGACGGGGGTGACCAATTCCAGCCCGCTGGAATACGCCATCAAAAAGGCCGCGGTGAAACAGGCGGAGAAAACCGTGCTGCTGGTGACCGGAAACAAGTTCGGCGTGACCAGCCTGTTTTCCTACGCGACGCTGGATCAGTTCCAGACCGTGATCACGGACGCATCCGTTCCTGCCGAATACCTGGAAAAACTTCAGGAAAAAGGCATCGATGTGCAGATTGCCGGCGAGGAAAAGGAGCCTTCGGAAGTCAGCTGAGCTCCCGTTCCAGCTTTTCCGCCAGGGGCAGCAGCTCCTCCGGACGGTGAATGCGGTATTCCGCGTGATCCTCCGGCAGCTCCTCGTCATAGGGGCGGCGGTTGGACCAGTCGATCAGGACGGAATGAAGGCCGAAACGATTGGCGCCGCGGATATCCCGCTTCACGTTGTTCCCGATCATGATGATCCGGTTTTTATCCTGCTCGGTGAGCCCCATCGCCTTCATGGCGGCGGCGAACATCCGGGGGCTGGGCTTGTCTTCGCCCACCTCCTCTGAAATGATCCAGGCGGAGAAAATCCCGTCCAGCCCGTGCTGCTCCATGGTGTTATGAAAGGAGCGCACCAGCCCGTCGGCGACCATGACGATGGGAAATCCGGCCCGGTGCAGGGCGAGATATGTTTCCCGGGCGCCGGGAATGCAGTCCGCCCGGAGGACAACTTCGTCCGCGCCGCGCTGCTCCGTTCCTTCGTCAATCACGGTATCGCCGATATCTGTCATGATGATTAATCGCTTTTTTTGTCCGCTCATGCCTGTATTCTCCCTTCGGGTTCATGAGGGGATCTTATCATAATTCCATCAGGGAGTCAAAAAAGGACAGGAGGAATCAGACGGTGCGGACCGATCCGGAAACAGCGCTGCGCTATGCGCCCGTTCTTTATTTTGACGAGGCGGAAACGATTTTTCCCCGGGCGGTGGGGGTGACGGTTTTCCGGGAGGAACGGAAAAGCGATTCGTTCCCGAAAAGGATCATCACCCTGCCGGAAGGGGCGGCCTGCGTCATTGAGTACGCCTATTACTTTGACTATGATATCGGGCATATGTACGACCTGGAGCATATCTGGGTGACGGTGGGGAACGACGGGGAACCTCTGGCGGCGGAGGGCAGCTTTCACGGAAAGTATCTGAACCTGCTGGTGCCGGAAATTCCAGGGGCTCTGCGGCCGAGAGAAAAACGGGTTCAGGCTTTCTGCCAGCCGGGGAAGCATGCGTTCCTGCCGGCGGGCGCGCTGTTCCGGCTCGTTCCCGGCTGGGACAGCTGCTGCCGGGAGGCCGGCGGCCCCGTGCTGATCGGCAATCCCTTCAGCGCGGAGTATGCGCCGGGCGGGAAGGATCTGTTCGTGCCGGAACGGAGGGACGACGCGCACAGCATCCGGTATCTGCGGGAACAGCTGGCCTTTGAACCGACGCTGCGGTTTCGGGAGAGGCCGCTGGAGAAAAGCCTGTACCGCCCCTGGAAAGAGCTGTTCCGGCAGATTCCCGGGTGGATTCGTCAGGAATGCCGGAGACTGAATGAACTGTACGGGGAGGAGTAAGAAAGATGTATGATCTGGGACGCCAGGTGAATCAGCGGATCCGCAAATGGAAAGAGGAACTGAAAAACCATCTTTATACCCCGGTGGGAACCGTATCTTTTGAATACTGTATCGCGGAGAAAGCCCTGACCGCCGCGGAGGCGGAGGAGCAGCCCCGCCTTCCGGCGCCCGTGGGCATGCCCTGGGGGAAAAAATGGGAATACGCCTGGTTTACGGCGGATGTGACCCTGGATGAAGCCGCGGCGGGCCGCCGGGTCGTACTTTTCTCCGGGACGGGCGGGGAACAGCTGGTCTATGTGAACGGCCGGGCGGCCGGATCCATCGACCGTCAGCACGCCTATGTCACCCTGACCCGGAACGCCGTTCCCGGCGAGCGCTTTCATGTGCAGATCGAAAGCTATGCCGGCCATGGACTGCGGCTGGAGGAGCTGGGTCCCTGGCCGGAGGAGCGGCCGGTGCTGCCGGAGGTGACGGAGCCCCAATGCGTCGTGGGGGAATCCGTTCTGGCCGTCTGGAACGAGGACGCCTATCAGCTGTGGCTGGATGTGGAGACGCTGGATTCCCTGCAGCAGGCGCTCGGGGACAACAGCCTGCGGGCGCTGCGGACGGCTGAGGCGCTGAAAGCCTTTACGCATATCGCGGATTTTGAACTGCCGGAGGGAGAACGGGAGGAAAGCTTCCGGGCCGCCCGGGAAGCGCTGAAACCGGTGCTGGCCTGCGTCAACGGGACGACGGCGCCAGTCATGTGGCTGCTGGGGCAGAGCCATATCGATCTGGGCTGGCTCTGGCCGCTGGAGGAGACCCGGCATAAATCCGTCCGGACCTACGCGAATCAGCTTGCGCTGATGGAGGAATACCCGGAATACCGTTTTCTGCTGTGCGAACCCGCTCTGCTGGATCTTCTCCGGAAGCAGGATCCGGAGGTATGGGACCGGGTCAGGCAGGCGGTGCGGGAAGGAAAAATGACGCCGGAAGGCGCCTTCTATGTGGAATGCGATACCAATATCCCGTCGGGGGAAAGCCTGATCAGGCAGGTGCTGACGGGGAAGGCCTGGTTCCGGGAACAGCTGGGCGTGAAGACGACGGTGGCCTGGCAGCCGGATACCTTCGGTTTCAGCGCGGCGCTGCCGCAGATCCTGAAACAGGCGGGAATCCGTTATTTTGCCACGGAAAAACTGCTCCGGGCGGATCCGGAGACGGAGCGGTTTCCCTATCAGAATTTCATCTGGGAAGGTATGGACGGATCCACGGTGGAAGCCCTTTCCTTCTTTAAGGCCAACGCTCCGGTCAGCCCGGCGCTTTTGCAGAAAAGATGGGACACGGAGCGCTCCCAGCGGGAAAACATCGACACGCAGCTGTATACCTTTGGCTACGGGGACGGAGGCGGCGGAGCGAACCGGGACACGCTGGAGATGATCCGCCGGGTCGGGGATCTGGAAGGCGTTCCCCGGACCCGCTGGGGCACGCTGCCGGAGTTCTTTGAGGAAACGTCGCGGCAGGCCGTGCGGAACCGCTGGACCGGTGAACTGTATCTGGCCTGGCACCGGGGAACCTATTCGGTTCAGCGCCGGCAGAAGGCCGCGATGCGCCGGGCGGAGGAAGCCCTTCGGGAGACGGAGGCCCTGACGGCCCGGCTGTCTCCGAAGGACCGGGTGCCGCTGCGGCATCCGATCCGGGAGGCCTGGCGGACGCTTTTGCTGAATCAGTTTCACGATATCGCCGGAGGCGTCGGGATCGCCCGGGTTCATCAGGAAGCGACGGAGGCCCTGGTCCGGCTGACGGAATCGCTGGAAACCCTGAACGGGCGCCTGCGGCAGATGGCGTACCGCATCCAGCCGGGCCCGGGACTGGTGCTCGTCAATCCGCTGAACTGGGACCGGTCCGGATGGGTTGAACTGCCGGACGGCAGGGAAATCTACGCGGAAGTACCGGCCGGCGGCGCGGTGAACGCGGAACAGGCGGAACGGCCCCTTTCTCCGGAGGAAGGCGTGACCGCTTCGGAGGAGGAAGACGGAATTCATCTGAAGAATGACCGGCTGGAAGCGGTGGCGGACCGTCAGGGGAGAATCGTTTCCCTGCGGCTTCGCGGTGCGGACGGAACCGAGGAGTTCCTGTGTCCGGGACAGGTGATGAATGACTGGCGGCTGTACCGCAATATTCAGACGGTCTATGACGCCTGGGAGCTGGACCGGGACTGGCCGGAGGAACGGCTGGAGGGAGCGGTTCAGGCGGAAGCCCGGCTGACCCTGAACACGCCCGCCTGCGCGGAGATCACGGTGGCGCTGCGCTTCGGCCGCAGCACCGCGCGGCAGCGGATCCGCCTGCGGGCCCGGGAAGAACAGCTGACCTTTGAAACGGAAGTGAACTGGCAGGAGCGCCGGAAGATGCTGAAGGTTCACTTTGAAAGCAATCTGATCTGCGAGGACGCGGTGCATGAGATTCAGTTCGGCTTCGTCCGGCGGCCCTGCCACCGCTCCCATCCCTTTGCCCGGGACCGGTATGAGGTCAGCAATCACCGCTACAGCGCGCTGTGCGAAACCGGAAGGGGTTTCGCCCTGCTGAACGACGGGCTGTACGGACTGAGCACCGGCCGGGGAGAAATGGCGCTGACGCTGCTGCGGGCGCCCCTGGTGCCGGACGACGGCTGCGACCGGGGGGAGCACCGCTTCACCTACGCGCTGCGGCCCTTTGACGTTCCGTTCTGTGAGGCGGAGCTTGCCCGGGCCGGATATGAGCTGAATCAACCTGTCCGGGCGACGGAGGGACAGTGCGTCCGGCAGGAGGGGTTCACCTGCGAAAGCCGCGGAATCCTGACGGAAACCGTCAAGCCCGCCGAAAACGGGGAGGGAACGATTCTCAGGCTGTACGAAAGCCTGGGCACCGCGGAGCGCGGAGTGCTGAAGCTGCCCTTCGAGGCGGTGGTGCGGATGGCCTCCCTGGATGAGAAGGACGGCGAAACGATGGGAACGGGCCGCGAATTCCCGGTTTCCTTCCGCCCCTTTGAGATTCAGACCCTGCGGGTGATTCCTGTACGGCCGGAGCGGAAGAATCGGCCCGGGAAAAGAAAAAGAAGAAAATGGCTCAAAAGATAACCAAAAAGAAATCAAAAAGTAATAGAATGTGTTGACAACTTGGAACAGAACGTGTAGAATTAATCCAGAATATATCAAAAGAACCTTGTGATCTGACCACCCCGGGTCCTGGAAGGGAGAAAACCCCGTGTATTTTGAAAAGATGATGGAGCAGCACGAGCGGAAAACGGAGCATGTGCTGTCGATGCAGGGCAGAGGCCTGGGGCCGGCGGATCAGGGTGCTTTTGCGGAAGAGGATTTCCGGATCGATACCCGCTGGTGCGGGTTCCATCTGGCCCATCTGGCGGAGGCCTTTCTGATTCCGGGCGGCCGGTATTATCATCATCCGGAAGTGAGGCAGGCTCTGGAACGGGGCCTTGCCTGGCTGGCGGCTCACCGGAGGCCGGGCGGATGCCTGGATCTGACCAGCTGCAATTTCGATTCGGCCCCGGATACGGCCTTCGCCATAAACCAGGTGATCACCGCCTGGTATCTGCTGGAGAAGGATGCGGGCGAAGCTTCCTCCTGGCTTCGGGATCCCATGAGGGAACTGATTGAAGGATGCTGCGAAGGCGTGATGAACGGCGGCTTTCATACCCCGAATCACCGATGGGCCATTTCCGCCTGCCTGAAGCACGCGGCCGCCATCTGCGGGAGGGAGGATTTTTCCCGCCGGGCGGACACCTATCTGGGAGAGGGCCTGGATATTGACCGGGAAGGGGAGTTCGCGGAACGCAGCGGCGGCATCTACAACCTGGTGAATGACGATCAGATGATCCGCCTGTTTCTGGCCACCGGAGACAGAACGTATCTGGAGGCGGCCGCGAGCAACCTGCGGATGATGCTGAGCTATATCGATCCCGACGGATCGGTGTTTACGCAAAATTCCACCCGGCAGGACAACGGGCAGAAGGTGTATCCGGACGGATACTGTTTCCTGTTTCTGATGACGGGATACCTGCTGGAGGATGAAGCGCTGGCGTCCTGGGGCGCCTGGTGCTGGGAAACGGCGGCGGCTCACGGAAGGTTGCCCGCCTTCCTGGGATGGCTGGCCCTGTATCCGGAGCTGGAAGCCTACGGACAGCGCCGCGCCTGCGATCTCCGGCAGGCGGAGCAGGTGAACCGGCTGTTCCCCCTTTCCGGAATCGGGCGGTACCGCCGGGGAGACTGGTCCTGCACCGTGATGACCGGGCGGCCCAATTTCCTTTATTTCCAGCACGGGGAGAACACCGTCTGCCTTTCCGTTTATCAGAACGTCTGCGCGGAGCGGAATTTTATTCCTGAAACGCTGGAGAAGACGGAGACCGGCTTTCGGCTGACCGGCAGCGCGGACAGCTGGTACTATCTTCCGTACGAAGGCGAGGGCCCCGGAACCAGCGACTGGTGGGCGATGGATAACGCCCATACCCGGAAAAAGCAGATCCGGGACCGGCTGCTGACCTCCGTGGAGGTCGCCTTCCGGGAGGACGGGGCGGAGATTCGCTTCCGCTCCGAGGGCCTGAGCGGCGTTCCGGTCCGGCTGGAATGGGGGTTCGCCGCGGGGAGCAGGCTGCGCAATGAGCACTTCCTTCTGCAGGCGGAAGCCGGCGGATGCATGACGGTCTGCGGCGGAAACCTGCAGGCGGAGCCGGGGGATCGCGGGGTGATCACGCTGGGGCCGGCCTTCGGCCGCCACGACGTGCGGAACCGGATGGGCGGCGCCTATCCCCTGAGCCGGGATCGCTTCACCGTTTTCTTTACGGATTTTTCCCCCTTTGAACGCAGCATGGTTCTGGGCACGGTTCCCCGGTTCTGAACCGGCGGCCGGGAGCCGTCTGAAGGACAGACCCCGACGGATTGTACGGACGGAACGACCGGGACGAGAGAAAAGGAGTGGAAGCTTATGACCACGAAAGCTTCGGGCAGGGAGCTGCGGCCGAACCGGAAAGGCTGGTTTAAGCCTTATATTGCCGGGACGTGGCAGCTGTATGCCATGATGCTGATTCCCATCATCTACATCATCTGCTTTAAGTACAAGCCCATGCTGGGCATTGTCATGGCCTTCAAGAAGTATACGCCCTTCGGCGGCCGCTCCATGTGGGAGATGGACTGGGTCGGGCTGCAGTGGTTCCAGGAGGCTTTCAACGATTCCCTGTTCTGGAAATCCCTGGCCAATACCCTGATCCTGAACCTGGGCGACCTGATCCTCGGCTTCCCGTTCCCGATCTTCCTGGCCATTTTCCTGAACGAGCTCCGTTCGAACAAGATCCGGAAGGCCACCCAGCTTTCCCTGTACCTGCCGAACTTCCTGAGCTGGGTCATTATCGCCGGGATCACGTCCCAGATTTTCGCGACCAGCGGCCTGATCAACAACGTTGTGAGGGCACTGGGCGGGGAGGCCGTTCCCTTCCTGAACCAGACCGGCTGGTGGCGGTTCGTCTACTGGTTCATGGGAATCTGGCAGAGCGCCGGTTACAGCCTGATCATTTATCTGGCGGCGCTGATGAGCAACGATCCCTCCCTTTCGGAAGCCGCCTATATCGACGGGGCGACCCGGATGCAGCGGATCTGGCATGTGACGATACCGCAGATCATGCCGACCATCTCCACCCTGCTGATCATGCAGGTGGGCAAGGTGGTCTCCATCTCCTTCGACCGTCCGTTCATGATGCGGAACGCGCTGGTAACGGACGCGGCGCAGGTCATCTCCACCTTCGTGTATGACAAGGGCCTGAAGGGCGGCCGCTTTGATTACGCGGCAGCCGTCGGCCTGTTCCAGTCGGTGGTCGGTATCATTCTGATTCTGATTGCCAACAAGGCCTCGAAGAAAATGGGACAGGAGGGGATTATCTGATGAGTCAGGTTAAGCAAGCCGCCTCCGGCCGGGCTCCGAAGAGGATGAAGGAATCCACGGGTGAAATCCTGAACGCCGCCGGCAAGCGGTACCAGGTGCTGTGGTCCGTCTTCTTCATCCTGATCTCCGTGATCGCCATCATTCCGATTCTGCGGGTTATTTCGGTTTCCTTCTCCTCCCGCGACGCGATCGTCCGGGGCGAGGTGTTTGTTCTCCCGGTCGGCTTCAACACGGACGCCTATACCAAGGCGCTGAAGACCGGCAATTTCCTGGGCACCATGGGCTATTCCGTGCTGCTGATGCTGGAAGCCGCGGCGATCAACATGGTCATGACGATCCTGATGGCCTTCCCGCTGGCCCGCCGGAATCTGAAGCTGGGCAGCGCGATCATGACCTTCTGCGTGCTGACGATGTATCTGAATCCGGGCACGATTCCCACCTTCCTGAACGTACGGGATTTCGGCCTGATCAACACCATCTGGGCGCTGCTGGTTCCGGGCGCGATGAGCGTATACAACATGATCATCATGCGCACGGCCTTTCGGTCGATCGATGAATCCCTCTATGAGGCGGCCCGGATCGAGGGCTGCTCGGAGTTCCGGATCATGTGGCAGATCGCGGTGCCGCTGACGGTACCGACCATCGCGACCCTGGCGCTGTTCTACGCGGTGAGCCGGTGGAACGGAATTGAGGATCAGATTTACTACATTAACTCCTCGAATCTCTACACGGTGCAGATGACGCTGAAGCAGATGATCGAATCCATCGCCATCTCCGCGGAAGAGGGCTCCAATACCCAGATGACCCCCGAAAACGTCAAGGCAGCCAGCATCACCCTGTCCATGCTGCCCATGCTGATCGTTTATCCCTTCGTCCAGCGGTTCTTCACCCAGGGCATTATGCTGGGCGCCGTGAAGGGATAAACCGGAAACGGATTGACGCCCGGAACGGGCTAAATCATATTTTTAAAGGAGGTAAACCCCATGAAAAAATTCCTTGCTATGCTGTTGACCATGGCGCTGCTGCTGACGATGTTCAGCTTCACCGCCCTGGCGGATGACACCGTCACCCTGAAGGTGATGCTGTGGGACCGCGGCGACGCCCCGACCGGCGGCACCGTTGAGAACAGCAAAATGACCACCTGGATCAACGAACAGATTGCACCCCTGGGCATTCAGGTCGAGTTCGTCTCCACCCCCCGCTCCGGCTCCGATGACAAGCTGGTGACCTGGATGGCCGGCGGTTCCGCCCCGGACATCATCTTCACCTACGGCCAGAGCACCTTCCTGAACTTTGCGACCCAGGGCGGCCTGGTGGACCTGGCTCCCTCCATCGCGAAGCTGGGCGCGGGCAACAACATCGAGACCTATGTCGGCGACGTGATGAACATGGGCAACATCGACGGCAAACAGTACGCCCTGCTGTCCAAGCGCGGCGCCGCCAACCCCCGCCACACCGCCTACATCCGCGCGGACTGGCTGGAAGAGCTGAATCTGCCGATGCCCACCACCAAGCAGGAACTGATCGACACCCTGTACAAGTTCAAGGAAGCCAAGCCGGACTGCATCCCGTGGGCGATGAACGGCCGGACGGACACCGAGAAGACCTATCTGAACTTCGTGGGCTCCTATGTCAACTTCACCGACGTCAAGGATCAGTACGACTATTCCGAAGCCTACATCGTGATGCATGACGGCGCCCTGGAAGGCATCCGCCAGCTGAACAAGCTGTACAACGACGGCATCATCGGCAAGGACTTTGCCACCGACACCACCGAGGACCTGTTCAAGGCGGCTGTGGCCTCCGGCAACGTCGGCTTCGTGCTGGATGACAACACCCGGATCTTCGACTACATGGAAGCGCTGAACTGCGAGAACGGCGTCCAGGTCCGGACGACCTTCGTTCCGATCTCCTGCTTCACCATGGAAGACGGCTCCATCCGGAATCCCTTCGAGTATGCCTACGGCATGTATGTCATGTGCCCCTGGACCAGCGCGGACAAGGCGGACGCCGTGGCGGTGTATCTGAACTGGCTGTGCGATCCCAAGGTGGCGGAGAACATCGCCTACGCGCCGGAACACAAGAACGATGAAAACGGCATCGCGATCCCCTTCACCGGCGACGAGCTGTCCGCGATGGGCTACAAGACCACGCTGGACGACTTCAACATCCTGAACAAGCACTTCACCTGGACGGAAGAGCGGGAAGGCGTGATCGCCGGCTATCAGGGCAGCAACATCTTCGAAACCCATGAGTGGTTCGCGAAGCTGTACGACACCATTCAGATCGGCTTCTTCCGCTATCCCACCATGCCCATGGCTCCCGAAGTGGAAGCTCAGAAGGGCGACATCGTGAAGAACGACATGATCACCTATGTATACCGCCTGATCTCCTGCCCGACGGATCAGTTCGATTCCCTCGAGGCGGAGCTGCGCGCGAACCTGGTGAACGCCGGTCTGAACGAGATCATCGAAGCCCGTGACGCGTACTATATCAGCGTGAACGGCAACTGATTCAGACTGATCGTGCAATGAAACGATCTGGCCGTCCGGTTCTGGCCGGACGGCCGTTTTGTCCATTGGAATGTTTTTCTGTTGGAATGTTCTGTCCGTCAGAATGTTTTGTCCATCGGAATGTTTTGATGCCGGAAAGGAAAGGCGGTGTGCGGCATGGCGCTGGTGAATATGAGGGATTTGCTGCGGCAGGCGGAAGCCGGAAATTACGCGGTCGGGTCCTTCAGCGCGGCCAATATGGAATGCATCCGGGGAGTGATCCGGGCCGCGGAGGACTGCCGGGCTCCGGTGATCCTGCAGGTGGCCGAAATCCGGCTGCCCTATTCGCCGCTCCCGCTGATCGGGCCGATGATGCTGGCGGCAGCGCGGCAGGCCTCCGTTCCGGTGGCGGTCCATCTGGATCACGGAAAGACGATGGAATGCCTGCGGGAAGCACTGGAGCTCGGTTTTACCTCGGTGATGTGCGACGGTTCGGATCTGCCGATCGACCGGAACGTGGCCCTGGCGCGGGAAACGGTCCGGCTGGCCTCGCGGACCGGCGCGGCGGTGGAAGCGGAGGTGGGCCGGGTCGGCCGGGGAGAGGACGGATCGGAGCTGAAGGAGCAGATCGCCTCTTTTGAAGACTGCCTTCGGATGGATGAAACCGGAATCGACGCGCTGGCGGTGGGGATCGGCAATGCCCACGGCCTGTATACCGCGGAACCGCGGCTCCGTTACGACGTGCTGGAGGAAATCCGCGGCCGGGTCCGGGCGGCGCTGGTCATGCACGGCGGAACGGGACTGACGGACGAGCAGTTCCGGCGGGTGATCCGGCTGGGAATGCGGAAAATCAATATCGCGACGGATATCTTCATGGCGCAGGCGGGAGCCTGCCGGGGAACGGATATCTTTCAGAATATCGCCGCCTCGGTGGAGGCGGTGCGGAAAACGGTGGCACGATATATCAAGCTGTTCGGCAGCGAAGGAAAGGCGTGAGGCGCATGATTGCATTTGATCTGAGCAAACCCCTGCATATCATTCCGGTGGGGCGGGTGGCTATTGATTTCAATCCGACGGATTACAACCGGCCGCTGAATGAGAGCGCGAATTTCAATAAGTATCTGGGCGGATCGCCTGCCAATATCGCCGTCGGAATGGCCCGGCTCGGAAACCGGGTGGGCTTCCTGGGAAGAGTATCCGACGATCAGTTCGGCACCTTTGTGACGGATTATTTCAGAAACGAGGGAATCGACGTTTCCCATATTTTCCGCTGCGAAAACGGGGAGAAGCTGGGGCTGACCTTTACCGAAATGCTGTCGCCCACCCAGTCCTCCATCCTGATGTACCGGGAAGGCGTGGCGGATCTGCAGCTGAATGTGGATGACGTGGATGAACCCTATATCGCGGGTTCCGCGTGCCTGCTGATTTCCGGCACCGCGCTGTGCACCTCCCCGACCCGGGAGGCCTCCCTGAAGGCGCTGACCTTCGCGCTGCGGAACGGGGTGCCGGTGGTGTTTGACGCGGATTACCGGGCCTATACCTGGAAAAACCGGGATGAAATCGCCCTCTATACCTCCCTGGTGGCGGAAAAGGCGGATATCATCATGGGCAGCCGGGAGGAGTTTGATCTGATGGAGCGGCTGCTCGGGCTGGAGGGAACGGACGAGGCTTCCGCTTCTTACTGGCTGAACTGCCGGGCGCAGATCTGCGTGATCAAGCACGGGAAAGCCGGATCCAGAGCCTACAGCCTGGAGGACGGCTGCTGGGAGGTCAAACCCTTCCCGGTCAGCGCCCTGAAGGGCTTTGGCGGCGGGGACGGATACGCGTCCTCCTTCCTTCACGCGCTGATGGCCGGCCGGCCGCTGCCGGAGGCCCTCGAACGCGGAAGCGCGTCCGCGGCCATGCTGGTGGCCAGCCACGCCTGCAGCAAGGATATGCCCACGGAGAAGGAGCTGGATGCGTTTATCGAACGGGAAAAGGCGCAGTACGGATCGGTGATCAGCCCGCTGGATCTCAGCCTGTGACCGGTTCCGGACAGACGATGAATAAAGACGCGGAAAAGAAGGAGAGTCCGAACATGGAAGAAATCCGAGTGATGAAACCCTTTATCAACGGCCGGTTTATTGACAGCGAGAGCGAAAAATTCAACATGATTTATGATCCCTCCACCGGACGGGAAATCGCGAAGGTGCCCTGCTGCACCCAGGCGGAGGTGGAGCAGGCGATCGCGGCCGCGAAGGCCGCATATCCGACCTGGCGGGATACGCCGGTCCGCAAACGGGCGGCGGTCATGATGAAGCTGCGGAACCTGATCGAGGAGCATATGGAGGAGCTGACGCTTCTGTGCGCGACCGAAAACGGAAAGTGCTGGAGCGAGGCTGCCGGTGATGTGGGCAAGGCGCTGGAAATGACGGAGCTGGCCTGCTCCGCGCCCAGCCTGCTGATGGGCGAGAGCCTGATGAACACCTCCGGCGGCTATGACACCACGCTGTATCGGGAGCCGATCGGCGTTTTTGCCGGAATCGCGCCCTGGAATTTTCCGGCGATGATTCCCGTGGGCTGGATGGCGCCGCTGTGCATTGTCTGCGGCAACGCGTTCGTGCTGAAGCCGGCTTCCACCACCCCGATGACCTCCCTGCGGTTCGCCGAACTGTACCGGGAAGCGGGAGTGCCGGACGGCATCTTCAACGTGGTTCCCTGCTCCCGGAACGAGGCGGAAATCTTCCTGACCCATGAGGACGTACGGGGAATCACCTTTGTCGGCTCCACCTCCGTGGGCCAGCATGTATACGCGACGGCCGCGGCCCACGGCAAGCGGGTGCAGTGCCTGTGCGAAGCCAAGAACCACGCCCTGGTGCTGCGGGACGCCCCGATTACCCGGACGGCGGCGGGCATCATGAATTCTTCCTTCGGCTGCGCCGGGGAGCGCTGCATGGCGCTGCCGGTGGTGGTCGCGGAGGAGGAAATCGCCGACAAGCTGGTGGCGGAAATCGTCCGCCTGTGCAAACAGCAGAAGATCGGCCCGGCTTATGACAAAACCAGCAATCTGGGCCCTGTCGGCAGCAAGGGACATCAGCGGTTCATCCTGGACTGGATCGAAAAGGGCATTCAGGAAGGGGCCGAGCTGATCCTGGACGGCCGGAACGTGAAGGTCGAAGGCTATGAGGACGGATACTATATCGGCCATACCATCTTCGACCATGTGACGGAGGACATGACCATCGGAACCCGGGAAGTGTTCGGCCCGGTGCTCTGCATCAAGCGGGTCCGGAACTTTGAGGAAGGGCTGCAGCTGATGAACCGCAATCCCTTCGCGAACGGATCGGTGATCTTTACCCAGAGCGGATACTATGCCCGGGAGTTCGCCCGGCGGACCGACGGCGGCATGGTGGGCGTGAATGTCGGCATTCCCGTACCGATCGGCGTCTTCCCCTTCAGCGGCCACAAAAAATCCTTCTTCGGCGATCTGCACTGCCACGGAAAGGACGCGTTCCGGTTCTATACGGAAAGCAAGACCGTCACCGTGCGCTGGTTCGATGAGGAAGAGATGAAAAAAGAGCAGGTTTCCACCTGGGACGGTTCCTTATAACAGGCACAATACAGAGAGGAGTCTTTGCCATGAGTTTCATCAATATCGGAATTATCGGTGCCGGACGGATCGGCAACGTACACGCGGAATCCATCACCTATCACATTCCGGATGCCCGGGTGGCCATGGTGACGGATGTGATGGAGGAAAGCGCCCGGAAGCTGGCGGAGCGCTTCGGCGTGCCCAAATACTCGGGCGACTATATGGATATCCTGAACGATCCGGCGATCGACGCGGTGCTGGTCTGCTCTCCGACCCCGACCCATGCCGACATTTCCATCGCGGCCATGAAGGCGGGGAAGCATGTTTTCTGCGAAAAGCCGGTGCATACCTCCATTGAAAAGATCCGGGAGGTTGCCCGGGTGGCGGAGGAAACGGGCCGGAAGCTGCAGATTGGCTTTAACCGGCGGTTCGATCACAATCACCGGCATGTGCAGCAGCTGGCGCAGGACGGAACGTTGGGCAGCATTGAGATTATCAAAATCACTTCCCGGGATCCGGAACCGCCGTCTCCCGAATATGCCGCTTCCTCCGGCGGGCTGTATATCGACATGATGATTCATGATTTCGATATGGCTATGTTCCTGGCGGGAAGCGATGTGACCGAGGTCTATGCCATGGGAACCAGCCTGGTGGACAAGCGGATCGGCGAAGCCGGGGATGTGGATACGGCGATCGTCACCCTGACCTTTGAAAACGGCGCGCTGGGCGTGATTGACAACAGCCGGCGGGCGGCCTACGGCTATGATCAGCGGGTGGAGGTTTTCGGCAGCCTGGGAATGGCCGCGGATGAGAACGACGGCGATTCCACCGTGCGGGTGTCCACGGCGGCCGGCGTCGTGGGGGACAAGCCGCAGTTCTTCTTCCTGGAGCGCTATATGCAGTCCTTTACGGAAGAAATGCGCCAGTTTATCCGGGCGATCCGGGAAAACGGAGAGGTCCCGGTCGGCATTCATGCCGGACTGATGAGCGTGGTTCTGGCCAAGGCGGCCAAAAAATCGCTGGATGAGCACCGGCCGGTGAAAATCAGCGAGATCTGCGGAGGATAAAGCCATGAATCAGAATATCATCAAAGCGCACGGCGCCCATCCTTTCGGGCTCAAATGGCTGGCGAAAATGGACGGCCCCCATGCCGATATGCTGATGGATTTCGGCGTTTACCGGATGAAAAAAGGGGACGCGTGGGAGGAACCCGCCGGCCTGGAAAAGGCCGTGCTGCTCGTATACGGCGAAGTCACCTTTGAATGGGGGGAGCAGAGCCATACGGAAAACCGGGCCAACTGCTTTGATGTGCCTCCGACCGCCCTGCACGCGGACCGGAACACGTCCGTGAGGGTGGTCTGCCGCTCGGAAGAGGCGGAGATCAACATTCTGCGCACCGATAATGAAAAGGCTTTCGGGTCGAAGCTGTATCTGCCGGCGGATACGCCGGATGAGTTCCGGGGCGCCGGGCTGATGCGGGAAACCAGCACCCGGATCGTGAGAACCATCTTTGACTACAGCAACGCGCCGGACGCCAATCTGGTGCTGGGAGAGGTGATCGGGTTCCCGGGCAAATGGAGCAGCTATCCGCCTCATCATCATCCCCAGCCGGAGATTTACTACTACAAGACCAATCCGGAAAACGGCTTCGGCTACGGCGAGCTGGGGGATGAGGTCGTCAAGGTTCAGCAGAATGATACCGTGTTTATCGAGCCGGGTCTGACGCATCCGCACTGCACGGCGCCGGGATATGCCCTGTGGTATCTCTGGGCAATCCGCCATCTGGAGGGGCAGCCGTATAAGCAGCCGGAATGCCCGGTGTTCCTGAAGGAGCATCTGTGGGTGATGGAACCGGACAGCGTGTACTGGGGAGACAGGAAGTAAAACGGGGAGGGAATGCAGCATGAAAACCATTCGTCTGACCATGGCGCAGGCCCTGGTTCGTTTCCTGGATCAGCAGTATGTGGAGCTGGACGGCACGGAGCATAAATTTGTGCGGAATCTCTTCGGCGTTTTCGGCCACGGCTGCGTGGTGGGCGTCGGCCAGGCGCTGCAGGAGGGAGGGCATCAGATCCGCTTCCTGCAGGGAAAGAACGAGCAGAACATGGCGCTGGCGGCCACCGCCTTCGCCAAGCAGAAAAACCGCCTGGAGATTATTCCCTGCGTCAGCTCCATCGGACCGGGAGCCATGAATATGGTCACGGCCGCCGGCTGTGCCACCGCGAACCGGATTCCGCTGCTGCTTCTGCCGGGGGATACCTTTGCCTGCCGCCAGCCGGATCCGGTGCTGCAGCAGGCGGAGTTCTTTCAGTCCTTCGGGCAGACGGTGACCGATGCCTTCCGGGGCGTATGCCACTATTTTGACCGGATCGAACGGCCGGAACAGCTGATGACCGCGGCCCTTCACGCGCTGAGAGTGCTGACGGATCCCGCGGATACCGGGGCGGTCTGCCTGGCCATGCCGCAGGATGTGGAAGGGGAGGCTTATGACTATCCGGTTTCCTTCCTGCGGAAGAGGGTGTGGCATCTGGACCGCAGGGCGCCCACCGCGGGGCAGACGGAGCGGGCCGCGGAGATCATCCGGCGGGCAAAGCATCCGCTGGTGATCTGCGGCGGCGGGGTCCGCTATTCGCTGGCCGGAGACGCGCTGCAGCAGTTCTGCGAAACGACGGGGATTCCCTTTTCCGAAACCCAGGCGGGCAAGGGCGTGCTGCCCTGGGATCATCCCCTGAACCTGGGCGGAATCGGGGTAACCGGCGGCCGGGCGGCAAACGTGACCGCCCGGGAAGCCGACGCCGTGATCGCGGTCGGAACCCGCCTCAGCGATTTTACCACCAGCTCCAAGTGGCTCTGGGGAGAGGAATGCAAGGTCGTGTCCGTCAATATCTGTCCGTTTGACGCCATCAAGATGGACGGAGAACCCATGATCTGTGACGCCCGGGAAGGCCTGAAGGCGCTGACCGAGGCCCTGAAGGAATACCGTTACGCGGAACCGGAAAAGATTCAGGCGGTCCGGGAGGACTGGAACCGGACCGTGGATGAATGGTATGCCGCGCGGGATTCCCGCGGGCTGACGCAGACCCGGGCCCTGGGCATTATCAACACGTTCATGCGGGAGCAGGATATCGCGGTGGGCAGCGCCGGCAGCCTGCCGGGGGATATGCAGCGGCTATTCCGGCCGGGCCTGCGGGATACCTACCATATGGAATACGGCTTTTCCAACATGGGATATGAACCGAACGGAGCCCTGGGCGTGAAGCTGGCCTGCCCGGAAAGCGAGGTTTACGCGTTTTTCGGGGACGGCACCTACCTGATGGCCCATTCGGAACTGGTGACCTGTCTGCAGGAGCATCTTCGGGTGCATTTCTGCCTGTTTGACAATTCCGGCTGGGGATGCATTGAAAACCTGCAGAATAATCAGGGAAGCGATACCTTCGGCACGGTGTTCCGTTTCCGGAATCCGGAAAGCGGAGCCCTCGACGGGGAAATCATTCCGCTGGATTTCGCGGCCAATGCCGCCGGCTACGGGCTGAAAACCTACACGATCCGGACGGAGGACGAGCTGAAGGCGGCCCTGGAGGACGCGCTGAAGCAGGACCGGCCGGTGCTGTATGATATCAAGGTGGTTCCCGGTACGATGACCCCCGGCTATGAGAGCTGGTGGCGGGTCGGCGTGGCGGAGGTTTCCTCCCAGCCCCGGGTGCGGAAAGCCTGGGAGGATCTGACGGAACATGTGAAGGATACGCGGAAATTCTGAAGAAAAAGGAGAGAAGGAACAATGCTGGATCCCGGGAAGGTAAAACTGGCAATCGCGCCGATCGGCTGGACCAATGATGATATGCCGGATCTGGGCGGAGAAAACACGTTCGAGCAGTGCGTCAGCGAAATGGCGCTGGCAGGCTTTACGGGTAGCGAAATCGGCAATAAATATCCGCAGGATGTGCAGGTGCTGAAGCACAAGCTGGATGTCCGCGGGCTGCAGATCTGCAATGCCTGGTTTTCCACCCTGTTCACATCCGAACCCTATGAGGTGACGATCCGCAATTTCATCGCGCACCGGGACCGGCTGTACGCGCTGGGAGCCCGGGTGATCGGAGCTTCCGAGCAGGGGGATTCCATCCAGGGAAAGGATCTCAATATCTTCGGCGGCCGGAAGCCGGTCTGGACGGACGAGCAGTGGCGGCTGATCGCGAAGGGCTATAACGAGCTGGGCGCGCTGGCGCAGGAAAAGGGAATGACCCTGACCATGCACCATCATATGGGCACCGGGGTCCAGACGGCGGAGGAAATCGACCGCTTCATGGACGCGGTGGATCCGGAGAAGGTTTTCCTGCTTTTCGACAGCGGCCACCTGACCTTTGCCGGCATTGATCCGCTGCCTGTGCTGAAAAAGTATATCCGCCGGATCCGCCACATCCATCTGAAGGATGTCCGCCTGCCCATCCGGGATCAGGCGCAGCGGGAGGGCTGGAGCTTCCTGACCGCGGTCCGGAACGGCGTGTTCACGGTGCCCGGAGACGGGGACGTGGATTTCGGTCCGATTTTCCGGGTGATCGAAGAGAGCGGCTATGAAGGCTGGGTGGTCGTGGAAGCCGAACAGGATCCGGCGAAGGCCAATCCCTTTGAATATGCGCAGATGGCCCGGAAATACATCCGGGAAAAAACGGGCCTGTAAGGTTCCGGTTCCGGGTTTCCGGAGAATGAGTGACCCGCAGGAAGTGAATGAAAAGCGTAGCCCCCGGCGGTTCTGCATAAGGCAGGGAACGCCGGGGGCGCTTTTTGTGATTCGGATCTGTCCTGCTTCTTGTTTTGACTGTCAGGGATCAGAAGCGGCGGGCAGTCCGCGGGCCCACAGGATTTCATCCGTCGGCTGGTATTCTTCATTCAGGACCGGGATATGGACCGGAAGCGTTCCTTTTGTCTCGCCCAGACCGAAGCAGGATAACAGCCCGGCCGGCAGATTGGCGGACCAGGAACTGCCTTCCCCGGGCAGCTGCGGCATGGCGCTTCCCCAGTATGTGAGCAGGATCGCGTCCGCTTCCGGGAAGCGCGCCGCGTCATAGGGATAAAACCGGAAAGGGCAAATACCTATTGACATGTTGGGTAAATAGGCATAAAATGGACAGGCAAAGGATCCGAAGATCCGGGAAGGAGTACACCAGATGGCAATTTATGCTGATCACGCGGCGACAACCGCGATGAGTGAAAAGGCGATGGAGGCGGTGATCCGATGTATGCGGGAGGATTACGGCAATCCGTCCAGCCTGTACCGCCTGGGCCAGCGGGCGAAGGAGCTGCTGGAGGGGGCGCGGGAGGAGGTTGCCTCCGTGATTCACGCGGAGCCGCGGGAGATCGTCTTTACCTCCGGCGGCAGCGAAGCCGACAATCAGGCGATCCGTTCCGCCGCGCTGGACGGAAAAAAGCACGGGAAAACCCATATTATTTCCACCGCGTTTGAGCATCACGCGGTGCTGCATACGCTGAGGCAGCTGAAGAGCGAAGGATTCGAGGTCACGCTGCTGGATGTCCATGAGGACGGCCTCGTCCGGCCGGAAGAGGTGGAGGCGGCGATCCGTCCGGATACCTGCCTGGTTACCGTGATGTACGCCAACAACGAGATCGGCACGATTCAGCCCATCCGGGAGATCGGCGCGGTCTGCCGGGCGCATCAGGTTCTGTTCCACACGGATGCGGTACAGGCTGCCGGTATTCAGGCCATAGATGTGCAGGCGGAGAATGTGGATTATCTCTCCGCGTCCGCTCATAAGTTCTACGGCCCGAAGGGCGTCGGCTTTCTGTATGCCCGGAAGGGCGCGCCGCTGTTCCCGCTGATTCAGGGAGGAGCGCAGGAGAAGGGGAAACGGGCCGGGACGGAAAATCTGCCCGGCATTCTCGGAATGGCCGCGGCACTGAAGGAAAGCGCCGGAGTGCGGCAGCAGGAGTCGGAACGGCTGAAAGCGCTCCGGGACCGCCTGATTGCCGGACTGCGGGAGATTCCGCATTCTGCGCTGAACGGCGACGCGGAAAAACGCCTTCCGGGCAACGTGAGCTTCTGCTTTGAAGGCATCGAGGGCGAATCCCTGCTGCTCCTGCTGGACGAGAAGGGGATCAGCGCCTCCTCCGGCAGCGCCTGCACGTCCGGCTCGCTGGATCCCAGCCATGTGCTGCTGGCGATCGGCCGGGTGCATGACGTGGCGCACGGCTCGCTTCGCCTGACGCTGGGGCGGGACAATACGCCGGAGGATGTGGAGACGATCATCGCTTCCGTGAAGGATGTCGTCGCTTATCTGCGGAGCTTCTCGCCGGTCTGGCGGGATCTGCAGAACGGAAAAACACCGTTTATTCTGTAAGGCAGGAGGGAAAACAAATGGCATTATACAGTGAAAAAGTGATGGATCATTTTCTGCACCCGCGGAACGTCGGCGTGATTGAGGACGCCAACGCCATCGGGGAGGTTGGCAACGCCAAATGCGGGGACATCATGAAGATGTATCTGAAAATCGAGAACGATATCATCCGGGACGTGAAATTCGAGACCTTCGGCTGCGGAAGCGCGATCGCCTCCAGCTCCATGGCGACGGAGATGATCAAGGGGAAACCGGTTTCCGAGGCGATGAAGCTGACCAATCAGGCGGTTACGGAGGCGCTGGACGGGCTTCCGGCGCATAAGATTCACTGTTCGGTGCTGGCGGAGGAAGCCATTCAGTCCGCCCTGGAGGATTACCGCAAAAGGCAGGCCTGAGGCCGCCGCGGGATCTTCCCGGGCGAATGATAAATGATATAGAAAGGGCCGGTTCCCGTGATTTCAGCTCACGGGAACCGGCCCTTTTGTAAATCTCAGTGGAGATCGGTGCGAATGACATACAGGGTGACGGTCCGCATGCCTTCCGGACGAAGATCATATCCGGCGTTTTCCACGCTGCCGTGCAGCTCGTCATAGAGGCTGAGCGCTTTTGTCAGATCGTTCTGCACGTAGGGCAGCATCCATCCGGCAGCGGTTTTTTCCACGGTCAGGATGGTATCCCGGATCTTCTGGGTACCGGTTTCCTGAAGGGTTTTGACACCGGTCTGGAGGGTGGCCGCGCCTTCATTCAGGGAGACGGCGCCGGCGGACAGGGTGGCGGCGCCCTGCGACAGCTGCGCCGCGCCGGTGTTCAGGCTGGTCAGGCCGGTATGCAGGGTGGCGGCTCCGGCGGCAGCCTGTTCCGTTCCGGCCGTATAAGCCTTCAGGCCGGTTACAAACTGGCTGGTCTGATCCAGCTGCTCTTTCAGCGCGGCCAGGCTTTCGCGGGCGGCCTGCGCCATGGGGAGATCCTTCACCGCGTCGGAGCTCAGCTGATCCAGGGCGGCCTGCAGCACTTCCGCGTAGTTTTCCGCGGTCAGTTCGGGGAGGGTGAGGCCGGCCTGATCCAGTCCGGAGGCGGCCAGCTGCTGATTGGCGGCACGCAGGATTCCTTCAAACAGAGCCTGCGCGCCGGCGTTCAGCGTTTCGTTGCTGCCGGTCAGCGCCGTCAGGCCTTCCTCCAGGGAAGCGGCTCCGGTTTCAGCGCCGGCGGCTCCTTCGGAAAGCGACGCGGCTCCGGACGCCAGGGAAGCGGCTCCGTCCTTCACCCCCGCTGCTCCGCCGGCAAGCGTGTCCGCGCCGGTTACCAGAGAGACGGCGCCATCGTTTAACTGGGTCAGGGAGTCATTCAGGGTGTTGATGCCCGCGACGAGGAGATTGGCCTTTCCGCTGACGACGGGAAGGGTTTCCCCGTTCTGCAGCGCGGTCAGCAGGGAAGTGATTTCCTGCAGCTCCGTATGAGGATCCACCGGAATCCGCTTTTGCAGTTCCTGATAAGCCAGATCGAGAGGATCGAAGGAAGCCAGCGTCATCATCCAGGGCAGGCGGACATGATCCGCGTGGAAGGAAACGGTGAAGGAGGCGGGAAGCTTCAGGGCTTCATCCAGGCCGGGAACCGCCCAGCCCGCCAGGATCTGCCGGCCCATCTCGGAGAAGAGGAAAGCGTTTTCCAGCTTCAGATCCGATATTCCTTCTTCCGGCAGGGGAAGAATCGTAAGCGCCAGGGCAGGCTGTTTCTCCGGGGTCTGATAGGAAACGGTCAGCACCGCTTCGCCCGTGCGGTTTTCCAGCTCGTCCGCGGTGACCGTTTCCCCGTCCAGCGTGAGGGTGACAACCGGAAGCAGGTCCGGCGTTTTATCGGAGGTTCCCTGATAGACGATATCCTTTCCTTCGGCCTTCCAGGTCAGGGATTCTCCGTCCAGCGTGAAGGATTCCGTTCCGCTGACGTTCTGAATGCCGGTCAGCATGGTCCGGTCCGCGATTTCATCCAGGCCGTCCCGGTTTTCCAGCCGGATGCTGTCGGTCAGGGATTTTACCGTGCCGTCCGCTCCGGCCACCACATACACCCGTTCATGCCTGGATGTTTCCGCGAATGCGGACGTGCCGCACAGCGCCACCATCAGAGCCAGTCCCAAAGCGATCCATTTTTTCATAATCAATCCTTCCTTTCTTATCGGAGAGCTTTCATATCGAGGGTGGTATGCACAATCACCTTGTCCAGGAGCAGCAGCACGGCGGGCAGAAGCAGCAGAACCACCGCCACGCTCAGCAACGCGCCCCGGGCAATCAGACGGCACATGGAGGAGATGATATCCACTTTCGCATACAGGCCGACCCCGTAGGTGGCGGCGAAGAAACCGAAGCCGCTGACCAGAATGCTCCGGGCGGAAGAGGCCACTGCCTTTTCCACGGCCTCCGTTTTGTTCATCCCGGACAGACGGTTCTGTTTATAGCGGGTCGTCATCAGGATCGCGTAGTCCACCGTGGCGCCCAGCTGAATGGTGGAAATCAGGATGGGGCCGACGAAGGGCAGCTTCGTGCCGCTGTAATAGGGGATGCACAGGTTGGCGGCAATGGCCAGTTCGATGACCGCCACCAGCAGCACCGGCAGGGAGATGGATTTCTGCACCAGCATGATGATGACAAAGATGGCGATAATGGAAATCAGGCTGACGACGGTGAAGTCGTGATTCGTGCAGGCGATCAGATCCTTCGTGCAGGGCGCTTCGCCGATCAGCATGCCGCCCTGGTCATAGCGCTTCAGGATGCCGTTCAGCGTATCAATCTGGGCATTCACCTCATCGGAGGAGATCACATAGGAGGAGTTGATCAGCATCAGCTGATACCGGTCGCTTCTGACCATCCGCAGAACCTCGGGCGGCAGGATGGATTCGGGAATGCCGGCGCCCAGCAGCGTATCGATTCCGATCACGTCCTGTACGCCGTCCACCTTCCGCATTTCCTCCGCCATATCCCGCACGTCCTTCTGGGAGACATCGCTGTCCACCAGGAGCAGATGCGTCGTGGCCATGCCGAAGGTGTTTTCCAGCTTCTGGTTGGCCTGAACAGAAAGCAGGTTCTGCGGCATGACCCGGCTCATATCGTAATAAACGTTCACATTGCTGTAGCCGTAGAACGCGGGGAAGATGATCAGAACCAGGACCAGGCAAAGCAGCTTGTAATGCCTGGCCACAAAGCGTCCGATCCCGCTGACGTTCGGGAGGATCGGACGGTGGCTGGTTTTCTCGATCAGTCCGTCCATCACACGGATCACGCAGGGCAGCAGGATCACCGTTCCCAGGACGCCCAGGATGACGCCCTTGCTCATGACGATTCCCAGATCCCTGCCAAGGGTAAAGCTCATGAAGCAGATGCTGACGAATCCGGCCACCGTTGTAAGACTGGAGCCGATGATGGAGGTGAAGGTCTGGCAGATCGCTTCCGCCATGGCTTCATCCTTGCTTTCCGTCAGGGCCTGCTGCTCCTTATAGCTGTGCCAGAGGAAGATGGAGTAGTCCAGCGTGACGCCCAGCTGCAGAACCGCGGCGACGGCCTTGGTGATATAGCTGATTTCGCCCAGGAAGTAATTGCTTCCCATGTTCCACAGGATACTGACACCGATGCAGCAGAGGAAAATCAGCGGCAGCAGGAAAGAGTCCATCGTCAGCATCAGCACAAGGGCGCACAGGGCGACGGCGATGCCGACGTAGATGCCTTCCTGCTCCTCCACCAGCTGCTTGGTATCCGTGACGACGGCGGACAGGCCGGAAACGAAGCATTTTTCTCCCGCGGTTTTCCGGACCTGCTGAATGGCTTCCATCGTTTCTTCGGCGGAAGAGCCTTCATCGAAGAAGACGGCGGAGAGCATGCAGTCCCCCCGCTGGAATTTTTCCCGGATGTCGCCGGGAATCATTTCAACCGGAAGCATTCCCTTCGTGACGGAGGCATAGCCGATGACGGAATCCACATGAGGGATTTTCTTCAGGGCATTCTCCATCTGTTCCTGATCCTGCAGGCTCATGCCTTCGGTCACCAGAAGGGAGAAGGCGCCCTTTCCGAAATCTTCGAGCAGAATCTGCTGCCCTTTTACCGTTTCCAGATCCTGCGGCAGATAGTACAGCAGATCATATTTGGTTTTGGTTGCGGCCATGCCCAGCACAGAGGGCACCAACAGAACCAGACACAGGAGAATGACCGGTACTCTGTGGCTGACCAGCCATCTGGCGAATCCTTTCACACTTGATTCCTCCCAACACTCAACATAATATTGGACACCATGTTGACTTTCTCAACGATTGGTATTATATTGATACAGACGATCGAATTCAATAATCAGATTGGATAACGATCGTCCGTTAAAGAACATCTTCCCGGGATAACAGGAGATATTCAACAAAAAAACCGAAATTGTTGAGAAAGAAGGCTGACAGGATGGAGACGGCGGAGAAGAACGAACCGGAGAAGAAAGAGGACCGCAGAGTACGGCGCACCAAAAAGCTGCTGACCCAGGCCCTGACGGAGCTCCTGCAGAAAAAACAGATCAACGAGATCACCGTGAAGGAGCTGACGGATCTGGCGGATATGAACCGGGGAACTTTCTACCTGTATTATAAGGATGTGTTCGACATGCTCGAGAAGATCGAGGACAGTATGTTTGAAACGCTGGACACGATCCTTTCCCTGCATGAGCATGAAGACGCCGCCGCCCGGACCGGGGCGATTCTGATCGATTTGTTCCGCTTTATTGAGGACAATCAGGAGATGTGCAGGGTGCTGCTCAGCCCGCACGGGGATATGAATTTTCTTCACCGGCTGAACGAGGTGGTGCGCGAAAAATGCCTGCAGGCCTGGCCGGGCCTCCGGAAAGCGGATGACGTCAGCTTCGAATACCATTATAATTTTGTGATTTTCGGCTGCGGAGGCGTCATCCGCGCCTGGGTGAACCGGAACTGCCGGGAACCGGCGGAACAGATGGCGGAGCTGGCGGATCTCATGATCCGGAGGGGCGGCCTCGCGGACGTATGAGTCCGCCGGAGAAAAGGCCGCTTTTTCAGGAAAATCGGGATTGACATCGGCACCGGAACTTTTTAATATTAAGGAGCGCAATCTGTTTCGCGGCGGTTACGGCCGGAAGGGGCGCCGGAGAGAAACCGGATCCAGCCTTCCCGAAAGCAGCCCCGAATCCCTTTCAGATGAAGGAGGAATGTTTATGACGACATTGTCCCGGGAAAACAAACCCAATCCCACCCGCACCCTTTTTCATTCCAATCCGGTGCTGACCCGGATGAGCAAAATAACGGAACGGTCGGATACCCATGCGGCTTCCTATGCCGGGATTTCCGCGAAGACCTGTTATTTCCTGCTGGTTACCCTGGCGGGAATGATTGTGCAGCTGCTGGTGAAAGCTTCCCTGTCCGCGGAGCCGGTCTGGCAAACCGTAAAGGTTTTCAACAAATTTACGGTAACCCTGTCCCAGAAGGAAACGGTCATTTTGGGGATTGTGCTCGGCGCGGGTCTGATTGCCGAGCTGGTGGGGATATTTGCCCGCAAGACCATTCCTGTGACCGGAACCCTCTATTCCGCCAGCCAGGGGTATTTCATTTCCTTCCTGGTGTTCAACGTGCTGAAGGGATATGAGTATCTCGGCCTGGAGGCGCTGCTGCTCACAGTCGCGGTCGTGGCGGTGATGAGCTGGCTCTACACCTCCGGGAAGATTCAGGCGAACCGGAAATTTCATATGATCCTGCTGAGCCTGCTGCTGGGCTCCGTATGCTTCGGGGTGCTGACCTTTATCATGTCTCTGATTCCCGCGACCCGGTCCTATGTGCAGGCTATGATGCAGAATTCGGTGCTGATGATCGCGCTGGATGTGGTCGGGCTGGTGATTGCCGCCCTGTTCCTGATCAGCGACTTTACCGTGATCGACAACTGCGTCAAGGAGGGCTATCCCAAGGAATACGAATGGTCCGCTGCCTTCGGACTGGTGTTTACCGTGATCTGGATCTATCTGAAGATTCTGGATATTCTGATCCGGCTGACCGGAAAAGACAACAAATAACCGGACGCGGTTCCGAAGCGGCCGCTTCTCTCCCGACGGAGAAGCGGCCGCTTTTTTTGATTTCAGGAAAGGCGACGATGCGGATCCGGGGGTTCCATCCGCCGGAAGATCAGTGTATAATAGCAGCGGAGCCCATACAGAAGCAGAAAACGGAGGAATGACGGATGGTGCAGAACAGCGCTGTCTCCCGCACCGCGGCCGGGAAGCATCTGATCCTGGTTGTGGATGATGAGCTGGTGAACCGGGAGATTCTGAAGATGATCCTGGAACAGGAATATGACACGCTGACCGCGCAGGACGGTGAAAGCGCGCTGGACATCATTCGGGAAAACAGCGAAAGGCTGTCGCTGATCCTGCTGGATCTGCTGATGCCCGGAATGCACGGACTGGAGGTTCTGCACGTGCTGCAGGAGGATCCGGCCCTGAAGCATATTCCCGTCATTGTGCTGACGGCGGATCAGAAGGCCGAAACGGAAAGCTTGCGGGCCGGAGCGGTGGATTTTCTGACCAAACCGTATCCGCCGCAGGAAGTGATTCTGGCCCGGGTCCAGCGGACCATTGAGCTGGCGGAAGACCGGGAACTGATCGAGTTTACCGAGCGGGACCGGCTGACCGGGCTGCTGAACCGGGATTACTTCTACCGCTACGCGGAGCAGTTTGATCTGCACCGCCCGGATCGGCAGATGGACGCCATGCTGCTGGATATCTGTCATTTCCATATGGTCAACGAGCGGTACGGCAAGGCCTTTGGGGATCAGGTGCTGGTTCAGATGGGCGAAAGCCTGCGGTCGATGATCCGGAGCGAGGGCGGGATCGTAAGCCGGCGGAACGCGGACACCTTCCTGGTTTACTGCCCGCACCGGGAGGATTATCAGGCGATTCTGGACGGGGTGATCAAAGCCCTGCCGACCCGGAACAACGGCAGCCGGATACGGCTCAGAATGGGCGTTTATGCCGAGGTGGACCGGAAAATCGACATGGAGCGGCGGTTCGACCGGGCCAAGATGGCGGCGGATACCCTGATCGGCAGTTATCGGACTACCTTCGCCGTGTACGATCATGCGCTGCATGAAAACGAGGTTTTTTCGGAAAGACTGCTGGAAGGATTTGACGAGGCGATTCAGGAAAAACAGTTCAGGGTGTATTTTCAGCCGAAGGTCGACGTACGCCCGGACAAGCCGGTGCTGGCCAGCGCGGAAGCGCTGGTACGCTGGATTCATCCGGAGCTGGGATTCATCAGCCCGGGGAAGTTTATTCCGCTGTTTGAGCAGAACGGCCTGATCAGCCGCCTGGATCAGTATGTCTGGCGGGAGACGGCCCGCCAGATCCGGGAATGGAAGGACCGGCTCGGGATCTCCGTCCCCGTGAGCGTGAACGTATCCCGGATCGATATGTTTGATCCGGAGCTGGTTCAGATGCTCCTGCAGCTGCTGCGGGAGTACCGGCTGACGCCGGAGGACCTGTATCTTGAAATAACCGAATCCGCCTATACGGGGGATTCCTCCCAGATCATCGAAAAGGTGAAGCAGCTGCGGAATCTCGGCTTCCATATTGAGATGGACGATTTCGGAACGGGGTATTCCTCCCTGAATATGATTTCGGAGCTGCCGATCGACGCCCTGAAGCTGGATATGATTTTTATCCGGACGGCCTTTTCGGAAAACGGAGACATGCGCCTGATCGGAATCATCATTGATATTGCCGATTTCCTGAATGTGCCCGTGATCGCCGAAGGGGTGGAAACCGCGGAGCAGATGAAAGCGCTGCGGGAGATGGGATGCGATCTGGTCCAGGGATACTATTTCTCCAAACCCGTTCCGACGGATGTCTTTGAAACGTTCCTGACAGAGAAGCAGCGCCGCCTCGCAGAGGAAGGCGAGGAAGCGGTGTACCGGAGAACGGACCGGAAAACGAGCATACGCGAAAGGCATCCGGGAAGCCGGAATGAGACCGGCGGGCGGGTCGGAAGCGAGGAACGCCGCACGCTTCAGACCATCGCGCAGGCGCTGTCCAGCGATTTTGAAACCGCCTATTATGTGGATACGCTGACGGACGATTATCAGGAGTTTACCTCCGGAAGCCATTATCAGGATCTGAAAATGGATCTGAGCGGAACCCATTTCTTTGACGAAAGCCGCAAAAATATCGTCAGGGTGCTTTACCCGGAGGATCAGGAACGCGTGACCGCGCTGATGGAGAAGGAGAGTATTCTCCGGCAGCTGGCGGCGCGGCAGTCCCTGTCCGCCGACTACCGCCTGATGATTGAAAACGCTCCGGTCTGGCACCGGATGAAAATCGTGCTGGCGGAGAACAGCCGGTATCTGGTTATCGGCGTAGCCAACGTGGACGCGGAGTATACGCGCGCGGAGACGCCGGCGCCCGCGGAGGACGGCCGGATCGGTTTCGCCGCCATGGCGGAGGCGCTGGCGGCCGATTATTTCAGCATAATCTGCGTGGATATGAAAACCGATCGCTTTACCGCGTACTCCGCTCAGGGCGGAGACGGGATGCCGGGAGGAGTCCGCAAAGAGGGGAGCGGCTTCTTCGGGCTGGCCCGCGCCGATCTCGGGCGGACGGTGCATCCGGAGGACCGGGACAGCATTCTGGAGGCCTTTACAAAGGAAAACCTGAAGGCGGAAATGAACCGCGGCGGAACCTTTACCCTCAGCTGCAGACTGGTGACCGGGGACAAAACGAATTATGTCAGCATGAAAGCGGTGCGGCTGGCAGACCGGGATGACAGGCATCTTGTGATCGGCGTGAACAATATCAACGCGCAGATGCGGCGGCAGCAGGAATCCGATATCGCCCGGGCGGGCAGCGACATGTATGCCCGGATTACGCAGGCGCTGAGCAGAGAGTATTACAGCATCTATCTGATTCATGAAAAAACAGAAGAGTTTATCGAATACACATTCGGCCCGGAGGATCAGCGGCTGCAGGTGGTGCAGAAGGGTACGGACTTCTTCCGGACCTGCAGACAGAACCTGCTGCGGCTGGCTCACCGGGAAGATCTGGAGCGGGTGCTGGCGCTCTGGGACAAGAACCGGCTGCTTCCCGAGCTGGACCACGGCAAGACCTTCTCCTTCACTTACCGGCTGATGATGAACGAGGATCCCGTTTATATCTCCGTCAAGCTGATCCGCATGACGGATGAAATGGATAACCGGTATATCGTGGTCGGCGTCAGCAATGTGGACGAGCAGATGAAGCGGGAGCAGGAGCTGGTCCGGATCCGGGAGAAAGCCAACCGGGATCCGCTCACCGGAACCAAGAGCCGTCATGCCTACGGAGATGCCGTCGCGGAAATCAACACCCGTGTGGATCAGGGTAAGATCCAGCCCGTCGCGGTGGTGGCCTGTGATGTGAACGGACTGAAGCGGGTCAACGAGACCCAGGGACGTCAGGCGGGAGATCAGCTGATTATCGACGCGGCCAGGAAAATCTGCGGCGTGTTTAAACGGAGCCCGGTGTATCGGGTAGGCGGCGATGAGTTTGTCGTCATTCTCCGCGGCGCGGATTATGAACTGCGGAATGAGCTGATGGAAGCCATGCAGGAGAATAACGGGAAGGGACCCGGGAACAGCGGGCCCGGAATTGCCTGCGGCCTGTCCGAGTGGCGGCCCGGGCTGGATGACCGGTTTGAAGCCGTATTTGACCGGGCGGACAACGCGATGTATGAGGACAAAAAAAGACGGAAGAAGGAAGCGGAACAGGCATGAAGGAAATGAAGTGCCCCTTTTGCGGCAGAGAGGTCACAAGGGGAAAGTACTGCATTTTTTGCGGTAATCCTCTGCGGGGAGCCGAAAGCAGGCCGGCCGGGAACGCCGCGGGCGCCCGTTCCGGGAAGGAGGACGGCGCGCTGTGGAATCCGGAGAAGGCGTACGCCCAATCCCGTTTCAAACGGATTCTGCTTTTCGCGGTGATCACGGTGTTCGCCGCCGCGGCCGCGGGCATTTTCATCGCGCAGCGGCGGACGGATTCCCGGACCGGAATCTTTTCGGGCCGTTCGAATCCTTTTTCCGCCTCCTGCGGTATTCAGCCGGGCATGACGCTGAGGGAAATGACCGCCTGCATGGAGGCCTTTGGATTTCAGGCTCTGGGCGACCCCTATCAGCATGCCGCAGGCAGCTTTCAGATGTTCTACGGGACGACGGTCTGGGGAGAAACGACGGAATACAGTCTGGCCGTGCTGCAGGACGACGGAAAAGGCGGAGAGCAGCGGGCTGTTCTGCATTACCTGACGGAACCGGAGGAAAAAAACTGGACCTTTGAGAACCGGGGCCCGGTATTCCGGAATCTGCTGAACGCTCTTACGCGGCAGTACGGCACGCCGGCAGAAGAGCGGAGTTCCATTCCCGTCATCAGCTGGCAGGCGGAGGGGGGAACCCTGTTCCTGCGGTATATTGTTGATTCCGAGATCGAGATCCAGTATCTGCTGGATGAAAGCCGGAAAGCGGAGGCGGACCGGCGGGAGACATCCGCCGGCCGGGCGGCCCGGTAACAGCTGCCGGGATTCGGAAAACGGAATAAAAACCCGGGAAGCGAAAAACAGGGAAAAAACATCTATAACCCTATTGACATAGTAGGTGAATGGTGATATGATGCCGTCAACCGAAAGGAATCCGGCGGAAAGGAGCGGACCTGAATGTCAGGAAGGATGATTCTCAAAATGAAGGGGATGGGCTGTCGAATGCTTATCTCCCGGGCAGATTCTGTGACTGGGGCATCCGGGCCGCGATCCGGCTGCTCCGGGATGCGCGCCTGATCAGGGGGCCCGCGTCCGGCAAGTCCTGTGCCCGGGAGCAGAGCGAAAGCCCCCGGTTTTTCTGTACGTCCGGGGAATTCCCGTGAGAAAGAAAACAAAGCGTCCCGGTTCATGGGATCAGGCGATGAAAAGAAAAGGAGAGAGAAAAATGAGTCAGTATAAATTCGAAACGCTGCAGCTTCACGTAGGCCAGGAAACCCCCGATCCGGCAACCGATGCCCGGGCCGTCCCGATTTATCAGACCACATCCTATGTTTTCAGAAACAGTCAGCATGCCGCGGACCGCTTCGGCCTGGCGGATGCCGGGAATATCTACGGGCGGCTGACCAATTCCACCCAGGACGTGCTTGAAAAACGGGTGGCGGCGCTGGAGGGCGGAAGCGCGGCGCTGGCGGTGGCCTCCGGGGCGGCGGCCATCACCTACACCATTGAAGCGCTCGCGGCGAACGGCGGACATATTGTCGCCCAGAAAACCATCTACGGCGGAAGCTTCAATCTGCTGGAGCATACCCTTCCGCAGTACGGCGTGGAGACGACCTTCGTGGATGCCCACAATCTGCAGGAGGTGGAAGGAGCGATCCGGGAGAACACCCGGGCGATTTACCTGGAAACCCTCGGAAATCCGAACAGCGACATTCCGGATATTGACGCGGTGGCGGAGATCGCCCACAGGCACGGGCTGCCGCTGGTGATTGACAATACCTTCGGCACGCCTTACTGGATCCGTCCGATTGAGCATGGCGCGGATATCGTGGTACATTCCGCCACAAAATTCCTCGGCGGACACGGCACCACCCTGGGCGGCGTTATCGTGGAATCCGGCCGGTTTAACTGGAAGGCGAGCGGAAAATATCCGAACATCGCGGAACCGAATCCGAGCTATCACGGCATTTCCTTCTATGACGCGGTGGGTCCGGCGGCCTTCGTGACCTATATCCGGGCGATTCTTCTGCGGGATACCGGCGCGGCCATTTCTCCGTTCAACGCCTTCCTGCTGCTGCAGGGAGTGGAAACCCTTTCCCTGCGGCTGGACCGGCACGCGGAGAACACGAAGAAGGTGGTGGACTATCTGCAGAACCACCCCCTGGTGGAAAAGGTCAACCATCCCTCGCTGCCGGAGCATCCGGATCACGCGCTGTATCAGAAGTATTTTCCGACCGGCGGGGCATCGATCTTCACCTTTGAGATTAAAGGCGGCCAGAAGGAAGCCTGGGCGTTTATTGATCATCTGGAGATCTTCTCTCTGCTGGCCAACGTGGCGGATGTCAAGAGCCTGGTGATTCATCCCGCGTCCACGACCCATTCCCAGCTGAGCGAAGAGGAACTGCTGGACCAGGGCATCCGGCCGAATACGATCCGGCTTTCGATCGGAACGGAGCATATTGACGATATTCTCGCGGATCTGGAAAAGGGCTTCAGCGCGGTCAGAGCTCTCTGACGGAAGGAAAGCCCGCCCCGCCTTCGCAACCTGATTTAACCCGATCCATACAGCCGTGCCGGCGCGCGGATGTATGGATTTGTTTTTTGGCCCGTCCTGTGATAAAACAGAGGGGAAAAACGGTTCGGGCCGGACAGCCGGCGGAAACCCTGAAATCTCCTGTTGACCGCTCCGGAACCGCAGAGTATGATGACAGGGAGAGCTGTCAGGCGGAACAGCTGCGCGCGAAGAGAAAAGCAGACCGGAAAGGAAGAAACGGTATGCGGAAAATGGAAAAGCTGAACCGGGGGCTGATTGCGGCCCGGGCGGAAAAGGGGATCTATCTGAGCTGGCGGTATCTGGGAGACGAGCCGGACGGGATTGTCTGGCGGATTTACCGGAAGCGGGCGGAGGGCCCCTGGGAAGTGCTGACGGAAATCCGGCCCCGGGATGTCGCGCCGGAGAGCCGCTACGCGGAAAATCCGGGCATCGTGAAAAAGAACACGACGCCCTGCTGCTATGTGGATCCGGAAGGCCTGGAGAGCGACCGCTATGCCGTTGCGCCCGTTATCGACGGGGCGGAGGGCGTTCGCGAGCAGCCGGTGCTGCCGCTGCTGGAGCCCCTTGCGGGCGGGGAAGGCCAGGCGTTCAGGGCCGCGGTTCACCGCATTCCGCTTTGCCCGCCGCCGGAGCGGGTGCCCCTGGCGCATTTTTCCTATCGCGGGGTTTCGGTCGGCCCGGGGTGCAGGCCGGATCCGGCGGTTTTCCGCCTGGAAAACGGCGAGGACTGGATGCGGGTGGATATGGATCTGCTGCGCGCCTTCCGGGAACCCTATGAAAACGGAGAAGAAGTGAGCGAAGGGACGATTCAGGAAATCCGCGCCCGGCTTGCGGAATATCTCGGCGCGCCGCCGGAGCTGAAGGCCGGCCTGGAAAACGGGCGGATTACACAGGCGCTGTACCGGGAGCTGGAAGAGGCCTTCATCCGTTATGTACGCGCCCTCGACAGCGGGGAAAGCCTGCCCTTTGCGCGCACGCCGTCCGGAGCCATTGAAACCTCCCTTTCCGCGGAGTACCGGACGCAGGATATGAGCGTCGGGGATTTTGACGGCGACGGAGAGTATGAAATTGTCGTGAAGTGGCGGGCGGAAAGCCCGGATCCCATGTTTTCCGATCCGATTTACCGGTCTGACTTCAATCTCAGCGCCCCGGAATACATCGATGTCTATAAGCTGAACGGAAAGCTGCTGATGCGGATCGACATGGGATACAATGTGAAATCCTCCAATGATCATGAAACCATGCTGCATGTTCAGGATTTCAACCGGGACGGCCGGGCGGAGATCATTCTGAAAACCGCGCCGGGAACCCGGGTCGGCTATTGGGACGAGGCGGAAGGCCGCGTGGTTTATCCGGAGGATCCGGCTCATGTGGTGGGCGGAGAGGAAGGCCTCTGCTGCGTTACCGAACGGTTTATCCGGGACTTTGAGGAAGGAAACGCCGACGAGCTGCGCCGCAAGTGGTCGCTGCTTAACGGCTTTGATATCTGCTACCGGTCCCCGGTCCGCTCGGAGGATAACGACGGGCCCAACGATCCGGAAAAGAAGGCGTGGATCAAATCCTATCACATCGGTCCCATGGGCCCGGGACACCGGGAATATGTGTCCGCTGTCGGATATGACGGCAGACAGGGCGTGATTCTGGATACCGTGGACTATGCCTTTCCCTGGACCGCCGTGGCTTCGGACGGGGACAGTTTCGCGCTGGATCCCATGACCCAGCGGGGGAATTTCTGTACGATCACCGATCCGCTGCCCGGCGCGGATACCATGGACAGCTATAAGGTGCAGGTGATGCGGAAAAAGGACGGGTATTTCCTCGAACACCGGTGGAAATACCCGGTATGGGGCGACGGGCAGGGCAACCGCGCCAACCGCTACGCGGGCGGCGTCGCGTGCCTGGACGGAGAGAACTATTACGCGGTGATCCAGCGCGGCTATTATCAGCGGACCACCTTCGCCGCCTATACGATGCGGGGTTCCAGGCTGATGCCGCCCGCGACCTTTGACTCCGAGGATCCCGCCTGCTGGACGCTGGGAGAGGGACCGGATCTTTACCGGGCCCGGGGAAACCATTTCACCGATATGGCGGATCTGGACGGCGACGGGCGGGATGAGGTGGTGCTGAAGGGCATGAATCTCAGCCTGTCGGAGGACGGGAAACACCTGCTGCCCCGGGTGCTGTGCGGGGATATCCTGCCCATGCTTTCGGGAACGGGACGGCAGCCGGCCTTCGGGGAGAATATCGCCACCGATGAAATCCGGCGGACCGCCGGCAATGCCTGGGCCGGGCTGCAGCACGGCGACCGCAGCGCTCTGCTGCCCGTCAACGCGGCGGGCGAAATCCGGATTTATTCCGGAACCGAAGAATACACGCTGGACGACCGGCATACGGGGCGCCAGTTTGGCTGGCTGCCGGGACCGGAGGCTCATGATCCCAACCGGGGCCTTCGCCGGAAGGACGGGAAGCTGGTCCGGGAAAGCTCGCTGGTTTTCGGCGAGTTCTCCGGAGATGATGACGAAGGTTCCGTGGCCGGAAACTTTTCCAACCGCTGGCCCGGAGCCATGGCGGGAGGCTCGGAGTGCGGCTGCCGGGTGCGCAGCCTGGTCGACGGCCGCGTCCTGACGGAGACGGACAGCCCCCGGGGCATTCCCCAGGGCGAAAACGCCGTCTGGTTCGGACCGGGACTGACCCATTACGCGTGCAACGGAAGCGAGGTGCATATTCCGGATCAGGATACCCTGAAGTTCAGGCCTTATCTGACAACCGGGCTGATCTCCACCGGCAGCAAAAGGACGCCGACGCTCAAGGCGGATCTGTTCGGCGACTGGCGCGAGGAACTGATCCTGACGGATGAGGAGCGGCATATTGTGATTGTACGGACGCTGGCGCCCACGGAATACGGCATTCGCTGCCTGATGCATGATCCCTGGTACCGCAATTCGGCGGCGAACCAGAATATCTGTTACAATCAGGTGGGCTTTGCTTCCTTCTATCTGGGAGATGAAGCGCCGCTGCCGGCGAAACGCACGGATATCTGCTTCTGATCCGGACGGACGGTTCTCTTCCGGACAGGAGCTGAAATAAAAAAAGAAACGGGGGAACAGTGCAAGTGGATATTGATATTCTTCTGGCCTTGCAGGATTTCCGGAACGGGATCGGAGGAGCTTTGACGGATTTCTTCTCCAAGATGACCTACTTCGGAGAAATGAATGTTGTGCTGATCATCATCGCGATTCTCTACTGGTGCGTCAGCAAATCATACGGAACCTATCTGCTGATGGGCTGGAGCAATAACCGGGTGGTGAACGGCCTGCTGAAGGTGACGGCCTGCGCCTACCGCCCGTGGATCCGGGATGTCCGGATTGCCCCTGAACCGGAAGCCCTGAGGACGGCGACGGGATACTCTTTCCCAAGCGGTCACAGCATGAACGCCGCGTCGCTCTTTGGGGGCGGCGTGGTCCGGAAGGAGTTTTCCCGGACGCTGCGCATTGTGATGGGCGTTATTTTTGCGCTGATCGCGTTCAGCCGGATTTTCCTTGGGGTGCATACGCCGCAGGATATTCTGGTGGGAGCGCTCGCGGGCGTTCTGGTGATGGCGCTGACCGGCAGGCTGATTCAGTGGGTCGAGGCGCATCCCGGCAGAGATCTGGCGGTGATGGGCGTCGGGATCGGCATTGCGGTTCTGGTAGCCGTCTTTGCGGCCCTGAAGAGCTATCCGCAGGATTATGACGCCGAGGGGAAACTCCTGGTGGACGGCGCAAAAATGGCCAACGATACCTATAAAGGCGTTGGCTGGAGCATCGGCTTTCTGGCCGGATGGGTGATGGAAAGACGACTGGTTGGTTTTACGACCGAGATCCCCATGGCCAGGCGGGCTACACGGCTCGTGACCGGGCTTCTGAGCTATTACGCGCTGAGCCTGATCCTCCTGCCGCTGCTGAAAAAATGGATCCCGGGCGTCGCCGGCACGATTGTGACCTGCTTCCTGCAGATGTTCTATATTACCTTCCTTTTCCCGTGGTTCATAAAGCGGCTGGAGCGGCCCGCGGCCCCGGAACGGTGAGACTCAGACAGGGTTCTTTTGCCCGGAAAGCGCTTTCCGGGCTTTTTTGTTTTCATACATCTGCCGGTCGGCCCGCTCAATCTGCTTCTCAATCGCGCAGGATCCGGTTCCGTCGCAGATGGAGTATCCGATGCTGATTCCCACCGCGTAGGGGAGCTTCTGCTTTTCGCCGCTCCGGCTCAGCCGGCCGTTCAGCCCGCTTCTGAAACGTTCCCAGTACAGCGGGTCCGTATTCTTTGACAGAATCAGGAATTCATCTCCTCCGTACCGGAGGAGCAGGTCGCCTTCGGACAGAGCTTCCCTCAGGCTTTCGGCAATCATGCAGATCGCGTTATTGCCGGCCAGATGGCCGTAGGTATCATTGATTGTTTTCAGGCCGTCCATATCCGCCAGCACCGTCGTATAGGCCCCTTCCCGGATATATTCCGGCGCGAAACGGTTGAGGGCAAAGCGGTTGTAAAGACCGGTCATCTGATCTTCCATATGCAGGCGGTCCAGCTCCCGGATATTGCCCTTCAGCATCATCTTTTTATGCAGATTGTCCAGGCTGCTGCCGAGGCTTTCCTGGAAAATGCGGAAAACGTAGCGCGCAATCGGCAGATCATCATTCAGATACACCATATAGCCATAGCTTCTGGCCGCGTGGTGGATCGGAAGAACCAGAAACTGATCCCCGGGGGCGGGTTGAATCGGGACCAGCTCTTCCAGAGGAAAGTCCAGGTTCCGGATTTCGCCGGTCCGCTGCGAGAAGCCCGTGACGACGGTCATCCGGCTGTCATAATCCGGAGAATCCTCCGTTTTGCGATCCTCCTGATTGCTTTCAATATAGGGCAGATCGTCGTGGTTCAGACAGCAGTAAACTCCCCGGCATCCGATATCCTGCAGCGTGTCATACATGCTCTGCGCCCAGTCCCCGAGAGATTCCGCTTTCTCCAGATCGTCATTGAACTGCATCATGCGGCTGACCTGGCCGCCCATTTCAATCTTGTTGACGGCCTGATGCTGAAGCGCCTGCCGCTGACGTTCCGCGGCGACCTCGTCGATTTCGCAGCCGGTGCTGGCGCCGTAGCGAAGAATCCCTTCATAATGGCTGACCGGGGGAACGGCCTCGCCGGAAATCATCTTTTCCATCAGATCGCACGCGAGGCTGACCGCCGTCCGGTCCGCCCGGTCCACGCCGGTGATATCCGGGCGGAAAATCATGCTGTTCTGGCTGTAATTCAGGGAACAGACCAGCAGGTCTTCGGGAATCCGGATGCCCAGCGCCTCCGCTTCGAGAGATACGCCGATGGCGCAGACGTCATGGACGCAGATTACGGCCCGGAGGCCGGGGGCCGGATCCGCTTCGATGATGCGGTTCAGCATCCTTCTTCCGTTCTGAACGGAAACGGTGGTTTCCCGAATCCGTTCGGGGTCGTAGGGAAGGCCGTGCGCCTCCAGCTCTTCACGGTACATTTCCAGCATATCCCGGAAGATCACGTTGTGTCCCGGACTGACCACCAGATCAATCCGTTCGCACCGGCGGTCCTCCAGCAGATGCTTCATCAGCTGCCGTCCAGCCTGCGCCAGCTTCAGGTTCACGGAAGGCACGCCATCGATGTTCAGGTTCATGGCGATGACGGGGATCCGCCTTTTCCGCAGCCGTTCCGCAAGCTGACCGGTCATCCGTTCGCTGGCGAGATTGGACTCCAGAATGCATCCGTCCAGCTGAATATGATCCAGCAGGGAATAATCCGCGGCTTCGCCCCGCCAGGAGAAATGATCTCCGTAATAGATCCCGTAATTGGTGATCACATAGAGTGCGTAGGGGCCTTTTTTCTTCAGCACCTGATGGAACGCCTGGATCATGATCTGATGCCTTTCAAAATTGGAGGCGCAGGTCACCAGGCCGATCCGGAAGATTTTCCGGCCGGCGCTCTCCGCTGTGGAATCGTTTTTGATCATCCTTGTCATCTTCTTATGCTTTTCTCTGATTCTCCGGCGGTCATCAGCCGGAGAGCCGCCGGGGCTTTCAGCCTGCGGGGCGGATCGGACTGACGGCTTTCCGGGTTTGCCGGAATGCTTTCTGAACAAGTAAAACTGAAGTGAAAAACCGATATACAGCATACCACAGAATGGACGCCGGGGCAAGAAGCAAACCGGTTTACAGCCGCGGCGCGGCTGCGGTTGCAGAACCGGCCTGTTTCGTGTTAAAATGATCTGATAACTCGGGAAAGGATCCTAAAAAAATACAGATACTGTCCAAAACGGGAGGTAAGATTCACTGTGAAAAAGAAGACGCAGCTCAGAAGGCGGATTTGCTTTCTGCATCTGCTCCTGGTACTCGCGATTCTGCTGAATATGGGCACGGCCGGCGCGGATGGGAGCCCGGACGGGGTGGCCACCGTGGATCCCGTCGGCCAGCCCGAAAATTTCTCCGCGGTCCTGTATGACAACACCAACGGGCTGCCTACATCCGAGGCCAACGCGATCGTACAGACCTCGGAAGGATTCATCTGGATCGGCAGCTATGGCGGACTGATCCGCTACGACGGCAATACCTTTGTGCGTATGGATTCCACCAGCGGCATCACCAGCATCAAATGCCTGTTTGTGGACAACCGGGACCGCCTGTGGATCGGAACGAACGATAACGGGGTCGCGGTGATGGAGCGGGGCGAGCTGCGAAAGTGGGGAAAGCTGGACGGCATGAAGTCGGCGCACACCCGCGCCATTACGGGAGATCAGAACGGCACGGTCTATGTCGCGACGACCTGCGGCATCGTGACGATCGATCCGGAGGGAAACCTGCGGATGATGGAGGAGGAAGCCATCGCCGAGGCGAACATGCGCGACCTGCGGATGGGCAGCGACGGGATCATCTACGGTGTGACCAATTTCGGGGATCTGATGAAGATCCGGGACGGGAAGCTGATCAGCTTCCTCCGTGCGGACGAGAGCCCTGTACAGGGCGTGGCGACCATGCTTCCGGATCCGACGAAGCCGGGCAGCCTCTGGTTTGAGGGCGGCGATTTTGGGTTCTATCACGCTTCCTACGGGGAAACCCTTACGGACCTGGAAAAGATCGACATACAGCCGCTGAGCTCCGTGCAGCAGATGGAATATATCGACGGCAAGGTGTGGATCTGCTCCTCCAACGGCATCGGCGTGCTGGGGGAAGACGGCCTCCATGTCCTGGAAGGCCTGCCGATGAACAATTCCATAGGCCATGTGATGAGGGACTATCTGGGCAACCTCTGGTTTACCTCCACACGCCAGGGCGTCATGAAGGTGGTGCCCAATCCGTTCTCCGACCTGTTCGAGCGCTACGGCCTGCAGAAGCGCGTGGTGAATTCCACCTGTATGTGCGAAGGAAAGCTGTTCGTCGCGACAGACAACGGGCTGATCGTCATCGGTGAAAACGGACCGGTTTCCAGCCTGCCGCTGACGAAAGCCGTGACGAATACCGGGGAGGACGCGGAAGCGGACGATCTGATCGCCCTGCTCGACGGCTGCAGGATTCGTTCCGTTATCCGCGACAGCCGGGACCGCCTGTGGATTTCCACCTGGCGGAAGTTCGGGCTGCTGCGCTATGAGAAAGGCGAACTGACCGTGATCCCCCAGGGCGACGGGCCCCTGGCCAACAGTTTGCGTGCTGTCAGCGAACGCAGGGACGGCACGATCCTTGTAGCGCTCACGGGCGGCGTGAACGTGATTGACGGAGACCGGATTATCGCCTCCTACGGCGAAGCGGACGGCATCGTCAATACCGAGAGCCTGACCGTCGAGGAGGGAACGAACGGCGATATCGTCCTCGGCTCGAACGGCGGCGGGATCTATATCATCAATGAAACCGGCGTGCGGAATATCAATGTCGAGGACGGGCTTCCCTCCGATATCGTGATGCGCCTCAAGCGCGATCCGAAGCGGGACCTGATCTGGATTGTCACCAGCAACGCCATTGCCTATATGACGCCGGACTATCAGGTGACGACGGTTCAGAAGTTCCCCTACAGCAACAACTTCGATCTCTTTGAAAACAGCAAGGGCGATATGTGGGTCCTCTCAAGCAACGGTATTTATGTGACGCCGGCGGAGGAACTGATTGCCAACGGGGAGATCAACCCCGTGTACTACAGCATCGCCAACGGCCTGCCCTGCATCACCACGGCGAATTCCTACAGTGATCTGACTCCGGATGGCGACCTGTACATCGCCGGAACCACCGGCATCTGCAAGGTCAACATAGAACAGCCCTTTGAGAACGTCGATGAACTGAAGGCGACGGTTCCGTTTGTGGAAGTGGACGGCCGGATGCTTTACCCCAACGCGGACGGCGCGTTCGTCATCCCTTCGGATACGCAGAAGCTGACCGTTTACAGCTATGTGTTCAACTACTCGCTGAGCGATCCTCAGGTCAGCTTCAGGCTGGACGGCTTTGAGCGCAGCGGAACGACGGTCAACCGCAGCGATATGGTGCCCGTGGGCTACACCAACCTGCGCGGCGGCACGTATCATTACACGATGCAGCTGAAGGACTCCCTGGGCCGGGGCGACAGGGAAGTATCCGTACTGATCATCAAGGAAAAGGCGTTCTACGAGCAGGTATGGTTCTATATCCTGGCGGGGCTCGCGGCAGCGGTTTTGATCGCTCTTCTGGTACGCCTGTACGTACGCAGAAAGATGAGCGCGCTGGAAGCCAAGCACCGCGAGGAGGCCAGACGGGAGCGGATCGAGAATGAGCTGCAGCTGGCGACGAATATTCAGGCGTCCATGCTGCCCCATACCTTCCCGGCCTTCCCGGGCCGCGGCGAATTTGACATTTACGCCAGCATGAAGCCCGCCAAGGAGGTAGGCGGCGACTTCTACGATTTCTTCCTGATCGACGACGATCACCTCGGCCTGGTCATGGCTGATGTCTCCGGCAAGGGTGTACCCGCCGCGCTGTTTATGATGGTTTCACGGGCGCTGATCAGGGCGCACCTGCAGAACGGCGAGAGCCCCGCCAAAGCGCTGGAGAACGCCAACGAACAGCTGTGCGAGAGCAATGAGGCCGAGCTGTTCGTTACCGTGTGGGCGGCTGTGCTGGAGATCAGCACGGGCAAGGGCGTTGCCGCGAATGCCGGTCACGAGCATCCCGCGCTGCGCAGAGCGGACGGGGCGTATGAACTTCAGGTCTACCGGCATTCGCCGGCCGTCGCTACCATGGGAGGCATGCGGTTCAGGGAGCACAGCTTTGAGCTCAACCCCGGCGACAGCCTGTTCGTCTATACGGACGGCGTGGCGGAAGCCACCAGCGCGCAAAACGAGCTGTTCGGCAGCGAACGTATGATCGACGCTCTGAACGTCAACCCCGGAGCGGAGCCGGAAGAGGTGCTTTCGAACGTCATGCACGGGATCGACGCCTTTGTGGCGGACGCGGAGCAGTTTGACGATATCACTATGCTGTGCCTGAAATACAACGGCCCCGCCGACCGGAAGGCCTGAGCGGACTGCGGAAACCCGGCGAGGAAAAACGCATGAAAGAAAAGGGCGGCTTCCGGAGATTTCTTCCGTGGATTCTGGGTTTGTTTCTCTTTGTTTTCGGACTCTGGGGCTTTATTTACAGCTGTACGCAGCCCGTGATCAGGGCGACCGTCACCACTGTGGGGCCGGTGTCCACCCGGAAGCATCATCCAAGCCACGGAAGCGCGTATACCACTTATCACCGAACGCTGGGGGTCCGCTTTGAGCAGGACGGAAAGACCGTCGACGCGAAGGTCGACGTTACCTACCGGAACCCATGGACTCCGCCCAGGGTGGACATGGAACTGGAGGTAGGCCGGAATCCGTTCGGAAGCGTGGTCGCGGTTCCGGATCTGACGCTGCGGAAGATCGGACTGTACATGGCCATCGGCGGAGGCATCCTGCTGGCGGCCGCCTGGCTGACGGGACGGGCCCGGTCCATGAAGGAACAGGAGGACGCGCGGACCGGCGGGAAGGCTCCGCCTGAAAAAGCGGAGGAAGCGGAGCAGATACCGGAGCCGCTTCACCGGCTGGAAAAGGGAGGCTACTGGTGGATCGGAACGGTGGACGAGGATTATCTCCGGCAGAATGCGGGGCTGGTGATGAAAATCATGGGAATCATCGCCGCCTGCATTCTGCTGATCGGGATCATCATGGCGCTGATGGAAAACGCAATGGAAATTCTCTGGATCATCGTGCTGACGGACGCGATTCTGATGGGGATCGGCTGGGGCATCAGCCAGCTGGTCGTCCGCTCCGAGTACAGCCGGAAACAGTACCATGAAATCCGGGAAGACGGGCTGAGCATCGGCCAGGGAAAATCGCGGATCTATTTTCCCTGGGAGCGGATTCTGAGCGTACAGGATCAGGGAACATATCTGGAAATCTCAGGAAAAGTGCGGAAAAGCAGGATCTACGCTCCGGCGGAAATCATGCCGTTTGTCCGGGAATATGTGATGAATCATGTCTCCGGATGACCCTGCTGACGCACGGGATACCGGGCAGGAGAGGCGCGGCGGAAACGGGGCGGCCTGTTTTCGCCTGCTCCCTTCCGGCGCCGATGAAGAAAGGAAGAACCGATATGCCCGAAATCTGGGACGTATACGATGTGAACCGGCAGAAAACCGGGAGAACGATTGTGCGGGAGCAATCCTGGGGAAATGAGAAGTATCATCTGATCGTCCATACCGGGATCTTCAACAGCCGGGGCGAGATGCTGATTCAGAAACGCTGCCACGCGAAACGCGCGTGGCCGGATTTATGGGATCTCAGTTCCGGGGGAAGCGCGATGGCCGGAGAAGAAAGCTGGCAGGCCGCGGAAAGAGAGACGCTGGAGGAGCTCGGACTCTGTCTGAATCTCCGGGATGTCCGCCCCCATTTCACCATCAATTATGAGCGCGGTTTTGATGATTTTTACGCGGTGACAGCCGATGTGGAAATCAGTTCCCTGACGCTTCAGGCCTCTGAAGTCTCTGAAGCCAGATGGGCGGATCTGGAGGAGATCCGGGCGATGGAGAAGGATCACGCCTTCGTTCCTTATTTTCCCGGAGTGATTGAACTGCTCTTCCAGGTCCGCGATAATTATGACGGGGCGATCTGTCAGAAATAAGAAAACCGGAAAAGGAAAACGCGCGCGGCGGTCCGCGGGCTGAATACAATCTAAATACATAAAACATATTGACATAGTAGGTGAATGGTGGTATGATTCCGCCATGCTTCCCGATGAAGCCGGACGCCGGCTGAAAAGCGGCAGGCAGGGGAACGCAGGTGGAGGACCGGACATGATCAGGATTGAACATGCAACAAAAACCTTCCGCGGGAAGAAGACGGAGGTTCACGCGCTGCGGGATGTGAGCATTCATGTCCGTAAAGGCGAGATCTACGGCATCGTCGGCTTCTCCGGCGCGGGGAAATCCACCCTGATCCGGCTGGTCAACCGGCTTGAGACGCCGGATCAGGGAACGGTGGAAGTTGCCGGGCAGCGGCTGGACAGCCTGAAAGGGAAGTCCCTTTCCGCCCTGCGCAGAAAGATCGGGATGGTGTTTCAGCAGTTCAATCTCCTGGAAGGAAAGACGGTATACCACAATGTCGCGATTCCGCTGATCCTCGAGCACCGAAGCGCGGCGGAAATTGAAAAGCGCGTGGCGGAGGTCCTCGAATTCGTGGAGCTTTCGGACAAGCGGAACGCCTACGTCAGCCAGCTTTCCGGCGGACAGAAGCAGCGGGTCGGGATTGCGAGGGCGCTGGCCACCAGCCCGGAGATCCTGCTGTGCGACGAGGCAACAAGCGCGCTGGATCCGCAGACGACGGAATCCATCCTGAAGCTGCTGAAGCGGGTCAATCAGGAGATGGGCATCACCATTCTGCTGATCACCCATCAAATGCAGGTGATTCAGCTGATCTGCGACAGGGTCGCCGTGATGGAGCAGGGCCGCGTTGTGGAGGAGGGGACGGTGCTGGCGGTTTTCGGGCAGCCGAAAGAGGACGTGACGAAGCGGTTTGTGCGCACCGTCATCAACGATCAGGTTCCCGAGACCTTCTATGACACGATCCGGGCGGAAAACCGGCACTACAGGCTGGAACAGCTGAAATTTATCGGGGATTCCGTCAATGAACCGGTGATCGCGAACCTGTGCCGGAGGGCCGGGCTGGAGGTCAACATCATCGGCGCGAACATTTCCCAGATGCAGGGAAGCATGATGAGCGTTTTCATTCTTCAGCTGATCGGGGATACGGAAACGATCGGGGAGGCGGAGCGGTACATTGACGCTTCCGGCGCGCTGAGGCAGCGGCTGTTCATTGACTGGAACAGCCGGACCATTACGGAGATACCGGCCGGGAAAGGAAATGAAGGATGAACGATTTTCTGAACAGCAAGATCTTCGGGATCAAATGGAGCCGCCTGCTGACCAGCTGCCAGCAGTCGCTGTACATGGTCGGATGGGGTCTGCTGATCGGCACCTTCATCGGCCTGATTCTGGCGCTGGTGCTGGTTCTGACCCGGAAGAACGGAGTGGTCCAGGGGAAGGCGGCGCGGATCCTGTACGCGGTCGTGAATACGTATGTCAATGTGATCCGGTCGGTTCCCTTTGTGATTCTGCTGGTCACCATCATGCCGCTGACCCGGCTGATCATGGGAACCACCATCGGATCCACCGCGGCGCTGGTGCCGCTGGTTCTCTACATCAGCCCGTATCTTGCCCGGCTGCTGGAGAACAGCCTGCTGGAATGCTCGCCCGGGATCATTGAGGCGGCGCAGGCGATGGGAGCCAATACGTTACAGATTATCCGGTATTTCCTGATGCCGGAGACGCTGGGCAGCATGGTGCTCGCCCTGACGACCGGGGCCATCGGCCTTCTGGGAGCCTCGGCCATGGCCGGCTATGTGGGCGGAGGCGGCGTCGGGGACCTGACGCTGACCTACGGATACGAAAAGATGAACACCCCGCTGATGATTCTGACGGTTGTGATTCTGGTGATCTTCGTGCAGCTGATTCAGTTTCTCGGAGGCGCCATATCAAGAAAGCTGAGGGCACACAGATGAGCAAAGAAATCCGAAGGATCCGGTGGTCCGGTCGATGTCGCCACAACGGACGGGCGAGAGACCGAATGCGCATGTCCCGGACCGGAACGGAGAACTGTTCAGACCGATAACGGGTCAAAATGCAGGATTTGCAGGATACGAAAGAGATCAAAGAGATGAAAGGAAGGTTTTATCCTATGAAAAAGATCGTTGCCATTCTTCTGACGCTGTCCCTGCTGCTGGCGGCGGCCGCCTTCGCCGAGGAGACGGAAATTATCAAAACCGACAAGAAGCTGATTAAGTATTCCAAGTCCCAGGGACCTTACACCGAACTGTTTGAAGCCGCGATTATCCCGATCCTGGAAGCGAAGGGCTATCAGGCCGAAGTGGTCGAAACCTCCGAGCTGCTGGTTGCGGACCAGATTCTGCAGGCCGGCGAAGTGGATGTGAACGTGGAACAGCATACCGCCTACGCGGAGAACTTCAACGCCAATAACGGCGGCGACCTGGTGCCGATCAGCGTGATTCCCACGGTGGCCGCGGCGATTTACTCCGCCAATCATGAATCGCTGGACGAAGTGAAGGAAGGCTTCACGGTCGCGATCCCGAACGACGCCGCCAATACCGCGCGCTGCCTGGCGATTCTCCAGAAAATCGGCTGGATCAAACTCGACGACTCCGTTGAAATCTCCAAAGTCAGCGTGGACGACGTGATTGAGAATCCCTACAACCTGCAGCTGATCGAGCAGAAGAGCCTGACCATTCCCGCCGCCATTTCGGATTATGACTATGTGGTTATCACCGGTTCCGTGGTCTATAACGCCGGCGTGAACGAGAAGTACAGGGCGCTGGCTCAGGAAGACATTCTGCCCCACCTGATCCTGCAGGTGGTGGTCAAGGCGGAAAACGCGCATACGGACTGGGCGCAGGCGATCGTCGACGCGTATCATTCCGATGAATTCAAGGCCTATCTGGAGAAGGAAAACGCCGCGGACGGCGCCTGGAAGGGCCTGTGGTGGATTCCGGACGAACTGAAGTAAACGAACTGAATGAAAACGAAAAAGGAGATAAAGAAAATGAAAAATACCGCGAAGAAGATTCTTTCCCTGGTTCTTTCCCTGGTTCTGGCCGCCGGACTGGCTGCCGCTTCCGCCGAGACGCTGCAGATCGGCATTCCGGATGACGGAACCAACCTGTCCAGAGGCATCAAGCTGCTGGAGACGGCCGGACTGATCACGGTGAAACCGGAAGCGGGATATACCCCCGAGCTGGCGGATATCACCGGCTACCTGTATGATGTCGAGGTCGTTCCGGTGCAGGCCAACACCCTGCCCTCCACACTCGGGGATTTCGGAGCCTCCACGATTAACGGCACCTACGCGATTCCGAACAACCTGATTCCCTCCCGGGACGGCCTGATCATTGAAAAGCAGAGCGAGAACGGAGACAACCCCTATGTGAACATCATCGTGGCCCGCACCGCGGACGCCGCAAACGAAACCTATCAGAAGGTTGTCGCCGCCTATCAGACGCAGCTGGTCGCGGAGTTCCTGCTGGTGAACTACGAAGAAGCCTTCTATCCGGCCTTTGCCTATGACAGCGCGATCAGGCTGACTCCCGAGGAAGCGAAGGAGATCGTTGCCTATGCTTCCGACCGGGAAGGCAAGACGGTGGTGACGGTCGGTGTATGCGGCGCGAACAACGATCAGTGGAAGGCGGTCCAGAAGGTGCTGGACGAGGAGAACGCGGGCATCTACATCGAGCTGGTGGAATTTGACGCCTACAATCTGCCCAACGAGGCGCTGAACTCCGGAGAGATCGACCTGAACGCTTTCCAGCATAAAGCCTATCTGAACAACGACGCGTCCGCCAACGGTTATGACCTGACCGTCATCGGCGATACCCTGATTGCTCCGCTGACGCTGTATTCCCGGAAGTATGATTCGCTGGACGCGCTGAAGGAAGCCGCGGGGAAAAAGGAACAGTAACCCGGAAACCGGCCGGGCAGGGGAGGAGCGCACCATGATTGAGATTCGGGAGCTGAACAAGACTTTTCGCCTCAAAAGCGGCGACGTGGAAGCCGTCCGGGATGTGTCCCTGACGATAGACGACGGCGTGATTTACGGGGTGATCGGATCGTCCGGCGCCGGAAAATCGACCCTGGTGCGCTGCCTCAACCTGCTGGAAACACCGGATTCGGGAAGCATTCAAATCGAGGGCGTCGGTGAGATTGTTTTCAGAAACGGAAAGCCGTATCTGAACGGAAAGGGAATGTCGGCCCGGGAGCAGAATAACATGCGCAGGGGCATCGGCATGATCTTCCAGCATTTTAATCTGCTGGACCGGTGTACGGTGTTTGAAAACGTCGCCTATCCGCTGCAGCATACCGGCAGGAGCCGGAAGCAGATTGAGCAGCGGGTAAGCGAACTGCTGGCGCTGGTCGGGCTGGAGGACAAGACCGACGTTTATCCGTCCCAGCTTTCCGGCGGCCAGAAGCAGCGCGTCGCCATTGCGCGGGCTCTGGCCGCGGAGCCCCGGATTCTGCTGTCAGACGAGGCGACCAGCGCGCTGGATCCGGAAGCGACGGAAGCGATTCTGTCCCTGCTGCAGGCGGTCAACCGGCAGCTGGGCGTGACGATTGTGCTCATCACGCATGAAATGGCGGTGATCAAAAGCATTGCCGACCGGGTGGCGGTGATGGAGAACGGCCGGGTGGTCGAAGAAGGAACCGTATACGATGTTTTCGCGGATCCGCAGAAGGAAATCACCCGGAAGTTTGTTTCCACCTCCTCGCTGCTGGGCAAACTGGACAAGCTGCTGGAGGAAAACGCGGAGCTGGTCCGGGTGAAGCCGGGCGAGATGCTGGTCCGCCTGATGTTTCAGAAGGACTGCGTCGGCGAGCATCTGCTGACGACGGCCGCCCGGAAATACGGCTTTGATCTGAATATTATCCTGGCGAATTCGGAATACCTTCACGGTAATCCGGTGGGCGGGATGGCCGGGATTATCAGCGGGGAACGGGAAAATGTCGACAAGGGACTGGCGTTCCTGCGGCAGAATCATGTAAGCGCGGAGGTGATCAGGGATGGAGGAACTGATGCAGCAGCTCACGCCGAATCTGTATCTGTATCGTGACAAGTTTTATAAAAGCTGTCTGGCCACGGCGGAGATGTTCTGGAAAGCCGGCCTGATCGCCGGAGTGATCGGCCTGATGCTGGGAATCCTGCTGGTGATCACGAAAAAGGATGGAATCGCGCCGAAGCCCGCGGTGTACCAGACGACGAATCTGATCATCAACGTATTCCGCTCCGTTCCGTTTATTATCCTGCTGATTTTCCTGATTCCCCTGACCCGGGCGGTGGTCGGCACGGCGATCAATGTGAAAGGCGCGATTCTGCCGCTGGTGTTCGGCACGGTTCCCTTTTACAGCCGTCAGGTCGAGGTGGCCCTTTCCGGCGTGGATCCGGGAAAGGTGGAGGCCGCGCGGAGCATGGGCAGCGGAACGGCGGGGCTGATCTTCCGGGTTTATCTCCGGGAGGCGGTTCCGGATCTGATCCGGGTGACGACGGTCACCGCGATCAGCCTGATCGGACTGACCACCATGGCCGGCGCGGTCGGAGCGGGGGGCATCGGCTCCTTCGCCATCAATTACGGCCAGAATCAGAACCATCCGGATATTGTGAATGTGTGCGTGATTGTGCTGCTGATCGTGACCTTTGTGCTGCAGAGCCTGGGGAACGGCCTTTCCCGCAGAACCACGAACCGCGGGCTGTTTCCCCGCCGGCATTCCGTAAAAGAAAAGGGAGGACAGGTATGACGCTTCGCGAAAAGATCCTGGATTACGCGGATCAACAGTATCCCCTCTACCGCCGGATCGCGCTGGATCTTCACGCCCGGCCGGAAACAAGCAATCATGAGTTTTTCGCCTGCAAAACGCTGTCGGCGCAGCTGAAGGCGGAGGGTTTTGACGTCACCGTGGACGTTGCCGGCCACCCCACGGGCTTCACGGGGGTCTACAGGGCGAAGAAACCCGGACCGGTGCTGGTGTTCCTGGCGGAATATGACGCGCTGCCCGGGCTGGGGCACGGCTGCGGCCATAACCTGTTCGGGCCCACCTCCCTGCTGGCCGGCGCTTCGCTGAAGCAGGTGATTGAGGAAACCGGCGGAGAAATCCGCGTTTACGGCACCCCCGGCGAGGAAGGCGGGGAGAACGGCAGCGCGAAGGGAAGCTTTGTCCGCGAAGGCTTTTTTAAGGATGTGGACGCGGCGCTGTGCGTGCATCCGGGATCCGATCATCACGAGCTGACGCACGCGGAGATTGCCTGCGCGCCGATCCGGATCGCGTTTAAGGGAAAGGCTTCCCATGCTTCCTCCGCGCCCCATGAGGGGATTAACGCCCTGGACGCGCTGATTCTCGTCTTCAACGCCATCGGGCTGCTGCGCCAGCAGCTGCCCCGGGACGTGCGGATTCACGGGATTGTGACCCGCGGGGGCGACGCGCCGAATATTATCCCGGATGACACCGAAGCCCGGTTCTACGTGCGCGCGGCGACGGTGAACCGGATGATGGATGTGATTGAGAAGCTGAAGCGGATTACGGAGGGCGCGGCGCTCCAGACCGGCTGCGAGGGCCTGCTGGAACCGACCCAGCGCAATCTGATTGACAATGTGGTTCCGACCCCCTCCTTTGACGAGGTGTATCTGAAGAATCTGCTTTCCCTGGGTGAAAGCTATGAAGAGATGAATGTGCCGCTGGGATCCTCTGACGTGGGCAATGTTTCCCAGGTGATTCCGACGATTCAGCCGATGATCCGGATCAGCGACGTGCCGGTGGCCGGCCATACGATCGAGAAGCGGGAAGCCTGCAAAGCCGAGACCGGCCTGCGCTCCGTCGCGCTGGGCGCGAAGGTGCTGGCGCTGACAGCACTTGATCTGATCGAGTCGCCGGAGCTGCTGAACAGGATCAGGGAGGATCACGCCCGGGCGGTCGTGGAGCAGGACCGTGCGGTGGGCGTTTAGCCGGGCGTTCCGGCTGCAGAAAGGCGGAGTCCGCCGGCGGAAGCCGGCGGGACGGGTTAGGGAGAAACGCTGAAAGAACAGCAGAAAGGCGGCCGCCATGAAGTTTTCCACAAGAGTTGAATACGGAGTGCTTGCGCTGACCGATATCGCGCTGCATTCCGAAAACGGATCCAGCGTTTCGGCGCCGGATATCGCTGAGCGTCAGGGCGTTTCGCAGAAGTATCTGGAACAGATCCTGACCCATCTGAAACAGGCGGGGATGATCCGGGCGCAGAAAGGTCTGCGGGGCGGGTATGCGCTGGCTCGGCCGGCGGAGGGCATCCGGATGTCCGAGATCCTGGACGCCCTGGATAACAGCATTCTGGAGGACACGCGGACGGAGAATAACGGCGGAACGCTGCGGGACGCGGTCAATGTCTGCCTGTGGCGGAAAATGAACCGCTCCATGATCGATTTTGCCGAAAACAAAATGTTCTCCGAATTTCTGACGGAGTGCCGTGAACAGCTCCGGGAAGAATGGGATGATTATGTGATTTAGTCCCCGTTCCGGCGGGAAGCCTGCCTTTTATTCAAACATATTCAAACTTATTTTTTCCGATCCGGTGCCATGTGCTCCGGAACGGACGTATGATCTGGTGTCCGTGATGAAAAACCACCCGGACGGAAAAAAGACGGCGCCTTGGGAAACAGAGGCCGTCCGGTTTGAACAGAAGATTGAGAAAGGATGACTGAGTCATGAAAAAAATGTTTGCGATTCTGATGGCCCTTTGCCTGCTGTTCACGGCCTGCGCCGCGCTGGCGGATACCGAGCCCCCCACTTTTGAAAGCATGCCGCAGATGGTGGTTGAAGACGAAAAAACGACGGTGGATGAAAAGGCGTTCCAGGGCCAGTGGGTGCTGAAGGCTGGCTTTGCCGGCACGGAATATGTCGACGAGTCGAAGCTGTTCGATGCCTATGACTTCAACTTCATGCCCTATGTGATTACCGAAGGGAAGATCACCCAGGATATTGAGGACGGGGAAGGCGAGTTCCGCACGATTGAAATGCCCTATACCTTCGAAGCGGGCGAGCTGCATGGCAAGGACGAGAAGGGTCGCGATTTCTCCGTTTGTCTGCTGGAAGACGGCAACATCCTCCTGTCCGTTTTCTTCCCCGGTGAAGGCGGAAATGTGACCGACCTTAACCTGTTCCTGATGCATCCCGAAGCATAATCCGGATTAAAAAACTCCGGCCGGACATTCCGGCCGGAGTTTTTTTCGGCGGCGCGCTTTTTTTGTGTGCCCGTTTTTTTATGTTTCTCCGGAATGATCCCCGTTCCAGAGATTGAACACGCAGTCCGCCGGAATCCACACCCGGTGGGATCCGTCGTAGCCGTCGTCCTCGTACCAGTATTCCACATCCACGTATCCGTTTTCCTGCGCAAAGATGTTTCCGACCGCGTAGCGGGTGATGGGATATGCCGATTTTGCGTAGTCCCCGCCCGGCCCGAGCCGTACATCGTTCGTGGGAGTGATGTCGCACTCGGAGCTCCATCGGTCTTCCGGCACCCGGTTCAGATCCACATCCACCCGCTTGGCGCCGGTCCATACCCGGTAGTGGCCCTTGGACCCGTTCCGGAAATCGACCTGGACCCACCAGACGCCGTTGGCGAAGCTCTTTTTCATCACCAGCACCGTTTCGGTCTTCCAGGTGTTCGGGAAGAAGGTTCCGGGTTCTTCAAAATTTGTTCCGGGGCCGCTGCGGGTCGCGATTTTGTCCAGCAGCCCGACGCCGGTGATGTCCGGCCGGCTTTCATAGACCACCGCCGCCTGATTTCCCTGCGGGCTCATGGCCGATGCCGCGGACGCGTGACGAACCATCATCACTTCGGAAAGACAGACATCGTTCGGGAAGGAGCTTCCCTTATAGACCGAGACCACGGCCACGCGGACCTGCACCACGTTCTCATGATGACCGACGGAGAACTGCTGCCATCCGTTCCGGCTTTCGTCCGCCAGAGTGAGACTGGCCGGATCGCGGAACTTCGATTCTCCCGCATACAGGAATTCCACCTTGACCGCTTTCAGACGGGCGTTGATCGGATACTGATCCTTGCCCTTATCGTTCACCGCCCAGAAGCCGTTCTTGAACCAGATCTCGTCCACGACGGCGCCATAGTCGTAATCCAGCCGGAGCCAGGACTTGCCCTTCAGCCCCTTTTTCGCTGAAAACTGCCAGCAGGTGGTTTCGTTTCCGTCCGCCGCGTTGGTCGGGTTCCAGAGGCCGGGATTACTCTTGTTGCTGATGAAGCTGGACGCGCTGACGGCGGTGGGGATTGCCTTAACCCGTTCCGTTTCTCCCGGAATCTGTTCCAGGGTCGGATCCGCTGCCGGGGCAGCTGCTGCCGGCGCCGCGGCGGATCCGCCGTCCCGCGGGGCGGCGCAGTTGCTGCAGTAATTCCCCGTGTTTCCCGCCTGGCCGCAGTTCGGACAGGTCCATTCCCCGTCCGGCTTCGCCGCGGCACAGTTGGGACAGAAGTTTCCCGTGTTCCCGGTCTGACCGCAGTTCGGGCAGGTCCAGCCCGATTCCGCCTGCGCGCACAGCGGCAGAATCATCATCAGAGCCAGAAGCCAGGCAATTCCTCTTTTTTTCATGTTTTTTTCTCCTCCTCCTGTTCCGCTTTCTTCCGGATATGTCTGCGGGACCGGTTCATCCGGCCCGCCGCGGCCAGTCCCAGCAGGCCCAGCAGGAGAAGCCCTGCCCACAGGAAGGGGTTCCCGCTGTCGCCGGTTTTGGGAACCGGCAGGGGGGCGGTGACATTGCGCAGCTTCCACAGCTGGGCGCCGTAGTAGGGATTCGCCGTTCCCACGTAAAGCTCTCCGTTGAAGATCGTAAAGGTTCTTGCGCCGTAGTTGTAGCGGTCCCTGAGTCCGTCGCCGGTGATTTTTTGCCAGTTGACGCCGTCGTCCGTAACCAGTATATCAAAACCGGTTTCAGCCTGCGTGGCAAGCTTCCGCGCTTTGATCCAGTATTCCAGTCCTTCGGGATCGGCAAAGCGGACGAGCCAGTCGATCATGTTTCCGGCTTCCTTCGGAATCCAGGGCAGATCAGAGGCCCGGATGCCGCCCAGGCTGGTTTTCAGCACTTTCATTTTTTCCAGCAGCTTCTCCAGTACATCCCCGTTCTTCCAGAGACTGTCAAACGCTTCCGAAGCGGCCACGGCGGCTTTACGGACCCTCGTGCGGGAATCGCCGGCCTGCAGCAGACCCGACTGCGACAGCTCCGGCAGCTCCTCCAGCAGATCACGCAGTTCTCCCGCAAAGATTCCGTCCAGAGATTTTTCCAGATTGACCGGAATGCGGTTTCCGCCGTTCCGCATATTCGACAGCATCCGTGTCAGGAACAGGGGATTCAGGAAGTAAATATATGCGGTCGAGGCGTCAAAGGTTCCGGTATACAGCTTTCCCTCATGCTCGATAAAACGCCATACATAATCGTTCGTCGTGCCGTTCAGCAGCGCGTTTGCGCTGTTCACCGCCTGAATGCTTTCGTCCCGGTCCATCACCCAGATATGCTGCGGGTGGGAAAGCACTTCATAGATCGGGGCGTAAATCTGGGTCAGCGTCGGCCCGGCGGCTCCGTTTTCCTTCGCGTTTTTCAGGGCCCTGAAGCTGACCAGCGTTTTGATGACCGTCTGGCTTTGAATGCAGGTGGCGTTATCAAAGGACCCAAGATACATTTTCCCGTTGTAGACATACGGGGTCGCGGCGGATTCCAGGAGCCCCGTGCCGGTGAGAGCGGCCGCGTAATTGCTGCAGCCGTAATCCCGGGCGTACTGCAGGTTCAGCCCGGCGATCCGGCTGTCCATCGCCAGGGGATAGCGGCCGTTGTCGCCCACGATTTCCGTCCATGTCCAGCCGAAGGAATTCGGGGAGCTGCCGCCCTTTTCCCCCCGGAACAGAGCCCATCCGCCGTCGCAGGCGAGAACCAGGTACAGCCGGCCGTTGTAACTGCACAGATCCCAGACATTGCCGCCGCCGGAGATATAGACGGTGGAAAAGGAATACTTTCCGAAGTCCCTGAAATCCGCAACGATGCTGCTCCAGTCCTCATGATCCGTTCCCGCCGTTTCGGGGTCGAGGCTGCGGATGACGATCGGCTGAGGCGCCCGCTCGTTCGGATGGCTTTTCTGATATTGCTGCCACGGCAGGTAATTTCCGTCCTGGCCTCCGAAAAAGAGCTGTTCTCCGTCTCCGGGGTCATGGACGGCGCAGGCCCGCAGACTGCTGGCCCGGCCGAGGGACTGATACACGACCTCCGCGTGATCCTGCGCATCGATCCGGATGAGCTGAAGCATACTGGAGCCGATGGAACCGAAATACAGGTTGCCCTTATACTCGATTACCGAACGGAAGGATGCCGCCTCGGAGGATACATCCGAGTCCGGAATGAGTTTACCGTCCCGGTCGGTATAATACAGGCGGCCGTCTTTGCCCGGCGCGGTTCCCGGCCGGAAAATCACCTTGGTTCTGCCACGCCGGACGTCAAAGCGGATAATCTGGGGAATGTAGTCCTGATCCGCCAGATTGACCGGTACGTCCCCGCCGGAAAGAAGCCGGACGGCATTTCCGACCTGCCCGGGGGAAATGCCCGCGTTCTCCTTCTGCACCAGCTCGGTGACGGCGTTGAGCGCGGAGCCGAAAAGGGTACGGTTGGTTCCGATATAGATATAATCCCCGCGGGAGGCGACCGCCCAGGCGTAACTGTTCAGCCGGTTCGCCGGAAAGCCGGTGACGTCGTTCGTGTTGATTCCGTCGGGCTTTCCGGACCCCGTGGACGGGTTGGAAACCTTGGTAAACAGATACTCGCCGTACTGCCGGGTCAGGGTGCTTTTCCCGGCCGCCGCCGCACCGCAGACCCATCCGAAAACAAGCAGGAGAATCACCAGAAAACTGATGATCCTCTTGCGGAGAATGTCTGAAGGCATTATGTTTAAAGCCCTTTCAGTGTATTAACAACGAATCATGAATTCCGGCCCTGTCAGTTGGTCTCCGACAGCAGGTCCTTGACGATCGCGTCAAGAACATCCTTTGTGAGATTCTGAACCTTTTCATTCTTCGACAGGTTCTTCACCTTTTCTTTGAGGTTGCTGATCCGGTTCTTCACCCTGTCCACGATCTTGCCGCCGCCGACCCGGTTCCGCAGGCGTTCCACGGCCTTCGACTGAAGCACTTTCTGCGCCGCGGTTTTCAGCATCTGCAGCCCCTTCCGGATCTTCGCCCGGCGGCCGCTGCCGCCGGACTGATTGGATCCGGCGGTCTGTTCCTCTTCCGAATCAAGCAGGGCGGAGATCAGATCGAGCAGGCTGTCGGCCTTGTCCGGGTCCGCCAGCAGCGCCGCCACGTCGTCCTCGCTCAGCTTTTCCGCGTCGCCGGCCGCGATATATCCCAGGCAGCCTTTTTTATCGCTGCTCAGGTAGAACACATAATACCAGGCGGAACCGCCGCTCGTGGTTTCCTCGATCAGGCCGCAGAACTGCCCGGCTTTCAGTGTGTCGATCGCCTGCCCGTCGCCCGGGGCCTGAAACACCTTCGCCGTTTTCCCTTCCCGGATGATCAGGAACAGCGGCTCTTCCTTTGTGCTTTCGGCCAGGCCGGTCACACAGCCCATCAGCATCAGAAGTGAAAGAAGGAGACAAATTGCTTTTTTCATAATCATTCATCCTTTCCTGAATTTCGTGTCCTGAATTTCGTGGAATCATCCGTTCCTGCGGGTGGCAAACTTCATGTGGTCCGCGGCTGTCCGAACCTCGGCGGAGGAGATGAGGATGACATTCGGATTTTTGCCCTGCACCTCTGCCATCGCTTTCTCATAGCTGGCGATGAAGAAATCGATGCTCTCCTTCATCCTGACGAGGGCGGAGCTTTCATCGCTTTCCGATACGATCAGCCGGTTCTCGTTCATTGCATCAGCATCCGCGTGACTGATTTTGTTGCGCATTTCGCCGATATGGTAATACGCGTACAGGGCATTGTTCAGCGTTTCAACATGATCGCAGACGGTGTAGCCCTGGATCATCGTGGAATCCGTGCCATCGAGGGACTGCGTTCTCAGATCGGCGTACGCACGCTGCGAATCCGTGCTGCGGATTCCCCGGGCCCGGACGGCAGCGCGGTCACAGGCCTTGATGAAATAGTGATCGATCTCATCCATTTTAAAGAATTCCTGGGGCCTCAGTTCCAGCCGCCGCTGCGCGAACTGCCGGGTGACCTCCTCCACCTGATTTTCGTCATTGCAGTAATAGAAGATCCCGGACTGAACCAGCGAATCCGGAGCCTTGGACTCGATCAGCGTCAGGGTCTGCTGATAAAACTGGTGCCGGTAAGCCCATTTCACCAGATCGATGAAAGGAATATCCCCGTCGCCCTGCAGAAGCGGCCCATAGTCTTCCAGAATGTTTTCCGCAATTACGCTGAAGAGCATGCCGCTGTTGCCGAAATCCCGCCAGAGCTTTTCATCCCTGAGCAGCTGGCGCAGACGGAGAATTCCCTGTTCCATTTCCGACAGATTGCACATGGAAAGCCCGACATCCACATGGCGCATGGCATAGATCATGCCGGCAATGCTTTCATTGTGTACTCCGCTCTCTTCCCAGAGCTTCACGATCATATCCGCCTTGCCGTAATTCAGGAAGGCGTGGATCGCATGGGTTAGCTCCGTAACCCCGAAGCCGTCCGTGTCGTCGCGGATGCTTCCGGCGAGATTCGTCGCTGAGCCGCGTACGGTGAAAATCTTTTTCAGCCGGACCTGTTTTCCCGGCCTGGAAACCAGGAGATCCAGGATGGTCATGACGATGAAGGTATCCGAGGCGTCGTCGCTGTTCAGCGAAACATACAGGTTGAAATCCTCGTCGTTCTGGAGAATGGTATCCTGCATCGCCATCATGCTTTTAACCCAGTTTCCGCCTTCGATCATCTCCTGCTCCGAAATCAGGCAGAGGCTGGTTCCTTCGTTTACCGGCAGCAGCTCAAGCTTGCCGGAAGGCTTCAGTTCCGAATAAAGATAACTTTTAATCCATTTCGCGCAGGAACCGGAGGGGTCGCTCATCTCCGGGAACTTTTCGGAGAGCGCATCCCGGAAACGGCCATAGGCCTCGCCGTTCTGAGCGAGGGCATCAAAGAGCCGGTTGAATTTTTTGCCCTTCAGTTCGTCGTCTCCTTCCTGGAAATCATGGATAAAGCGAATCAGCCTCTCCTGCGTTTCCCGGGACGGAAGGCCGTCTTCCGCTTCCGGAGCCGGGGTCAGTTCGTCGGCATACTGGGCGATCCGGGTCTGAAGCAGGCCGAAGGTGGAAAGGGAAGAGCTGTCTGCGGAATAAAGGGTTCTTCCGTGCTGGAGAGGGAAGGTTTTCAGATCCTCGCCTTCGTGAAAGGAGCCGTCCCCGCCGAAGATGAAAATATCATCGATCTGATACCGGGCCAGCATGGATTTGATGCTGGCTTCCGCATCCAGAAGCGCGTCACAGTAATCGAAACCGAATTCATTCCGCAGGGAGAAATAGCGCACCGGCGGAGTGCTTTGCGCCGCGCTCAGAGATGTCAAAAGAATATTCCGGGACATTGTGATCAATCCTCCTGTATTAGTTTCAGACGCAGCCGCGGTTGATAAACGAAAAGATCGGGTTTTCCTGCTGTTCATTATACGGGAAAACGAAATGCGATGCAAGACCGCGTTTCTTTTCCGGGATCATCGCGGCTCCGGACTGAAAAAAGCAGTTGACAGATCAGGGACTGAAACCGGATAATAATATTCAACCATGAAAATCACAGGAACGCAATCCGCCGCATACGGAAACGCATCGATCATGGAGGGGTGGAATATGCAGCACAAGGCAACCGGTCTGAAATTCCTGGAGGGAACCGTCCTTGAGGTCACGTTCCAGGACGGCAGAGTCAGGCGTTACGACATCGCCGTGCTTTTTGACAGGTATCCGCAGCTGCGGGAACTGGAGGATCGTGAACTCTTTCTTTCCGGTACGCTCATGGGTGATTACGGCATCATCTGGAATGACGAGCTGGATCTGGAAACCGAGATAATCTATGAGGATGGGGAAACGCCCCATAAAAAGAAACCCGCGGCCCGCCGGGCGGCGGCGCCGGCCGGGAAGGGATCCGCCCCGGGCGCTTCCGTTTCAGCGGAATCCGCTTCGGGCGCGCCTGCCTCAGCGGCGGCCGCGGCCGCGGTCGCAGCCGCACGGTCGCGGAGCGGCATGTCACAGAAGCAGCTTTCAGCCGCTACGGGGATCGATCAGGCGGATATCTCCAGAATCGAGCGGGGCTTAGCGAATCCGGCTGTTTCCACGCTGGAAAGAATCGCCAGGGCGCTGGGGGGACAGCTGACCATCGGGATCCTCTTTCCCGAAAACGAATAGCGGCGCCGCGGGGCGCGGACGGATCCGGGAGGGCCGGCGGGAGGATTTCCGGGTTTGAGTCCGCCGGCTTTGAAAAAACATGCAAAAAAACGACAGGGGAGGTCTGAATCAACATGAGCGCGAAGGGAAGACAACAGTTTCTGGAGGCGGTGGCGGAGAATGAGACGGTCATTCGGTATGTGAAGCTGTTCCGCATGCCTCTTTTTTTAACGGTACTGGACGACGAATTTAAGAAATGCGACGATTCGGTCTGGAATGAGGAAAACTCTGTGAGAGAGACGGCCCTGAAGGTGATGCCGTTTACCCTGCATCAGTTCAGCGTTCCGCAGGAGGAAACTGAAAAAGTGATCGGGGAGTGCATGGCGGAGTATCTGAAAAAGCAGAAGGAAGGATGAAAGCGGTGAGTTGCTATCTTTTTGTGCATTTTCGGGAAACGACCTCCCCGGAGGGGGAACAGGTCTATTTCGGGCTCAGCCGGGACGGCTTCCGCTGGGAGGCGCTGAATGACGGATGCCCGGTTCTCTGGGCGTACTACGGGGATCACGGCGTGCGGGACATGACCGTCATCCGGAGCCGGGAGAACGGCCGGTTCCACATTTTCGCGACGGATCTGAGCCTGAGCTACGGAATGCGCGGAAAATATCAGCATTCGTGGGAGAACATCAGACGCCATGGCAGTCATGACCTGGCTCACTGGGAGTCCGACGACCTGGTGCACTGGTCCGAAGAGGATATGATTCCCATCGGAAATGAAAAAACAGGCTGCATCTGGGCTCCGGATATCCTGTTTGATCCGAAGCGGGAGGATTACGTGCTGCACTATTCCTATTGCGGCGCGGAGAACGGTTACGGCCCGATGGCGATTTATTACAGCCGGACAAAGGATTTCAGAACCTATACGGAGCCGGCCCTGCTTTACCGCAAGGAAGGGTGCGGATGCATCGATTCAGCCCTGTATGAGGAAGACGGGAAATACTATTTGTTTGTCAAAAGCGAAAAGGATCCGGAGCGGGTGATCCTGCTGCAGGGAGAGCATGTGACCGGCCCCTGGACGCGGATTGAAGCCTTTGACCGGCCGGAGCACATGGGCGCGGTGCAGAGCGGCAAATATGAAGCGCCCACCGCGGTGAAGACGGCGGACGGAAGATGGTGCCTGTTTGTGGATTATTACGGCGTCAGAGGCGCGGGACAGGGATACGTGCCCTTTGTGGCCCCGAGCCTGAAAAGCGGCGCCTTTGTGCGGAGCGACGCGGCATTTTCCTTTCCCTACGGCTTTAAGCACGGTACCATCCTGACGATTACGGAAGAGGAATACGACCGCATGAAACGGCATGACTGGAAAGACGTGCCGGATAACCGGTAAACGGGAAACTGCTTCCCTGCCGAAAAGCGGCCCGCGACGCGCTGAAGCAGCGGCGGAAAGAGGGAATTCTCCGTCTCCGGAAGCGGAATGAAAGATCCGTATACTGAAAAAAGCTGCCTGCCCGGCAGCTTTTTCCAATCAGTAAAACGCAATCTGTTCGATGGCCGGCGTTCCCCGGGCATCCGTAATGCGCAGAAGAACGGAGGATGTCAGGCAGTTTTCCAGCCGGACAATCCGTTTGTTTCCCACCGTTGTTCCGCGGTACAGGCATTCCGGACTTCCGTTCCGGTCGGCCCAAATTTCAAACTGCTCAATCCGCTGGCTCAGCGGCAGATGTTCCCGGATCACCGCGTAGGTGATCCGCTGCGGGCTGTTCCAGGATACGCGGATTTCCGGCAGGCCGGAGAGAGGGAAATAATACTGATCATCTTCCGGGACAAGGCAGCTGATCCCATGGTCTTCTTCGGAATCCGGCGCGGAAATCCGCTCCGCCTCCTCCAGCAGATTCTTCCGGAAGCTGTTCCGCAGAAAATCGCCGAATTCCCGCAGCCGTTCCACGTCCTTTTCATGAAACAGGCCCCTGCGGTCCGGCGGGATATTCAGAAGGAAGGTCGCGTTTCCTCCCACGCTGTTGAGATAGATCTGAATCAGCCGGTCCAGCGGCTTGACCTGGCTGTTTTCCGATTCGTGCCAGAACCAGCCCGGGCGAATGGAAGTATTCACTTCGGCCGGATACCAGATCAGATCCGTTTCATTTTTCAGAATCTCACGGCTTCCGAGATCCAGATCCTGGGCCCGGATCGGGCGAAGCCGGAAAGACAGATCATCCTTCTGCTGGCTGAGGGAGGCAATTTTCTCCGTGTCCATGGTTCTTCGGGGAACAACGCTCCACTCGGAAGGCCGCGTTTTCCCCGCTTCGTTGCCGCACCAGCGGATATCGGGACCGCAAACATGAATACACGCGCCCGGCTGCAGTTCGCGGATCACCCGGTAATATCTTTCCCAGTCATAGATCTGTTTCTTTCCGTTCGGGCCTTCTCCGCAGGCGCCGTCAAACCAGACGCTGAAAATGTCCCCGTATCCGGTCAGCAGTTCCGTCAGCTGATTCACGAAATAATCGTCATAGGGTTTGCCGGTCCCGTACAGCGGCTGATTGCGGTCCCACGGGGAAAGATAGACGCCGAAGCGGATTCCGCCGCGGCGGCAGGCGTCCGCGGTTTCCTTTACCACGTCCTTCCCGCAGGGGCTGTTTTTCACGGAATGCTCCGTATAGCGACTGGGCCACAGGCAGAAACCGTCATGGTGCTTGCAGGTCAGGATCAACCCTTTCATACCCGCTTCGCGGATACTGTCCACCCACTGATCGGGATTCAGTCCGGTCGGATTGAAAACGGCCGGATCCTCCGTTCCGTCTCCCCACTCCCGGTCCGTGAAAGTATTGACAGTGAAATGCACAAAGGCGTAGAATTCCATTTTCTGCAGGGCCAGCTGTCTGGCGGAGGGTACGACGCGGATCAGTTCTGAATCATTCATTTTGCTTTTCTCCGTGTGATTGCAGGATGACGGATTCCGGGCAGCTCTCGTTCATTTCCGCCATGGCCGGACGGATCGATGACCGACAGAATGCAGCGTGATTATAGCGATCACTCCGCGGAACTGTCAATATCAGGAAAAAAGACAGCGCGTCTTTCGCCCTGACAGACAAATATCTCTTTCCTGCCGAAAGTCTCTTGTTGATTATATTATTACATGATAGAATGGAACGTCCCGAAGAAGGAGAATATAGTAAAAAGACCCTGCCCGACCGGCACTGCGGAGATTTTGCCGCGCCGGCTGAGACAGCGAAAGCTGAATTGGAGGATGATTTATGGACCGCCTGCCTGCTGTTCCGCTGATTGTTTCCGACCCCTATCTCTCTGTCTGGTCGCCGGCCGACAGGCTGGATGAAGCCGATACGATCCATTGGTGCGGCGACAGCAAGCCCGTGACCGCCCATCTGACGGTGGACGGACAGACGGTCCGCTTCCTGGGGAAGAATGACTTTGGCAGCTGTATTCTCAGCCAGCAGGTCACGGCGACCCGGACCATGGCCATGACCCGGCTGAACGGCGTGGAGCTGAACGTAACTTTCGCCTCGCCGGCCTTCCCGGATGACCCCGATGTGATGAGCATGCCGGTCACGCTGGTAAAGTTTGCGCTGACGGCTTCCGACGGCCGGGCTCACGATGTCCGTGTGAACCTGCATCTGCCGGACGCGCTGTGCTATGACGGTTCCGCAAGGCCGGAGATGTATGCCGATGCCTTCACGCTGGGCGGCTGGTCCACGGCCATCCTGGGCCAGCGCGTGCAGAAGCCGCTCAGCCATTCCGGCGACCATATTACCATCGACTGGGGCTATCTGTACCTGTGCGTGCAGACCGGAACGGCCGCCCCCGATGAAGGAGGCCTCGGATTTGTCTGGCAGGGGCAGCTGAGCGGCAGCCTGGAGCTGCGCGCGGTGATCGCCTATGACGATATTGCCTCCGTCAATTACTTCGGTACGCTGTGCAAGGCCTGGTACTGCCGCAACGGCGCGCAGATTACCGATGCCATCGGCCTGGCAGAAAAAGAGTTCGACCGGCTGCTCGACCGCTGCCGCCGGTGGGACGAGCGGGTGAGGCAGGATGCCCTGGCGGCCGCGGATGAAGACTACGCGCAGATTTGCGCCGCCTCCTGGCGTCACACGATCGCGGCCCACAAGCTGATCGCCACGCCGAAAGGGGAGATGGCACTGCTCTCCAAGGAGAACGACAGCAACGGCTGCATCGGTACGGCGGACGTCAGCTATCCTTCCGTCCCGCTGTACCTGCGCTACGCGCCGGAGCTGGTCAACGCCCTGTGCCGCGGCATTCTGGATTTCGCGGAGATGCCTGTATGGAAGTACGATTTTGCGCCCCACGACATCGGCCGCTATCCCATCGCCACCGGCCAGGTGTACGCCGCGCGCAGGAGCTGCGCGAACGGCCTGGTTCATCCGCCCTACTATCTGTATCCCGCGGACAGCGAGGTGTACGACCCCCGCTATCAGATGCCGGTGGAGGAATGCGGCAATATGCTGATCATGCTGGCCGCGGCGCAGCGCTTCGGCGCCGGCGCGGAGCTGGCTCAGGCCCACCGCGCCACGCTGGACAAGTGGGTCCGGTATCTGCTGGCCTGGGGCGAGGATCCCGGCGAGCAGCTCTGCACCGACGACTTTGCCGGTCATCTGGCGCATAATGTGAACCTGGCCTGCAAGGCCGTTGTGGGCGTGGCCTGCTACGGCCTGCTGACCGGCGACGCGTCCTGGCAGGAGAAGGCGAAAGCGATGGCGGACCGGCTGATGAACCGCATCGGCGGTGGGGGAAATACGCCCCTGTCGCTGGACGGGACCGGCTGGAGCCAGAAGTACAATCTTCTGTGGGATAAGGTGCTGGATCTGCGGCTTTTGCCGGACAGCTTCTATGAGGCGGAGATTGCAAGTTATCTTCCGCGCTGCAATCGCTACGGGCTGCCGCTGGATTCCCGGGCCGACTACACCAAGTCCGACTGGATCTGCTGGACAGCCGCGATGGCGGATGACAGGGAGCAGCGCTGCGCCCTGCTGGCGCCTGTGGCGCGCTATCTGCGTGAAACCGCCACGCGCGTACCTTTCTCCGACTGGTACGATACGAAGACGGGCCGGTATGTGCATTTTATTGCCCGCAGCGTGCAGGGCGGCGTATTCGCGCCGATGCTGCGGCCGGAGAAGTGAAACCGGGCTGTTCCTGCAGATGGGTTCAGCGCGCGGAAACAAACGCGGGCTGCCCGTCCGCGTCGGTCTGCAGGCGCGCACCGTCATAATATGCCTGTGGCGTCACGGCATTATACCGGATAAAAGCCCGGTAAAAACCGGCGTAATCCGCAAAGCCGCTCTGCCTGGCGGCGTCCCCCGGCTTGATACCGTTCCGCATCAGTTCCTGAGCATAAAGAATGCGCTTTTGGAGGATGAACTGATGCACGGAAATGTTCGCGTAACTCTTGAAATCGTGAAGCAGGGTGTACTTGCTCAGATAAAACTGTTCCGAAAGGCTTTCCAGGGACAGCGGTTCGAGCAGGTGGTCATTGATGTAGCGGATGATATTGCTCATTCGGTCCGGCGGACGGGGGGTAATGACATCCTTGCGCTGGACGATTTTGCAGGTGATCAGGGAAATCATGTTGATGCGGCAGCGGTTCATCGAACGGGAGAAGGGATCGTCGGAAGAAGCGTCCCGGATCCATTCATCCACAAGGCGGAGAAAACTGCCGGCGCTGTCGTCGCCCACATGATAGGAATAATCGCCGCGGCTGATGGCGGATTCCAGAATCTGCAGCATCGGGAAACGATCGTCCGACATATCGGAGAGCGCCTTCCGGGTGATGTAGCAGTAGGCCCGTTCATAGGGAACGGAGTGATCCCGGATCAGGGCGCGGTGCAGCACGCCGGGCGGATAAATAAACAGATCCATCGGCTGCGCGTCGAAGCTTTCATCTTCGATCAGAATCTGGGCCTTTCCCTGTACAAACAAATAGAATTCATAATGGGGATGCATATGGAGCGGACCGATGCTCCAGTCGCTGTCCATCCCGTGCCTGCAGTGGTACTCCGCTCCGTCATGCAGGTCATTTGTCTCATTGCGGTATCGTCTGTTCATGATGATCCCTCCGGTTGGTGATCATCTTACCGCAACTTTCGCAATAATTCAAGCAATTTGGACAATTGTATTCCCTGTACCCTTCATGTAATATAATGGCGAATATTGACCAGATTATAAATGTAAAGCCCTGAATAAAGCATAAATGCGGAGGAAAAGACGATCCCGGGGGGAATGAGAGAAAGCGGGTTTATTTCACTTTTTTGAGCCGGGATGAGAAGAATGAACAGGAGGAGGCAAGCATGCAGAAAGCCGGGGTAAAGCAGGTCAGGTACAAACGCATGGGCTTTTTCAAAGCCATCAAAACCTACAAATGGCTCTACCTGATGCTGATCATTCCGTTAACGCAGTATTTTCTGTTCCGGTATGCTCCGCTGACAGGACTGCAGGTGGCGTTCAAGGATTTCAGCGTGTTCAAGGGGATTGCCGGAAGCCCCTGGGCGCAGCCGGTCTTCAAATACTTCGGGGAGGTTTTTGAGAGCTCGAAATTCTGGACCGCGGTATGGAACACGGTCAAGCTGAACCTGCTGGACCTGCTGTTCGGTTTCCCGATCCCGATCATCCTGGCCATCATGGTTTATGAGATGCGCTCCATCCGGGTCAAGAGAGTCTATCAGACGCTGATGTATCTGCCGCACTTTCTGTCCTGGGTGATCATCGGATCCCTGGTAGCCAAGATCTTCGGATCCGCGGGTCCGATCAACAGCCTGATTACCCAGATGGGCGGGCAGCCCGTGAACTTCCTGATGGACGAGGGAAACTGGGTGATCATGTATGTGGTGACCGGTATCTGGCAGAGCGCCGGCTGGGGAACGATCATCTACCTGGCCGCGATCTCCGGCGTCAATACCGAACTGTATGAGGCCGCGGAGGTGGACGGCTGCGGTCGTCTCCGCCGGATCTGGTACGTGACCCTGCCCTGCATTATGCCGACCATCGTGATCATGCTGATCCTCCGGCTGGGCCAGATGGTGGGAATCGGATTCGAACGGCCGTACGTGATGATGAACAAAATGGTTACCAACTCGGCGGACGTGATTTCCACCTTTGTGTATGACCGCGGCATCCTGAACCGTCAGTATCCCTTCGCCACCGCCGTGGATATCTTCGGTTCCGTGGTGAACATGAGCTTCGTGATTGCCGCGAACTTCGCGACGCGGAAAATGGGAGAGGGGGGACTGTTTTGAGTAACCCTGCTGTACCGAAAAAACCCGGCACGGCGAAAGGCCGGCGCTACCTCGGCTCGGAAATCGTTTTTAACGTCATCCTGACCCTCTTTGTGCTCCTGTGCATCCTGCCGGTGATTCACGTGATCGCCAAGTCCATTTCCGGCCGCGCGCCGGTGGTGGTCGGCAAGGTGTATCTGCTGCCGAAGGATATCGATTTCAGCGCCTACGCCTCCGTGTTCAATGATCCGACGATGATCCAGTCGATGTGGTTCTCCGTCCTGTGGACGCTGGTCTATACCGCGCTGGCCATGGTTTCCACGATTCTGCTGGCCTATCCGCTCAGCCGGCATTACCTGCCGGGGCGGAAGGTGCTGATGGTCGTCGTGCTGATCCCGATGTATTTCACCGGCGGAACGATCGCCAACTTCCTCTGGGTCAAGCAGATGGGCCTGATTGACAGCCCCTGGTCCCTGGTGCTGCCGATTCTGACCAGTACATACAATACGATTATTCTCCGCAATTTCTTCGAGTCGATTCCCACCTCCCTGGAGGAAAGCGCGAAGCTGGACGGCTGCAACGATCTGCAGATTCTGATCCGGATCATTCTGCCGCTGTCCACCGCCTCGCTGGCGACGATCGCGCTGTTCTATGCCGTGGCCCGCTGGAATAATTACGCGGACGTCCGTTACTATATTAACTCCTCGAAGAAATTCACCCTGCAGATGAAACTGTATCAGGTGGTCTTCGCTTCCTCCTCCTCCGATGTAAGCATGGTGGAGGGCGGAAAGAACGCCGTGCTGGCGGAAACCATCCAGTGCGCGGCGGTTGTCTTCTCCACCGTCCCGATTCTGATCGTCTATCCGTTCCTGCAGAAATACTTCGTGCAGGGCGTGATGATCGGCGCGGTGAAGGAGTAAAACCCGGTTTGAGCCGGAATGATTCCGGTTAAATAAAACCCATAAAGGAGGTTTTCCCATGAAGAAGGTATGGTCCCTGATCCTGGCGCTGGCGCTGCTGATTTCGATGGTCAGCATCGTCCCCGCGGCGGCGGAAACCGCAGAAGTGTTCCGCTATGACGAACCCGTCACCCTGAAGGTCTCCGTGTTTGACCGCGGCAACACCGGCGGCACGGCCGTGGATGACAACTACTGGTCCAAGTGGATTCAGGAGAACTTCGGCGATCCCCGCAACATCAAAATCGAGTGGGTGGTCATCCCGCGTTCCGAAGAAGAATCCAAGCTGGCGACCCTGATGATGGACGAAGCGTCCTGCCCCGACATCTGCTTCACCTACAACGAGTCCATCGTGACCGACTACGTGAATCAGGGCGGTATCATTGAAGTGAGCGGCCTGATTGACCAGTACGGCCAGAACCTGAAGAAGTTCCTGGGCGACGAAGTGCTGGAATTCGGCAGATTCGCAGGCGGCCAGTACGCGATTCCCGCCCGCCGCGTGGTCGTGGCCTGGATGGGTATGTTCCTCCGCTCCGACTGGATCGAGAAACTGAACCGTCAGATGCCCACCACGAAGGAAGAATTCCTGGATACCCTGCGCGCGTTCCGTGACCAGAACCCCGGCAACGTTGAAGGCGGCTGCATCCCCTATGCCCTGGGCAAGGATCTGCGGTATCAGCTGCAGCTGATGTGGTCCTTCTTCAAGGATCTGAGTACCCGTACGCTTGCCTGTGAGCCCACCGTGGCCCATGACGGCTATGAAGATTACCTGCTCTTCCTGAACGCCATGTACCGTGAAGGCCTGGTTTCTCCGGACTTCGCGCTGAACAACGACGAAGCGCTGTGGGCGGAAGTGACCTCCGGCAAGGCCGGCGGCTACACCGGAAACTACGATCATCCGATCCGTGTGTCCCCCGGCATCCTGTCTTCCCTGCAGGCCTATGATTCCGGAGCCATGCTGCGTTCCGCGGACTGCTTCGAATCCGTGACCGATCCGACCAAGTACTATCATCCCGTGTATTCCGCGGCCGGTCTGCTGAACTTCATCCCCGTGTATTCCCAGCATCCGGAAGCCGCGATCATGTACCTCGACTGGCTGACCCAGTATGACACCATTTACTTCCTCCAGAACGGTATCGACGGTATCACCTCCGACCTGAACGCGGACGGCATCCCGGTCGTGAAGGATGTGGACGAAGCGCATCATGACATGGTTTACAATTCCATGCAGAACATCGACTACACGCTGCTCGTGAACGGCCAGTGGCTGGATACTCCCGAGAAGACCATGAAGGCGCAGGCGCTGTCCTATCAGGGCTATGCGGACCTCTTCGAGGAAGAGTACACCGTCGGCAACCGTGACGCGATCCTCGGCGGCTTCCACTTCGACGTGCCGCTGGAGAACAATTCCAAGTACAGCACCACCCTGGCTTCCTATGAGCAGGAAATCCTGACCAAGTGCACGATGGCCGCGTCCGCGGAAGAGTGCAGCGCGATCTACAAGGAAATGCTCCAGGAGTATATGAACATGGGCGGTCAGGCCGTGATGGAAGAAAAGTACGCTGCGTGGGATGCCGCGCATCCGCAGTAATCTCCCTGCCGGCAGAATGAAAACCGGCTGACCGGATGGTACCCTGAAGGGCGCCGCGCCGTAAGCGCGGCGCCCGCTTTCAAAAAAGAAAAAACGGAATCACCGCCCGGCCGTGTTCCGGGAGGACTGAAATGAAACGGAAAGGAAAGAATGTATGATACAGGTTGCGATTATCGGAACGGGAAATATCTCCAACTTGCATATTCCTGCGTGGCTTCTTTTCCCGGATCGGGTTCGCATCGCCGCGCTGGTGGATATCATTCCCGGCAAAGCGCAGAAGGTGAAGGAGAAGTACGGGCTTGACTGCGATGTCTATTTGGATCACCACGATGTGCTGAACCGAGAGGATATTGACATCATCGACGTCTGCACACCGCCCTACGTGCACGCGGAAATTTCCATCAACGCGATGAAGGCGGGGAGGAACGTCGTTTGCGAGAAGCCCATGGCGCCGTCGCTGGCTGAATGTGACGAAATGATCCGTACCCGGAACGAAACGGGTGTCAAGCTTTCCATTATCGCTCAGAACCGTTTCCGGAAGCCGATCCGGGATCTGAAGGCGCTGCTGGATTCCGGCCTTGCCGGTCCGGTGCGCCACGCGACCATCAATTCCCTCTGGTGGCGCGGCCATTGCTATTATGATCTCTGGTGGCGCGGCACCTGGGAGAAGGAAGGCGGCGGATGCACGCTGAATCATGCCGTGCATCATATCGATATGCTGGGCTGGATGATGGGCCTGCCGAAGCGCGTGACCAGCGTGCTGGCCAATACCGCCCACGACAATGCCGAGGTCGAGGATCTTTCTATTTCCATTCTGGAGTACCCCGGCGCTCTGGCGTCCCTGACCGCGTCCGTCGTGGATCACGGAGAGGAACAGACGCTGACCTTCCAGTGCGAAAAAGCCAAGCTGGCCGCTCCCTTCTCCGTCAGCGCGTCCGTCTCCAAGAGCAACGGTTTCCCGGAACGGAACGAAGCGCTGGAAAAGGAGATTAGCGATTTTGCGGACAGCCTGCCCGAGCTGCCCTGGACCGGACATGACGGTCAGCTTGAAAATGTGCTGTCCGCCGTGGAAAATGACACGGACGTGGCGATTACGGCGGAGGACGGAAGACGGACGATCGAACTGATCACCGCCATTTACAAGGCCGGAGCAACCCGGGCGGCGGTGGAACTGCCCTTCTCTCCGGACGATCCCTTTTATACGGTGGAAGGCATCATGAAAGCGGTTCCGCATTTTTATGAAAAGACAAAATCGGAAATCGAACTCGGCGGAACCGATATTACGGTCGGCAGCGACTACGGAGAAAAGAAATAATGCCGGAAGACGGCCCGGACAGGGAAGGATAAGGAGGTACACCGGGATGAAACTGAATGCTGCGGATGGAATGAATTATGCTCCGGTAGGAGAGAAGAAGGCGGTTGTAAAACCGGGAGAATTCGTATTCTCGGCGGCGCGGCTGGATCACGGACATATCTATGGCATGTGCAACGCGCTGACGGAGGCCGGCGCGACGCTGAAATATGTCTGGGATCCGGACCCCGAGAAGGTTGCCCATTTCCTTAAACTGTATCCGCAGGCGGCCCCCGCGGAGAGCGAGGATCAGATCCTGCAGGATCCGGAAACCATGATGGTCGCCGCGGCCGCTGTCACTTCCGAGCGCGGACCGTTCGGCGTGAAGGTCATGGAACACGGAAAGGATTATTTTACCGACAAGGCGCCCTTTACGACGATGGCCCAGCTGGACCGGGCGAAGGAAACCGTGCGGAAGACCGGAAAGAAATATATGGTGTATTACTCCGAGCGGCTGCATGTGGAGGGCGCGATTCTGGCCGGCTATATGGTGGAAGCCGGAGAAATCGGCAAGGTGGTCCAGGTGATGGGCGTCGGCCCGCACCGCCTCGGCGCGCCCAACCGTCCGGACTGGTTCTTCGTCAAGGAAAAATACGGCGGGATTCTGTGCGATATCGGAAGCCATCAGATTGAACAGTATCTGTTCTTTGCCGGGGAAAAGGATGCCAGAGTGACCTCCAGCCGTATCGCCAATTACGCGAACGCGGCCCATCCGGAGCTGGACGACTTCGGGGACTGCGCGATTACCGGGGCCAACGGAACGACGAACTATTTCAGGGTTGACTGGTTTACGCCCAGCGGGCTGAGGACCTGGGGGGACGGCAGGACCCTGATTCTGGGAACCGAAGGTTTCATCGAAATCCGGAAGTATATCGATCTCGCCCGTGAAAAGGAAGGCGGAAACCATGTCTATCTGGTGAACGGCAGCGGCGAGAAATATGTGGACGCGACGGGCGTGACCGGATATCCCTTCTTCGGGAAACTGATTCTGGACTGCCTGAACCGCACGGAAGAAGCCATGACGCAGGATCACGCTTTCAAGGCGGCCGAACTCTGCCTGCAGGCGCAGGAAAAGGCCGTGGATCTGACGCCGGACGTACCGGGCCGGAAATGAGGAAGGGATAAAATCATGAATCAGCCAGAAAACCGGAATCCGATGGGAAGCCTCATCGGAGATCCGCTGCCGGGAGCGCCGGAGCTTGCGGCGCGCGGCGGGACAGCCGCCGGCGTCAGAACCATTGAAATGGTCTTTCCCGACAGGCCGCAGTTTACGGCCGGAAAACAGAACGGACGCTTTGCCCGGGGAGAACGGAGGCTGAAGGCGGAGGTCTGGTATCCCGCGGCGCTCTCCGGAAACAAGCTTCCGGCGGTCTATACGGATCATATGGGAAGGGCGGATCTGGAAAACCTGACGCCGTTTCAGATGACCGGCAGGGCTTTCCGGGATGCCGCGCCCGATCCGGAAGCGGGCGCACGGCCCATCATCCTGATTTCCCATGGTTACCCGGGTTCCCGTTTTCTGCTCAGCAACCTGGCGGAAAACCTCTCGGGCAAGGGATATGTGGTTTTTTCAGTCGGACATACAGACAATACCTATGAGGATTTCCTGAAGCAATATTCCCTGGAGAGCGCCCTGGCGCACCGCTCCATGGATCAGCGCCTTGTGATTTCGGAATTCCCCCGCCTGAACAGCGAAGGATTCCTGAAAGGCCTGCTGCAGCCGGACAACGTCGGCGTGCTCGGGTTTTCCATGGGCGGATACGGCACGCTGCGTACGATCGGGGCCGGCTTGAAAGCGGATCTGCGGAAACAGTTCGGCGAGGCTGCGGATGAACTGACGGAAGAACCCGGATGGCAGGGCCTCCGGGCGGTACGGGCCGCGGCGCTGTTCGCGCCGGCCACCTTCTTCCTGGAAACTGCCGGCGCGAAAAACCTGAAGATTCCGACAATCTGGTTTTGCGGAACCGCGGATCATGTTGTATACTATGAACAGGTGCATCAGTTCTGGAAGGAAGCGGTCAACTCCCGGCGCTTCTTTGTCAGCTACGAGGGCTGCGGGCATAACGTTGCCAATAACCCTGCGCCGCCGGAGGCAGCTTCCATGCCGTGGGAGATCTTTAAGCGCTGGTCGGATCCGGTATGGGACACCAGAAGGCTGAATGACGCCAATAATCACTTTGTGACCGCTTTCTTTGACCGGTTCCTCAGGAATGAGGACGGGAAGCAGAAATATCTGGTTCCCGCGGAAACCGGCAGGGAACTGACCGGTTTTACGGAGGGAACTTCCGCGGGAATTCGCCTGGAATCCGCCGGGGAATGAAACGGCGGACGGAAGCGTCCGGAAGGGCGGAACGCCGCGGAAAACCCGGCGGGCTGCGCCGGAAGACGGAAACCGGAAGCGAAAACAGACAAGAAGGCAGAAGCATGAAAAAGGTTCGTCTGGGAATTATCGGAATCGGCAACATGGGGTCGGAGCACTGCCGGCTGATTCTGGACGGGAAATGTCCGGAGATCATCCTGGCGGCTGTGGCGGACCGGCGAAGGGAACGCCGTGACTGGGCAGAGAACAATCTTCCGGATACGGTCCGGATCTTCGCGGAGGGAAGCGACCTGATCCGCAGCGGCGTATGCGAGGCGGTGCTGATCGCCGTACCGCATTATCAGCACGAGGAGATCAGCATTCTGGCGATGGAGAACGGGCTGGATGTGCTGTGCGAAAAGCCGGCGGCGGTCCGGACGTCCCAGGCGGAACGGATGCTGGAAACCGCTGAGCGCACCGGAAGAACGCTGACCTTTATGTTCAACCAGCGAACGAACTGCATTTACCGCGCGCTGAAGGATCTCCTTCAAAGCGGCCGCCTGGGCGCCATGAAGCGGGTCTGCTGGATCATTACCGACTGGTACCGGACCCAGCGGTACTATGATTCCGGCTCCTGGCGGGCCACCTGGGCCGGGGAAGGCGGCGGCGTGCTGCTGAACCAGTGTCCGCATCAGCTGGACCTGCTGATCTGGCTGTGCGGAATGCCCGACGCGGTGACCGCGAGATGCTATGAAGGCAAATGGCACCATATCGAGGTGGAGGACGACGTAACAGCCTGTCTGGAATTTCCGGGCGGAGCGACGGGCGTTTTCATCGCGTCGACGGGGGATCTTCCCGGCACAAACCGGCTGGAGATTGACTGTGAACGCGGGAAAGCCGTGTGCGAGAACGGAGAAGTCCGGATCTGGGAGCTGAAAGAAAATGAGCGGGAGGTCTGCTTCTCCAGCGACGATCCCTGGTTCAGAACGGAAGCAAAGGAATACATCCTGGAAACCGACGGGGAGAACCCCCAGCACGCGGGGGTGATCAACGCGTTTGCGGCGCACCTGCTGCGGGGAGAACCGCTGATTGCCGAAGCGAAGGACGGACTCCGGGCGATTGAACTGTCCAATGCCATCCATCTTTCCGGATGGACTGGAGAAAGGCTGGCGATTCCGGTTTCCGCGGACCGGTTCGACCGGGAACTGGACCGGAGGATCGCGTCGTCCCGGATCGTGAAAACCGGTGATATCACCTATGAAACCAGTCATCACGGCACAGGCAGCCGGCTTGAATAAACAAGAAACCGAAAACAAAGGCCGCTTCGGCGGCTTTTCGGTTTCTGACTGCCCGGGAACGGACGGAACGGTTCCCGGCATGGACAGGAAATCCGGGATCCGATACGGAGAAAAGAAAGGAAGGAATCTGAAATGAAAAGAATCTCTGCACTGCTGCTGGCGCTGCTTCTCTTGCTCACCTGTGTTTCAGCCCTGGCGGATCCGGCCGCTGACGGCGGCTATACGGTAAAGACCGGCGTATCCTACGACGAGACCTGGGGAATCACGGTGGCCAATGTGATTTACCGGGACGGTAAGATCTTCAAAATACTGATCGATACCGTGCGCCCGGACGGAGGCCTGAGCAGCAAGGAACAGTTCGACAATTACGGCGTCAAAAAGCTCAGCTCCATCGGGAAGGAATGGTGGGAACAGGTTGTGTCCTTTGAGGACTGGGCGACGGCCAATGACGTGGCTGCGCTGGCCCTGGATGAATCCGGCCATGACGTGGACGGAGTGACCGGCGCGACGATTGCCGTTTCCTACTATGTGGACGCGGTGAAGGATGCGCTGAGCAAATGACGCGCCGAAACGGGACAGGAATCATTCCGGCTCCTTTTTCCATAAAATGACTTCTCTTTCCCATAAAATGAATTGACATCCTTTGCCGAAGACTGCATAATAGGATTACATCGCCTTTTGGCAAGGAAAAAGGGAAATAACCCTCAAAAGGCGAATTTTCTGTATTGCCGCAGACTGTGAAAAGAACGGCAGACCTGCTGTGCGGTCTGATTCACAGGAATGAGAGAGGAGAAATCAACATGACAGGCAAACGTCCGGATTTTCAGAAAAAGGAACTGGCCTTATCCAGCACCCCCTATGTCTATCTGCCGGCGGAAATTCCCGTCTACACCGTGGAGGTGACCCATCGCGAGGAAATCGACGGCGGCCTTTTGCAGAAAGCCCTGGAGAGGACGGTCCGCCGGATGCCTTACCTGTCGGATACATTTGTAATTGAGCACGGCGCCGTATATTACGCGGAGAACCCGCTGCCCATGGAAGCGGCTCGTTATGCGGGTCCCCGTCCCGTGGGCGGCAGCGAAACCAATTATCATATGCTGGACCTGACCTGGGACGGGAACAGGACCTGGTTTTCCATGTTCCATGGCTTCTGCGACGGCCAGGGCATCTACGCGTTTCTGGAGTCGGTGCTGTACCATTATTACTGCATGAAGGACGGAAAGGAATACGACGCGGCCGGCATCCGCGCCGACAGCACCCGGGCGGCGGAAGCGGAGACCGTGGATGCCTGCGCCCGGCAGTATCAGGTTTCCCCGGATTTCACCATGCCGGAAAGGAAACAGATGCCCGAGGCTTACCACCTGCCGGAAATCATCCCCAATCCGGCCGGGGAGGTGCTGGAATACGGTTTCCGCCTGCCTTCCGAAGTGTTCATGCGCTTCGTGAAGGAAAACGGTACGTCTCCCGCTCCCATGCTTTCCATGCTGGTGGGAGAGGCGATCCTGCGCCTGCATCCGGACGCGGACAAACCGGTCATGGCCCTCATGCCGATCTCCATCCGGCGCATGCTGGGATGCGAAGAAACCTTCAAAAACTGCTCCAACCGCATCATGCTGCCCGTCAGGGGAACGCCGATGGACGCGCTTCCTTTTGCGCAGCGGGCTGCGCAGCTCCGCGGACTGATGAAACAGCAGATGAATCGGGACATTTTCCGCTCAATCTATAACATGATCGGGGGCACCTACCGGAAACGCATGGAGGAAGCCACTGATTACACGGAAGAGCTGAAAAAGCCGGCCGGATTCACCACGATCACCCATGACACCTTCTATATCGATTATATCGGATCCATGCACAGAACCGCCTATTCCGATCAGATCACGGGCGTGCGCTTCCTTTGCAAGCCGGCCGTCGGCAAAACCCTGCACATGAACATCATTGAGCATAACGGAGAGTTCCTCCTGGCCATGCTGGCCTGCAGCGATGTGTCCGCGCTGGCCGACGCACTGGAGCAGGTGATCAGGGATTTCGGCCTGCCCGTTCAGCGAACCCCTGTGAACTCTTTCACCCTTCCGCTGACCTGCTGGCGGGAAGGGATGGTCTGAGCTATCTCAGGATCTGATTCAGTTTCCAGTTGATCGCGTGCAGCAGCCGGCTGTCCGCCTTGAGGGTTTCCAGATCGCCCAGAGGCATGTCCGGAAAACGGCTGAGCATGCTTTCCACATCTGTTTTCGCGTATTCACCGAGGCGGAAAGCCAGGAAGACGGCCTGCTCCAGAATGGGGCGGGTCTTTTCTTCGGCGGCCAGGACGCTGATCCGTTCCTTCACGGACCAGTATCCTTCCGGCGCTGCCAGCGGTCCCTCCAGGGCTTCCGGGGGAATACCGGCCAGCAGCTCCTCCCGCATCCGGCGGCGAAGCTTTACCGAGGGCAGGGTATAGATCTCAGGTTCTTTTTCCACCCGTTCCAGAACGATGGTATCCGATACGGCTCCGGCGAAGGCGGTCAGGGTATTCAGGCCTTCCCGCAGGGAAACCGTGAAGACAAAGACCTTTTCTCCCGCTTTTTCGCCCGCGGGCTCTCCGTTCAGGGTCAGGCGGACCACAGGCTGGTTGGAGTAGACCCGGATCTCCGTGGTCTCTCCCGCCCGCTGGGCATATCTTCTGCCGCAGAGATGGACCATGGGCTCCCTGGTCCAGTATGCCTGGTAAATGTAATAACTGTCCTTTTTGATCTTCCGGTCCAGGGTCATGAGGCCCTTGTTGTTCCGCCCGGCGACACCGCCCTCGTTTCGGGCGGCCGCTCCGAAATCAAACATGTTCCACACGAAGCTGCCCCAGATCCACGGACGGTTCATGAAAACAGCCGCCATGTGCTCGTGATAGAGCGTCTGGTAATCTTCGGAGTAGTCCTTGACCTCCGGATTCCGGGAATGATAGGTCAGAATGCCTTCCGCTCCGTACTCGGAGACGGCAAGACAGCGGTCCGGATGCGCCGCGTGGTACCGGTCCAGCCAGGCTTCGTTTTGCTCCATGCTGCCGCCGTACCAGCCGAAGTAATGGTTGTATGCCTCCACGTCCGTGATGCCGTGCAGGCCGCAGTCCTCCGGAGTATTGGAAACATGGGCCAGGGTGGTCAGGCGGGTCGGATCCAGGGATTTGACCAGCTTTTCCAGGTCCCTGTGATTCTTCACCAGCTGATCGGTCAGATCGCCGCCCAGCGTGACTTCATTGGAAAGTCCCCAGAAGCAGATGCAGGGATGATGGGCGTTCTGAATGATCAGCTCCCTCATCTGCGAGCGGCAGTTTTCATGCGCCGCGGGATCTTCGTTCATAATGGTGATAAAGGGTATTTCCGCCCAGACAACGAAGCCCAGCTCGTCACAGGCGTCGTAGAAATCCTGGGAATGCTGGTAGTGAGCCAGGCGGATGGCGTTGGCGCCGAGTTTCTTGATCAGCCGGGCGTCCTCCCGGTGCTCCTCCCGGGTGAGGGCGTTTCCTTCGTACAGCCGGTCCTGATGGCGGCAGACACCGCGCAGCGGCAGGGACTGCCCGTTCAGGAAGAAGCCGCCGTCCGGCGTGCAGGCAAAGGAGCGGACGCCGGTCCGCAGGGATACCTCGTCCACGACTTCGTTCCGGCGGATCAGCTGCGCCAGAACCGTGTAGAGTGCCGGGGAGTCCGGACTCCACAGCCGGGCATCCGGCACGGTCAGGCTCAGCGCCGGATGTCCGGAAGGGCGCAGCCCGCCTGCAGCCTCCCGGCCATCCGGATCCAGCACGGTCCATAGTACCGTATAGTTATTTTCCGCGCCGGTGACCCGCGCCTGCAGGTCAAAAACAGCGCAGTTCTTTTCCGGACGCGCGTTCACTGTGATTCCGGGTCCGCCGTAATCATCCAGATCAAAGTGAACCGCCGGCACGCTGATCAGCCGGACGCCCCGGTACAGTCCTCCGTAGAAGGTAAAGTCCGCGTGCTGGGGATAAACATGGCTCCGGTATTCATTGCTGACATTTATGGCCAGCAGGTTTTCCCCGGCCCCGCACAGGTCCGTGATCTCCGCGCGGAAAGCGGAGAAGCCTCCTTCATGCTCCGCGGCTTTCCGGCCGTTGACATAGATAACGGCCTGCAGGCCCGCCGCGGGAATCTCCACGTACACCCTTCCGCCGGGAAGGGGCTGCTCCGGCGGAACGAAGGGACGGAAGTACCAGCAGCTTTCCCGGGCATAATGCTCCGCCGGGGCTCCCTTCAGGTCTCCGCGGGACCAGTCTTTCGCCGGGACGGCGATATCGTGACCGTCATGCCCGTCCACCGCGTTCCAGGTGTGGGGCAGGGTGACCGGGACGCTTTCTTCCGGAATCCGGGAGGGATCCCCGCAGCCGCGCGCGAACAGCCAGTGATCTTTCAGCTCGGTAATCTGACGCATTTTTCCTGCCTCCTTCAGCGGTTCGGGTACCAGAACAGGAGCCGGTCCCCCTGCAGTTTGCGGATGGCTTCGATAAAGAAGTAATCTCCGTAGGTCATGGTCATATGCCGCCCGGGGATGTCATGCCAGGCGGAGGTGCAGCGGGTGAACACGGCGGGATCATCCGCTGCCCAGTTCGCGTCCGAGGCTTCCTGCGCCTGCAGAATCCGGACAGCGGCCTCGAAATAACCCCTTCCCTCCGTTTCCGGCAGCGCTCCGGCCAGCTCCAGCAGGCCGCAGGCGGCGATATTGCCGGCCGCGTTGTCCTTCAGCGCAGGCTCTTCCGGCTGGCGGAAGTCGCAGCGGGGAATCCAGTCTTCCGTGATTTCGCTGATGAAATAATCCGCGACCCGCTTTGAGGCTTCCAGATAACGCGGCTCTCCGGTATGCAGGAAGGACAGGACAAAACCGTACAGCGCCCAGCTCTGTCCGCGGCTCCAGCTGGAACCGGACTGATATCCCTGGCCGCCGGGATTCTCCAGGTATTCCCCGGTTTCCGGGTCAAAAATCACGATATGGTTGCAGGAACCGTCCGGCCGGACAAAGCGGCGGAGGGTCGTGTCCGCGTGCGCCATGGCGATCAGGCGGAAGCGGGGATCTCCCGTTTCCTCCGATGCCCAGTAGAGCAGGGGCAGGTTCATCATGCAGTCCACGATCGCCCATCCCTCCCGGCCTTCGCCGTTCCAGGCGCGGATGAATCCATTGGGATTGAAACGGGCGGCCAGCATTTCCGCCGCGAAGAGCGTACGGTCAAAGCTTTCCGGGCTTTTCTCCAGGGCGTAGCGGACGCCGGAATGAATCAGCCACATGAAGCCGGTATCGTGACTCAGATTTTTGAAATTCCGGAGAGCCTCATCCAGCATGTTCTCCGCACGGAGAGCTTCTTCCCGGTAAAGTTCCGTGCCGGTCATACGGTACATCTGCCACATGCTCGCGGGCCAGAAGCCGTTGGTCCACCAGCCGATCCGGGTTTCCTTCCACCGGCCGTTTTCCGTGGTGTAGGGCATCCAGGATACTTCCCGGGCTTTTCCGACGGCGAAGCGCATTTTGCGGTCCAGCTTCTGTTCGGTTTCCTTCAGCCATCCGTGATCCCGGAAGGACTGTACAATATCAAAGTTCATCGGCATTCTCTCCCTTTCGCCGGAATTAACCCTTCACCGCGCCGATCATCACACCCTTGACGAAATACCGCTGCAGGAAGGGATAGATGCACAGCACGGGGACGGTTGTCAGAATGATGGTGGAATACTTGATGGTTTCGGCAAAATCATCCACCCGGTCCGTCTCGCTGCCGGAAGCGTTCAGCAGGTTCGAGTTGGCGATGAGGATCGAGCGCATGATGTTCTGGATCGGAAGCTTGTTGTTGTCCTGCAGATAGATGCTGGCCGGAAACCAGGCGTTCCAGTGGGCGACGCCGTAGTACAGCAGAAGCACGGCAATGGTGGGCATGATGAGCGGGAGCGTGATCCGGAAGACGATCACCAGGTCGCTGGCGCCGTCCAGATATGCGGATTCCGTCAGGCTGTCCGGCACCGCCTGGATCGCGGTGCGGCAGATGATGCAGTTGTATACGCTGATGGCCCCCGGCAGGATCAGGGCCCAGAGGGTATTGTACAGCCCCAGATCCCGGATGTTCAGATATATCGGGATCATTCCGCCGTTAAAGAACATGGTGAACATGATCACGAACTGGATCACGGGTTTCAGCAGGACGTTCTTTGACGCCAGGAAATAACCCGTGAACAGCGTCAGCAGGATATTGATCGGCATGCTGACCAGCAGGATGATCAGGATATTTTTATATCCGCTCAGCAGTAGGGGATGGGTAAAGGCCAGGCTGTAGGCGCTGGTCGTAAACCGGTGCGGAATCAGCATGATGCCCTGATGCGCGGACAGATAGCTTGTCGATGTAAAGGAAGCGACCAGACAGTACCACATGGGGTACAGTGTCAGCACGCACAGAAAAATCAGCAGGAAGGCGTTGACCACGTTGAAGATTTTGCTGCCGGCGGATTCCCGGATGCGGTTGTTGATCTGCGGCTTCGGGACGGACGTCATGATCTTTTCCTCCTTTCTCAGAACAGGCTGGAATCGGTGGTTCTGCGGCTGAGAAAGTTGGTGAGCAGCAGGAAGACCACGTTCACGATCGTGTTGAACAGGCTCACCGCGGTGGACAGGGAATACTGCGGCTGCCCGGCGGTGGCGCCGAGGGAGATGCGGTAGGTGTAGGTGGAGAAGAGATCCGCGACCTCATAGGTGGTGGGCTGATACAGGAGCAGCGTTTTTTCATATCCTACATTCAGAATGGAGCCCATCCGCAGAATAAAGAGAATGACGATCGTCGGCAGGATCCCGGGCAGGGTTACGTGGAGCATCTGCTGAAAACGGTTGGCGCCGTCGATGCGGGCGGCTTCGTACTGCTCCATATCAATGGCGGACAGGGCAGCCAGGTAAATAATGGAGTTCCAGCCGATACTCTGCCAGATATCGGAAACAATGTAGATCAGCCGGTAGTATTTCGGATCCTGCAGCCAGTTCTGCCTTGTTCCGCCGAAGAATTCCACAATCTCCGACACAAGGCCGTTCTGCTGGGTGTAGATTTTTACCAGGGAGCACAGCACCACCAGGGAGATAAAATAAGGCATGTAGGTGATGGTCTGGACGGTGCGCTTGAACCGGTTGTTCCGTACCTCGTTGAGCATAAGCGCGAGGACGATCGGCGCGGGGAATCCGAACACGATCTGGAGCCCGGAAATCAGGAAGGTGTTCCGGAGCAGGCGCCAGAAGTAGGGATCGTTGAAAAACTGTTCAAACCAGTACATTCCGACCCAGGGACTTTTTTCAATGCCCCGGGTCACTTTGAAATTCCTGAAAGCGATCTGTATGCCGTACATGGGTTTATAGCAGAACAGCGCCAGATAAACCAGCACGGGCAGGATCATCAGGTATTTGTATTTATTGTGGCTGAAGTCCCGGGTTATCTTTTTGCCCAGAGATAGGCGCCTGTAGTGGGCGTTGATCACTGCCGTCTGTTTGGCCATTCGGAAATCCCCCTTTGCGTCTTTCAGGAAAGAGGGAGCAGTGGAGAGTCCGCGTTCTTCTCTTCACTGCTCCCTGTATGCCCGGAGGCTTTTCAGCCCTTCCCGGAAATAATCTGTTTAGCGGGCCAGATAACGATCATAGCAGTTCTGGCGCAGCTCCAGTACACGATCGAGGTGGTACTGGCTCAGGCCGCTGATGTATTCGTTCCAGAGCGCGTCGTCATTCACGTCCTTGTTGCCCAGGAGGAAGGAGGTGCACTGCTCGACGACGTAAGTGCCCAGGCTGGCGTTGTACAGATCCAGTTCATCGGATTCCTCGGTGGTGAAGGTTACGCCGGTCGGCCACTTATGGCCGGAGGTGACTTCCAGAATCTTGTCCAGCTGATCCGTGTCGCGTCCCATACCCAGGTAATACCAGGCGTCGTTGGCGTCGATGGAGGCCTGGGAGTTCTTCAGGTACAGCAGGTTGGTGGCCTGGATGCAGGAGCCGCTCCAGGTGGCGCCGTTATACTTGGTCATGGGATCGTTGGAGGTATCCTTCGCGACCAGATCCGTCCAGGCCGGGAGTCCGGTCGTTTCGCTCATCTGCCAGGATTCGCCTTCGATGCCGTAGTTCCAGAACAGGAAGCCTTCTTTGGAGTAGGCATAGTCCAGCACCTGCAGGCACAGCTTCATGGTTTCTTCGTCAGCGGATTTGGTGATGACGCCGGTGATGGATCCGATGCCGGAACCGCCGAAGATGGAGTAGATTTCGCCGTTGTCATTGGTGGGGTAGGGAATGCCGATCCAGGGGCGGCCGTTTCCGGCAGCTTCCATGTGGTTGTTCCAGAGGTTCATCTGGCCCATGGAGGTGATCGCGATGCCGCTCAGGCCGGTTTCGACTTTCTGCTGCACGTTGGTATCATCCACGGTCTGCAGGTCGGTATCCACCAGGTTTTCTTTGAAGATCCGGGAAAACCAGCGCAGCCAGTCGCGGTATTCATCCGTGGCCTGGGCCAGGATCACTTTGCCGTCGCGGATTTCATACAGGTAGCCGGAATTCACATTGCCGTATGCGCCGAAAGCGCCGGACAGACCCATCTGGTAGAACCGGGGGCTGAACGCGGAGGTGAATACCGCATTGTATTTCTCCTTGAAAACGCGGATGACGTTTTCAAATTCAGAGATGGTCTTCGGGATTTCCAGACCGCACTCTTCCAGCCAGTCTTTGCGGATCACGGGGCCCTGGTAAGAGTCATTCCAGCCGCCGTCTTCACGGAAGAAGCCGAAAGCGTAGTAACGGCCGTCGTCGGTCTTCATCGCCTTGTCATAGGCGGGGTTGGAGTGGAGCCATGCCCAGTAGGCGGGAGCGTACTCTTCCAGATAGGGGGTCAGATCCCAGATCACTTCGTCATCCAGATACTGGTTGGCGTTGTTCATAAAATAGGCTTCCATGATGTTGGGCAGAGCGCCGATGTTCGTTCCGGCGTCGGAAAGCAGCGTGTTGGTGAATACGCCGCCGTCAGCGCCTGTGGTGGGCAGAACCCATTCAATGTTGACGCCGACCTGCTTGCTCAGGTTGACATGGAAGGGAGATTCATGCCAGTCGGAAAAATCGGAATGGACGTTGTGGGAGTCCTGGGAATACCAGGTGATGGTTTTGTCGCTGTTCAGGGGGTATACGCCCTCCCGGGACAGCAGGTCCGCGGTTGCGAATGCGGACACAGCTGTCAGAACGAGACAGAGTGTCAGCACAAGAGCCAGCCATTTTTTCATGATCGATATCCTCCTTTTTTGGTCGCCCTCCCATAGGGCAGGGCGCCTGATTTGCTTTTCATTATATTCGGATCCGTCCGGAAAGCCATTGCGTTTTAACCACGGAACATTGCTGATTGACCACGAATAATGGAAAAAATGACCATATACATACCAGAAATTACTTTTTCAAATTTCAGTGTCGACAATCGGTCAATCCTGTGCTACAATCTGCAATGACCCTTGCGCCGGTACGGCGCCCGGAATGCTTGGACGATTCTGTGAAGAGCTGTGACAGCTCTTCACAGAATGAAATACGCGAAAGGAGTGTCGGGCTGCCGGCCCGAGTGAGTACAATGCCCGGATCCCTTGTATCGAGCTGCTACAATTTCAGCCATCACCGGAGCAATGCCGCTACGCAGGATTTCCTGATTCATCAGCATGACTGCTATGAACTGTACTATTATGTTTCCGGAGACATGCGGTTTCTGTATGACGGGACGGAATACGCTCTTTCCCCGCATACGCTGATTCTGGTGGTTCCCGGCGTGCTGCATGGGATCCGCGTTCTTTCGGAGAAGACCTATGAGCGGTATACCTTTCATTTTACTTCCCGGATTTTTGCCGGGGAGCGGGAAGGGCTCCTGCTCCGCCTGCTTCCCACCCTGGATTCCGTGAGGAAACGGAACAGCTTTATTCCCTTCTTTCTGGAGGGATGCGACCGGTTTCCGGTGCTCAAAAAGCTGAATGCCATCCTGTCGCTGCCGGACCTGGACATCGGCCCGGAAAATGAACAGATCCTGGCCTCTTCGCTGATGGAGTCCCTGCTGATTCACCTGTATCTGATCAACGCAAAGGACGCCAGCCTGGCTGCGCCGCGCCCGGCGGAAAAGGATCCGCCCGAGCTGGCGGAAATCCTGGATTATCTCCGCCGCCATCCCAGCGAGCGCATTACGCTGGACCGGCTTTCCCAGCGGTTTTATATCTCCCGCTCCCAGCTGAACAATCTTTTTCAGCGCCACTTTCATACGGGAGCTATGGGATATATCACACTTCAGCGTCTTTCCTACGCACGGAAGCTGCTTCGCAGCGGTATTCCCGCGGCGGAAGCGGCGGCCGCCATCGGCTACAGTGATTATTCCACCTTTTACCGGGCTTATCTCCGGCATATGGGCCATTCCCCCGCGGATGACAAAAGCAACGCGGATACCGAATGGATCGGATACCCCTTCGATCCCGAACCGGCCATGGAGGCATACGGCTCCCGAAGTACGGATCAGTTTCCGGATATCAGTTTTGAGAACAATGTATACGACCCGCTGGAATGAGAAAGGAAGGATTGAAAATGCAAATCGGTGCTCAGCTCTACACAACCCGGAATACCTGTCAGACCCTGGAGGATTTTGCGGAAACCCTGACCCGCGTAGCCGACATCGGCTACCGGACCGTGCAGGTTTCCGGCACATGCCCGTATCCCGCGGAATGGCTGAAAAGCCAGCTGGAACGGACCGGCCTGTCCTGCGTCCTGACCCATACGCCCGCGGCGCGCCTGCTGAACGATCTGGATCAGGTGGCAGCCGATCATCATGTGTTCGGCTGTGAATACGTCGGCCTGGGGTTCTGGGCGTTTGATCCTGAAAAGGATATGAGCTATGAGAAATTCATGGCGACCTGGCCGGCTGTGGCCAGGGGCCTGCACGACCGGGGACTCTATTTCATGTATCATAATCATGACCGGGAATTTATCCATCGGGAAGGCAAACCGATCCTGGCCCGGCTGGCGGAGGAAATTCCGGCCGAACAGATGGGCTTTACGCTGGATACCTTCTGGGTGCAGGCCGGCGGCGGCGATCCCGCCTGGTGGCTGGAAAAACTGGCCGGGCGCATTCCCTGTATCCATCTGAAGGATTATGCCTACGGGCGGTCCATGGCGGTGGTGGGAGAAGGCAACATCAATTTCGACCGCGTGTTTGAGAAGGCGGAAGCCGGCGGTACGCGATACATGCTGGTGGAACAGGACGACTGTCATGGGGAAGATCCCATTGAATGTCTCCGCCGCAGCTGGCTGTTCCTGAAATCCCGCGGGTTTGAGTAAGCGCTGTTCCGGGAATCGCTTCCCGCTCTCTTTGACCAGCTTCAGGAAATCCGGGCCGGAAGGAGAAAGACGGCCCCGGCGGAAAGCTGTCAGAATGTTCTGGTATCCGGATCACTGGCATAACCGACGCAGCCTTTCAGACCGGCGATCAGCTTCACATCTTCATCCGACAGCTCAAAATCGAACACCCGCAGGTTTTCCTGAATCCTGGAGGGGGTAACGGATTTGGGCAGCGGAACAAAGCCCATCTGCAGGCTCCAGCGGATGCAGATCTGCGCAATGCTTCGTCCGTATTTGACTGAGAGCGCCTGCATTTCAGGGACATTGAAGATACGGCCTGTTCCCAAAGGACTGTACGCCTCAAGGACCATCCGGTGTTCTCTGCAGTACGCAACCACTTCTTCCTGCGGATCACCCGGGCAGAGCCGCATCTGGTTCACATGCGGAGCGATTCTGGCCGTTTGAAGCAGCGCTTCAATATGCCGGGGGAAGAAATTGCTGATACCGATCGCGCGAATGCGTCCCGCCTCCACCAGTTCCTCCATGGCCCGCCAGCTTTCCGCGTTTGCTTCCTGCCAGCGATCCCGGAAGGGGAGGGGATTGGGCCAGTGAATGAGAAACAGATCCAGATAATCCAGCCCCAGTTTATTCATGGATTCTTCGAAGGAGCTCATGGTCAGGGCATAGGTGTGGTTTGCATTCCACAGTTTCGTTGTGATAAACAGATCCTTTCGGGGAACGCCGCTCAGGCGGATGGCCTTTCCGACGCTTTCTTCATTTCCGTAAGCCTGTGCCGTATCGATGTGCGTGTATCCCGCGTCAATCGCACAGCGCACAGACCGGATCGCAGTCTCCCCGTCAGGGGTCTGCCAGGTTCCGAAACCCAGACACGGCATTTCCACGCCGTTGGCCAGCTGAATCATATCCTTCTGAGAATTCATGATTATCCCTCCTCTGCAATCACGTTATATGCGTTCGGGAAAATCCTACACCTTAAAGTTTACTCGAAGTCAAGAGAGACTGAATTGATTTTTGGCGCTTTGTGTGATACAGTGTGTGTATCGAACGAAGTGACGGCAAGGCTGAAAACTGAAGCGGAGAAATCTTCTGTGGGTGAACCCGGATGACAGCGGGAACGGAAGGAGTGAATCGCCGGATGAAGGAAATCGCCGTAACAGAGATCGGGCCCGTCCGGATCGGCCAGGCGGAAGACAAAGCAGCTGCCACCGGATGTACGGTATTGATTTGTGAGGAAGGCATGCGCGCCGGCCTCGACGTGCGCGGCGGAGGGCCTGCTTCCCGTGAGAGCCAGCTGCTGAACCCGCTGATGGCGATGCAGAAGATTCACGCGATTGTTCTGGCGGGCGGCAGCGCGTACGGTCTGGGAGCCGCCGACGGGGTAATGGCATATCTGGAGGAGCACGGTATCGGATATGATACGGGGTTCGCCCGGGTGCCTCTGGTGGCGCAGGCGGACCTCTATGATCTTTCGGTAGGAAATCCGGCCATCCGGCCGGACGCGGCCATGGGCTATGAAGCCGCGAAGCGCGCCATGGAAGCCCCGAATTACCGGGACGGCAATTACGGCGCCGGGTGCGGCGCCTCGGTCGGGAAGATTGCCGGTATGGAAACGGCCATGAAGACAGGGATCGGCAGTTATGCCGTTCAGCTGGGCGAGGTGAAAATCGGTGCGGTCGTCGCCCTCAACGCGCTGGGGGATATCTATGACTGGAAGACGGGCCGACAGGTTGCCGGGCTGCTGAACGGGGAAAGAACGGCGCTGCGCAGTACCATGGATTATATGAAACAATCCACCCGGGTTACTGAGAACAAGTTTACCGGAAACACGACGCTTGCCTTTGTGATCACCAACGCCTTCTTTGACAAGACGCAGCTGTGCAAAATCGCCGGCATGGCGCATGACGGCTATGCCCGGTCGATTCATCCGGTGCATACCTCGGCGGACGGGGACAGCATTTATGCGGTCTCGGTCGGTTCTGTCCGGGCGGATCAGGATCTGGTCGGCGCGTTGTCCGCGGAGGTGGTCAGCGAAGCGATTCTTCGGGCGGTCTTCCACGCCGAGGGCGCCTGTGGCCTGCCGTCGGCCGGGGATCTGAGCCGCATCATTCCCGCTTTGGGCTGAACAGCCTGGATAAAGTCAGATCCTTTGATGAATATATCCGGTTTCAATATTATGACTCCGGGGAACATACTTATCCGGATGACGGACGGTATGTTCTGATAATCTCAAGGACATCCGTTTGATAAACATTTCCATTCAGAACGTCGCCGTTTGCGCCGAAGGATATTGTTTTGATATTCTCCGGGTCCTCCTCATAAGGAGAAGTCTGCGCGGCGTTTTCATTGAAGTATTCACGAAGATATTTAAGCGCGTTGCCTGAAGGAAAGATCACATTTCCCTGATTCAGCGGGATATGCAAAGTGTCAAACTCCCGAATAATCTCCCTCGTTTTCACATTATATGGGTTTTGATCTTCGGCGCTGATCAGCCATGCAGGCTGCAGTTTGATTGGAATCCCGTCATCAGCGGCGCATTTGGCAAAAAACATGACTGGATCGAGAGGAATGGTTTCCTGATGAAATGCGTCCACGGACAACAAAAGATCGTTGACTCCGCTGTTGGCCAAGCTCGATACGACGGCTTTGATCCTGTCCTGATCCCTTGAGAAAAAACCGTTTGTGATGATCTGCCTTTTGGAGACCCCGAGATCTGCTGCAGTTTTATGGATAGCGCAGACCGTCTCGGGATAAAGCAGAGGTTCCCCGCCGAAGGTCATTACGGTGGAAATGCCGTAACAAGAACATATCTCTCGTACTGCTTCCGCCGCGACCGCTTTGTCGATGTGCTCCGTAAAGCCAATATGATCGCCTTCCGAGCAGTGTTTGCACTTTCCCGTACAGGCCATTGTCACGATAAATTCGATCTTTTTCAAGTTCTTTATATATGGATTCATCATGCGTTTACTCCACAAACCGGAATTTAACGTTTTGAGCAGAAAATGTGCTATTCGCAGTAAAATGCCTTCAGATCATCCAGCCGCAGCAGCATTGGAGAACCTCCTCCGGATGCACCTGTATCAATATCGATCCAAGTGTCTGAGCGAAACATTTTCCCTTTTTCACCAAACATGTATCCGGTCGGTGTGTGTCCGAAAACTGTGATTACATCGGTGAAATAATGATCGTCCGGAGAGGGCCGGTTCCAGAGCAGTTCGTCCGGTGTATAGTCAGAGAGTTTCTTTTCAGTGGAAAAATTCTGAAGCCCGGAATGAACCAGTAAGAAATCTCTTCCGCCGGCGCTTACAGCAGCGTACAACGGTGCATCCCGGAGATAGTCAAGAAGATCCGCCATTGCCTCCGGGCTGTTTTGCTTCAATTTTCGAAGCGCTGCCATTGTAGGCTGCGAGCCATTCTGCATCCACTGCAGAAGAAGCTGCATCTGCTGAAAGTTCAGATGATCGATGCTCTCGTCCGTGACTTCATCAAACAGAAAGGAACAGCTTAACAGCATTGCTTCATGATTTCCCAGGATGAATTCCACATTCGGCTGGTTCATCATCCAGAGGAGCATGGCAACGCCGCCATCTCCGTTGCGGTCGATGACATCGCCGAGAATATAAAGGGTATCATCAATTCCAAACCGTGCTTTTTCAAGAAGACAGAAAAAGTCATGCAGAGGATATCCATGAATATCGGAGGTTGCGTAGATCAACGTTTTACTCCCTGAAATAATATTCTCATGCTCATAGCAGCTTCTTCGGTTGTATGCCAGGCATCGTTACAACCTCTGGCATCTATCATACCGGAAAATATCCATCATTTCAACTGAACAAGATATATTTACCGCTTAGCAGGTCTTCCTTTCCTGTATTCTTTCGGATGGTAAAAGCCTGCAGCCCGGATTCCCGGATCAAGGCGTTTGCCAACAGGGTCTTGCCGAGCCCCGGTGCTCCGTGGAGCAGCATTCCCCGGGGGAAGAATGACCTCCTACTCTCTTTCATGCTTTTGGGAGCTCCGGTTTTTGTTCCGTGTCTTATATATGCCATTGATCATGGGACAAAAACGGAACGTCTGAAAAGAAGAAGCTGAACTGAAACAGGAACCCGTACCGTGAGCGCGGGAAAGAATGCGGAAGCTGAACAACAAGCCTTGTACAGCGGAAAGCTTTCTGGTATGATGCTCTGGATAAATCTGAAGGGGGCATCCTGCTATGGATGACGGTATACGCTATCTGCTGGACCTTGCGATCATTCTTTTTGCCGCGAAGCTGTTTGGCACGGCCGGTAAGAAGATCGGTATTCCCGAGGTGGTCGGGGAGATTCTGGCCGGACTGCTTGTCGGCAGTGCGGTTCTCGGGGTTGTGAAGGAATCGGATTTCCTGTCCAAGGTTTCCGAAATCGGCGTGATTATGCTGATGTTTGAGGCCGGACTGGGAACCAATATCCAGGAGCTGAAGAAATCCGGCCTGAAAGCCACGCTGATCGCCTGCATGGGCGTACTGGTGCCGGTTGTGCTCGGAACGCTTCTGTTCATGTGCTTCTACGGATTCGACGCCCCCGGATCGGACCGGTTTAACAGGGGCTTGTTCATCGGGACGATTATGTCAGCCACCTCCGTGAGCATTACGGTTGCGGCGCTGAAGGAGCTCGGGAAACTGAGCGACCGGGTGGGAACCACCATCGTCAGCGCGGCGATCATCGACGATGTGATCGGCATTATCGTGCTGACCGTCGTCACCGGCCTGAGCGGCAGCGCCGCGTCCGGGAATACCGGCAATGTCGGCGAGGTTCTGCTGAAGGTGGTTCTGTTCTTTGCGGGCGCTGTTGGAACGGGTTTCCTGGTCTACAGGGGGATGGCGTGGCTGGACCGCCGGTACAGCCACCAGCGCCGGATTCCGATCATCAGCCTCTGCTATTGCTTCGTGCTCGCCTATCTGGCGGAGACATACTTCGGTATCGCGGATATCACCGGCGCGTATGTGGCCGGGGTGATCCTCTGCAACCTGGCGGACAGGGATTATATTGAGAAACGGGTCGACATCAGCTCCTACATGATCTTCGCGCCGGTTTTCTTCGCGGGCATCGGCCTGAAAACGACTTTCGGGGCGATGGATACACGGCTGATCTTCTTCAGCATTTGCTTCGTGGGGATCGCGCTGGCGGCCAAGGTGATCGGGTGCGGGGGATGCGCGAGGCTTCTGGGCTTTGACAGGCACGAGTCCCTGTGCATCGGCGCCGGCATGATGACCCGCGGCGAGGTCGCGCTGATCACCGCGCAGAAAGGGCTGGCCGTCGGCCTGCTCACCGCTGATTTCTTCACCGCGGTGATCCTGCTGATTCTGGTCAGTTCCGTGATCACACCGGTCATCCTGAAAAAGCTTTACAGCGGATCCGCCAGGAAGGCAGCTTCCCCCGGGACAGGCCCGGCGAAATAAGATTCAACACTGCTTCAATCAAACTGCATTTGTCATCGCTGAACCGCACGGAGCAGCAGCTGCCGTGCGGTTCAGCTGCGGTTACACGCAAACGCGTTGTTTGCAGAAATGAGGAAATAATGGTATAATATATAATTACCCGGCAGGTTCTGCCTGCCGGAGCGGTGATTTCATAGCGGGGGGCTTACAGGGAAATCCGATGAGACATATCCAGTTGAATGAGCATTTTACTATCCCAAAGATTCTGCTGCTTTCTCTTCCGAGTATCGGAATGCAGATCGTGGACAACACGTATCAGATCGCGGACGGATATTTTATCTCCAACTATATCAGCGACGAGGCGTTCGAAGCCGAAAACCTGATTTTTCCGGTCCTGCTGATCGTGATGTATGTGGGCCTGATGTTCGGCACCGGAGCCAGCGCTGTGATCTCCAAAATGCTGGGAGAAGGCCGGAAGGAACAGGCCAATCAGCTGTTCAGCCGGGTCATCATCACGCTGTCGGTTCTCGGCGTTCTGCTGTCGGCCCTGCTGTATTTCATGGTTCCGACGCTGACGGGATGGGTGCGCGCGTCGGATGATCTGCGCCCGGACTGCATTACTTATGGGCAGATCCTGGCCATTTTCATGCCCTTCCAGATACTTTCCATGGCTTTTCACCCGCTGCTGATCACTGCGGAGCGGCCGGGGCTCGGACTCATTACGACCCTCTCCAATGCCGCGGCGAATATCCTGATGGACTGGCTTTTTGTGGCCGTGTTCGGCTGGGGAATGCGGGGGGCTGCTCTGGCAACGGGGCTGGCCTGGCTGGTCAGCGCGGTGATCCCCTTTGTGTTCTTTGTCGGGCCGAAGTCTCCCCTTCGGTTTGTCAGGACAGGCAACCTCACGAAAGGCCTGGGAAAAGTCCAGTACAACGGGGCTTCGGAAATGGTGGATGCCGTTTCCTATGCCATTGTATCCGTAATCTTCAATATGCGGATTCTGCATTACCTGGGAGACGCGGGAATCGGCGCGTACGCGGTCAGCGAATATATGGGAGGACTGTTTATCGCTGTGTTCTACGGGATCAGCATGAGTCTCATTCCCGTAGTGGGGTATCATCTGGGAGAAAAGAATGTCAAAGAGCTGAACAGCCTTCTCCGGAACGGGCTGATCGTGATGGGCCTTCTGGGCGTGCTGATGACCGCGCTGTGCTTCACCCTTGCGGAACCGATTTCCCGCTTCTTTGTCGGAAAACACACCGAAGAGCTGATCTCCCTGTCCATTGACGCCCTGAAGCTGGTGTCGGTTTCCTTCCTGTTCAGCGGAATAACGACCTATTGTTCCTCCTACTTTACCGGCCTGAATCAGGGAACGGCTTCCCTGATTATATCGTTAGTTAAAGGGGTCGCGGGTCCGCTGGCAATGGTTTATCTGCTGCCCGCGATCCTGCCTTCACCGGCCACGGGCATCTGGCTGTCCTCGACGGGCGCGGAGCTCCTGGCGTTGGCGGCCGCGGTGATCTGCTTCCTCTGGTGGAAGCGGAAGACGGCTGGCGGATATCTTCCGGAGCCGCCGGATCCGGACAGCCTCTGAGCCTTTTACTCCCTTTGGACGAACAGGAGAACGAAATGAGTACTGTCGTAAACGCGTTTCTGAAGCAAGCTGAACTCCGTCCGGATGCCGCCGCGGTTCTGGATCTGCAGGGTGTGATGACCTACGGGCGTATGAATCATCTGTCCGCATTCCTGGCGGAGCGGATCCTGGAGCGGATCGGAGGAAAAGGCCGGCGGGCCAGAATCGCCCTGCTGCTGCCCCGTACGAAGGATTTCATCGTGTCCCAGTTTGCGGTGCTTCGCGCCGGCTGCGCCGTTGTGCCCGTGGACGCGGAATATCCGCGGGAACGGGTGCAGAGCATTCTGGAGGATGTGGGCTGCGCCTTGTGCCTTACGACGGCCGCGCTGGCGGAAAAAGCCGCCGGTTTTCCGACCCTGCTGCCGGAAAGCGTTCAGCCCGGCGGGGAGGAGCCGGAGGAAGATATCACCCTGGATCTTTCCGATCCGGACGCGGAAGGTTACATTCTTTACACCTCCGGCTCGACCGGAAAACCGAAAGGCGTCGTTCACCGGCAGGAGATGCTGAACTGCTCCGTGGAAACGCTTTCCGGTGTGATCCCTCTGAATGAACATTCCCGTTCTTTGCATATCGCCGGATTCAGCTTTATTGCCGGCCTGGTGGATATCATGCCTCTGCTGGCCGCGGGCGGCAGCGTCTATGTGGCCAATGAGGAAGAGCGGAAGAATACGGACCTGATCCATACCATTTTCCGGAAGCGGCAGATTACCGGCATGTACTGTCCGCCGCAGATGTACACGGTGCTGAAAAAACTGTACGGGCCGCTGCCGCTGGAATACGTGCTGATGATGGGCGAAAAGTATAACGGGGAGGAAGAGGCGCAGCCCGGTGTATGGGAGGGCTACGGTACCAGCGAGGCCTGCCCGCCGGTGCTGCTGAACCCCGCCGGAAAAGGCGGCCCGCTGTGCCTGGGAAAGCCGGCCGCCCGGACGAAGGTTTACGTGGTGGATGAGGAGGGAAACCGGATCGACCGGCCCGGCGAGATCGGAGAACTCTGTATTTCAAGCCCGTGGCTGGCTCTGGGATACCATAACATGCCCCGGGAGACGGCGGAACGCTTTACGGAGAATCCCTTTGAACCGGGCACCCGCTTGTATCACAGCGGGGATCAGATGGCCTGGGATGAGAACGGGAACCTTATTTTCCACGGAAGACGGGACCGGATGGTCAAGATCCGGGGATACCGGGTGGAACTGGGCGAGATCGATCAGGTGATGCGGGGCAGGGAAGGAATCGATGAAGCGGCCAGCGTGGATGTCCGTGTTCACGGGGGCGATCTGATCTGCTGCTACTATACCGGCGAAGAAATCTCCCCGGAGACGCTGAAGCGGTACGCGGGGACCTACCTGCCGGATTATATGGTGCCCGCGTATTTCGTCCATCTGGACAGCATGCCCCGGAACGACCGGAACAAGGTGGATTATCCGGCGCTGAAGGCGCTGGAGATCCGGACGGATGAAGCGAAGTATGAAGCTCCCGGGACGGAGACGGAGAAAAAAGTCTGCGCGGCCTTTGAAGCGGCTCTGGATCTAAAGAAGGTCAGTGCGGCGGCGGATTTCTTTGACTGTGGCGGCACCTCCCTGAGCGCCGCGGTGCTGATCAGCCGGCTGAAAGGCGACGGCTTTTCCCTGGCTTTCCGGGATGTTTCGGCTCATTCCACTCCCCGGGAACTGGCGGCCTTCCTGGACGCGAAACAGGATGCAGCGATCCCCGGGATGAACCGGGAAATCTATCCGCTGACCCGGACGCAGATGGGTATCTATCTGGAGAGCCAGACCGGCGGAACGCGGGAGACCTATACGCTGCCCTATATGATTCGCGCGGACCGGAGCGTTCACGCGGAGGATCTGGTTCAGGCTGTCAGCCGGACGCTGGAGGCGCATCCGGGCCTGAAATATATCATCCGTACGGATGAAAACGGGATGCCGGGCATGGTGCCGGTGCCGGAAGCGAAGATCGAGGTGCCGGTCTTTGAGGGCACGGAAGAAAACCGAATGAAATTCATGCGGGAATTCATGCCTGTGGTTCCCATGATGGAGAAAATCCTGATCCATCCGGCCGTTTACAAAACGCCGGAACGCTGTTATCTGATCATCAAAACCCATCTGATCTTTTTTGACGCTTCCGCGATCAGCCTGTTTATCGCTGAACTGAACCGGGTGCTGTCCGGCCGGGCGCCGGCCGGGGAGGCCTGTACCATTCAGCAGGCGGCCCTGTATGAGGAGAAACTGCTTCAGAGCGGCGCGTATGACAGAGCGAAGGAATATTATCTGAACCTGTTCCGGGGAGCGGAAGAGGTGCCCGCGCTGAGCGGCGATCTGAATGGACCGCTGACCCCCGGCGTCAGCCGGAACATCCGGTGGGAACCGGGAACGCTGAAAGCGGAACGGGTCAAAGCCTTCTGCGAAAAAGCCCGTATTTCCGAAAGCGGCTTTTTCATGGGAGCCATGGCGCTGTTGCTCGGAAAATACCTGAACAGCCGGCATGTTTCCTTTTCGACGGTCTATAACGGCAGAACACTGGCGGAGATGAACGGCACGATCGGCACCCTGATCAAGCGGATTCCCGTCTACGGCAATCTCAGCGAGGACAGGGAAACCGGGGAGTATCTCCGGGAGATCAGCCGGCAGATTTTCTCCACCATGTCCAATGATATTTTCTCCTTCGATGAAGTGCTGAAATGCTGCCCCGTGAACGAGGATGTGGAGTTTATCTATCAGGGGGATCTGTTTACGGACAAAATGGGATGCGGGGAAGAGGACCCGTGCGCGGCGCCGCTTCAGGGCGACCGGTGGTTCATGGAGCATTACCACACGAGTATGGTGACCGGCTGCATGTCCATTCAGCTCTTCTCCACGAACGGCCTGTATAATATGACCATTGAATACCGGAACGAAAAGTTCACGGAGAAATGGGTCAGGCGCTTTGCCCAGGATCTGTTTACCACGGCGGAAAGCCTGATGAGCGCGGAAAGAATCAGCCAGGTTTCCCTGCTGACGGAGGAGGACCGGAAGCAGCTGAAGGCCTTTAACGATACCGCGGTTCCCATGGATTTCGTTCCTGTTCATGAACAAATCCGGCGCCGCGCGCTGGAGCATCCGGACAAGCCTGCCGTGATTGCGGACGGCCGGCAGCTTTCCTTCCGGGATCTGGACCGGCTGAGCGGCCGGCTGGCCCGGGAACTGGTCTCCCGGGGAGCGGGAAAGGATCAGCTGATCGGCGTTCTCTTCGACCGGGATATCTGGTGCTACGTCGCGGAGAACGCTGTGCTGAAGGCCGGCGCCGCCTTCCTGCCGTTCATTCCGGACTACCCGGATGACCGGATCGATTTCTGCATGCAGGACGGAGCCTGTCCGCTGCTGCTGACCACCGGACGGCAGCGGGAAGGCCGCGGACTGTCAGAAAACGGTTACCGGATCCTGACGCTGGAGGAAGCCTTTGGGACGGAGGACCTGAACACGGTATGCCCGGACGAACGGTTTGACGGGGCGCCGTCCTTCCCGTCCGCGCCGCAGGATCTGGCATACTGTATTTATACCTCCGGATCCACCGGGCGGCCCAAGGGCGTCCTGATCGAACACCGGAATATCGCCAACTATGTGCACCGGAATGAAAAATCCATTGAAATGATGCATTATGCCGCGCCGGGGCGGGTCAATCTGGCGCTGGCCTCCTTCTCCTTTGATGTATCGGTGGTGGAGGAGTTTGTTCCCCTCTGCAACGGGAATACCGTGGTTGTCGCGACGGAAACCGAGATCCATGATCCGGCGGCTTTTGCCCGCCTGGTGCGGGAAACCGGTGTGAACGGGATTACCTGCACGCCGACCTATCTGATGAGCCTGCTCGAAATCCCCGAAAGCCGGGAAGCCCTGCGCCAGATCACTTTCTTCGATATCGGCGCGGAAGCCTTCCCGCGCAGGCTGTATGACCGGCTGCGCGAGCTGCGGGAGGACAGCGTGATTCTGAACGTATACGGGCCTACGGAATGCACCATGGGATGCTCTGCCTCCCTGATGACCGGAGCCGACCAGGTGACGATCGGAAAACCCATGGCCAATACGGTGTTCTGTGTTTCCGATCTTTTTGGAAACGAGCTGCCGGTCGGCCTGAAGGGCGAGCTGATTATCTGCGGGGATCAGGTCGGCCGGGGATATGTGAACCTGCCGGAGAAGAGCGCGGCGGCGTTCTTTACGCACGACGGCCTGCGGGCTTATCACAGCGGGGATCTGACCGCCTGGACCGAAGACGGGGAAATCCGGATTTTCGGCAGAATGGACAACCAGATTAAGCTCAGGGGCTTCCGGATCGAACTGGATGAGATTGAAAACGTCATTGCGGAATTCCCGGGCATTTCCGCCGGGGCGGCGATGGTGCGGAAGACCGGAGGCGCCGAATATCTGGCGGGATACTATACCGCCGGGACGAAGATACCGGAAGAGGCCCTGAAATCCTTCCTGCAGGAGAAACTGCCGGAATACATGGTGCCGAACGTGCTGACGCAGCTGGCGGAAATGCCGATGACCGTCAACGGAAAGATCGACCGGAAAGCCCTGCCGGAGCCGGATCTGTCGAATCTGAAGGCGAAGTATGTTCCGCCGGAAACCGAAACCGAAAAGAAGCTGTGCGCCGCCTTTGCCCGTACGCTGAGGCTGGACATCAATCAAATCGGATTGCTGGACGATTTCTTTGACCTGGGCGGCGATTCCCTGAAGGCCATGGAAGTGATGGCCGGGGCTAAACTGGACAACCTGACCGCGGCGGATGTATTCCGGCTGCACACCCCCGGAGCGATTGCCGGGGAACTGAAAAAACGGGAAGGCAGCTCGGGCCTGGATGCCCGTGACGCCCGTGCGCGCCTTGTGCCTCACAATCCGTCTCCCCTCCAGGTCCAGGTGATTGACTACCAGCTGTTCCGGCCGGGAAGCACCATGTGGAGCACGATGCATATCCTGACGCGTTTTAAGGACGCGGACGCGGACCGGCTTTGTGAAGCGGTAAACAAGGCGCTGCGGAATCATCCGGCGCTGGCGACGGTGTTCTTCTTTGATGAGAAGTGTGAACTGAAGATGCAGTACCGTCCTGAATCCCTGCCGGTGGTGAAGGTGAAGGACATCCTTCCGGAAACGGAAGACGCGCTGGCGGACATTCTGCTGCTGCCCTTCAGCCAGATTCTGAATACCTGCCTGTGCAAGGTGAACGTGTTCCGCGGCCGGAAGGGCTGCTATCTGTTCCTGGATGTGCACCATGCGGTGATGGACGGCGGCTCCCTGGGCATTCTGCTTGGAGATATCGTGAACGCCTATTTCGGCCGGGAAATGAAAAAAGACTATTTCTTTGCCATGCTGGAAGAGCAGGAGGAGCGTGAGCGGCAGGGACTGGTGCGGAAGGACCGGAAATATTTCCTGGAGACCTACGGGGACGAAGACTGGTGTACCATGCTGCCGCCGGACGATCCGGACAGCCGGAATCTCAACGAGGCCGGTACCAGCCGGCGCCTGGCCTTTGACGTGGACCAGGTTCGCGCGGCTGAGGAATACTGGGGCGTTTCCCATTCCGTAATGGCGATCGCCGCGGGGCTTCTGACCCTGTCCCGGATGACGGGAAAGCAGCATGTCATGATCAACTGGATCTTCAATAACCGGCTTGCGCCGGAAGCGGAAAATGTTGTCGGTATGCTGATCCGCAATATGCCGGCAGCGGTCCGCATGGAGGAAATCAGCTCCATGAGGGACCTGCTGAAGTCCGTGAAGAATCAGGTGGCGGAGGATATTGCCCATTGCGGATGGGATCTCATGAGTGAAAACCTGCAGCCTTATGTGAATGACTGGATGGAAGTCAACCTGCAGCTGGAGATCAACGCCGATGAACTGGACGAGCTGGAGAACGAAAGGATTGAACTGAACAATGAGTTCAACGCGGCTCCGGCACGGCTGGAGTTTGAACTCATTGAAAATGAATACGGCGATAACGGCTTTGATCTGGAAGTGGACTTTGCGGAAGGAATGTTTGACAGAAAACGGATCGAAGACGCCAAAGCCATTTTCGGCGACTATCTGGAAGGAATGATCCTCAGGCGGGAGGACAGCCTTCCGGAATGATACAACCATCAAACCATAAAACAGGGGCAGGCCGCGGCCTGCCCCTGAACAGTATGTTCCCTTATTTTCCGAAAATCTGATCCGCCAGAGCGGTCAGATCGAGGCCGTCGGGATCCGGCGTACGCACGGACAGGGAATACTGCCGCCCGTCCCCGTGCCACTGGCACAGTTCCACCCATTCCTTGCCGTCCTGCGCCTGGCAGATGGTGCCCGGGAATCCGCAGACGCTGACCTCTTCCACATGCGTCCAGGAATAATACATACCGGAGATGTCGGCAGGTTCGGCGGCTGCCTGGGTTCTTGCGCAGAATTCATCGCCTTCAAACGTGAACTGCATCTCGGCGAGCCCGTCGCCGCTCATGTAACGGTAGACGGCGTTTTTCGCGCCTTCCGGAACCCTGAAGCTCACGCCGGACCGGGCGGCAAGCTCTTCCGCCGTCAGATCCTCCCAGGGGTTGGCGGAAGCTGCCGCCGGCTGCCAGCCGACGAAACCGCTGTTATTCTTTTCGCTCATCAGGAACCAGTCTTCGAGCTCTGCCGGAGGCGTTTCCTGATCCATCACATGCGCCCACAGCTGCATCTCCTCGGAAAGAACGCTGACGGGAGTCCCCGGAGCGTACAGAATCATTTCATCACCTTCGCTGAGACCGTATGCGTCCGCGGTCACGTAGCGCACGCCGTCTTCAATCGTTTCCGGAACCTGGCCTTCATCCGGGGTCAGCCTGTCCACCCGGATTTTCCAGGTTTTTTCATCCACCTGCGCGGCAACGCTCATCTGTCCGGAAAAACGGCAGACATAGATGGTTCCATCCGGATATCCTTCCCCGGTTTCCCCCATTTCGCTGTCATGGTACTCGCCCGTGAAGGATCCGTCAGCCTGGGTCCACAGATCCGTGGACCATCCGCCCGCTCCGCTGGAGAAGCACCATTCCATTCCGCCCAGCCTGTCCAGGACAGACGCTTCCGCCAGGGACACCGCCGCAAAGCTCAGGGTCAGCACCATCGTTATGGCCAGGAGCAGGGATATTGTTCTTTTCATCGTTTCTTTTCCTCCGTTCGTTTTTTCCGCGGGATCCGCCCGCGCCTGTTGATACGCAGCGCAGCCGAAGGCTGGCATGATCCTTTCCGGCCGATTCGCCATCTCATGTATAGAACGTTTTCCGCGGGGGAAAACTTCCCGGAAAAAGGGTTTTATTCTCCGGCTGTTGAAACAGGTATACAACAACGAAGGAAAAAAACATGAGAAGGAGGATGGGGCAAAATATGGAGATCCGGCCTTTCAGATGGTGTTTTATCGGCACGGGAACGCTGGCAAAGCAGGTGGCGGAAGAAATTACCGCTTCAGGACGGCATGCTGTTTCTTCGGTTTGTTCCCGAAAGTTTGAAAACGCGGTCCGGTTTGCGGAGGCGTACGGCGGAACAGCGTATGCTGACCCGAAAACCGCCATGGATCATGCGGACGCGGTGTACGTGGTAACGCCTCATCCGCAGCACTATCCCTATGTCCGGCAGGCGATTGAACAGGGAAAACCGGTTCTGTGTGAGAAACCGTTTACGGTCAGGGCTTCCGAGACCCGGGAACTGTTTGAGCTGGCAAGGAAAAAGGGAGTATATATCGTGGAGGGAATGTGGACCTGGTTTGCGCCGGCCGCGCTGAAGGTCCTGGAATGGGTGGAAAGCGGCGTGACGGGAGAAATCCGGCAGGTGGATACGGACTATCTGGTGAATGTGCTGAATTATGCTCCGAGGCTGACGGATCCGAACCTGGCCGGGGGAGCCATCCTCGATTCCGGCGTATATCCTGTGACGTACCTGTACCGGCTTTTCGGAAAACCCGTCAGTGTAAAATGCTCCGGAAAAACAGTGAACGGGGTGGACCTTTCCGATGAGATTGAGCTGGTGTTTCAGAACGGACTGAAATGCCGCATCGCGCTGTCGATCTGCGATGACGCCGGCAGGGAATGGTTACGGATCAGGGGAACGAAGGCGGACATTTTTGTGGATCATTTTCATTACGCGGACAGCGCGGAACTGACCGCAAAGGACGGAAGCCTGATTGAGCGGTTTGAAGGGCGGACCACCCTGCTGAACGAGTTCGATCTGGCGGCACGGGAAATCAGGGCGGGAAAAAAGGAAAGCGAATATATTCCTCCCCGGGCCACCCTGGACGTTATGGAAATCCTGGATGAATGCAGAAGGCAGATCGGTCTGGTTTATCCGTTTGAAAAATGAACGCGCCGAATCAAACCGCGGAACCGGCGGATGAAATCCGGCGCGGTGAACCCCGAATGGACCTTCCGAATGACAACCGATTGACATCAAATTAAAAGTGAATTTGTCCAAATTGACACCAGATTGAACAAATATCCGGGAAGAACAGGGAAATATTCTGTATTTTAAAATTTTTGCATGTCAAACGCTTGACATTTGGAAACGCCTGTGCTATTCTGCGCTTAACAAGGGATGCGGACAGCATCCGCGAAAGGAGAAAAGAATATGTTCAGAAAGGTCTTGTCCATTCTGACCGCACTGGCCCTGTTGCTGTCGGTCACAACTGTTTTCGCCGAGACGGCGGAGCACGAACCCGTCACCATTTCCTATTATTCCACCCAGGCCGGCGTGGATGATGAAACGGTGGCAACCCTGGCCAAGTTCATGGAACAGTATCCCTGGATTACGGTGAACTACTATCCCTGCGGCGATGACCAGCTGGCTGCCTGGCTGGCGCTGTATTCCGCGAAGACCGCGCCGACCGTCTCCCTGCTGGACTGCGGCCAGATTCTGAATTATTCCGATTATATGATGGATCTGACCAAGGCGGAGGATCCCTCCTTCTTTAATCATGTGCTTTCCGGTACGGAGTTTTTCCAGAAGGAAGGAGATCCGGCGATCTACGGCATTCCCGGAAGCTATCAGGGCTTCAGCCTGCTGTACAACAAGACCATCGTGAAGAAAGTCTTCGGGGATGATTTCAACGTCGATACCGTCAATACGGTGGACAAGCTGGTCGAGTTCTTCGACAAGATCGAAGCGGCGGGCTATCCCTCCACCGTTGTCTTCAGCGCGGACTGGGCTTTGGGCGCGCACTACCTCGGAGCGCAGCTGTTTTCCGAGTGGCTGGGCGACAAGGAAGCCCAGCGCAAAGTGATGGCCGACCTGAAGGCGGGCAATTACAATCTGATTGAAAACGAGCATTTCAACAACCTGATGAATGTGTTCGATATCCTGAAGGAGCGGAATATCAACAAGGCGGACCCGCTGGCCGACACGCAGGAAGGCGATCTGGAGCTGCTGGCGCACGGCAAGGTGGCGACCATGTTCCAGGGCGACTGGAACTGGCTGGCGATCCGGAACTTCGAAAACATTGACGAGCTGGGTATCATGCACCTGCCGCTGACCAACGACGCGGAAGACGCCCGCAACCTCAAGATCCTGGGCTCCTGCCCGAAGGGCTACGCCGTGGATATTTACCAGAACACGCCCGAACAGCAGGCGGCCGGCGTGCTGCTGGCGCAGTGGCTGGCGCTGTCTCCGGAAGGCGAGGACTTCATGGTGCGGCTGATCGGCTCCACGTTGCCCTTTGATAACGTGACTGCGGTCAACGAGAACCCGCTGGCGGTTTCCACCCAGGAATACCTGAATGCCGGACGGATTCTGGACTGCAGCACCTACCTGTGCGAAGCGCCTACCGACTTCTGGCTGGTTGTCGGCCCCTTCATGCAGGCGTATCTGGCCGGCCAGAGCGACCGCGCGAACCTGGCGCAAGAGATTCAGGACTACTTCGCCAACCTGGACTGACGGAACATCGGTCTGAAATTCAGGAATCAATCGTTTGAAACGGCGGGGCGGGGGCTTATGCTCTGCCCTGCCGTTTCATCCATTCGGGAGGTTTAATCATGCTGACCAGACGCGGCTGGGATACGTGGAGACTGATTCTGCTTTTCTTCTGTCCTGCCCTGTTCGTATGGCTGACGGCTATGGTGATTCCGTTTCTGTACGGCATCTTCATCTCCTTCACGAAGTGGGACGGGATTGCGACGGAATACACCCTGATCGGGCTCGGAAACTATACCAAAGTCTTTAATACAAGCAAATTCTGGCTCTCCCTTCAGCGGACAGGGATCTATACCGTCGGCACGGTGGTGCTGAGCAACCTCATGGGCCTGATCCTCGGGCTGCTGCTGACCAGCTCGCTGAAGGGAAGAAACGCCTTCCGGACCGCGATCTATGTTCCCAACGTGGTGGGAGGCGTGGCGATGGGCTATATCTGGCAGTATATCTTCAGCTACGGCTTTACCCGCATCGGCGCTTCCCTCGGAATTCCCTGGCTGACCAAATCCATGCTTTCGGATCCGACGGGGGCCATGGTCGCCCTGATCCTGGTTTCCTCCTGGCAGCTTTCCGCCTATCTGATGATCATCTACGTGGCCGGTTTTACCAACGTGCCCGGTGAACTGGTGGAAGCCGCCCGGGTGGACGGCGCCAGCAGCTGGGGCGTGTTCCGGAACGTCCGGCTGCCGATGATCCGCCCCTCCATCACGATCTGCCTGTTCCTGGCGATTGTCCGCTCGTTCATGGTGTTTGACGTGAACCTGTCCCTGACGGACGGCGGCCCCTTCAACAGTACGGAGCTGATCGCGCTGCGGATTTACAATACAGCCTTTGTCAGCCTGAAATTCGGAAACGCGCAGGCACAGGCGGTGATTCTGTTCCTGATCGTTGCGGTGATCTCCGTGCTGCAGGCCTATTTCACCCAGAGACGGGAGGTGCAGATGTAATGGTTGAAAGGCGTTCGGTCAGGATCTGGCTGTTTGTGCTGGCCCTCTTCCTGACGCTGTTCTATCTGTTTCCTCTGGTTCTGGTGGGCATGAACTCCCTGAAAACCACCGGGGAATTCACGATGAATCCCTTTTCCCTGCCGACGCGCCTGGTTACAGAGAATTATCCGCAGGCCTACAGACAGATGCATTTTCTCGGATCCCTTTGCAATACGCTGATCCTGACGGTGAGCATCTGCGCGCTGGTGGCGGTTCTGGGGTCCATGGCGGCCTATGTGGTCAGCCGGGTGAAGTCCCGCTTTGTCTCCTTCTTCTATTATTTGATGATCGCCTCCATGTGCGCTCCCTTCCAGGCGTTCATGATCCCGCTGGTCAAGCTTTACGCGGCGCAGCTGGGATTAACAAACAGCCTGATCCCGGTCATCTATATTGCGACGGGACTGAATATGGCCTTTTCCGTTTTCCTCGTGCGCGGTTTCCTGAACAGCGTGCCGATGGAGATCGACCAGGCGGCCATGATCGACGGCTGCGGCAGCGTCCGGCTGTTCTTCAAAATCATCCTGCCGATGCTCACGCCCATTGAGGTCACGCTGCTGGTGTTTGTCGCCATGGGAATCTGGAACGATTATCTGCTTTCCAGCCTGTTCCTTCAGACGCAGGACATGCGGACGCTGCCGATGATGATCCGCGTATTCTGCGCGCAGTATTCCACGGACTATTCCCCGATGATGGCGGGCCTGGTGATGTCCATCCTGCCGATGCTGATCTTCTATCTGCTCTGCCAGAAACAGATTCTCTCCGGTGTCGTTCAGGGCAGCGTGAAGGGATAAGAAAGGAAAGAATGAAGTGGCCACTCTGCATATGAACTTTCGCTCGGACTGCATTTCCCGAAGCGTTTATCCCCTGGTGTTTCTGCCGGATCTGAATCAGTGGCGGGATATTGAACCGCCTTATCCGACTCTGTACTTCCTGCACGGCTATTCAGGCGGGGCGGTTGAAACGGCCATGTTTACCAATATCGCCCTGTATGCCATGCGTTACGGCGTTGCCGTCGTGCTGGCGGACGGGGAAAATTCCTTTTATGTCGACGACGAAAAGCGCGGCGCGATGTACAGCCGCTTCTTCGGAGAGGAACTGGTGGAGGTGACGCGGGCGGCGCTCCCGCTTTCCCGCAGGCGGGAGGACACCTGGATTGCCGGCATCTCCATGGGCGGATACGGTGCCCTGATCAACGGACTCCGCTTCAGTGAGCGGTTTTCCGCCGTTGGAATGCTTTCCCCGGCCCTGGGATACAAACTCCCGAATGATCTTGCCCCGGAGCACTGCCCTGTGCCCGGCGGGGAACTGGTGGAAACCCTCGGCCCCTGGGAGACCTTCCGGGGCAGCTACAGGGACGACAGGAACGCGCTCCGGCGGACCCGGGAGGAGGGGAGGCCGGTGCCCCGGCTTTTCCTGGCCATCGGCCGGGGAGACGAACTCTATCCGGAATCCTGCCGCCTCCGGGAGGAATGCCGTGAGCTGGGACAGGAACTGTCCTGGTATGAAGCGGAAGGCGGCCATGACCATACCTTCTGGAAGCAGGCGATGGATCCCCTGTTTCATTTCCTGACAGGGAAGGAGGGTGTGTAAAACATGTACCTGAAAGTAACGGCAAAAGCACTTTCCCTTCAGCGCGCGGTTGATTTTCATGTCATTCTGCCGTATCATGATGGATATCCGGATCCTGGCAGGCCCTATCCCACGCTTTATCTGCTTCCGGGATACTCCGGCAATGCGGAGGAAATCGTGTTCGGGCTTCCGCTGCGGCAGATGGCAACGCTTTACGGCATCGCGGTGGTGATCCCGGACGGAGAAAACGCGTTCTATACAGATCATCCGGAGCGGGCCTCCAGTATGGGCGCCTACGCAGGAGACGAGCTGGTCCGAATCACCCGGCGGCTTTTCCCGGCCCTGTCCGGGGAACGGAAGGATACCTTTATCGGCGGGATATCCATGGGCGGCTACGGCGCCTTCGTCCTGGGAATGCATTATCATGAAACCTTTTCCCGGATGGCGCTCTTCTCTCCCTCCGCCGAGCCGGATCGGCTGCTTTCCCCGTCCATGGAGGAGGTGCCCGGAGCGGTGCCGCCGTCCCTGTTTGAGTCGCTGCTCGGAGGAAACGCTGTTTACGGAAGCAGCGCCAGGCTGAATCCCGCGCGGGCGCTGGAAAACTGCCTCCGGGAAGGAAGGCAGGTTCCCCCGGTCTGGATGTGCTGCGGGGAGGACGACCTGCTGGTGAGGGATTCCTGCCTGCATCTGAAGGAAGCGCTGGCCGGGGCCGGCGCCGGACTCCGGTGGGAGGAGGGCCCGGGCGGGCACGAACTCACCTACTGGGATGAACACCTGGAAAGCGCTTTCCGCTTTCTTTCCTCCCCGGAAAAATAAGACCATGCTGCAACACCCGAAAAGGAGACAGAACGAATGCCTACGATTCAGGATGTGGCGGACCGGGCCGGCGTGACCGTCACCACAGTTTCCAGAATGCTGAACGGACGGGTCCGGGTCAGTGAGAAAACCCGCGGAAGGATCGAGGAAGCCATGCGGGAGCTGGGCTATCGTCCGAACGAGATGGCCCGTTCCCTGGCCAAGAAAAGCACCAACCTGATCGGCCTGATTGTTCCTTCCGCCCGGCAGTATTTCTTCGCGGAGCTGATCCAGGAGGTGGAAAGCGCGGTGGCGGTGCAGGGATGCCAGCTGCTCCTGTGCATCTCGGATCAGGACTTCGGCAAGGAGAGTTCTTATTACCAGATGCTGCTGGGAGACCGGGTCCGGGGAATGATCGTGGCCAGCTACAGCCAGGGCTTCGACCGCATCGCGCACAGCGGGACGCCGGTGGTTTATATCGAAAGACAGTCGAAGGACGGAACCCCCAGCGCGCTGATGGACAGCGTTCAGGGCGGAAGGCTGGCGGGGGAACATCTGATTTCCCGGGGCTGCAGAAAGCTGCTGTACCTCAGCGGGAACGCGGCGAAGAACAGCGTTTCCAACCAGCGCTATGAGGGGTTCTGTGCCGCTGCCGCCGCGGGAGGCCTGCCCGTACCGGTGCTTGTGGAGGCCCAGTGGCAGGAATTTATCTCCCTGGATTATACGGAGACCATCGAACGGATTTTCACTGATTTTCCGGATCTGGACGGAATCCTGACCTCCAATGATCTGATGGCGGCGACCGTCGTGCGCTGGTGCCTGCGCCACGGAATCCGGATTCCGGAGCAGTTGAAGATTGTGGGATATGATGATACGGCATTCACAACCCTCTGCCCGATCCGGCTGACGAGCATCCACCAGCCGATTGCCGAAATCGCCCGTTATGCGGTGGACTGCGTGATCCGGAGGGCTTCGGGGGAAACGGTTCCCGTCAACACCGTTTTCCCGGTGAGGCTGGTGGCGCGGGAGACGACATAAGAAACGTACAAACGAACCGGAAAGGGAGGAAACAGGCGATGGACAACAAATGGAAAGCACCGGAGCTGCCAGGCGATATTCCGCACGGGGATATGCCCGGAGACAAAATCTGTATCGGGGAGGAGCATATCCGGAAGGCGAAAGCTCTTTTCCCTGAACTGATGCGGATGATTGAGGAACGCGGGGAGGCCCGTACCGTCGTCGCGGTCTGCGGAGGGAGCGGCGTCGGGAAAAGCGAGATTGCTTCCGTGCTGGCTTATTACCTGGGGGATCAGGGAATTGGCGCGTATGTGCTCAGCGGAGACAATTATCCCCGCCGGATTCCGCGGGAGAATGACCGGGAACGGCAGCGCGTTTTCCGCGTCGGCGGCCTCCGGGGCCTGGTGTCGGCCGGGCTGATCAGTGAAACGGTTACGGCGGAGCTGAGAAAGCTCTGGGAGGAGGACCGGGACGCGGAGCCGAACCCGGATCAGGAGTGGCTCAGGGTCTACCGGCGGGCAGGCCGCCGGGCGCTGAGCGGTTATTTGGGAACTCCCGCGGAAACGGATTTCGATGAAGTCTCCGGCATCTTGGCGGACTTTCACCGGGGCGCCCGGGAGATCTGCCTTAAGCGGATGGGCCGGGAACCGGGAGAACTCTGGTATGACCGGGTGGACTTTTCGGAGATTCGCGTGCTGATCGTTGAATGGACGCACGGAAACAGCGATTATCTGGAGGGGGTGGATATCCCCGTTCTGCTGAATTCCACGCCGGCGGAAACCCTCGCCCACCGCCGGGCCCGGAACCGGGACGGAAAAACGGACAGCGCATTCACGACCCTGGTTCTGGAGATCGAACAGCAGAAGCTGGAAGACCAGGCCCGGAAGGCGCGGCTGATCCTGAGCAAACAGGGCGAACTCCTGTCCTATGCGGAGTATCGCCGAATCATGGCGGAAACCTGAATAAAACCGGGGAGGAACACAAATATGAACAGCGGACCCATGCTGAACGCCTATCCGGACAGCCTTGGAGGAAAACTGGGAGACATCGCCGATTTGCTGGAAAGGCCGGAAATGCGGGGAGCGTTCAGCTCCTTCTATATCCTGCCCAGCGTGTTTCACACGGATCTGGACAGGGGTTTTTCGGTGATCAGCTATGATCTGAACGAGCGGCTGGCGAAGTCCGCCGACCTGGACAGGCTCCGCGCGCTGAAAACGGATCTGAAACTGGACTTTATCCTGAATCATCTTTCCGTCCTCTCGCCCCAGTTTCAGGACATCCTTGAAAAAGGGGAGGATTCCGCCTACCGGGATTTCTTTATCGACTGGAACCGCTTCTGGGAAGGCCGGGGGGAGATGACGGAGGCCGGCTGGATTCAGCCGGATGAAGCCTGCCTGCGGGATATGTTCTTCCGTAAGCCCGGCCTGCCGATCCTCATGGTTCGTTTTCCGGACGGAAAGGAAGTGCCTTACTGGAACACCTTCTACCAGGAAGTGCATTATGACCTCCCGGACACGCAGGACCTGATGCGCGCGCTGGGAATCCAGTACGGAACGGCGGAGGTCCTGGCGAAAAGGGTCGCTTCTGGGCTCACCGAGGGGAAGAAACCGGCTGAACTGGAAACAGAGGATCTTCTCTCCGCGGAAAAGCGGGAAAAACTGACCGAAACCCTGGAGAGCCGGCGGAAATACCTCGGCCAGATGGACGTCAACATCCGTTCTCCGCTGGTCTGGCAATACTATGAGGAGGTGCTGGACAAGCTGGCGGGATACGGCGCTTCCATCGTCCGGCTGGATGCTTTCGGGTATGCCTCCAAGATTCCCGGACGGCGGAATTTCATGAACGATCCGGAAACCTGGGAGGTGCTGGAGCGGGTCCACCGGATGGCGGAGGAGCGGAACCTGACCCTGCTGCCGGAAATCCATGCCGCCTACAGCGAGAAAAGCTACAGGGAGCTGGCAAACCGGGGATATATGACCTATGACTTTTTCCTGCCCGGGCTGCTGATCGACGCCATCGAGAACCATGACGCCGGATACCTGATCCGCTGGGCGCGGGAGCAGCAGCGGGATCACATCCGCTGCGTCAATATGCTGGGATGCCATGACGGCATTCCGATGCTGGATCTGAAGGGCCTGGTTCCCGATGACCGGATTCAGGGGCTGATCGACCTGATCGTCAGCCGGGGCGGACTGATCAAAAACCTGCACGGCAAAAAGAATATGTACTACCAGGTCAACGCCACCTATTTCAGCGCGCTGGGAGCGGACGAAAGAAAGCTCCTGCTGGCCCGGGCGCTGCAGCTGTTCATGCCCGGGAAACCGCAGGTCTGGTATCTGGATCTGTTTGCCGGGGAAAACAACCGGGAAGCCGTCGCGGCGGGAGGAGACGCGGGCCACAAGGAGATTAACCGCACCAACCTGACGGCGGCCGCGCTGGAAGAGGGCCTGCGGAAGCAGGTCGTGAAGGATCAGCTGAAGCTGCTGAAGATGCGCAGCGCCTGCGGCGCCTTCGGCTTTGACGCGGAAATGACCGCGGAACAGCCGGCTCCGGACCGGCTGGAGATCACCTGGAGAAACGGCGGCCGGGAAGCCTCGCTGACGGCGGATCTGAGCACCTGCGCTTTCCGGATCCGGGCGGATCTGGAAAGCGGCGTGTTCTGCTTTGAACAGAACTGAACCTGAAAATGGTCAACCTGTTCCGGAGCGACTTCCGGGAGGTCGCCCGCTATTTTGTCCAGATGCGGGAAAACGGGGAATATTGTCCCAGCGATGATGAACTGGCCCACATCGAATCCGTTTTACAGCTTTTGAACGTGATGGATCAGGATCACCGGTTTGAACAGGTGATCAATGAGAGAAACGAAAGGGGAAAGGAGGTCAGGACAATGTCTGAGTGGCTGACAAGAGTGATTAATGAAAATCAGGCAAAAGGCCGGGCAGAGGGCCGGGCAGAGGGCCGGGCTGAGGGCGAGATGGCGGGCTCTGTAAAAACCCTGGCTGCCCTGGTTCGAAAGAATTTGATTACCCTGAAGGAGGCGGCGGAGCAGGCCGAAATGAGCGAAGCGGCTTTCTGCGAGAAAGCGGGGCTGCCTCTCCCGCAGTAAGTATCTGAATCAATCCCCCGTGCAGTGTACGACTTTGTACACTGCATTTTTATAATGCTCATATTTCGGTTTTTCGGCCGCTTTTTTATTGCCTGAAAGGGGGACGTATGGTATTCTTTGTGCTGACTTCTGAAAAAGAATCCTGCCGGTCCGCCGCTTTCGGTTTACAGCGAAGGAGGAAAAACAGAATTGGATGCCGTGCTGGTTGCCGATGCTGAAGTGAATGAATACCGGACCTTTATCCGGAAAGGAATGTTTGGTTCCCTGCTCGGGGAAAAGGGAAAATATACGGATCTGATTGAAACCCTGTGGTTCCATCTCGGCGAATCGTCAGAAAAGATTACGGAGAACTATCATGTATTCCTGCCGTCTTACGGGAAGTTTTCAGGAAAAATCAGCAAACGGATCCGGCTGCTGAATCCCGAAACCTCCGGTCCCGCCATTGTCCAGATGACCGTTTACCCGATTGCGGAAAATCAGTATATGATTCTGCTTGACGAACTGGATGACAGCGAATATCAGCGTTCGCGATACGACAAGCAGCCTGAGCGTTACCGAGATCTCGGATGAAACCGTTCACGCGGAAATCCCCTACAGCGGCTGGCGGAACATGATTGTGAATATGATCTGGCGGATCGTATCTGCAGGCAGACGGAAAAAGCAGAATTCCCGGACGTGGGACATTTTACCTGCAGTATCGGTCTGGCGGAGCTTCGGCCGGGAGATACGCCCGGATCTGCGTTTGAACGGGTGGACAAAGCCCTTTACCGGGCTAAGGAAGCCGGAAGAAACCACATCGTGACAGCGGACTGATGAAGCGGATCCGGAAGCGGGCAGCAGGGAAGCCCGGACTGCCTTTTCAGCATCCGAGGCCTTTGCGGCCGAGTTCCGCCAGGCGGCGGCAGTAATCGTCGCTCCGTTTCTGAATATCGTCCTGGTAAACCTCCAGTTCAGGCATGGAAACCGCGAAGAAATCATATCCCACCTTGTCAAAAAGATGGCGTTCGCCGAAGATCACCAGCTGGTGGAAACACTTCAGCGCTTTTTCCTCTTCGCCCAGGGCGCGGAAGGCCAGTCCCTGCCAGTAAATATAGTCGGACGGCTGATCGTTGTAATACCGGACCGGTTCCGGAAGGGAAGAACCTTCCGCCGCTTTCCGGAAGTATTCCACGGCCTGGTCTTCCCGGTGCATTTCGGCGGAGGCCAGGCCCATGATGTAATACGCCCGGTTGTCCGGCACCTTGTCCAGCTTGCCCTCGCCCAGGTTAGCGGGGTAGGTCAGCGTACGTTCCGCCAGGATCAGGGCGTCTTCCGCCCGGCCTTCCGCCAGCGCCTTTTCCGCCAGGGCGAACAGGGCGGTTTTGTATTCGTCCGCAACCTTGCCCTCTCCGCCTTCCCAGACATGGAAGGTATAGGAGGTCAGCAGCTCCAGCGCCTTTTCATGCTGCCCGTCCGCGTTCAGGAGGGACACATAGGCCAGCATCAGGGCATAGCGCTCTGGAATAATGGCCCTCTTTGCCTCCAGCATCGCCAGCCTTTCCTTCACCGGCCGCTCCAGGCGCTTCATCAGCTGCTCCTGTTCCAGCAGGAAGCGGCTGTTATCCGGCTCCAGCCGGACCGCTTCCGCGATTTCTCCGGCCGCCAGCTCCGGATTCCCGTGGTTATAATAGGCAATGGAAAGGTTCCTGTGCGCCGGCGCCAGCTCCGGCATCCGGGAAACGGCCTCCTGCCAGTGCCGGATGGCTGCCTCGTACTGCTTTTTGTCGTACAGCAGTTCGCCCAGATAATAGTGAGCCTTCGGCACCTTCCCCGGCAGGGAAACCGCGTATTCCAGAATCTGTTTTTCTTCCGGCCGGTTCGGGAAGCACAGATCCGTGCTCAGGCTCTCCGCCTTTTCCACGTCGGCTTTCGCGGCCTCCGCCTGTCCCATGCGGCCTTCGGCGAAGGCTTTGGCGTAGTATTTCATCGGGCTTTCCGCCGGACATCTATCCAGCACGGCCGCCGCGTCCTGCCAGAAGCCAAAGCCGATATATTCATAGGCCGTATTCAGGTATTCCTCAATTCGTCCGCCGGTGGCCCGGTCAAAGGCCGCCTGATCCGCTTTCCGGTAAAGCAGGGACAGATACAGCGGGTCGATTCCGAAGCTTTCGTCCAGGAAACGCCGGTATTCCGGGCTCTCCGGACAGAGATGGGCCAGAATGGAAGCTTTCAGGCTGCGCGTCTTCATGTTGTGCCATCCCCGCAGCAGGCTTTCCTCCGCGAAACGCAGCGCCTGCGGAAGATCCCCCTGCCGGACGCGGATGCACGCGAGATGATACCAGGCCGCGCCGGCGGTTTCGGCGCTCCAGGTTGCCTTGAAGAAGGCGTCATAGGCTTCATTCAGCTTTTCCAGAGTCTCCAGTGCCAGTCCGAGGTTGAAATACGCTTCACCGGCATAGGGGTTCGGATTCCGCCAGGTCTGCTTCCGGATGGCGGCTCTGAAGTATTCCACGCTTTCTTCGGCCTGCCCGCTGCGCAGAAGGTACAGGCCGAGGGCGTTGTTCAGCCGGATATCGGTGGGATCCCGGCGCAGGCCTTCGCGATAGTAGTCGGCGGGCAGGAAGGTCGCGTGCCGGTACTGCTCCAGATGCAGACCCGCCAGATACAGCTCCTCCAGCGACTGGATTTCCTCCGGCTTGCGCAGCGCTTCCGCCGGTTCGGGAATGGGCTGGTTTTCTTTCACATATTCCTGATATTCGCACAGCGTTACGCCCTTTTCATCCGTGACGGCGATCCGGAAGTCGTGCAGCCCTTCCACGGTGTCGGTGAAGGCGGCCCGGGGATTCAGATCCGTCGTCCTGCGGTATATTTCCTGTCCCGCTGCCCACAGGATGATTTCCGCGTTTTTGAATTCACCGCTGGCATAGACCTTGATGCGTGCCCGGGCGGCCTGCTTTGCGATCCTTTCGTTCGCGGCCCGGCCGGTTTCAAAAGGATCGGGCCGGATGACCCTGCCTTCCGCGTCCAGAAAATCCACTCCCAGAATGATATCCCGGGTGGCGTTGCTTACCCGGCCTACGGTCTTATAGGGCATGAAGTACTGGACAAAGGACTTCTCCTCCTGCGGCTTGAGCCAGGCGAAGTCCGGCTGGTTGTCGCAGTATACGCCGGTCATCAGTTCAATGTAGGGGCCGTCTTCGTCGGTCAGGTTTTGATCCCAGATCTTTCCGAAATTGCCGCAGCCCCAGGTCCACTGCTTCTTTCCGGGGCTCACATGATGATCCGCCACATGCAGCAGTCCGGCGTCCCTGCCTTCGTCAAAATTCCCGACGAAATCAAAGTCGGAATGTGCCGCCATATAGGAGGTGGGCACCCGGATGTTCCGGTAGCGGGAGATGTCCACGCCGGCGGAGTAGTCCGCCTTGTAGTATTCCCCCGTGGCAATGGGGAAAGTGGAGACCGCGCGCTTTCCATGATCCATGACCGCGTTGACATCCGGCGGGAATACCGAGAAGGTGCTGTCATTGACGGAAACTGCCGGATTGGCCCACCACAGGAAGGTCTGCGGGTAATCGGTGGGGTTGAACAGCCGGCCCCTGATTTCAATATAGGCTTTGTCCGGATAGAGGGTGATGGCGGCGTTCCCCTTGGTGCCGTTGATCCGGTCGGTTTCCCCGAGGGTTACGGTGGCGGATCCGTCGGCGTTTTCGGCGCAGAGATAATCCACCGGCATGAAGGTGGAAGGGCGGTGGTGCTGAGGCCAGTTGAACTCAATGCCCCCGGAAATCCAGGGCCCCGCCAGGCCTACCAGCGCGGGCTTGATCACCCGGTTGTAATATACGAAGTCATAATGGTTGGTCTTGTCCAGCGCCCGCTGGATCCGTCCGCCCAGCTCCGGCAGGATCATCACATAGAGATAGTCATTTTCGAGGATCACGGCTTTGTAATCCACGTTTTCCTTTTCCTCGCTGATGCTTTCGCAGATCGGGACGGGATAAACCTTTCCGGTGGATCCCTGGTACGCCCTCTTTTCAATGAACAGCGGGTTTTTCTCCAGCGGTCCGGTCTGGTAGGTCGGAATGGTTACAATCTGCTCATAGACCTGTACTTTTTTCATGCTCTTGCCCTCCGGGTTTTCTTTTTGATCTTCTGTTTACAGTGCGATTTCATATACCGGCTGCAGCTCCGCCTTTTTCAGTTCTCCGGTTTCCTGGCTGCTATTCTCGCTCCGGGCGGCCATGGCGGATTCCGCGCTGACCACGGCGCCTTCCCGGAGCGGCGCAACCGTCAGTACAGGCTGCTCCGTTTTCAACGCCTTGATCTGCTCCCGCAGCCCGATCTCCCAGGTATCCCCGTTGCAGAAGTTGTCGCTGATCAGGGTATTGCCCAGGAACAGCATGCCGATATCCCCCTCATAGTCAATCCGCAGGCGGATATCCTTCAGGTCCTCCGGAAGCTCCGGCAGGCGGAGAAGATATTTATGCCGGTCTGTCTGCTGAACGGCAACGGGGAGGATCACTTCCCGGGTATCCGCCCGCCAGGCGCCCAGAGGGCCGCGGTCCGGAAGCCTCTTCAGCCTGCCGGAAGCTCCGAGGCTTTCGGGCGGCCAGCACAGCAGCGTGTTTTCCGGGCGGAGGGTTTCCAGCCGGAGTCCGCCCTGCTCATCCTCCAGCAGCGCGCCGTCCGTGAAAACCAGGCTTCCGTCCCGCAGCAGGAACAGGCGGCCGGCCGCTTCCCGGCTGATCAGCAGCACCTCCGCTTCCCGGTTTTCCCGACGGACAGAGAAGAGACGGGCTTCCTCTCCTTCCAGCGGACCCGCGTTTCCGGAAACGGCCGTTCCGTTTCCGAACCGGAAGTCCGCGGCCATTCCTTCCGGCTCCAGGAATACGTAGAGAATCCGTCCGGCCGACTCTGTCCGCAGTACGGGCTGGGCCGTGGCCTGCAGCAGCGGGATTCCGTCCAGATCCATTCCGAAGGGCAGAATCGCGTTTTCCTCCGGCGCAAGGCTGATGTCAAAGTCGAAGGCGCCGTTTCCGGTGACAAGCCGCACCCGGTCATGCTTCCGGGGAGGCAGAACCAGATGATCCTGAAAATTGTTGACAAAAAGGAAGCCGCTTTTTCCGTCCGTCCGCACGGCAAAGCGCAGCGTTTCGGTATCCCGCGGATCGATGGCGGAAGCGCCTTCCGGCAGCACGGTTTCCATCGGCGCCAGCCGGCTCCCGAAAAAGCGGGTAAAAAAGTGGATGCTCTTCAGCCGGCTGTAGGATTCCCGGATCTGGCCAAACTCGCCCAGGGCAGCCTGGTAGTCATAGGAGATTTTGGGAACCTGAGCCTCGTTGAGATAGGTTCCGTTTTTCCCGATGGGATTGGTTCCGCCGTGGAACATGTAGTATCCCAGAAAATTGCAGCCGGAGGCCATCTTGATGTTTGCCAGGGCGTCCACGCTCCTGTAGGGATAAATAAACCGGTAGTAATAACAGCACATCATCCCCGCGCCCATTTCACAGCAGGCGTAGGGCCGTTCCTCCGGCAGATAGGCCGGGGTAAAGTCATCCGCGCAGACCGCGCCGCTGCGATGATAATCCTCGTAAATATATTCCTCCGTGGCCGGATGTTCTCCCCGGTGAGAGTAGAAGATCCAGGGCCGGTAGGCGTATCCTCCCCACAGAGGCAGGACGCGGGGAGAATACGCGGCTCCGCCCCAGGCGGTTCCGGTGAAGAACGCCGGCGTCAGGCCGCATTCCAGGGCGATTTCCCGCAGCGCCAGGATATAGGCCTCTCCTCCCGTTCCCTTGTTGATCCATTCGTTCGAAATGCCGGTGGTCATTTCCCACATTGCGGAGGAATGCATATATTCGTTATCCAGCTGTACGGCAATGATGGGCCCGCCGTCCCGGTAGAAAAGACCCCTCACCTGATCCCCGATCTTTCCGTACAGGCGGCGGACATATCCCAGGAAGCCTTCATTGGCTTCGCGGACTTCAAAGGGCTTTCCGTACAGCCAGTCCGGCAGGCCGCCGTTCCGGACCTCCCCGTGGTCGAAAGGCCCGACCCGCAGAATGACATACAGCCCGTGCTTTCCGCAAAGGGAAACGAAGCGCCGCAGATCCCGCCGGCCGGTGAAATCGAAAATGCCTTCCTCCTCCTCAATATGGTTCCAGAAAAGATAGGTGGAAACGATGTTGATGCCGCCCATGCGCATCTTGATCAGCTCGTCCTCCCAGCGCCCGGCATCCATCCGGCTGTAGTGGAGTTCACCGGAAACGGGATAGAAGGGCTTTCCGTCCCGCTCCATATAGAAATTGCTGAAGCTGATCCGCTCTCCCGAAGGGGAGCTGCCGCAGAAATCCTCCCCCAGATCAAAACGGATTCCCTCCTGAAAATGGCTGAGGTCAATCTCATATTTCATACGCTGCACCTCTTTGCTTTTTCTATTCTGTATTGTATCGTATTTTCTCCGGATAATCACTCATATTTACTGCGGCATGATTGAGATTTATTGCTTTCCGCCGGCGGTTCCGGAGAACAGCGCGAAATCAGTCCGGCAAGGGATGCCGGACAGCGGTCCCGATGTTGAAAAGGATAAGGATAATTGCTATACTCTTGGCAGCCTGACGGCTCTTATACAGAAAAACCGGCCCTGCCGGATGCGGCAGGATGATCCTTGCATTTCCGGAGGGATGAACATGAAATCCGTGGAACAGAAAGTATCTCCTGTTTCTGATTATTATATCCATTCACCCGGCAAAACCGCGCAGGAAATGTTCCTTTACCCGCTGCAGTGCGGGCTGTTTACTTATGAGCCGGGGTATATCCTGAAAAGAAGTTCCTTTGACAGTTTTCTGCTGGCCTATATTCAGGAAGGAAATATCCTGCTGGATTTCAGGGGAAAGCAGCAGCCTGTTCCGGCAAAGCATTTTGTGCTGATTGACTGCTATCAGCCGCATGGCTATTCCACCCGGGAAGGCGCGGAAGTCATATGGCTTCATTTCGACGGGGTGCTGGCGCGGAAGTATTATGAATTCATTGTTTCCCGCCAGGGAAACATATTATTTCTGGAAAACGCCTTTCCCGCGCTCCGGAAGATGAACAGCATTCTGCGGGCTTTTGCGGAAAACCATCAGTTTCAGGAACCGCTTCTGTCCAAATATATCACGGATATTCTGACGGAATTTATGATTTACAGTCCCGGAAGCGGTATGGGCGGAACGTGTACCGGGAATGTGGAAAAGGCGCTGGTTTATATTTCCGAACACTTCACCGAGGATATTCCGGTCAGCCTCCTGGCGGGGATTTCCGGGCTCAGCGAGTATTATTTTATCCGGATTTTTCGCCAGAATACGGGATATACCCCTCATGAATATATTATCAACCGCCGCATGGCGTCCGCCCGCTATCTGCTGAAATACACGCAGCTGACCGTAAAGGAGATCTGCTTCAGCACCGGGTTTTCCTGTGAAAGCGTCTTCTGCAACGCGTTTAAGAAACATCATCATATGACGCCTCAGCAGTACCGGCTGCACGGTACGCCGGAACTCTGAAAAGGCTAAGCTTCGCTCACAATTTCTTTCAGGGCGGATACGGACAGCTCCGCTTCCGGATGGAAGTCCTCCGATGCCATATAGCGGTAGATGGCGTTTTGCAGCGTCCGGCATTCCGGCCAGGCCTGAAGGCGGTGCAGGTTCATGGAGGAAAGCAGCAGCCGGCCGCCCCCGCAGCGGAACTCCGCCAGCTGCGCCATGGGCCGGAGATAAGCGTAGCTGTCCATTTCCGTAACAATTGCGGGAACGGCTTCCGGCAGGATGAAGGCCCGCCGGGACGCCATGCGATGCCACTGCCAGTCAGTATGCTTTTCTGTCGGGAAGTTCCGGAACAGTGGATGATTCGCGTCAATCAGCTGGCCCATGCCGCCTTCCTGCTTCGGGAAGGTGCCCACGGACCAGAAATCGGTGGAAAACTGGGTACGGATCGAACGCGGCAGCGCCTCGGTCGTCGCGTCCGGAGACAGATAGACTGTTCCGCCGCTCCGGAGCGTCTCCAGCACCTTTTGGCTTACTCCGCGGGCTTCCAGAATCTCCGGAGGGCAGACCGGCTGAACCTCCGGATAGACCCAGAGATCATAGCGGTTCCGGTATTCCCCGAGGGAAAGCGTGAGCTCCAGCTTTTCCGGACGCTCCAGGAGGGGAGCGCGGAACAGGACCGGCTTCCGGGGGAAAAGTCCGACGGGCCAGTCCGCGGATTCTGTTTCGCCGGATTCCAGGATTCCGTTTCCGCCGGACAGGGTCCAGCGAAGGCGGCCGTGCAGGACGGTCTTTCCGTAGTTTGCCAGGCGGAGAGGCACCCGGATTTCTTCCCCGCAGGTCCAGGTTCGGGCCGGCAGGAGCGCGAGGGGCAGCACGGAAGCGAAAAAGGCACGGAAGCGTTCCGGCCGCGCGAAATCATAAGGCTTGGGTTTCAGGTGGCTGTTCAGCATGCCCACCAGCGCTGTGCCCTGCCCCGGAAAATCCTGCAGCCCCAGAAGGGAAATGCCGGAGAGGTCTTCCGTTCGCAGCGCCGCTTCGATCTCCTCCCGGTAGCACAGGAGAGAAAGCTCGCCGGTGGCTTCGCAATACTGTTCCCAGCGGTCTGCGAGCCCCCGCTCGGCCACGCGCTCCCGGATGATTTCCAGGTTGTCCGGCCGGGTAACACCGCGGAAATCGCTGATTTCCCGGAAATCCGGCAATACCTCATACTGCCCGACCTCGAAGGAGAATACCGGCTTCCGGAAGGTTTTCCGGATTTCCGCCAGGGAGGCGTCATAGCAGTGGTCCGCAGTCGGCTCCCCTTCGTTCAGGTATCCCTTCATCTCCGCGGAGGTAGCGCGGATCATATGGCTGTAATAGGACTGCGAAGCATAGAAATCACTTTCGGCATCGCAGCCGTCGAAACCGTACTGCCCGTTGGAGGCGTTTGCGTACAGCCGTGTTCCGTCCAGGCTCTTTGCCAGGCGCAGCATTTCGTTCATCCGCCGGCGGCCTTCCGCGCCGGTGCACAGCTCGTTGCCGAAAGTCAGCATCACAAAGGAGGGATGGTTGGCCAGCCACAGGAGGGTTTCCGCCAGTTCCGTCCGGTAATAGCGGAAGCTTTCGTCCGTTTCCAGCGCGTTCCGCGGGTTCCAGTGGGAAAGCTCCGGCTGCATCAGCATGCCCAGCCTGTCCGCCGCGGTAAAGGCGGCTTCCGGGGGAATATGGGAATGAAAACGCATGCAGTTGACGCCGTAGCTCCGATAAACCGAGAGGATGCTTTCCCACTCCTCCACAGTCATCGGCGGGTGACCGGTTTCGGGAAAGACGCAGCAGTTCGCTTCGCTGCGCAGGAAAAACCGCCGGCCGTTCAGAGCCAGGTGCCCCTGCCCGTCATCTCCGAAGGTACGGATCCCGAAGAGAACGCTCTTTTCTTCCAGACCGTCCCCACCGGCTGTCATCCGGTGCAGGTTGCCCTCGCCTTCATCCCAGCGCGGCGCGTCGTCCCGCAGCGGAAGATCCCGGAAAACGATCTGCGTGATCCCGGGACCGGCCTGACAGTCCTTCCACTCCGTGCTTTCCTGCAGCGCGCTGCTGGCAAGCCGGACCGTACCCTTCCAGGGGACGGAGGAAGAAAGCGTCAGGTGTACGTCCACGGTGCGGCTCCGGGGAAGCACTCTGATTCCGGAGATGAAACAGGCGTTCTCGGCGCGCAGGCGGAGGGTCCCCAGAATACCGTTCCAGTTGGTCTGGGTTTCATCCGTTGCGGCGGAGGAGTAAAGAATATCGTCATGGGGAAGCCCCGGATAGCTGTTATCCGGGATCAGCGTGAGTGTGTCCTCTCCCGTCAGCAGGGAAGTCACTTCAAAGACGTGGGGCGTGCTGATGGTCGGCGGGATAAAATCCGGTACGGGGGTACCGTTGACTTCCAGGCGGAGACAGCGGGAACGCTCACATTCCAGAAATACCCGCTTTTCCGGCGGGAAAGCCGTCGAAACAGTGCGGGTGATCCGGGCGGGCCCTTCCCAGGTAAAGCGCCGGGTCAGCCGGGTGGCAATCCGCCCGCCATGCTTCAGCGCGTCGTTCATCTCCGCGTCCGGATGCCACTGGTTCCTGTTTTCGTCCGGGAATCCGATCCCGCTTTCATCCAGCGTCCCGGGAAGTGTCACCGGCGCGGAAATTCCCGGAATGCTGCATTGCCAGATACCGCTCAGATCCTGAATTGCCGTAAAAGCCATATCATCGCCATCCATTCTGTAATTTTATCCGATTCTCCCGGCTCCCGGTTTCATACACGCCGGGTTCGCTGCCTGATATTTTCATTCTATCTTTTTTGTATCTGATTTGCAATAGCCCGGAAGAACCGGCCGGAACCGCCCGGCAGTTTCGCCTTTGCCGGAGAGTAGAAAAATAGATCGTTGTCTGATACAATGAAGCGTGCGGTGAATAGGTGAAAAGAGAAGGAAATGAAGCAGCGATATTCCGGCGCTGATGAAGGACGGATGGAGGGAAAAAGAAAATGCCTGAGACCGAAAGACTGGTTCTTCGCCGCTGGCAGGACAGCGATGCGGAGAGTTTATATGAATACGCAAAAGACCCGGATGTGGGCCCCATTGCCGGCTGGCTGCCGCACCGGAGTATAGAGGAAAGCCGCGACATCATAGCGAATGTTCTAAGCGGCAAAGAGGCATACGCCATCTGCCTGAAAACGGATCACAAGGCCATCGGCGCCATCGAGCTGAAACTGAACGGGCATACCGATCTGACGGAGCGCGATGACGAGTGCGAGATGGGCTACTGGCTCGGAAAGCCGTTCTGGGGCCAAGGGATCATGCCGGAGGCTGCCCGGGAGATGCTCCGCCGTGCCTTTGAGGAGCTCGGTATGACGAGGGTCTGGTGCGGATACTATGAGGGCAACGCGAAATCGAAGCGCGTTCAGGAAAAGGTGGGTTTCCGCTATCAGTGGAAATCGGAAAATGTTGATGTCCCGCTGATGCATGAGAAGCGGACAGGGTATGTGAGCAGCATCACGAAGGAACAATGGCAGCGGGACAGGCAGCAGAAAGCGGAAGCCGCGGCACATTAACAGATTTATCAGGATGGAAAACTGAACCCGGAAACAACTGTCAATGGGGCAGGGGATCGTGATCGTCTGAAGCGCCTGGAGCGCGCCGATCCTGCCGATGTACTGCATGATCATCGCGGCGGAAAGGAAACTGGAAATGAGTTCAAAAAATGCCTGGAACTTTGTTTCTGTCGGGGAAGCAATACCGGACGTGATTCTTGAAATCCGTTATTATTCCACGTTCAACTTCGTCGGCAGACGCGTTGACGGCTATGAACAGCCGGTCGCGCTGCTGACCGCGGAAGCGGCTTCCGCCCTGAAGAAAGCGAGCGATGAGGCGGTTTCCCGGGGGTATCGTCTGAAAATCTATGACGCGTACCGGCCGCAGCAGGCAGTGGACCATTTTATGCGCTGGGCGGAGGATCTCTCCGACATCCGCATGAAGCCCTATTTCTATCCCGGAATTGACAAGAGCGCCCTGATTCCCGGCGGCTATATCGCGGCGCGTTCCGGCCACAGCCGGGGTAGCACCGTGGATCTGACGCTGTTCGATATGCGGACGCAGAGAGACCTCGATATGGGCAGCCCTTTTGACTTTTTCGGAGAAGTGAGCCATCCGGATTATCGGGGGATTACGGAGGAACAGTACAGGAACCGTATCCTTCTCCGGGATATCATGGTTTCCTGCCGGTTCCTGCCCCTGGAAGAGGAGTGGTGGCATTTTACGCTGGCCGATGAGCCCTGGCCGGATACCTGCTTTACCTTTCCGGTCCGCGGCTGAGAGCGGGCAGGGGAACAGGAAAAAAGAACGCTTCCGGACATTCGGTCCGGAAGCGTTCCCTTTTTTCCGGGGCTGTTTCACAGCCCTGCGGTGCGGATGATCGGAAATCAGTTGTTGATGTAGGCGGCAGTCGGATCCAGAATGGTGACGTCCACGTCGCCGTCATGATCCTTCTCCAGGACGATGGTGAAGCCATTGGCTTCGATCATTTCCTTGCAGTCCTTCAGGTCGCCGTCATCGTCGATCACGTATCTCGCGTTGCCGATCTTCGCGGCGTCGAAGGGGATCGCTTTGCCGTAAAGTTCCTCGTACTGCGCTTTGATGGCATCATAGGAGGTGCCGTCCGCCATATCGTAGTGCATGGCCACAAGGCTGTTTCCTACAAACAGATACTTCACATCGCAGGTAAAGCCTTCATCCGTTTTGACATTTTCATACTCAAGCTCGTAAAACTCAACGGGGCCGCGGGTCTCTTCCCTGTCAATTTCAGGATTCGGCAGGTTTACAAGCTGCATGACCTGGTCCATATCCATATTGAACTGAACGCCCATGCTGAAAACGGGACCGGTGGTTTCTTCCGCCAGGGCGGCTGCCGATACGGTGAACACCATTACGAGAACTGCCAGGATCGCGAGAGTCTTCTTCATTTTTATTTCCTCCTTTATTGTGGGGATAATCTGGTTTTACAAGCGTTTGTTTTGCTGCTTGCACTAATGGATACGCAGCGAACGGAAAGGATGGCAGTGAAACGGCATATTTTTATAAAATTTTTTTAAATTCTTTTCCGACCGGCTGAAAGCATGAAAAAAACAAGGGGAAAGCCGGTATAAATCTTCGGCTTCATGCTATAATGGGGGCTGACGAAAAACAATCTGTACGCCGGAAAATGAACCTGTGGAAACAACACTGCCGCCGATTTTCCGGGAGAGGAAAAACCATGAAACAGCTGACAGTTGAAAGATGGGGCCTGCTGGAGCTTTCCCTTCCGGGCAGGACCGGGGGCAATCCTTTCACGGATTATGAAATCCGGGGCCGGTTCACCGGGGAAAAGGAAGATGTTACCGTTTCCGGCTTTTATGACGGAAACGGGATCTGGAAGATCCGCTTCATGCCGTCCTTCTCCGGGGCTTACCGCTATACCGTGTCCGGTACCTTCGCGGAAGCGGAATCCTCCGGCTTCTTCACGGTCATGGAACCTTCGGCGCGCAATCACGGTCCTGTCCGTATTGCCGGGGAGCATCACTTTGCTTACGCGGACGGCACCCCGTTTTATCCCCTCGGAACCACCTGTTACGTCTGGACCCAGCAGCCGGACAGCCGCATTGAGGAGACGCTCCGTTCCCTGAAGGAGGCACGCTTCAACAAAATCCGGTTCTGCATCCTGCCCAAGCATTACGATTACAACCTGGGGGAGCCGCGCACCTATCCCTTTGAGGGGACGCCGATGGATTCCTCCGTACTGACAAAGGAAAACTTCTGGGAGTTTACCGGAAAAGCGGAGGGCAACCATTTCGACCTCACCCGTCCGAACCCGGCTCATTTTCAGCATCTGGAAAAATGCATTCTGGCGCTTCAGAATATTGGAGTTGAGGCGGACCTGATCGTTATGCATCCCTATGACCGCTGGGGCTTTTCCTGCATGCCCCGGGAAGCGGACGACCTCTACTGGCGCTATGTCATTGCCCGCTTTGCGGCCTTCCGCAACGTCTGGTGGAGCCTCGCGAACGAATATGACCTGCTGAAAGCCAAAACGGAGGAGGACTGGGAACACTACGCGGATCTGCTGGTACGGAACGATCCTTACGGTCATCTCCGGTCCATCCATAACTGCATTCCCTTTTACGACCACACCCGCCCCTGGATCACCCACTGCAGCATTCAGCGGCAGGATCTTTACCGCGGAGCGGAATACACCGACGAGTGGCGGGAGCGGTACGGCAAGCCGGTTGTGCTGGACGAGATCGCCTATGAGGGGAACATCCAGCACGGCTGGGGCAACCTTACCGGCGAAGAGATGGTCCGCCGTTTCTGGGAAGGCGCGGTCCGGGGCGGTTATCCCGGCCACGGGGAAACCTTCCTGAATCCGGAAGACATCCTCTGGTGGAGCCACGGCGGCAAACTGCACGGGGAAAGCTGGAAACGGATCGGTTTCCTGCTGGATGTTCTCGCGGGTGTTCCCGGCCGCGGGCTCCGCTGCCTGCCGGCGGAATGGGATTCTGTCTGCGGCGTTCCGGAAGATCCGGAACTGGCGGAGCGGACCGGTTACCGGCTGTATTATTACAGCTTCATGCGGCCTTCCTTCCGGGATTTCCGCTTTGATGACAGCACCCTGTACCATGCGGAGGTCATCGATACCTGGAATATGACCGTCACGGATGCCGGCGACTGCCGGGGACGCTTCCGGGTGGAGCTTCCCGCCCGGCCTTATATGGCCGTCCGGATCACAAAACGCTGACCGGCCGGAACCGCGGAGGCCGGACCTGAGGAGGTGGATCACGCCCTATGGATTCCTTGCTTCTGATGCAATACTCAACTGCTATGTACATCGTTTGATCAGCTCAATCATGATTTTCTCCGCAACCGTCGGTTCTTGTCAGTTTCTCTCAAATTCATCAGCATGCTTTTTGAAGAAGTCATAATATACCCTGGGGTTTTTCAGTTCTGTCCAGCTGTTCACCACCCGGGACTGTTCATCCAGGTTGATGATCTTCGCTCCCGGCAGGGCCAGCAGGAATGGCGAATGGGTGCTGATCACCAACTGGTTTCCGCAGTACCTGACGGATTCAGCCAGGAAATCCGCAAGAATCACCTGGTTTTCAGGACTCAGGCTGTTCTCCGGCTCATCCAGCAGGCAAAGCGTGTCCATTTCGATCTTGCTCTTGAAATACATCAGCGCGCTTTCCCCGTTCGACCGCTCCCGCAGGCTTTTCCCGGATTCGTTCTCAATAAACCGGCTCTTTGTTTTGCTCCTCGCCTGATTGATCCGGTGCAGATGATCCAGGTCTTCCAGGGATCGGATCTGAAACTTCTCCTGTTTCAAATCATAATAATCCTCCGCGAGCTTTTCCCGCCTGCGGTCGATACCCTCATTGATGGAACGGATATCCAGCATCATGTCAAATACATCGTCACTGGTTATGATCCGGCTGTTCTGGGGGATTGTTTCCTCCACCGTCGCATGGCACCGGTCTACATAATCCTCATAAAACCGTGACCGGTTATATACACTGTTCCGGGTCAACCGAAGTTTTTCAGCGATTACGTTCAGCGCCGTACTTTTTCCGCTGCCGTTCCCGCCGTAAAGGATTGTCACCGGGCGGAAAATGATCTCATTCAGCCCGGCCTTTGGTAGAACACCATACGGATACACGGTCTGGTCATAGGTGGTCTTCAGCCCGAACATGAAGTCAGATTCCGCTTCTGCCCCCGGAAAATAAAACGCACTCAGAAACAGCCCGTCCATATCTTATCTTCTCCGATTTTTCATCATATTTCTCCCGTAATTTCCGCACATATAGGCAATTGCTTCCGTTTTCCACGCCCAACAGCTGCTTGCAAATTTCTGTGCGGGATCACATTCAATGACAAGTGATTTCCCCTGATTTCCGGCTTCAGTAATCATTTGTTTTGTCAGTATGGAAGCATATCCTTTTCCCCAATGTTCACGGAGCAGCACCCAGCCTATTTCCATACTGTTTTTTTCATATAAGTGATAAATCACATATCCAATAAAACAGCCATTCAGATCAATGGCATAAACAGGCGGATGATCGGACATGGCTATCGACAGAAGTTTTCGCGTCTGTTCATTTGAATACGGAGGTTCAAGATACCGCATTACATCCGGATCTGAAAGCAAAACGCATAACGGTTCCAGATCCTGATCCGTCATTTTGCGAATCATCAGCTTCATATGCATTTCCGGACCAAATCTTCATCATCGATCGCGGCATCCAGCAACCGGCTCAGAAGGCCTGTATATCCTTTTCCGTATTGCTTGGCTTTTTTCAGTGTGGCAGGCGAAATGCGCAGGGAGATTGTCGGTTTGGTCCTGTTCTCATGGTTGATACGTTTGAACTGCATCAGTTGTTCCCGCATCATCATGGGACTGTCATCGTCAAATACAGGCTCCTTTTTCTCTGCTGTTTCCAGTTCCCGGAGCTCTTCAGCAGTCAGTTCCTGACTGAGTTCATTCATAGTCATCTTCACCATGTTCATACCTCTCTTTCTCCGACGTTGTTGCCAGCCGTGCGGAAATCATCCTGATTACATTCCGGTCCCGAAATGCACAAACAACAAAAAGGATTTTCCCGACCCGTCCCAGAATATCATACCGGAGTTCTTCAGGATGCTCTTCGTCTTCCCGGATCATCTTTTTCGGATCCAGAAAGACTTTAACGGCAGTCCTGAAATGGATGCCATGCTTCATGAAGTTGATCCGGTCCTTTTCCTCATCCCATTCAAAGGAAGCTTTCGTCAGATCTATATCAAAATACTCAAACATAAGTGCCTCCTTTCGGTTCCATAATACACAGATGTGACGCGAATTGCAATACAATTTGTATTGCAATTCGAAGTAAATAAAAAGAAGTAAATAGCCGACAAAATCAAAAGCAGGGGTGCTGTGCAGAGGCAATGGGAATTCCAGCAGATGGGTCAGATGTCAGCGCGGATTCTATCTTGGGGCTTGACCTCGTTCAAAAGCATTGCTGACGCCCAGGCTATGGACAGGCAGTTGATGGAGCATATCATCCTGATCAAAAACAAAAATGATTCCCGCTGCAGATTCCTTCAGGTTTTTCCTCCTGGTATTCAGGAGGTTTTTTACTGTCGAACTGCCGGAATTTGAAATCTGTTTTGAAAAAAACGGATTGACGGGTTGACATCTGTTATAAAGTACTTTATATTATAAAGTATCCGGAAAACACCACCGGATTCCCGAATTCATTCCAAAGGAGAAATGAGTATGACCCAACAGATATCTGCTTCAGAAAACCGGCACAGCGAGGAAAATATCAAAACCGCCATGGAAGATATTGCGCTCATCAAGCGCATTATCAACCATGCGGAAATCAATCTGCGCCGCCTCGGCTGGCTCTTCCTGGTATATGGTTCAGCCACGCTCGCCTTCCTGGTATTCCAGATCGTTCTCACCTTTTATACCGCCCGTACATCCCGCCTGGAGAACGTTGCCACCCTGTCCCTTATCCTGACAGGCCTGTCGTATGTTGTCAGTATTGTGCTCTTCGTCCTGTTTATACGCAAACGCAGGGAAATCGGAAAGAGCGAGAATGTATATACCATGCGTCTGTTTGATATGTGGGGTGTAATGCTTTTCGCTCCGGTTGTCCTGAAGCTCATCACGCAGTTCATCGGGGTGGCTGTCCCATCCTCGAATCCAGCAATCGGGAACACAGTCCTCAACTGCATGAAATACGGTGCCGTATGTATCTGCATTTTCTTTACCAGCCACTATATCAGCAGCCGGATCATGAAGATTATCGCTGCTGTACTCTCTGTTCTGTTTCCCGTTCTGTTTATCATCCCGCTGCCTTATGTCACCGCTGTGGACCTCAATGGAACCACAACTGCGATTCAGCTATTTGCATATCTGACTGCGAAAGCGAATCTAATCTCCCTTTTGCTCACATTCGTGTATATCGGCATGGGTATCTTTTCCATGAAAAAGCAGAAAGGGTCTGTCTATGGAGATGAATAATATCCCGGAGATGTTCCAGTCGAAACTTCGGCTGATGATCGTCAGCGGGCTGATCAAACAGCCCCTTTCATTCACTGCGTTGAAACAGCTGACCGGAGCAACCGACGGCAATCTCAGTGTCCAGATCAGCAAGCTTACAGATGCGGGCTATGTTATTGTCCGCAAGGAGTTTTCCGGCAAAAAGCCGCTGACCACCTGTGAACTGACACCGCTTGGCCGGGACAGTTTCCGGCAGTATGTCGAACTCCTGAACAGCATCCTCGCGGGAAATTGACAGATCATTCTGTCAAAATCCCATTGCGGTATTTGAACAAAAGCAAAACCCCGGGAACATGGTTTAACCATGTCCCGGGGAAAGTCATGGCGGTTCACACTTTCTGAACCGCCTTTATCTTGTTTTGGAATAGTAAACAAAATCAGCATCCCGTTTCACTTCCGAATAGCCCAGCCCGGTGTAAAATGCGTTCGTCCGGGTATTCCAGGCGGGAGTGTCCAGCGTAAAAAGCTTTGCATCCGGAAACTGTGCTTCGATTTCCCGCATCATCAAGGTGCCGTAACCTTTCCGGAAGTTCTTCGGATCAATGAATATCCTTCCGATATTCAGCGTATCCCCGTTCCGGAAAAGAACTGCCCCGCCGATAATCAGGCCGTTTTCCGTCAGTTTGAACAAATGACCTGATTTTGCCATTTTCATATGGTATTTCAGCGACATATACCCGGGAGGTCCTCCTGCTGAAGGTGCCCCGACTTTCACATCGCTGCCAAAAGCAAGCTTTGATATGGCATTCAAAACCAGGGCATCTGAACTACCGGCTTTCATAAACTGTAAGTTCATTTGCAGCCTCCGTCTATTCACTTGCAGGCCATATAGACATCCATGCTCTCGCCGTCTGTTTCAAAGCATGGAATGACTTCATTCTCCACATATACCAGCCCGTTCGTTCTCATATAATCCCCCAGCGTATGATAGGCTCTCGGTATGGTGGAAAACGGATTGTCAAAAGGCCGTTCAATGTGTATTGCCGCATATCTGTGCCCAGCCTGTTCCTTGATCTCAAGCCCCTCCGGGGTTATCCCGTCCGGCAGAATCCACGCGGCCGTATATCCGTGCATTTTGAACACGTTGATCTGCTCGGCCGACAGCCTGGGGAAATCCCATCCGATCACTTTCGGATTATCAATTCCATTCTCTTTCGCATATTTGTATATCCTGTCCAGTGCGTCGTGCTCCGGCTCCGTGCTGATCACGGTATGCTCCACATACCGGAATCCCGGAACCTCTTCGACCCGGAGATTCGTGTAAGCGCTGCTGCGCTGATCCATCTCGTCCCTGAAAAGATTATCCAGGGAGCAGTTGAATATTTTGCAGAGTTCAAGCGCCTTATCCATCTCAGGATTTGCCGCGTCCATTTCCCATTTTGAGATCGTCTGGCGGCTTACATTCAGCTTTTCCGCCAGGATTTCCTGGGTCATGCCTGCACTCAGCTGGCGCAGGTACTGAAGATTTTTGCCAAAGCTCATGGTCATCCTCCTCCGAATCGCTCTTTGCTGTTTCTGGAAAGATCTTTTGCTCCGCGGTGCAGAAACAGGTTAACAGAAGGACTCTTCAGTCTCCACCAACCCTTATTTGCGCTTTTACGAAATGGCGCAACCTGTGGTTGCGCCGGCAATGGTGATCTTCTGTTTCACTCCTGCACTTTCCGGTCAAACGCCGCGAGGACATAATCATCATCCTGACTGAGCAATGATTTGATTTCCGTTCTAAGTCGCACCTCCGGCGTTTCTTCCTCCGGCAACCGGTCCAAAGTCGGTTGATCCATCTTTTTTCCCTCCGCGTCACTTTTTCCTGACAGGAATGCAGATTTCACTGACATAATCCCGGGAAGACGGATCACCGGGCAGGTAGTTTTCAATATCATAATCCGGAATCAGCTCATATTCTGAAACAGGAAGCCATTCCTTGTAAATCCGTTCCCACATGGCTTGGATCGCTCCGGGAACCGGCCCGACGCACTTGAAAACCACCCAGGTATACTCCGGGATATGGATGACCTCGAATCCCTCCGGGACACCTTCCACGTCAGATGCTTTGCAGCCGATGCCGTACCGGAATTCGTCGCCGTCGGTTTTCTGCTGGGCGCACAAGCCGAGATACCCCGGAATCTTCCGGTATTCCGCGTTGGCGTAATACGCATCCCAGAACTTCGGAATCTCCGCTTCGCTGGTTTCGGCATGAAACTCTTTTGCATGCATGAGAAGATCCATCGCTTCCCATTTTTCAATATTGTACTCCATGATACAGCCTCCTTCAATTGTGATCCGGACGGTGAACCGGTTCATGAACTGAATGGAACTGCCCTTTTTCACCTGCATCGGTGAAACGCCGTGAAATCGTGTAAATGCTTTGGTAAAGCTTTCCGGAGATTCGTAGCAGTACTTCAGTGCAGCATCGATGACTTTTACATCTCCGCTGAGCAAATCTGCCCCGGCCTGTGAAAGGCGCCTTTTCCGCAGGTATTCAGCAGGGGACATCTCCGTCAACAGGGAAAACGCCCTCTGGAAATGAAAGGCGGAAAGGTTTATATGCCTTGCGATATCCGCCAGCGTGATCTCATCCGTCAGATGATCCTCCATATACTCAATGGAATTGTTGATTGTCCTGATCCAGTCCATCCGGTCTCCCTCCTTTCATCATTGATCATAAGGCTGTTCATAAGAAAAAACCTGTCCCGGATTGCTTTGTTTTGTCCGGTCATGACTGAGGCAGCCAGCAAACCGAATACTCCTGTTCAGCTACAAAGCCGAATTTCTCAGCCAGGTGCCGGGAAACATCGTTTTGCGCATCCCAATGGACCGTGATGCCGCGCTTCATGCAGTTCCGTAGCATCCGGGCGGCGCAGGCCGTAGCCAGGTTTTTTCCCCGATATGTTTCTTTTGTAAAGATATCCATTTCAACTTCACCGTTCAGGCTCAGGAAAGAAGACGCCGCCGCCACAATCTCTCCGCCGTGATATATGACGGCTCCGGATCCTTCCGCCTGAAAAGCGGCATAACAGGAATAATTCATCCCATGGGAAAACGGATGCTGGTCAAACGCAGCCTCATCCATATCGGACAGCCGGCAACCTTCCGGGAGTTTCGTCTTTTCCGGGATGATGAAGCGGCATGCCGGTCTCATCATCGTTCGGCGGTATATTGCCGTTTCGGGATACCGTGCCCTGATCTGCTCTTCCCATTCCTCGGTCAGGCATACCAATGGCCTGACCCTGAAATGTGTATCCACCCGGGCAGCGGATTCCGGTTCCGGTTTCCCGTCCAGATAAACAAACAGCGCGTCTGTGATACTGCTACGGGTATACTCTTCACGTTTGCCGAAAACACCCTGTACGGCAGCCCGGTATAAAAGAGGCCTGTTCATGTTTTCTTTCCTCCGATCATTCCGGAAAACGGAACAGCGGATCGCCGTTTTCCTCCGTGCCGTACTGCACCATACCGCCTTTTTCCATGGCCCGGGCAGAGACGATATTCTCTTTGGCGCAGCCGCCGTGCACGCCGGAAAGCGCGTAATCCTCCGCGGCGATCCGCAGCAGTTCTTTTACGCATTGGGTTCCGTATCCCTTGCCTCGGTATGTTTCATCCAGCAGGATAAAAATTTCAGGTTTTCCATTTGATAATCCATCATAGAGCTATGTCAGGCAAGAGCATCAAAAGACGACCAATTATATTCCCGGTCAGTATCATCTGCCGTACATGCCGGGCAGATACTCCGGTTATTCTTTACGGTCCCGTCGTTACAGACGGTCAGGGCTGTTCCTTCCGGGATCGTTTATACCCCGGATGACTGACCTGTAAACACCCGGTTCACAAGCCATTCGATCCCTGACTCCGCCTGATCGACGCCCGGGTTCCGGTTGGTCATAACAACCGATATCTCCCTTGTACGGCAGTTCATCTTCATCATACACTGCCCGTTTTCGCCCCATCCCTGTGAGACCAGTATGTCCTCTCCGCCGGTGAATATCCCAAGGCCTGTCCAGGGAAAACCCTTTACCGGCTTTGCCATCTCCCGCGCTGATTCTGTCTGCAGTATCGGACTTTCACCATGCAGCGCTTTTACAAACTCCTTCGCTGTCAGCAGCAGCTCTTTGGGCGTGCTCCACAGCCCGGATGCCGCCAGATCGGGGACCTGCGGAAACCTTCCCGGTATGGGCATGCCATTGTCGCCGTATCCTGTCGCCATCCTGTCTTCAAAACAGGCCATATTGCCGGGTGTTGCGAAAAATGTACTGCTTAATCCCAGCGGATCAAACAGGATATCCCGGGAAACGTCGCTAAAGGCCGTATGCATAACCTCCTGCACCAGCTGCTGCAAAACGCAGTATCCTGCGTCCGAATACTTAAAAGCCAGTCCCTGTTGTTTCCCCGCCCGTACCGGCTTGTTGTTGTAGGATGTCCTTCCTTCCAGAACATCCGTCAGGCTGATCTCCGGATCGCCGCGGCGGAGTCCGTAGAATCCATCTTCACCATCCAGGATTCCGGCGGTATGGCGCAGGATCGATCGGATGTCCGCATTGCTCTCCTGTCCGTCCGCGGAAAGCAGTTTCCACTGCCGCAGGTACCGGTTGACCGGCATATCAATATTGATCAGTTTCTGCTCATGCAGCTTCATTACGCATATGGCAGTGATGAATTTGGAGACAGAACATGCCGGAAATATAGTTCTTTCATCCACGAAAACCCGGCTTTCTGTATCAGCGAACCCATAGTATTCTGTTGTTTCTTTTCCTGCGCCATTCGCCCATGCGCAGCCTATTCCCGGAAATCGGTCCATAATCTGCTGTTTCATTCCTGCAGCTCCTCGGAAAAAAATCAATCCGCCTGTCAAAGTCATCCCGATGGTCCTTTACTTTTCCATCAGGCTGACATGGTTGATCCCATCGTTGCTCAGATCGACCCGGCAGGTAATACCGCCGCCCTCGCTCATTGCATGATTCCGGGCGGCCATGACAGCCAGCAGCATTGTCGGAAAGCCCCCGTCAGTCACAGGACTGCCCTCCCGAACCCGGAAATGGAAATAATGTTCCTTGCCGCCGCCAAGATCCGGAACATTTTTCAGCCAGTCCGATACATGTTCCCATCCGTCCCGTGCAAAGATCCTGTGCGCGCCTTCCAGGATCGTATCCTCATATTCCCTGTTTTCCCGGCTCAACACCAGCCGTTCGGCATGATCCAGCGCACCGCTCTCAATCTGTTCTGCCACATTCTTCAGGCCGCTGAACTCCCGGTTGTCTGTGAAAAGGGAAACATTGGCGCCCTCCGCGCGGCACTGGGCCAGCCAGTCTGTCAGGACCTCATGTACTTTGGCGATAATCTGCGTGTCTCCCTGTGAATCCAGCCCGAACTCCTGCCAGAGCGCCGGGTTGTCCAGTTTCCTTTCCACGTAATCCATGATTGTGTTGACCGCATTGCGCATTTCCATTATTTCTTCGAGATACGCTCTTTGTATTTCCCGGATTTTCGCCAGCTTCTGCTTCTGCTCCTCCACTTTCCGGTCAAACGCCGCGAGAACATAATCATCATTCCGGCCGAGCAATGATTTGATCTCCTCAATGGAGAAATCCGCCTGCTGCAGGTTCCTGATCCTCACAAACAGCATAGCCTGCTCTTCTTCATAGTACCGGTAGCCGGTCCATTCATCCACCCTGGCCGGGGCAAGCAGGCCGATCCGGTCATAGTAGCGCAGCGTCTGGGTATTGCATCCGCACAATCTGGCGAAACCCTGGATCGTAATCATATCTCAACCTCCTCGCAGGTACGTTATCATTGCAGTCAGGTGCAAGGTCAAGCGCAAAATGCTGATGCAGATTTCACAGGTATCTGATATTTCTTTTATATCATATCCCAGACAGTAGTATTTTTAAATAGGACATATCCGCCGGGACGGGATTCATCCGCAAACTCAATAGGCCTGACTCCCCATCTGGGAGCTCAGGCCTTTGAGTTTGAGAAAGCCACCGACGTGATTTCCTCCACAGGAGGTCGTCAGCGGCTTTCCCCACGGCCCTTTGGTTCCGAAATCGAGATTTTTGAATTCCAGCTTCGCTCCGCCTCCACTGGCCGGCTTTTCCCGGTTAATCCATCAAAAGGCTCTGCTTTTCCGCATTTGGCCGGTTCTGTCCAGTCATTTTTAAAGGTGTAATTCTGCCTTTCCGGTTAATTCTAAAGAAGCAATTCGCGCTGCAACCTGGCTGGTTGCAGCATCCCATGGCCATACCTTGCATTTCTTGATGTTTTCCTCCGAACTCAGTGTATGCATGACGGCCAGTCTAAATCATAGCAGGATCAGTATTCCATCATTTCAATCTTTTTCTGCAGCACAGCCGCATAATCATGTCCGGTTTTCATCACATGCTCCGGATTCATCTGGTAATGAATGTTATAAAGAAGACCCTCTTCGCCAGTCCTGTCTTCCAGATGATCCTCATCGATATGCACACCCAGCACTTCCAGGCAGATCATCACATGATCGTCTCCCGGTACGATCTCTTTTTCCCATACATACCGGCATTCCAGGTTCATAAAGCATTCTTTGACCATCGGGGCGTTTACCCGGCTCGCTTTTTCCACTGTCAGCCCGGAAGCTGTAATCTCGTCTGCCTCAAATGCGTTGTTCCGGATGGTTGCCATGCAGGCGGCATGGTAATCTGCCGACATGAAATTGATTACAGCTTCCTGCTGTTCATTTAAGGTCTTATAGAGATGTCCGTTTTTATTCACGCTGGTCAGGATTGCATAGAAACCCTTTCCGTGGTCAGCGCTGGTGAAAGCAGCCCAGGACTGCATACAGGCGTTGGGCAGGCCGTTTGATTTATAAGTGGTTACCAAAAACAGCGGTGACGGCACCGTCGCCACGAACTCCTTCCATGAGAAGCCAAAGTTCCTGGAATAATCCGCATAGGTTCCCTTCAGACTTTCCGGCATTTCAGAATAGATGTGTTTCATCCGTCTGCTCCTTTCTTCTCCCGGTCTGTCAGATCCGTTTGTACTGAACAGAGCAGCTGTCCCTGTCCAGACTGCGCTTTTTGTATTATGAGTTAAATCTCTGAGCTGCAGAACGGATTTCATAAGCCCCTGATAATACTCAGATAGTCCTGCCGCTGGTCGAATACTGCATAAATCGTAACTTCCTTTTGCTCCTCATTGATCTTGTAGAACACCAGATCTTTTTCAGTAATCAGGACCTTGTACCCCTGACGTTTCAGCACAGTATATCTCGGATCTGTCCCGATATACGGGTTATCTGCAAGAGCGAGAACAGAAGTTTCCGGCGCATTCAGTTTTTCCAGAGCAACATCATTCCCGAATCTTTCGGCAACATAGAGTATGATATTTCTGAAGAGGGAATCTGCTGTATCTGTTCTCAGTACCTTATACTCCATCATAATCCCCCCGACAGAAGATCCCTCAGGTCATTGAATGTTTCCCGGGCAGGCGCAGTTCTGCCGTTTTTCACGTCCTCTTCCGCTTCTGCAAGAATCTCCAGAAGCTCTATTCTTGCTTTCAGACGGTTATATTCTTCGTAGGCAAGCGAAACGGTATCACCCCGTCCGTTAACTGTAATGATCACTGCTTCCTTGTTCTCCCTGCATTGCCTGGATACTTCATTATAGTGGTTCCTCAGGTCGGCGGACGGTCTGATGGCCTCTCTGAAAGTAAGCATGATAAAAGCCTCCTTGTTTTTCTGTAGACAAATTTTATCATAGAAAGTCTATGCCATCAAGCGCTTGTCAGGCGAATTTCGTCACCATCCGGGCACTCGTGATGCATAAAATGCCGTTTACTGCCGCATATTGCCGCATAACTCCTTCTGCTGACAGTCTTACATGTCAGCGTTGTAACGCACCCCGTTGCCCTCTCAGCATATTGCATACCTTACCAGATCGAGAAAAAGAATCCCGCCAAAGGCGAAAGAACGATCATGATGATCGAGAATGTAAAGCACTCTATGGAAATCAATGTCGCCCGATACCCGGAGAGAAACATATTCTGCAGACGTGTGTTGGTTCGTACCTGAAGTGCATCGTCGGCCAACGCCGCAATGAATCCGCCGGCAGTCATAAGAAGAGGAATGCCCGTATGTTCCATTGCAATGCCCGTAACCACCAGCCCTGCAGCAGCCAGGAAGATTCCTCTGTAACTGCAGTTCCTGAACCTCAGGACCATTTTAGCCCCGATGATTCCCCCCAGCTGCATCAGAAGCAGCGCAGGTCCAAGCCATTCCCCCGAAACTCCGGCAGCGGGAAGCTTTGCCTGCAGGAAAAAAAGTAACAGAATATCCATCGCGCCAACCAGAGAATTGGACATCATCAGTAAAAAGGCCTTCGTCTCCTTTTTCAGAAATCGCAAACTGTCCCGAAAGCACCCGAACAAAGCTTTCAGGGGAGAGATCACTGCAGGCTCTGGTCCGGTCTTTTCCACATGGATCTCCCTCAGAGAAAGCAGTATCCCTATCCTGATCAGGCAGGTCACAATCCCCGCTGCATAGGCTATACGATATCCGATAATCAGGGCAAAACCCGCGCACAGCGTGGAAATCCCGCCGAACAGGCGATAAATGATCAGCTGATTGGATTCATACCTGTCATATTCCGATTCTTTCCCGGCGCTTTTCAGCGAATCATAAGCAAGCGCATCGCCGGATCCTGAGGCAAAGCTGTCACAAACTGCGTACAGTGCGATAGACAGGCAAACCATGAAAAGATCATTGGATACGATCATCGTAACGCTGGCCAGAATATGAATCAAAGCACTGATAAGCAGCATTCTTTTTCTTCCGTATATATCCGCCAGTGTACCGGACGGGATTTCGGTCAGCAGGCTTGCAGCATGGTAAGCCGTTTCTGCCAGGCCGATCTCCGGCAGGCTGAACCCCCGGGCGGCCAGAATCGTAACCCAGGCGCCGGTCAGAGAAAGGTTGGTCAAAACAGAAGAGGCATAAAGTTTTCTGATTTGGTTTTTGATTTTGAACATATAAAAAACTCCTTAACAATCATGTTTTCTGTTAAGGAGAATATATACCCGTGACCCGGTTCGGGCTCAAAAAAGGCATACTTCCCCCTTACGGGGCAGCAATTACGCCTTTAAAGAGCAGTACGTTGCACATTTTCCACAACATCACACCGAACCTCCTTGCGGGGTAACTATAACAGGCAAGCGCTTTCCTGTCAAGCAACTCCCCGTTGCCTTTTCCGCCGCCAACTCAAATCTGGTTACAATTCACAGTATATAGAATGGCAAATGAAATACAACAGGTGGAGCATGGATCAGTGCGGCGCGTTTTGCGCTCTTCCCGCTTCCGACGGAGGAAAGAATCGCCGTGATACAGGTGCCGATCTGGGCGCCGCAGACAATGACGACGGCCATCCGGAAATTCACACTGACGCTGATCGCCAGGGCCTGGAGGATGCCGATGGTGGCGTCCGAACTCTGGATGATCATGGTAACGGAGAACTGCGTCAGGTAGGAGCTCAGGACGTTCATCCCGTAAAGAAACAAGGCAAGACCGCCGACCAGCTGGGCGGCCATGAGAATGATCTGCTGCGCTGAAAGCATGGAACAAACCTCCAGTCCAAATCCCGCTCCGGGACGGTACTCCGGATGTTTAATGGGACATCATGCTTTACTATGATGATGCATATTGTTTTTTTCTATACAGAACAGAATATTTCCTGCCTGGCTTTTCTGAAACGCTGTCCGGATGCCGACCGGACCGGGGGAGCCCGCTTCTGAAACTGAGGACTCTCCGAACCCGGGGGAAGAGCTCCCTTATCCGTTTGTGGGAATGCCGGATTCGGGGAATCCGCAGCGGCTGAGGACGATTTCCGCAATGACCTCATGACCGGCTTCATTCGGATGGATACCGTCGGCACAGAAAAGAGACGGGTAGTCCATCCGGTCAAGCAGCCAGTTCCGGATATCGAGCAGGCGGCAGCTTTCGCCTGCCGCGACTTCACGTACAGCGGTGGCATACCGCTCCTGCCAGCGGTACATGCTTTCCGTATCCTCATGGAGATAACGCAGAATATGATCGGAATTCCGTTCCCGGCTGACCCAGCGGTAGAAGCGGGTGGAAATCAGCGCGGGCGGCGTGACCAGGATCGGCTCCAGGAACCTTTCCCGTGCTTCCCGGATAAAACGGACCAGATCGTTTCTGAAGTCCCGCAGCGGCACACGGCCGTCATGAAATACCCCGGGTTCCTGCGAAACCGCATCCCAGTCCAGATCGCAGTCATTGCCGCCGAACTGAATCACGCAGCGCGACCCGGGTTCGATCTGCATCCGCTCAAATGATTCGAGCCCCTGGAGAACGGTATACCCGTGAACCGCGTAATTCCGGATCGGAAACCCCTTCCGTTTCAGCAGACGAATACAACCCTTGCGTGACACATGGTATTGCCCGTTATCATCCAGCACAAGCCCCTGGGAAGCGGAATCACCGAAAAGATAGATCTCGTTCATTGGATATCGACTCCATTATGTCTTAATCTGGTTTTCAAAACCAGTTTATATTATATTCCGTATTCCGTCAAGCCCTTTGTTGAATATTTCTCTTGTCTGTGATATCCTGTTCACGGAGGGGATAAGAATGACACACGACGAAATCCTCGGGCATCTGCAGGGATGCCTTTTGCCGGATTGGGAGACGCTGCCGGATTTCGGCCTGTATAAGGACCAGATCATTTCTTATATCGGCAGGTCGCTCCCGGGAATTTCCGGGCGGCTGGATCTGACTTCAAGCATGATCAACAACTATGTCAAGGCCGGCCTGATCGAAAAACCTTCCGGAAAAAAATACAGCCGGGAAGCGCTGGCCCAGCTGCTCATGATTGTTCAGCTCAAAAAGACGACACCGATGGAATATGTGAAAAGTCTTCTGCATCCTGACGACGGAACGACAACCGGGGAACTGTACCATCAGTTCCGGCAGTATCAGGAACAGGTTGTCTCAGAGTTTAAAAAACAGGAAGACGCTCCCGGCATGATGTATGCGCTGAAGTCATCTTCCTTCCAGTTTATTATGCAGCTTTCCGGTGAATAACGTCCTCCGGGGAGTAATCCGCCTCATTGGGTCTCCATGGCGTTTTCTCCCGGGGCGCGGAAAAGGAGCAGCATGGAACCGAACCTCCGCTGCTCCGGGTCCCTTCCGTCAGAGAAAAGCAAGATGGATCGCATGATCCCGCATTACGCTGAACTCTCTACCGCGACAGACAATAACCCATAACGATAACATGGCCGTTGAACGCATGTGCGGCTTTAAGGATGAGCCGCAAACCGGTAAAATCTCCGATCGGCAGGCACCAGGTTTTTAAACCGGGCAGGGAAACCCACCCGGTTTCGGAAAACGATTATACTTCGAATTCGACTGTGCTGTTTACAAGATCCAGCGCATTCTGAGCCCTGGACAGTTCGTCCGTTACCTTGTCATAATCCCGGGAAACCGCTTTCAAATCGTAGTTTACATAGGTGTATTCAATGATGCCGGAATTACTGAAAGAGCCGCCTCTGACTCTTTCCCGGGGAAGCTTGTCTTTCATTTGCTCCAGCTTGCGTTTCCGCGCGGAAAGCTGGGGAATGTAAACCAGCATCTGATCGATGGTCATATCAAACCCGGGAACGGTCTGGCCCAGGTTGAATGTGTTGATCGCGTGCTTCAGGGCACGGATTTTCTGCTCCACTTCCGCCAGTTCTTTTTGCACGGCGACATAGTCATACGCGGGACGCACGGTCTCGATGTCCTCCTGAATGGCCGCGATAAACTCAGAGGATTTATTCTCCATTGCGGTCAGCGCTTCGTGCTGTTCATTCAGTTTCTTCAGTTCCTTCGCCGCGGCGGCGGATGTCATTTTCATTGCCAGTGTCCTCCTTCAACGTTCCCGGATCAGCCGGGGTGCTGTATCCATCTCATGTACCGGCTGCCGCAGCCGGCGGACTGCGAAAAGTTTATCACAATTGCGGGCTGTTTTCCATACATTGTACTGGATTATAGATAAAAGCAATGGTATACTGACGAAGCATGCATTGATAGCATGCCGCGCTTTTTTGAGATGGGGATATCATTGTACGGCGAAGGAAAGGAGGCAATGCCGGTGAGATTTGCACCGAGAAGCATCATCCTGAAGGACGGAAGGACCTGCACGCTGCGCCCAACGGCACCGGAAGACGCGGAGGCGATGATTCAGTATCTGAAGGAAACGTCAGGAGAGACGGAGTATCTGCTTCGGTATCCGGATGAAGTCACCTTTACGCTGGAAGGAGAACGTGAAATCCTCGGCCGGCTGCTTGAAGATTCCTCCTCTGCCATGATGGCTGCGATTGTGGACGGCAGGGTGGCGGGAAACTGTTCCATCAACGGGCTCGGACCCAAGAGAAAGATCCGGCACCGCTGTTCCATGGCGATTGCGCTGTACAGGGAATTCTGGCATCTTGGGATCGGCACCGCCATGATTGAATATCTTACGGAGCTTGCCCGGGAAATCGGCTATCAGCAGATGGATCTTGAAGTGGTGGCGGAGAACACTCAGGCGCAGGCGCTCTACGCGAAATGCGGGTTTGCCGAAAGCGGACGAAGACATCATGCCCTTCGGTTCGACGACGGCTCCCTGCATGACGAGATCCTGATGTACAAGGAACTTTGAGACATAAAACATTGAAGTCATAAGGAGAATGAACCATGGGACAGGGAAAAGGATCGGTAAGATTTGAAGCGAAAGAATGGAATGCGGGCGGCGCAATCCATTTTTACGGATCCCGCAAGCCGAGGACTTTTATCATCGAAGTGACGATAACCACAGAGGTTCGCGGCGAGCTTCTGCAGCAGGCTGTTGAGAAAACCCTTCAGCGCATGCCGTATTACGCTTCCACTTTTGTGCGCAAAAAGGGAGTGTATTACTACGCCGATAATGATCTGCCCTTCGTTGTGGCGGAATCGGAAAAGCCGCGTGTCGTCGGCGGCGAAACCACCAATTACCATATGCTGGACGTGACGTTCTGGAAGAAAAAGATCTCCTTTGCCATGTTCCACGGCCTGTGCGACGGACTGGGCTTCAACCGTTTTATTGAGGCGGTGCTTTACCATTATTTCTGCCTCAAAGACGGGAAAACTTACAGCGACGAAGGCATCTGGACCGGGAAGATCCCTTATGATCCGGCCGAACGTTCCGATCCCTTTGAGGAGAAAACCAAAGTGGATCCCAAAGAGCTGAAAAAGCTGGCCAATGGAGAGAAACGCTTCCGCCTGCCCGAATTCGCCAATTATGCGGGCCCCACCATGCAAAGCATGCCGCTGCGCATCAGAACGGAGGATTTTCTCGGATGGTGCAAATCCGTTTCAGCTTCTCCGGCCGCAGGCGTATCCGCCATTATGACCCAGGCTGTGGCCCGGGAATGCGACGTGCAGGAAGGTGTGATCATGAGCGTGCTGCCCTTCTCCCTGCGGAAGTTCCTGCATGCGGAAAAGACCTTCAAAAACTGTGATTCCGCGATCTTTCTGCCTGTGAAGCCGGCGGACGCGCTCAGCATGAGCACGGGCGAACTTGCGGCCCGGCAGAGGACTGCCATGAAAGCCCAGATGAGCGAGGAGATGGCGAGGCTGCTTTCCTCCTCCATCAACATGATTACTCACCTCGGAAAAAAACTGCCCTTCTTTTTCCTGAAAAACAAGCTCATGGCGATGGGAGAAAACCGTCCGCAGAACACTTTCTTTATTGACTATGTCGGAGGCCTGAAAACCAACGATTATACCGATCAGATCGCGGAGGTGCGTTATCTGAACGCGGATCCCGCTTTCGGAAGCCTGTTCGTGATTATGAATGAGACAGCCGGATACTTCTATATCAACTTTACCCAGAATTTTACCAATGACCGGTATTATCGGGGCTTTGCGGCCATCCTGGATGAGCTTGGCATCCCCTGCGAAAAGCTGCCCTTTGCATCTTTCCTGAACCCCGAAGTGGAACTGCCGCCGGAACAAAGGTAACCCAAAGAGATGGTGCGGGAGACAGGGAGAGGAAGAGGCTGGATGATCCTGAGAGAGTTCAAAGAAGAAGATGCGCAGACGATCGCCGGGTGGCTGCGGTCAGAGGAAGAATTATACAAGTGGTCTGCGGACCGGATTAACAAATATCCGATTTCAGGAGAAGACATCATTGAAAACTATGCGCCTTACCTTGGAACCGGGCGTTTCTATCCGCTTACGGCCACGGATGAAAACGGGACGGTTCTCGGGCATTTCATTATCCGGTATCCGCGGGATGACGATGATACTTCAGTTCGGTTCGGCTTTGTAATCGTCGATCCTGCGATCAGGGGAAAAGGGTACGGAAAGGAACTGCTTCGGCTTGGAGCAGCGTATGTAAAGGAACATCTCCGAGCCACAAGGATTGATCTGGGCGTATTTGAGAATAATGAGAGCGCGAGACGCTGCTATGAAGCGGCAGGATTCACGGAGTATGCCAGAACAGAATACGAGATGCCGGCAGGTATCTGGTATTGTACAGAGATGGAATTATTCATCAGGAGACCGCCTGACACTGTTCCGGACGGGTCATTTACCGCTTTTGACGGCGGAAAATAAACGGTTGAAAGAAGGGGGACACACATCATGAAAAGAATTCTGTGCGGTATGCTTACACTCACAACGCTTTTGCTGGGCTGCGGTTCCACTATGGCTGAAGGAACAGCCTCCGGCCACAGGCTGCTTTATCAGGGCCACGGAAGCCTTCGGATCGTCACAAAAGAGGGAAAGGTCATTTACATCGATCCGTATGCCGGAGAAGGCTACGACCTTCCGGCGGATCTGATTCTGATTACCCACGGCCATCAGGATCATACCGCCGTAAACCTGATCGGGAACCGAAACGACGACTGCCGGATCATTACCTATAAAGAAGCGCTGATAAACGGAGAATATAAAACCTACGATCTGGAATATGCCCGGGTGGAAGCGGTTCAGGCCGGAAACAACAGAAATCATGACATCAGGGAGTGCGTCGGCTGGCTGATCACTCTTTCCGACGGCATCACCGTATACGCGACCGGCGACACATCCACTACCGATCAGATGAAGGAACTGGGCGAAAGGGGAATCGATTACGCCTTCTTTGTCTGCGACGGGATATACAATATGGATCCGGAGGAGGCAGCCTCCTGTGCCGGAATGGTAAACGCGCGCCACAACATTCCCTATCATATGGCGCCCGGGAAGCCGTTTGATCAAAAGAAGGCGGAGATGTTTGACGCTCCGAACCGGCTGATTATCCCGGCTGGGGAAGAAATAACACTGGAATGAAATAAAAAGGATCATAAACATGCATTTATTATACCGGGCTGCCCGGCAGGGCGTTTTGAGATAAGCGGCCATTGGAGGAGAAAAAAATGAACGTGACTGTCAGACGTTTTGAAAACAGGGATGCCGAAGAAGTGTCCCGGCTGATCCGCACAACTGTTGAGATTTCAAGCAAGAAGGATTATCCTGCAGAACTGATGGATGAACTGATCAGGACCGAAACACCTGAGCATGTGCTCGAACTTTCCGGATGGACCCATATGTATGTGGCGCTGGATCAAGCGAAGATCATTGCCTGTGGCGCAATCGGGCCTTACTGGGACAGGGAAGACGAAAGCAGCCTTTTCACGATCTTTGTACTGCCGGAATACCAGGGCAGGGGAATCGGCCGAAAGATCGTGGAAACCCTGGAAGGGGATGAGTACTTCCTGCGCGCGAAGCGGATCGAGATCCCGGCTTCCATCACCGGCGTGCCCTTCTATCTCAGAATGGGATATCATTTCAAGAACGGGATCAGTGAGCCGGATGAAGAGCATCTGATCCGAATGGAAAAGAACCGTCTTCTCCCTGCTGACAGCCGCTATGCTGCTCATTTCAGCATCCCTGGCTGAAAAGCCGTTGCCGTCAAGAGCGTATTTCGAGACTCTTGATATATGGCACAGTGGAATCCGGCGAAATTGCAGGATGCGCCGTGTGCATCATGCAATTTCGCTCAGGGTGATCGAAACGGGGGAGCTGTTGCTGTAGAGATAAAGATATCTTCCATCGCTGAGGGGAATGCATACGGAAGTTCCGGGCGATGAGGTATCCTGGCCGGCACCGAGCACATCATGGATCCATTCGGTCAGCGCGATCCACTGCTTCTCCCAGGCGTAGTCGTCATCCGGATCGTATTCCGCAGCCTGATCCGGCGCTTCTTCCGTATCATGAACCTGTCCGCCCTGTGTCCCCTCATACGGCTCATCCGTGTAATAACCCCAGTCCGGGTCATCCGGGTTTTTTGGATCCGGAATCCCGTCAAATCCGCAGTATTCAATGTCGAGTTCACCGGCAAACTGGCAGGAGATGTGGACGATCGGCTCGTCCAGCGAATGGCCGATGGTTTCCACCTCGATCGTGTTGTTCATTTCCGGATCCTCGAAGGTGAAAGCGCCGGTCCATTCCGGGAAGCAGGTCCATCCGTGGCGGATCAGATCCCGCGGGGTACTCTTTCCGACAATATAGTCCACCCCCTCGATCCGGACAGTCATCATGCGCAGCTCTTTTTTCGTAAGCGTATCCACAGGGCGGGGAGCGAGGACGGTCCGGTACATTCCGTCTTCCGCCACGGCCAGTGTCCGGAGGATGGGTTCTCCGCCCTCTTCCGATTCAACGGTCTGGGTAAAGAGCCTGATCTGTCCCAGTTCCTTTCCCTGTTCATCCGTGAAGGTACAGGTGAGGACGTCCCGCGGCATCTGCCGGGCGTTCTCTTTCAGGATGACCATGCCGCGCTCCGCGAGCTCCAGGATCTTCTCGATCTCCTCGGGCGACAGTTCCTCTTCCGCCGGGCGGCCCCCGGCGTCCGGCCGGGAGGCCGTGACGGACGCTTTGCTCAGGTCGCCTTCCGCAAGGCCGAAGAATTCCCGCACCGGGATTCCGCGGAAGCCTTCGGGAGAAACGCCTTCCGTCGCGTAGCTGATGCCGCGGGCATTGAAGATCTCGTTGTTTGCCAGCAGCCGCCACATGAACAGATACAGGCGCTGGGCGTCCGGGCTCGGGTTTTCGTACATATAGCTGCCCGCCATACCCAGCAGGACGGATTCCTCTCCGCCGTCTTTATTCTTCCGCAGTCCCCAGACCGCTTCCTGGCCTACGTTGATCCCCGTTTTCCGGGGTCTCTCCGCCGGCTGCGGCACAGCGGCCACCATGTCCGGCACATCCCGGGTAAACCAGGTGTCCGTCAGTACGATCCCGTCGGAATGGCTGCCGATCAGATTCTGATACTTTGTCATTCCCCGGCGGGTCCGCAGCATCTCCCGAACATCCTGATCCCGGGCAGGCCAGCGCACGTCCGCTTTTTCCGCCAGCCAGATGTTTCCGCCGCTGTCCACGCAGCCGACAGATACCCAGCCCGTACTCGGATTGGGCCGGTAGACACCGTAGAGCAGCACGTCGTCAAAGTCTTCCGGCTTCGGTTCCGGCGTGGGCACCGGCGTCGGATCGGGCTGCAGCGGGGTGATGGCCTGCCTGAGGTTGACCCGCTTTTTCAGGATTTTTCCGTTCTCCGTTTCTATGGCGAACTCCACCTTGTAGGTGACCGCCGCCGCTTCTATGCTTTTTTCCGAGATCAGGCATCTTCCGGACCAGGAAGCCGTTTCCCCGTTTTTCAGGACCGGATGGCCGAATTCCCTGACCTGCAGTCCGAAGGGATCATACAGCGTCATGGGTCCCGCGAAATCCTTTCCCGATATGTTCGTGAGCGAGATCTTCACCTTGACGGTATCAAGGGCTTTGACTTCCAGCGTGGAAAAGGATACCTGGATCTTCAGCTCCTGAGTCTGGCTGCTGCCCGCGCAGGCACAACCTGCCAGAAGCAGAAGGACAAACAGGATGGCCGTCAGCACCGCCGGCTGTTTTTTCATCGTGAATCCCTCCTCTGCAATGAAAGACGTATCCGTACGGAAACAGTTCCCCGCTGCTCTGCTCATTTGTTTTTCCGGGCCACACGGCGTAAAGGGTTACCGGAATCATACCATGCCGGGCGTCCCTTGTCCACCGGATGAATTCCGCAAAAAGCGCCTCACTCCGCAGAGCGAGACGCTTTTTTTGAAGGGCTCAGTTTCTTCTTTCATGACCGCCGCCTTCAATGGAATGAGTTCGCTTTTTAATGACATAGAGCGCTTTGTCCGCAAGTGAAATCAATGCATACAGCTCCTCATGGCCGGTGGGATCTCCCTGGGCGCTGCCGATCGAAAGGGATACCTTCACGGCAGAACCTTCATTGGTAAAATCGTATGTCGGCGCGCCGTAATTATCCTGGGCCGGCCTGTGGGTCAGAACCAGGAATTCATCTCCGCCATACCGATAGCAGCTGGCGCCGGGGAACAGTTTTTTCAGGATATAACTTGTTTCCCTCAAAATCTGATCACCGACGGTATGCCCGTACCGGTCATTGATTTCCTTAAAATAATTAATGTCAATCATGAACGCGGTTATATGCCTGCCGTCTGCCGCCGCGGCGTCCTCTTCAAGCGCCAGCCGGTTTTTAAGACCGGTCAGGCCGTCTCTGTGGCTTGCATTTTCCAGCGCTTTATTGCTTTCTTTAAGACGATGTTCCTTCATACTGGAATGAATATGACTGTGATAATGAACCGCATTGCAGGCAATCGAGGCCAGGCAAAGAACCAGGATGTTCAGCGGCTGAATTCCGGCAGCATGGTCATAGGAAAAACACAAAAGGTACATTCCCAGATGTGCACAGCCGAAGAGGATCATGCCGGTCCACGGTTTGAATATGATAAAGCATGCCATAACCAGATTAACCGTATAGAAGGTCAGCATCTGTTCGTGGACGGTGTAGTGGCGGAAATCAGTCAAAATAGCCCAAAGGGAAAAGGCGACAAAGAAAAAAACCTTGACGGCAACGCACTTTTTTTGGGAAATCTTCCTGTTCTGAAACATTTTCTTTGACAGAAAGACAGCCAGTCCGCAGAGCAGGAGACAGTAAATCACGTAGAGCGTACTGACCCATTCATAATGACCGAAGGATCGTGCCTTTGCCGAAAGGAACACAATAAAGGTCAGGCTTTCAAAAATCAGAACAAGTACGGAAATGATATAAATATTCCGCATACTTTTCCGGTCAATTTCCCGGGAAATTTCAGGATCAACCGATGGGACAATATACCTTGCAAATCTTTGTAAAAACGCCATGATTCCCTCTCATTCATTGCTGCATACTTCTTTGACTGATTCAGAGGATCTGATCCCCTGCGGAACCGGAACGAAGACAACCGCCGGGCGGATTCGTCTCTGCGCAGCCGGGCTTCCGGAATGCATATAAATGCAGAGTAATTCTAATATCTATTCAGCTGTTTTTCAATGGGGGTTCCGGATTGTCACACTCTCCTGTGATTTTCGCTTTGATTTTCCCGCAAATAACGGGTAAGATAACGGGGAAAAGGAAAAAGGAGTAACTGCGGAGATGACGAATATGCTGTTTGCGGAGACGCTGAGGAAACTGAGATCGGAAAAAGAAATGTCTCAGCGTGAACTGGCGGAGCGGATGTACGTGACCCGTTCCGCGGTGGTTCGGTGGGAAAACGGCAGCCGCATGCCGGATGCCGCGATGATTACCCGTCTCTCCAGAGTTCTGGGGACTGATATCGGCACACTGTTTTCCGCTACGGCCCAGAACGATGATTCACCCATTGTGATCATGGTGGACGATAACAAGGCCATTCTCTCCGACAGTCTGCCGGTTCTGGAGGAGGTTATGCCCTCTGCGGTAATCACGGGCTTTATCTGGCCGCAGGAGGCACTTGACTATGCGAAGACGAACCGGATTGCGCTGGCCATTCTGGATATTGAGCTGGGAACAGCCAGCGGCCTTGATCTGAGCCGCAGATTGCTGGAGATCAACCCTCTCACCAATGTGGTGTTTCTGACCGCCTATCCCGACTATGCTCTTGACGCATGGGCAACCGAAGCCAGCGGATTTGTGGTGAAACCGCTGACCCCGGAGCGCCTGAGAGATCAGCTGAAAAAGCTGCGCTATCCGTTCTCAACGGGAGGAACAGACAAGTGATCGACTGGCTTGATTATTTCTATATCTTCATGATCGGCACGGCGCTGTCGCTGAGTGTGGCGGGACTGTGGTTTACCAGGATTATGCATGGCGGCGACGAATGGAACAGGCATTTTTTCTTTCAGTATTTTTTCATCCTGATCGTGAACAGCCTTTTTGGCTTTATCGAACTGATTCTTCAGGTTTTTTCCGCTTCGATTCCGTTCATTTATACCGTCCTGTTTCTGGAATCGCTGTTCCTCGCGGTGCCTATGTTCATGCTGCCGGCTTTTCTGCTGCACTCCGCCGGGGAAAGCCTCCGCGGGAGCAGGTTCCTTCATACCATAACCGGCCTGGGGATTGCCTATCTGGCTGTGACCCTAAGCTCCGTGTTTTCAGACAGCTTCTTCATGATATCACCGGAAAAGCTTTTGGTCCGGGGGCCGCTGTACCCGCTGATTCCGCTGCCGATAACCGTCCTCATGCTTCTTACTCTCGCCGGCACGATCCGGCGCAGAAAAAGGCTTTCCCGTAAAACCTTCATGTGTCTTCTCGTTGCTGTTCTGCCGATGACGGTCTCCCTGTTCATTCATCTGTTCGTTGACATTTTCCCGCTCATCGACGTCAGTTTAGTTCTCACCGGCCTTTCCATGTACAGCCGGATTCTGTCTGAGCAGATCGATCAGGATCTGCACCGGGAGCGGGAGATCGCGAAGCAGCAGTGCGAAATCGCCAATCAGCGCGCAAGAATTATGGTGCTGCAGATGCGGCCGCACTTCATCTACAATACCCTGATGAGCATCTACAGCCTTTGTAATCTTAACCCGCAGAAAGCCCGGCAGGTTACGATGGATTTCACGGACTATCTTCGCAAAAACTTTAACGCTGTTGCCAGCGAGACCCCCGTTCCCTTTTCGGCGGAACTGGATCATACGCGGTCCTACCTTGCCGTGGAAAAGGCGCAGCATGAGGACATGCTGCTTGTGGAGTATGATACGCGGTTTACCAATTTCCGCCTGCCGCCGCTGACCTTGCAGCCCATTGCGGAGAATGCCGTCAAACACGGCATGAATCCGTATGCAGGACCGCTTCATATAACGATCCGGACCTGCCATACGGATTCCGCCGGCGTGATTGTTGTGGAAGACAACGGTCCCGGATTTGAAGCGGCGGAAAAATCCGAATCGTATCCCGCCCTGAAGAATATCCGGGAACGGCTGGAATGGATGTGCGAGGGAAAACTGGAGATCACATCCCGGGAAGGAGGCGGAACGGTGGTTACGGTGACGATTCCCGATCCGAAAACCGCCACCGGCGCGGCAGAACTGCCGGAACCGGGATGACGATCATTCCTCTGTCGTTTCGTCTCTCTTCTTCAGCCGGAAGTACAGCGCGAGGCCGATCACGATGCCGATAACAACACCGGTGCCGGAGAAAGCGCCGGAAGCAAGAGAAGTCAGTCCGGAGAAGATCCCGCCGATGATGGAACCGGCAAGGCCCAATACTCCGCCGATGACAGCAATCGCAAACCAGCCGCCAAACATCAGCACAGGCAGGATCAAAAGGCCGCCGGGGAAACTGCCGTTACGGCGATGACGATCGTCGCCGAAGATCATGTTTCCCAGAGCCAGAATACCAAGCAGGCGCAGCATTGTGATGTTCCTCCATTTCGTCCGTTTCGCATGTACCGCTCATTCGGTACGCGTATAGCATAGGACAAAGCGGGAGAGAAAAACAGGGCCGGAAGAGAAAATTACGGTATCATATTCTTCCCAAAACGAAAAAAGCGGCTCTGCGGATTGGTTGACAGACGTTTCTCTGTCCGATAGAATGCTGCTGAAAAAGAGGATGGAAGGAGACTTGTCATGAAAATCGCGGTAAGATATTACACAAAGACAGGGAACACAAAAAAACTCGCGGAAGCGGTGGCCAAAGCGGCCGGTACGGAAGCGCTTCCGATCAGCAGTCCGATCACCGAGCCGGTGGATGTTCTTTTTCTCGGAAACTCCTATTACGCTTTCAGTATTGATCCGGAAGTCAGAAAGTTCATTCAGGGGCTGGATAAAGCGAAGGTCGGAAAGATTGTCAATTTCGGCTCAGCGGCTATGCTCAATTCCACCTTTAAGAAGGTGAAGGCGGAAGCGGACAAGATCGGCATTCCGATGGATGAGCGGGAATTTCACTGCAAGGGTGAGTTTAAGGGCATGCACAAAGGCAGGCCCAATGCTGAAGATCTGAAAGCGGCCGCGGAATTTGCCGCGGCAATCATCAAATAAAGGAATGACCGACGGGCAGCGCGTCATTTTCCGGCCTTTTCCCTTCGCCAGGCGGCGGGGGAAAGGCCGGTTTCTTTCTGAAAGCAGGCAACCAGGTATTTGCTTTCGGCGAATCCTACCCGGTCGGCAATCTCATAGACATGAAGGGAGGTCCGCTCAAGCAGTTCCTTGGTCCGCTCGATCCGTACGGTCATCAGATACTGCCGGATTGTCATGTTCATGGCTTTCCGGAAAACCTGGCCGAGATAGACGGGGGTGACGAACAGGGCAGCCGCAATCCCGGCGACGGTCACCGGTTCCATGTAGTGAGCGTCGATATAGAGCCTGGCACTTTCCGCCAGATCCGGAACAGGCTCCGCTTTTTCCTCCGGGTGCCGGAGCGCCAGCTTTTTGGCGATAACCCAAATTATGGGTTTTATCAAATATGGACAAAGAAATACCGGAAGTGATATCATTCGTGAGACAGGAGGGTGAAACGGATGAGCGGTTTACAGTTTGTCTTTGTGCACGGCCTTTCCGGCTGGGGAAGCTATGACAAAACCTATCGCCGGATGCCTTACTGGGGCATGCGGGGCGGCGACCTGATGGCCTTCCTTCGGGAGAAAGGCTTCGATTGCTATGCCGCGTCTGTTTCGCCGGCCGGCAGCGCCTGGGACAGGGCCTGCGAGCTCTACGCGCAGCTTGCCGGGACACGGACAGATTATGGAAAAGCTCACAGCGCGGCATACCGGCATGACCGGTACGGCCGGGACTTTTCGGGCAGTCCGCTGATCCCGGAATGGAACGGGAAGAAACGCCTGGTGCTGCTGGGCCACTCCTTCGGAGGCGCGACGGTGCGCATGTTTTCCGAACTGCTGGCGCATGGGGACGCGGAAGAACGGGCGGATACTCCGCCGGATGAAATATCGCCCCTGTTTACCGGCCTCGGGAACAACCCCATTCACAGCATCGTGACCCTGGCTTCTCCCATGAACGGCTCGACGGCATTGGACCTGTTCCGGGATCCGGATTTTGATCCCGCCGGTGTGAAGGTTCCCTGGTGGAGTAAGATTCTGGCCCGGATCCTGTCGATGAGCACAAAGGGCAAACCCGACGGGCGGGATGAGCGGGACAATGCTAACTACGATATGTATCTGGACCGCGCGCGGGAACTGAACCTGCGGATCACCACCCTGCCGGATGTATTTTATTTCTCCGTACCCTGCAGCGCCGCGAAAAAACAGCCGGACGGAACCTTTCTTCCCGCGCGCGGGATGGAGCCGCTGTTCGTCGCGCGGAGCAGGCAGATCGGAGCCTATTCCGGCAGGACGGCCGGCGGGATGGCCGTCGATGAAAGCTGGCGAGAGAACGACGGACTGGTCAACACCGTATCCGCGATGGTTCCCACAGGCGCCCCGTCAAAGCCCCTGAACAGGGAAAACGCGGAATGCGGAATGTGGAACGTTTTTCCGGTTGTCCGGGGGGACCATATGTGGCTGCAGGGCGGACTGATGCACAGGCACGATATCCGTTCGTTTTATCTGGACCTGCTGACAATGATCAGTGAACTGAAAGCGCCTGCCTGAACCGGTTCTTTCCATTGTCAAACGTCCGGAATACAGGTAGAATAAGAAGCAGACCTTTCTGAACCGAAGAGGAGGAACATACGATGTTTCAGTGTGCTGATCACCTGGCGGACCTGAAAGCTTATCCGTACCATATCCGGGACGTCCATATCAGCGACCCGTTTATTCTCCCGGACGAGGCAAGCGGCCGGTATTATACCTATGTCCAGTTCGTGGATTCGGAACGTTTTCCGGATGTGCCTGCCGGTCCCGGCCACTTCTATGTGCTGGAAAGCCCGGACCTGATCCATTGGTCCGCACCGCGGGTGTGCTTTGAAAAAGGCAGTTTCTGGGCGGACCGGGATTACTGGGCTCCGGAATGCCATCTGTGGCGGGGAAAGTACTATCTGATCAGCTCGTTCCGGGCGGAAGGAACTTACCGCCGCTGCCAGTGCCTGGTGTCGGACAGCCCGAAGGGGCCGTTCCGCCCGGTTCGGGAAGAACCGCTGACGCCGGAGGGCTGGCACTGCCTGGACGGAACGCTGTATATTGACCGGAAAGGCGAACCCTGGCTGGTATTCTGCCATGAATGGCTGCAGGTGGATGACGGACAGATCTGCGCCATACCGCTGTCCGAAGATCTGGGGGAAGCGGCAGGGGAGCCGGTCATCCTTTTCCGTGCTTCCGACGGCCCGTGGACGGGAGCAAGCGGCGTGACGGACGGCCCGTTCCTGCACAGGCTTCCGGACGGGAAATTGCTGATGCTCTGGTCCGGGTTTACCTCCGGCGGCAGTTACGCCATATCCTATGCGGTCAGCGAAAGCGGAGAAATCACGGGCCCCTGGCAGCAAAGGAAAGAGCCGCTTTATTCCCTGGACGGGGGACACGGGATGCTCTTTTATACTTTTTCACGGCAGCTGATGATGGCCTGCCATTGCCCGAACGATCATATCCGCAAGCGCATTCTGCTGTTTGAGATGGAGGAAACCGCCGACGCCCTCCGGATCGTAAACGAGGTGACGGGAAACTGGTATCATGCCATCGGCGGCCGCGGCGAAAGATATGCCTACAGGACGCCGTGCAAGGAGATTCCGTGCTTCCGCCGTGACCCGAGAAAAGAGGGAAACTGAAGGCGGCTGACAAGCTTTATATACACCCCGGAAAGGAACATGCGGCCATGGAAGAACAGAAAAAACAGAACAGCCGGAAAAAGATCCCGGACGGCACAGTGTTCGACTATGTACGGTGGCGCGGCGACCTTTCGTTCGCGGAATCCGGCTGGAATGAGATCGACAGCGTCATTGCAGCCCTGATCTCCTATGCCAATTTCGGGGAAAACGAGCTGTCCTTCGGGAACGGACAGGAGCTTCGGCTGGGCAGCCTGGCCACCTCGGAACTGCTGGACCGCTGCCCGCAGGACGGGATCGCTGACACCGCGGAGATTCGCAACTGCTTTCTCAGAGAAATGGCGGAAAGCAGGCGCTTTCAGGATATCGTGATTCCGGATCAGGTGAACGATGTGGATCCTGCGCGCAATATCCAGTTCTCCGCGATCACCATGGCGGTTCCCGATACCGGCACCGTGGTTGCCTTCAGGGGTACGGACACTTCGCTGGTGGGCTGGAAGGAAGATTTTATGTTGTGCTACATGACGCCCGTTCCCGCCCAGTCGGCCGCCCTTGCTTACCTGGAACAGGCGGCTGGCAGAACAACGGGGCCGATCATTCTTGTCGGGCACAGCAAAGGCGGCAATCTTGCCCTGTATTCCGCCGCGCATACCAGCCCCGAAATCCGGGAAAGGATCCGGGAAATCTACTCTTTCGACGGGCCGGGCCTGGATGATGATACCGTCGCTTCCGAAGGCTACCGGAGCATTGAGCCGCTGATCCGCTCTTTTGTTCCGGCCGGCTCCATGGTTGGCATGCTGCTGAATTACAATCCCGTTTACCGTGTTGTCCGGACCAAAAAAGTTTCCTTCTTCCTCCAGCATGACCCGTTCAACTGGCTGGTTATGGGAAGGCATTTCCTCGAAGAGGAAAGCGTAACGGACGTCTCCCGGATCGTGGACCGTACCACTCACGAATGGTTCAGGAAATGTACGCCTGAACAGCGTGAGGTTTTTGTTACCACGCTGTTCTCCCGGCTGGACAAAAAAGCAGGCGAGAAGGAAGAGGATGCCGACCCGGCGGACAAAACGGACGACGGCGGCAGGAAGATGATGCTGTCCATGGTGAACCGGCTGATTTCCATCTACGCCGGTGAAACCTGGTATGTGAATATCCGCAGGCCGCTGATCCAGGCTTCAGAGGCTCTCCGTCTGAAACTGAAAGCGCTGCAGGGTGATATCATCTGTTCGGAAACCATCCGGATTGACAACCGCGGAAACGGGTTCAAAGACGCGGCCGACGAGGCGGAGAAAATGGCGCTCAGCAGCGGGCTGAACCATCGGGACACCCTGCGCCTCGTACTGTTTACGGAAGAAATGCTGAGCATGATCCATATTGTGACCGGTGAACTGACGGCTTCCTTCCGGATCGAACGGATCGGCCTGCAGTTTGAACTGCTGCTGACGGTCCGGACGGAGATGGACAAAAAGAAGAAAAAGCTGCTGAAAGCTTCGGCCGCATCCGGGAAACAGAAAGGGAGCTTCCTTGATAAACTCCGGTCCGTCTTTGAGCGCGCGATGGCGTCCGATTCCGGCGATGACGTATGTTTTGACCTTCCTGAAAGCCGGATCCGGCTGGCGTCGGGAGAGTGGGACGGATATGAACGCTCCGTCCTTGTAAAGCTTGCGGACGGCCTTCGGATTACCATACACGGCAGCGAGGTCCGCATGTCCGTCCGGAAGGATTTTTCGTGAACGGAAGGGGATCGGTGAAATGGAACTGAAACGGCTGACTGAACATATATGGGTTATGCCTTTTGAAAAAGAAAGGGACCGGCCGAATCTCGGCTATGTGAAAGGGGAGCATTGGAGCCTGGCGGTCGACGCCGGTCATTCGGCGGCCCATGTCAGGGCGTTTTACAAACTCCTGGAAAAAGAAAACCTACCGCTCCCGAGCCTGACGGTTCTGACGCACTGGCACTGGGATCATACTTTCGGAATGCATGCCGTGAACGGGCTGACCCTTTCAAACAGAAAGACGGACGCGTATCTTGCGGAATGGAAGAATAAAATCGCAAAGAACGGACCGGGGGAATTCCTTGCCCTTCATGAAAGCATCCGAAGAGAATATGCCGCGGAGACCGAAGTGATCGTCAAACAGGCGGACCTGGTGTTTTCCGGGGAGATGACCCTGGATCCGGGCGGCTGTACGGTCAGAATTCTTCAGGCTGAAGCGCCGCATACGGACGATTCCACGCTGGTCTGCGTGGATCAGGATAAAACGCTGTTCCTCGGCGATTCCGCCGGCCACGATTTCTTTACTGGGATCAAAAGGCCCGATCTGTGCGGGAAGCTGGCCGGCACGATCCGGGAAATCAATCCGGACATCTGCGTGGAAGGCCACTGGATACCGGTAGCTACGGAAGATACACTGGCGGATCTGATGGGAAATGGATAACGTGGTTTGGGGACTTGCGAAACCTTGAATTTCAACGAATATGCTTGCTTTTAAACAACCTGGCCGCCCGTTCCGGTCCGATCGTATGGGAACTGGACGGCCCCTTGCCGATCTTGAAAAGTTCCCGGATGGATTTCATACCGCTTTTCCTCCGTTATTCAGGCGGGTTTTCTTTTTGCCGGCCGGAGCGCTCACAGGGGGAGTTTCCGGCCTTTCCTGATCCATTCCCGGAATTCCGCCGTGGCGGTAAACAGGACATCGCTGGAGGAATTGATGGCCGTCTCGCAGGAATCCTGGATGACGCTGATGATGAAGCCCACTGCGACAACCTGCATGGCGATATCATTGTGGATTCCGAACATGGAACAGGCCATCGGGATCAGCAGCAGGGATCCGCCGGCCACACCCGAAGTACCGCCGGCGCAGAGGGTGGCCAGGATGCTCAGGAGAATCGCGCTGACAATGGAGACGCCGATGCCCAGCGTGTGCGCCGCTGCCAGCGTCATGACGGTGATGACCACGGCGGCGCCGTCCATATTGATCGTCGCTCCGAGAGGAATCGACACGGAATAAAAATCCTTGTCCAGGCCGAGCTTCTCGCACAGGGACATATTCACGGGGATATTGGCGGCGGAGCTTCTTGTGAAGAAAGCGGTGATGCCGCTTTCACGCAGGCACCTGAATACCAGCGGATAGGGATTGCGGCGAAGGGTCAGGCCCACGATGAGAGGATTGCTGACCAGCGCCACGAAGGCCATCGTTCCCACGAGCAGGAGCAGCAGCCTGCCGTAATCCGCGAAAATGGACAGCCCGCTGGTGGAAACGGATGAAAACACCAGGCCGAGGATGCCGAAGGGCGCCAGGCCGATGATCCAGCGGACAACCCGCGACAAAGCGTCGGAGATGTTCTGCAGGGAGGACTTGAGGGCCGGGGAAGCGAAGGCCTTGAGCGCGAGCCCCAGCATGATGGCCCACGCCAGCACGCCGATATAGTTGGCTTCGGCAATGGCTGAAATGGGATTCTGCACGAGATTGTCCAGGATGGACAGGAAGATGTCCTTCAGCTCTCCGGGAGGAACGGTATTGACATCACCGGTGGTCAGCTTGATGGTTATGGGGAAAAGGAAGCTGGAGACTACGGCTATGACGGCCGCGACCAGCGTGCTGACCAGATACAGCACAATGACCGTCGAAAAGCGCTTGCCGATGCTGCCGGTGGCGTTGGCCAGGGAGCTGATGACCAGCACAAAGACCAGCAGCGGCGCAATGCCCTTCAGCGCGCCGACAAACAGGTTGCCCAGAATGCCGAGAAAGGCAGCCTGCGGCGTCAGGAGCCCGAACAGGATGCCGAGGGCAAGGCCGATCAGGATTTTGACAATCAGAGAGGTTCCGTTCCAGATTCTGCCGATTGCTTTCATGAAAAACTCCTTTCAGTTTTCTGTGACAACAGGGGAGGCCGCGATCCGGGGGAAAAGCGGGAAAAGGAAAATTCTCCTCAGCGGGCCTGAACCGTGATTTCCGCAGGCTCCAGCCCATCCGCCCAGGCCCGGATCCGGATTTCACCCGCTGTGTCCGCGACGACCGCGGCCATGGCGCGCCCTTCATAGGCCAGGCAATAAGGCGTTCCGTAGTTTTCCTCTGTACAAGGATTGCCGTTTCCGATTCCGGCCAGATGTCCCGCTCCGGTCACTTCGATGTGAATCTTCCGGGTTTCGTCCGGAACCCTTGCACCTTTTCCGTCGGTCAGGGTCAGCGCCACATAGGCCAGATCCTGCTGATCGGCACGGATTTCTGCGCGGTCCGCCGCAGCAGCCACCCGGCAGGCGGGTCCGGTGGTCTCCAGGACTGTGCGGGCGGTCTGCTTTCCGCCGCGGTACGCCACAGCTTCCAGTTTTCCCTTTTCATAGGGAATGTCCATCGCCGCTTCCAGCTTCTCCACCTTCGCCCGGCCCACGGAACGGCCGTTCAGCAGGAATTCCACTTCCTCCGCGTCCGCATAGGCAAAGACGGGAACAGGCTTTCCGATCCATTCCTCACCGTAGTTCCAGGTGTCCTCCACGTCCCGCCAGTGCCAGCCGGTTCCCCAGAACCCGTCTCCGTAATGGCAGGGATGCGTCGTATACAGCGCCATTTTATCGCTGCCGCCTTCGAAGGCTTCCCACATGATTTCCCGGTAATAGCTCTGGCCGGTGCGGTAGCCGCACAGATCCATGTCTCCCTGGAAGCAGGAGCGCCAGGGATATCCGCCCATAAAGCCGTGAGCCTCCCCGCTGCTGTTCCATACCACCCGGCCGACGCCGGCCTCGCCCAGATTGTCAAAGGCCGTCCAGATAAAATCACCGATCACGTGCGGATTGTCCATCGTCGCCTTCCAGTAATCATAGGTGTTGAAGGGATGGGTTTCCGTGCCCATGATTACCCGACCCGGGAACTTTTTGTGATCATCCGCGTAGCGACGGAACAGATAGTTGTATCCCACGATATCCAGGGCGGAAGCATAGTCGGCGGTTTTTTTGCCCCAGGCGTCTTCTTCGTTTTGCTTCTGCTCCAGGTTCTGGAAGTTGACCTTCGAGGGATCCCCGCCCGCTTCCTTCAGCGCTTTCACGAAGGCATCGGCGTCAAAGATCCCGTTCAAGGCGGAGGTGACGAAGCGCGTGCTGTCCAGGGAACGGATCTTATCCGCGATCCGGTGCGCCCAGGCATAGCCGTCTCCGGATCCGTCCCGCTCCCAGATCTCGTTGCCGATGGAATAGCTGAAGACGCAGGGATGGTTCCGGTCCCGCAACACCATACAGGTTACGTCCCGCTCCCACCAGTCCTCAAAATACAGATGATAATCCATCGCGACCTTGCCCGTACGCCAGCAGTCAAAGGCCTCGTCCAGCAGGATCATCCCTTCGCGGTCACAGACCTCCAGCATCGCCAGGCTGGGCGGATAGTGGCTGATGCGCACGGCATTGTAGCCGGCCGCCTTCAGAATCTGAATCTTCCGTTCTTCCGCCCGGGGATAGGCCGCGCTGCCGAGGAAGGCGTGATCATGGTGAATGCAGCCGCCCTTCAGCTTCAGAGGCTTTCCGTTCAGCCGCAGGCCCCGCTCCGCGTCCGCCTCGTAGCGTCGGATTCCGAAAAGGGTTTCCGCTTCTTCCTCCGCCTGTCCCGTCACGGAAACCTTCACCCGCAGCGTATACAGGTTCGGCGTGTCCGGACTCCAGAGCGCCGGGTTTTCCACCGTCATCCACAGGCCGGATTTGGCTTTTTCGCCCGGACGCACCCGGGTATGGAGTTTCCCTTCCGCCACCGTGTTTCCGGCCGCGTCCGCCACCCGGGCGGTGATCACGGCGTCTTTCGCCTGAGCCGCGGCGGTGGAAAGCAGGATTTCCGCCTTCACCAGCGCCCGCTCCGCATCTGCCTCCGGCGTCGTGACAAAGAGATCCCAGGGCAGGATGCCGGTCTCTTCTCCCACCCACAGGCTGACGCCCCGATACAGCCCGCCTCCGCTGTACCAGCGGGTAGACGGCTGCCGACTTTGGGTTTTGATTTTCAGGGTATGGCTGCCCGGGGTCAGGCGCCCGGTCAGATCCACCAGCCAGGGCGTATACCCGTAGGGATGCTGGGAAACCAGCTCCCTGTCCAGCTCCACTTCGGTATTCATATACGCGCCGTCAATATCCAGCACCGTCCGTTTGCCTGCCCATTCCTCCGGGATTTCCAGGACCTTTTCATAAACTCCTTCTCCGTCCCCGAAGAAGCCGTTGGGCGCGGCGCCATAGGCGGAGGCGGACCGGGGCCGGTTTACGATATAATCATGGGGCAGATTGACTGTCAGCGCCTCTCTGGGCGGCTCCAGGAAAAAAGCGTCGTGTTCCCGAAAAGACCAGTTCAGATTCAGACTTTCCTTACGCATTTGCGGGCTCTCCTTTTTTGTTCGTTTTTCGTTTTGTGCCTTCGGAAAACGCCGGCCGGTTCGGATCGGCGTGAAGGTATTTTTCCGAAAAAGGGCATGCCCGGCGGCATGCCCTTATTTCGGAAAACACAATTATCCTTTGATCGATCCGATCATCACGCCCTTGACGAAATAGCGCTGCAGGAAGGGATACACCACCAGGATCGGCACCGTCGCCACGATGATCGTGCAGTATTTCACCAGCATCCGGAACTGCTCCTGCTGGCTCTGTCCGACCGAGCCGATCTGCGTCATGGAGGAGGTATCGTTCTTCAGCAGGATTTCGCGAAGTACCAGCTGCAGCGGATACTTATCCTTGCTGGACAGGAAGATGGAAGGATTGAACCAGTTGTTCCACCAGGTCACCGCGTAGAAGAGCGCGATAACCGCTACGGTCGCCTGGGCCAGCGGGAAGAAGATCCGCCAGAGGATGGTCCAGTCGTTGGCGCCGTCCAGCCGGGCGGATTCCTCCAGGCTGTCCGGGATTCCGGCGAAGGCGGTCCGCATCACGACCAGGTTCCAGGTATTCACCGCCACCGGCAGGATGATGCCCGAGAAGGTATCCAGCAGTCCCATTCCCTTCACCATCAGGTAGAAAGGAATCAGGCCGCCCTGGAAGTACATCGTGAAAGCAATGAACTTCATGATGGTGCCGTTCCAGTAGCAGTGCTTCCGGCTCAGGCCGTACGCCGCGGTGGTGGTCAGGAACATGTTGATCAGCGTTCCGACGCCCATGTAGATCAGGGTGTTTCGGAAGCCGATGGGGATGTTCGGGTTCTCCATGACCAGCGTATAGCCCCGGGTGGACCACTGGCCCAGCGGCCAGAGCATGATGCCCCGCTGCGCGTAGAGCTGCACCGGATCGCTGAGGGAACAGACCAGCACATACCAGAGCGGATAGATACAGATCACGCACAGGATGGCCATGATCAGATTGTTGACCACCTGGAAGGTTTTCTCTCCCGTGGTCATCAGTTTTCTGCTTTTCTGCATGCTCATCCCTCCCTTACCACAGACTGTTTTCGGTGAGCAGTGCGCTTATCTTATTGGCAAAGATCACCAACAGGAAGTTGATTACGGAGTTGAACAGGTTGACTGCGGTGGAGAAGGAGAAATTCGCGTCCACGATACCTTTGCGGTAAACGTAGGTGGAAACCACGTCCGCCGTCTCATAGGTCAGGCCGTTGTACAGCAGAATGATCTTCTCGTATCCTACGCCCATGAGGGAACCGATACGCAGGATCAGCAGAATCGAGATTGTCGGCAGGATTCCGGGCAGGGTCACGTGAAGCACCTGCTTGAACTTGCCGGCGCCGTCAATCGTGGCCGCCTCATACTGTTCCTGGTCAATGCCGGCCAGCGCCGACAGGAAGATGATGGAATCCCAGCCCAGACGCTGCCAGACTTCCGACCCGACGTACACCGTACGGAAATACTTCGCGTCGCCCAGCAGGTTTACCGGGCTGTCGACGCCCAGCATTTTCTGGATTTCTCCGAAGAGACCCGTGGTGGAGCAGAAGTCCGTCAGAATACCGCACATAACCACCAGAGAGATGAAGTATGGCATGTAGGTTACCGTCTGCACCACGCGCTTGTATCTCCGCGCCCGCATCTCGTTGAGAAGCAGCGCCAGAATAATCGGAGCAGGGAAGCCCACCAGCAGGTTATAGAAGCTGATCAGCAGCGTATTGCGGATGGTCCGGTAGGCGTAGGCGGAACGGAAGAAATCCCGGAACCACTGCAGTCCGACCCATTCGCTTCCCGTGATGCCGCCCTTCGCCTTATAGTTGTTAAAGGCGATCATGATCCCGTACATGGGACCGTAGCACCATACGATATAGAAGATAATGGTCGGCAGGATCAGCAGATAAATCGGCCAGTGCTTGGAAAAATCCCGCTTGATGATCTGCCAGGTCGTCGGGACCCGGTAGCCGGACCGGATGTTCGCGTTGACCCGGGTCGCTTCGATTTCCGCCCGGCGAAGATCCATCGTGCGGCCGGTTTTCCGCCAGATCACCATACCGAGATTGATGATCGACAGCCCCATCGCGGCCATCCATCCCGCGGTAAAGAACAGGCTGTCCTTGTCCAGTCCGAATTCGCCCTTTGCCTGATAGGTAACGTCAAAACGGAACATGAACACGGAGACAGCCAGAAAAATCGCGCCGACGATCGAATAGACAAATTTATCCGGTGCAAACCAGGCCGCGGCAATTCCCATCACCGTAAAAAGGATGGCGGCAATGATCATCGGATGGCAGGACCCGGCGGATTTTCCGGCGGTATTTCCCTGCAGAAAATCAAGCCCCGTGAGGCTCAGCGCTTCGCCTGTCTTTCTGTCCACCGCGTTCAGCTGCGTCGTAAACAGCAAAACCACCAGCGTCAGCGCGCACAGTCCGATGACCGCGAACCGTTTCCAGTCCACACCGGCCGGGACCGGCGTGGCTTTGATAGCTGTTGTCATCTCCGTGTCATCTCCCTGTTGTCTGAATCTTTTTCCTGTGTCTATCTGATGAAAAGGCCGGGCGAGGTCCCCCCCGCCCGGCTGAAGTCGGGATGATTAACGGGCGTTGTAGCGATCGAGGGCTGCCTGCTGCAGTTCAACCGCGTCCTCGATGCCCTGGCTCTTGATCTGCTCCACGAAAGCATCGAAGTTATCCAGGGATTCCTGACCCGTAATGAACTTATAGGTCATCTCCGTGCGATAGGTATCGATGTCCGTCATGATGCGGGCCAGTTCCGCGGATTCTTCGGCGGTGGGGGTGATCAGCGGCATGAACCAGTCATGTCCGTCCTTGCCCCACTCTTCGATGCACTGCCAGACTTCGGGCTGCATCTCGTAAGCGGTGGAGTCACGCAGATAGCCCCAGTTGTGCAGCTTGAAGAGCGGATATACGGTCCAGAAGTCCTTGTCATTGCCCTTGGAGATAATGCCGGTATCTTCATAGATCCATTCCAGCTTTTCGCGGCCGTCACCGGCGTCTACCCACTTGTAGCTGACGTTTTCGGGGCCGTAGGAGCACAGATCGCCGCCGAACTGGCTGTACCAGAAGTCCTTCCAGCGGATCACGGTCTCTTCGATGCCTTCCTTCACCGCACGGGTGGTCAGCACGTCATAGTCGGTACGGACGATGAAGTCGGTCTGGCGCAGGTGGGTCTTCTGTCCTTCATAGGAGGTGGGCATACCGACCGCCAGCAGCTTGTACTCAGGATTGTTGTTGGTGCCGGTGACCTTGGCCTGGCCGATTTCGCCGTAGGCGGAACCGAAGGCGCCGTAGGTGCCGTCAGCCATCTTGGACTGATAGTCAGCATCCGTAATGGTCGCGAAGTCGGGATCCAGGATGCCTTCCTCGTACCACTTGTGCAGCAGCGCCAGGAAATCCTTGTAGCCGGGTTCGATGGGGCCATAAGCAGCCTTGGTGCCATCCTTGGCAATCCAGCCGTAAGCGGAATCATAGGAAGCGGCGAACTGATAGTTGGTCGCTACACCGTACCACTGGGGGATGTTGCAGCCCAGCAGGGTTCCGAACTTCTCTTTGAACACATGCAGCATGTTGTCCCAGTCTTCGATGGTCTTCGGGGGCTCCAGACCGGCTTTTTCAAGCAGATCCTGCCGTACCCACAGGCCGCTCCAGGGGCTGGAGGGTACATAGTCCAGCATGTACCAGCAGATCATGGCGCCGGAATCCTGCTTCGCGTCCTTGGCGATTTCAGGATAGTGCTCGAACAGATACTGCAGGTTGGGGGTGTAGCCCTTCTCGAAATAGGGAGCATAGTCCAGATAGACGCCGTCTTCCACAGCCGTCTCGATGCCGCCGGCATAGGCGGGCGGGGTGGAGAACATGTGGGGCAGGTCATCGGAAGCTACGCGGAGGTTGAAGTTATCGGTTTCGGATCCAACCGGCGGATACACCCAGTTGATCTTCACGCCCGTGACTTCCTCCATCTTCTTGAAGGTCTCGCAGTCGGCCAGCGTGTCCATCACGGTAGAGGAGAAGCCGCGCCATACGTCAACGGTAACGGGCTCCGTGGTGACGGGACCCTGGGCTTCCTCGTTGCCAAAGTGCTGACGGTAGATGGTGCCCAGATCTTCCGCAAAGGCGAAAGGAGCGACCATCACAAGGGCAAGCACCAGGCAGAGCAGTCTGGCAAATTTCTTCATGGAACAGATACCCTCCCTTTTCTTTTTTCCGCCACAGAAAACGAACATAAAACAGACAGGCGGTTTGTCTGTTATTACCATATATAAAATAGGAAAACCGGGATTGACTGTATTATACAAAGGGGGTCGGATGTTGTCAAGGGAAAAATACGTACCGGATCATACAAATTCAGGAAGCTGAAGTGAAAAGGTTGCTTCCAGTACCGGGGGCGGCGACTGGAAGTAAGTCTTTCACGAGAATCCAGTTCTGTGGACATGGAAATTAGTCTTTCACATCAGTATAATTTGGATCCCTGACAATGC
>SVGS01000018.1 GCA_015056205.1 Clostridiales bacterium | reverse complement strand
CCTCCGTCGGTTCGGGCGTCGGCTCCTCCGTGGGTTCCGGCGTCGGTTCCTCCGTCGGTTCCGCGGCGATCACGGCGTTTTCGGCGCCGGTCTGCGTGGAAAGATACAGGGCGAAGGATCCCAGAGGCTCCCCTTCCGGAGAATGATAGGTCACGGTAATCCGGTTCCATTCATTCCCTTCGCTCCCCGCGTCGGACACCTGAATCTGGCTCAGATCTGTTCCTTCGCCGGAAGCGGTGGCCAGCGTATAGATATATTCAGGATGAATTCCCCAGTAGATACTCATCGACAGGGCACTGAAATCCGTTCCGGCCGGAAGCAGAATCCAGTAGCTTCCCTCCGCGCCGGCCACCGGCGCGGAAACGGCATACTGCGGATTGCCTTCCCCGTCCGTCCAGCTGACGGTCACCTGCGGCAGCGCGGGATCTTCAGCCAGCGCGGCAGCGCATGAAAACAGCAGCATAACCGCCGCGAGCATCGCGGCCAGAAGCCGCCGGTACTCCTGATGATGTTTCTGGTTCATGTTTCATTCCTCCCGGACCTTCTATTGAATTCCGAACATTCGTATTTTACGCCAGCGCCTGTTGAATTGTCAACGCCGCCGGAGCAGGACTTCCCTCTTTCCCCGTCGAATGAATCAACCGGTTCATCAATCATAACGACGGTACGGCCTCCGCCGTTCCCCCGAAAGGCAAAAAAATGCTGAATCGTCTGTTGCGCCGCGTGGCCATCGAGTCCGGAGAGTTTCTTTCCGAACGGGCTTATTTCTCCGCCCTGCCCCGGCTGGAAACCCCCGATCTGATTCTCCGGACCGCTCTTCGGAAGGATGCGGAGGATGTCTTTTGCTACGCGGCCGATCCGGAAGTCGCCCGCTATGTGCTCTGGGATCCCCATACCTCTGTCGGCGAGAGCCGGGCTTATATCCGGTATCTGCGCCGCCTGTACCGGGAAGGGATGCCTTCCTCCTGGATGCTGGAGCTGAAATCCACCGGCAGGGTCATCGGATCGATGGGATTTGTCTGGTATTCCTCGCTGAACCGCTCCGCCGAGCTGGGTTACAGCCTGGCCCGTCCCTGCTGGAATCACGGGCTGGCCACCCAGGCGCTGTCCGCCGTCGTTCGTTCCGCTTTTGACAACCTTCCCGTTCACCGGCTGGAGGCGCAGCATGACCTTCGCAATCCGGCCAGCGGAAGGGTGCTGGAAAAATGCGGTTTCACCCGGGAGGGAGTCCTCCGGGGCCGTGTTTTCAACAAGGGGGAGATGGTGGATACGGTTCTCTGGTCCCTGCTGCGAAGTGATCTTCCCCGCGTCTGACGGGCGATTTCCCGTTTTCCCGTCCTTGAAGAATCACCGGAACAGGTATATAATATTGTTTTGCTTCCGGAGCAGGTTTTTCCCGTTCCGGACAGGCGGATTCCGCGGCACGCCGCGATGCGAAAGGAGAGAAGGCGCGCATGAATACCTATCGCGGGAAGCACGTTTCTTCTCAGCCCTGGCCCATCGCTTCCGGCGCCTCCGGCCGCGGCCGGCATCAGATGAAGAACAGGCGCAGGCGCCGGATCGTCCTCATCGTGATCATCATCCTCCTGGTCTTCCTCGTCTATCCCTTTCTGGAGGCCCGGATCTGGAGAACGGAACGGGTGGTGCGGCGGGCGGAGGATCTGCCGGCCGACGCCAATCACCTGAACGTGGTCTTCCTTTCCGATATTCATTACGGCTTCTGGTTCTCGAACACGGATATCAATAATCTGGTCAATACCGTGAACGGCTTAAAGCCGGATATCGTGCTGTTCGGAGGCGGTTACGGCACGGATAACCGGACCGCCGTCCGGTTTTTTCAGAATCTGTCCAATATTCACGCGCGTTATGCGGTATACGGCGTCATCGGTGATACGGACCGGGGCGAAACCGATTACGAACTGGAGCACCTGACCGATACGATGCGCAAAGCGGGCGTGATTCCCCTGATCAACGAAACGGTCCCGGTGCGGATGGGCAGCTCCACCATCTATATCGCCGGCGTGGATGACGCCGTGCGGGGAAAGCCGGATCTTGCCGCCGTTTCCTCCCGGGTTTCTTCCTCCGATTATGTGATTCTGCTTTCCCACAGCCCCGCGGTTTTGCCGAACGCTCACCTGGCGACGGATGCCTCCGGCCGGATCGGCTGGTTTGACCTGGGACTTTTCGGTCATACCCATGGGGGGCAGATCCGGCTCTTCAACAATATTTTCGGATTCGGGGATGATGTGCCGGACCGTTACCTATCCGGCTGGCTGACGGAAAACCGGGCAGATCTGCTGATCTCCAACGGGGTCGGCACCTCCAAAATCCCCATTCGTTTTCTCTGTCCTCCCCAGATTCATCTGATTGAACTCACCGTCAACTGATCCCCCAGGAGGTTCTTCATGCAAGACACCGACCGTATTACCCTGACCGACGTCACCTTCCGGTATGACGAGGCTCCGGAGCCTGCTCTTTCCGGCATCAGCGCCGGGATCCGCCCCGGGGAGTTCGTGGCCGTCCTGGGGCACAACGGATCCGGCAAATCCACGATGGCCAAGCTGATCAACGCCCTCTATCTGCCGACGGAGGGCAATGTGGTGGTCTGCGGCTATGATACGCGGAAGGAAGAGCTGGTCTGGGAGATCCGCCGCCGGGCCGGAATGATCTTCCAGAATCCGGATAATCAGATCGTCGCCACCGTCGTCCGGGAGGATGTCGCCTTCGGTCTGGAGAACCTGGGGGTTCCGACGGATGAGATGATTCCCCGGATCGAATCGGCTCTCTCCGCGGTCCGGATGAACCGGTACGAGGGCGCCGCTCCGCATACGCTCTCCGGCGGTCAGAAGCAGCGGGTGGCCATCGCCGGCATCCTGGCCATGGAGCCTTCCGTCATTATCGCCGATGAAGCGACCGCCATGCTCGATCCCTCCGGCCGCCGGGAAGTCATGGATACCGTCCGGATGCTGAACCGGCAGAAGGGCATCACGGTCGTCTGGATCACCCACTTCATGGAGGAAGCCGCCTTGGCGGACCGGGTGCTGGTCATCACGGGCGGGAAAATCCAGGCGGAAGGCACCCCGCGGGAAGTGTTTGACCGGGTGGAAGAAATGCGGAAAATGCATCTGGATGTTCCCCATATGACCGATCTGGCGGATCAGCTCCGGTCGGAAGGCATGCCTCTTCCTTCCGGAATTATGACAGTTGACGATATGGTACGGGAGGTGAGCCGGCTTTTATGTCCATCGAAGTCCGTCACCTGACCCATTGCTACGGCGAAGACAGCGCCCTGAAAACCGTGGCGCTCGAGGATATTTCTTTCCGGGTGGAATCCGGTGAGTTTGTCGGGATTGTCGGTCATACCGGTTCCGGCAAATCCACCCTCGTCCAGCATCTGAACGGGCTTCTGAAGCCCACCTCCGGCCAGGTCCTGGTGGACGACGTGGACCTGAACGCGGATAAAACGGACCGCCGGGCGCTCCGGCAGCGGATCGGCCTGGTTTTTCAGTACCCGGAATACCAGCTCTTTGAGGAAACCGTGGAAAAGGATATCGCCTTCGGCCCCCGGAACCAGAAACTGCCGCAGGAGGAAATCGAGCGGCGGGTGGACTATGCCATGGAATGCGTCCATCTGGACCGGAAGGAAATCGGTCCCCGGAGTCCTTTCGAGCTTTCCGGCGGCCAGATGCGCCGGGTGGCCATCGCGGGCGTCCTGGCCATGAAGCCCTCCGTCCTGATTCTGGACGAGCCCACGGCCGGGCTGGATCCCATGGGGCGGGACAGCATCCTGTCCATGCTGGAGGAACTGCATTCCCGGGATCGGATCACGGTTCTGATGGTTTCCCACAGCATGGATGATATGGCCCGGCTGGCCTCCCGCCTGCTTGTCTTCTCGGAAGGGCGGCTGATCGCGGATGGCACGCCCCGGGAGATCTTCGCGCAGGAAAAAATGCTCTCCGCGGCCGGGCTGGCCCGTCCCGAAGCGGCTCAGCTCTGCTGCCGGCTCCGGGAGGCGGGAATTCCGCTTCCGGCGGACCTGTACCGGCCGGAGGAACTGAAGCAGCACCTGCTTCGTCTGTGGAAGGAGGGAGCCGGTTGCTGAATCATATTACGCTGGGCCAGTATTATCCGGTGGACAGTCCGGTGCACCGTCTGGATCCCCGGGTCAAACTGCTGCTCACCATCGTCTTTATCGTCGCCGTCTTTCTGGCCAAAAGCTGGATCGGCTATCTGCTGCTGACCGCTTTCGTTGTTTTTTCCGCCCGCATGGCCCATGTTCCGCTGAAAATGCTGTTCCGCGGGCTGAAGCCGCTGCGTCTGATTCTGATCATCACCTTTCTCCTGAACCTGTTCTTTACCGCCGGGGATACGGTCTGGGTTTCCTTCTGGGTCATCCGGATCACAAAGGAAGGCTTTCTGCTGGCCCTTTTCTACTCCCTGCGGCTGATCTTCCTGGTGGTGGGCACGTCCCTGCTGACCCTGACCACCTCTCCCGTCGCTCTGTCCGACGCCATGGAGATTCTCCTGTCTCCCCTGAAGGTCATTCACTTCCCCGCCCATGAGCTGGCGATGATGATGACCATTGCCCTTCGCTTCGTTCCCACCCTGCTGGAGGAAGCGGATAAAATCATGAAGGCGCAGATGGCCCGCGGAGCGGATTTTGAATCCGGGAATCTGGTCACCCGGGCCCGGGCGATGGTTCCCCTGCTGGTGCCGCTTTTTGTCAGCGCTTTCCGCCGGGCTTCCGAGCTGGCGATGGCCATGGAGAGCCGCTGCTACCATGGCGGCGAAGGACGTACCCGCCTGCGCGTACTGAAGCTGACCCGGAACGACGCGGCTGCCTGCGGCATAACCGCCGTCTTTCTGGCGCTGATCATCTTGGAGGGGATTCTGTTTTGAAGCGCATCCTGCTGACCGTTGAATATGACGGGACCGCCTATGCCGGCTGGCAGCGCCAGCTGAACGCTGTCGGAGTGCAGCAGGTGCTGGAGGAAAAGCTGTCCGAGGCCTGCGGCCACCCCGTAACGGTCACCGGCTCTTCCCGCACGGATGCCGGGGTGCACGCCCTGGACCAGCGGGTGCATTTTGATACCGGCTGTACGATTCCTCCGGATAAGTTTCCTTTCGTCCTGAACAATCTGCTCCCGCCGGATATCCGGGTTCAGGAAGGCCGGGAGGTTCCCGCCGCCTTTCACGCCCGCTTTCTCTCCGCCGGAAAGACCTATACCTACCGCATTCTGAACCGGCGCCACGGCACCGCGCTTTGGCGCAATACCTGCTGGCATGTGCCGGTTCCCCTGGCGGCCGCTCCGGTGGAGGAAGCGCTGCGCTCCCTTCCCGGAACCCATGATTTTTCCGCTTTTCAGGCGGCCGGCGGCACGGCGAAAACCACGATCCGCACGCTTTCCGAAGCCCGCCTGGCAATCCGGGACGCGGAATGGATCCTCACGGTCACGGGAAACGCTTTTCTGTATAATATGGTCCGGATTATCGCCGGCACCGTAGTGGAAATCGGGCTGGGCAAGCGGGCTCCGGACGCCTTTGACCGCGCCTTTTCCTCGCTGAACCGTCTGGATCTGGGCATGACGGCCCCGGCTCACGGGCTGGAGCTGACCCGGGTTTACTATCCGGAGAAAGCTTTTCTGAACCCCGAATCCCTGCGCTGGCACGACCCCGAGGAGGATGTCCCATGCTTCGACTGAGCAACCTCAGCCTTCCCCTGGATTACACGGAGAGCACGCTCCGCAGTCTGATTCTGAAAAAGCTGAAATGCCCCGATGCTTCCCTTCTCTCTTTCTCGGTGGTCCGCCGCAGCGTGGACGCCCGGGAGAAGGGAGATGTGCATTTTGTGGTCTCCGTCCATCTGAAGCTGAAGGACGAAGCCTTCTTTCTGAAAAAATATAAATTTCTCTCCCCCGTGTCCGCCCCGCGTCCGCAGCCGCTGCCGGCGAGCTCCCTGTCCTCCCGGCCCCTGGTGGTCGGAGCCGGACCGGCCGGTCTCTTTGCCGCGCTGACCCTGGCCTCCGCCGGCGCCCGGCCCATCCTGATCGAGCGCGGCAAACCGGTGGACCGGCGAACCCGGGACGTGGACCGGATGAGCGAGGACGGCCTGCTGGATCCCGAGTCCAATGTCCAGTTCGGCGAAGGCGGCGCCGGCGCCTTTTCGGACGGCAAGCTCACCTGCGGAATCAAGTCTCCCTGGATGCAGCAGGTGCTGGAAACCTTTGTAGCCCACGGCGCGCCGCCGGAAATTTTGATCGACCAGAAGCCGCATATCGGCACCGACCGGCTGAAATCCGTCGTGGCCTCCATCCGGCGGGAGATCATCGCCCTGGGGGGCGAAGTGTTTTTTGAAACCCGGCTGGACCGTCTTCTGCTCCACGGCGCCCGGGTTACCGGCGCCCTGGTCTCCCGGCCCGCCGGTGCGGATTCCCCGTCCGCGTCCGCCGCTCCGGATTCCTCCGGCCGCCGGATATCGTGGGAGATCCGGACCGATACGGTGCTGCTCTGCGTGGGGCATTCCGCCCGGGATACGATGCACGGGCTCTTTTCCCAGGGCGTGATCATGGAGCCTAAGCCTTTCGCGATGGGCGTCCGGATCGAGCACCCGCGAACCCTGATCGACCGCTCCCAGTACGGCTCCTTCGCCGGTCACCCGGCTTTGGGGGCCGCCTCCTATAAACTGGTCTGTCATACGCCGGACGGCCGCGGGGTCTATACCTTCTGCATGTGCCCGGGCGGACGGGTCATCGCCGCGGCCTCCGAGCCCGGCGGAGTCGTCACCAACGGAATGAGTCTTCATGCCCGGGCGGATGAGAACAGCAACGCCGCCCTGCTGGTCGGCGTCCGTCCGGAGGATTTCGGGGAGGATCATCCCCTGGCCGGATACGTGCTGCAGCGCGCCATCGAGCGGGCGGCCTTCCGGGCCGGAGGGGAAACCTTCCGCGCTCCGGCCCAGCGGGTGGAGGATTTTCTGGCAGACCGGGAAACCCGGTCTTTCGGATCGGTTCAGCCCTCCTACCGGCCCGGGGTGGTCCCCGCGGATCTGCGGGCGGTGCTTCCGCCCTTTCTGACGGAAAATCTGAAAAGAGGCATCCGAGCCATGGATGCCCAGCTTCGGGGCTTCGCCCTGCCGGACGCGGTGCTGACCGGTCCCGAAACCCGTTCCTCCTCCCCGGTCCGCCTCCTTCGCTCCGCCTCCGGCGAGGCGGAGGCCTTCATGGGACTCTATCCCGTGGGAGAAGGCGCCGGATACGCCGGCGGCATTGTTTCCGCCGCCATTGACGGAATCTCCATTGCCTGCAGCGTCCTGCGGAACTGACTGTTTCCCGGTAGAAAGTAGCGAAAGAAGGGAAAGCCATGAATATCCAGGCGCATCTTCCGGATATGATCTGCCTGGTTCTTTTCGGAACGGCGGTTCACCCGCTATTTCTGGCCCAGGCGGTTCTCTGGCTGATCGGTCTCTGGAAAATCTTTGAAAAATGCGGCCTGAAGGGCTGGTGGGCGCTGGTGCCGGTCGCCCGGATCTATCAGCTGGCGCTCTGTTCGGACAGAGAGCTGGAAGGAAGGCCCCTGGCCGTTCTGGAAGTGCTGCAGATCCTGGTCAGCTGTTCCTCCTATTTCGTTCCGTCCCGGTCGGATGCCGCGGATATCCTTGCGGTTGTCTCCCTCCTGATCTGGCTGCTGCAGACCGTTTATCTCTTCAGGGTCTACCTCGGTCTGATCGAAGTCTTTGATCAGAAAAAATGGTGGATCCTTCCCTGGATGCTCGTGGACGCGATTCCCGCCCTGATCTGGGGCTTCGGCAAAAAATATCAGCCGCTCTGGAAAGCGAAGGAGATCCGGGATGACGCGCCGGTTTTCTTCTCCGGACGGAAGGCGAATGTGCTGGAGGAAGGGCTGACGGTCAATCTGGAAGAGCGCTCCTGCCGGGAATTTTTCCGGAAAAAGGTGCTGCTGCGGGATATCTGTATGGAAATTCAGCCCGGCCATATGGTTCTGCTGCTCGGCGGATCCGGAGCCGGAAAAACCACCTTTGTCAACGCGGTCAACGGCTATGAGCCCGCCAAAGCCGAAGTCGTCATCAACGGAAAAAACATGTATAAGCATTATAAGGAGATGCAGTACGATATCGGATTCGTGCCGCAGCAGGATCTGATGCGGGGATCCGACAGCGTGTACCGGACCCTGATGGACGCCGCCGCGCTCCGGCTTCCCAGCAGCTTCTCCCATTCCGAACGGCAGGAGCGCGTGGAACAGGTCATGGATATTTTCGGTCTCACGCCGGTCAGGCGGGAGCAGGTTTCCAAGCTGTCCGGCGGTCAGCGGAAGCGGCTGTCGATCGCCATGGAGTTCATTCCGAATCCCACCCTGTTTATTCTGGATGAACCGGATTCCGGTCTGGACGGCGTCATGGCCCGGGAGCTTTTCCTGCAGCTCCGCCGGATTGCGGATCAGGGCAAAATCATTATCGTGATCACCCATACGCCGGACCGGGTCATTGACCTGTTCGACGATGTGATCGTCCTGGCTAAGGACCGGAACCGCACGGGACGTCTGGCCTGGTATGGCCCGATTCCGGAAGCCCGGGCCTTCTTCCGGCGGGAAAAAATGGAGGAAATCGTCAAGTCCGTCAACCGGAAGGAAGAAGGCGGAGACGGACTGGCGGATGAGTATATTCTGAAGTACGCGGAGGTGCATCATGCCTGAGATCAGAACGGAACCGCCTGCGGCTGAGCGGCGGGAGAAGCGGGAGCGGGGTTTCCGTCATCGGGGGCGCACCAGCCAGGTTCCCATCTATCTGGGAAAACAGTACCGCTTCTTTATCAACGAAAGCGACTGGAAGGTCCTTCCCATGGCCGCGGTGATTGCCGCCCTGGTCGCCATGGTCATCCGGAACAAGCTCTTCATCAATATGGAGGGCAGCCTGATGGGCGCGCTGGCCATGACCTGCGTAGCCCTCTGGAACGGCTGCTTCAACTCCATCCAGGCCATCTGCCGGGAGCGGCCGATCATCAAGCGGGAACACCGTTCCGGCCTGCATATCACGTCCTATATGGCCGCTCATATGATCTACCAGTTCACGCTCTGTCTGGCCCAGACCGGAATCAGCATGTATGTCATGAAGATCGCGGGCATTCAGTTCCCCGACAAAGGCTTCATGACGCCCTGGATGATCGTGGATGTCGGCATCTCCATGCTGCTGATTTCCTATGCCGCCGATATGATGAGCCTGTTTATTTCCAGCGTCAGCCAGACCACCACCGGCGCCATGACGGTCATGCCCTTCGTGCTGATCTTCCAGCTGGTGTTCTCCGGCGGCATTCTGCCGCTGCCCTCCTGGTGCCGGCCCCTGTCCAATTTCACCATTTCCAATTACGGCATCCGGGTCATCGCCGCCCAGAGCGGGTATAACGAGCTGCCCATGGTTACGGGCTGGAATACTCTGTCCGGCATGCGGCAGGTGGAAATCGGCGGTGAAATCACCGTGGATCAGCTGCTGCGCATGCTGGACAGCCCGGCCGTGGTCCGCCGCCGGGACGAGGTGGTCATTCCTTCCATGACCGTCGGCCAGGCCGCGGATCTGCTGGAAACCGGAGACGTCAGCCCCACCGTCCGGGATGAGGTGCTGACCGGCCCCGTCACCGTGGGCCAGATCGCGGATTTCCTCCGGGAGAACAAAGCGCTGCGGGACAGGCGGGATCAAACCATCACGCTGAAGGCCACGGTGGGCGATCTGCTGGATTTGTTCGGAGAAGAGCGTGTAAAGAATCTGGTGCAGACCAAAACGGCGGAAGCCGCCTACAAGCCGGAATACGCCCGTACCTTCCGGAATATCGCGTGGAACTGGCTGATGCTGGGCATCTTCATCCTGGCCTTCGCCCTGCTGGCCACCGTCTCTCTCGAGATGATCGATAAGGACAAGCGGTAGAAGGATAATCGGCAGCGCTCCGGTTTTTAATCGAAGCAGTCTCCCACGTGGTTGATCATAATCTCCACACCCAGCGGCGTATCATAATCCTCGAAGATATAGAAAGTGTTGCCCGGCGTCCGCTTCGGCTTCATGTTTTCCGGAATTGCCTCCCGCTCCCAGACCTTGTTCGTGATGATCGTCCGGCTTCCCTGCTGCGTGACGCTCTCCTGATCATATCCGATCACTGGCTCTTCCGTCCAGGTGTATTCGGCTTCCCGGCCGTTCACGATGGTAGGCAGCCCGCTGACCGCCGCGCTCCAGCCGTTCTCTTCGCTCAGTACCGCGTGCGCGACCGTTTCCTGTCCGTTGCTCAGGCTGACCCGCACGCTCTCAGGCCGGAGATTCATCTCGTTCCCCCGGTCGTTCCAGATCTTGGTCACGGCCGCGGCGGTGGTTTCCGGCCGGTACGTATTCGTAATCGTAAAGCCGTTCACGGCGCTGACGTACAGCGGAACCGCGTCCTCGCTCACGGAGTAGTGGATCCTGCGGCCGTTGTCTGCCCGGGCCGGCAGTCCATAGAAGGTATGCTGCCATCCTTCGGCCGCCGTGATCTGCGCGGCGGCGACTTCCGTTCCGCCGGCGTACAGGCGCACGGTCACGCTGTCCGGACGGTTGCCGTCCCGATTATCTTGATCCGCCCAGACCTTGCTCACCGTAATCTCCCGGTATTCCGGCTCCTCTTCCGGCCGGATCTCCGGAATCTCCAGTTTGAATTCCTTCTCGATCCGGATCCCGCCCCGCTGCAGGGTATTCGTGACAGTGAATCCCGTCTCCGCGTTTCCGCTCACCGCGGCCTCGTATCCCTCCGGCACATCGATCTCTTCAACCGTATACCGGATCGCCGCGCCGCCTTCCGCCTTCGGCAGTCCGGTCCAGGCGGACTGCCAGTTGTTCGCCGCGTTCAGCCGGATCGCTTCGCCCCGGGCTATACCGTTGGCAAACAGCTGAACCGTGACGGCCTCCGGCCGGGCCTGATTTGCGTTATCCGCCCAGACTTTCCGCACCGGAATGGTCACCCGCTCCGGCGTACGGGTATTGATCAGCACGGTCAGCGTTCCATCCGGCTGCGGTTTTATTGTTTCCGCGGTGTATCCGCTCACTTCCTGTTCCTTCCAGGTATAAGTGATCGTATCCGAACCGCTCGCGGCCGGCAGATTGTCAATCCTGGCTTTCCACTGATTAGTATTGCTCAGCGTAAAAGTCACAGCCTGGCCGGAAGGATCCGTCACCGCGGACGTCACACCATGGACAGTCTGCATCAGCGATACATTTACGCTCAGCGGCCGCAGATGCTCTTCATCATTATTGTCATTCCAGACCTTCAGGATTTCAGCCGAGGTCCTGATCATCTCGTTTGTTACAGATCCGCTGATCAGTCCCTGTTCCCGGTCAATACTGGTAATAACCAGTTCTCCGGTTGCCTTTTCACCGGTCAGGTTCGTCAGAATATCCTCCCGTTCTATGACTTTCTTCGAAGGATCTTTGGCAGTATCATACGGCAGAACCCATTCATCCTTATGTGCCGCGGCAACCGTAAACTCTATCGGATCAATCGGTTTATATCCATTGGGAGTCTTTGTCTCCTTCAGAATATAATCACCGTCATCAAGGCCGGTAAAGATAAATGTTGCGCCGTCTGTACATGTTACGGTTCCGATCTTCTCCCCGATTACTTCGTTTACAGCCTGATCCTTGATCTTTTTCTCCAGAGTGAATTCCGCTCCGGTCAGCGCCTCATTTTCCTCATTCACCTTACTGATTTCAACTTTGTAGGTAAAGGCAATAACAGAATCATACTCCGTCTTCCCGGTTTGATTCGTTCCAATCTGGCCTCCGTCCTTCAGACTGGGCTGATTGCTGAATTCAAGATACGCCTCGTTGACATTTCCCCGCTTGCCCAGATTCGCGTTTTCCAGAAGCTTCGCGCTGAAATAGACTTCAATGATTGCATTATTCAGTCGGGTGTCTGTGATCCGTTCTGTTTCATTCCCCCAGCTCAGCGTGACAGCGAACGTATCTGCATCGGTTTTATGATCCCTACTCTTTGTAAACCCGGGTTCAGACAGAACCTGATGATTCTGATCCATGACAATAATCCGAATATCGTCCTTGAAGCTTAATGTGTCCTCCAATTTGTCATGGAAGGTAAGATGGTATGTATAATAGCTTGTCACATCATCCGGCAGCACAGCCTGCAGTCGATACGGTACGTCATCTCCGATATCGTAATCCGCGGAGTCCTGCCATCCGGTGTACTTCTCCGGATCATTATAATCGATGGCCGCATCGGTTGTATCGTTGATATCGAGAATCTTCTTGTTGAATTCCGGAACATCCGGGGTGTACTGATTGGTGAACTGAACCTTCTGTACCAGCTTACTGTTGGCAGACGCTGACAGATGGCCCATACCATCATCCACAACCGTAAATACAACCTGCTGAACAGTCGGATCATATCCGATGCGATTAGCTGATCCTTTACTCTCCGTCACAGTATAGGTATAGGTTCCGGCCTTGGTAAACGGAATTTTTTCAAAAGGCTGAATGTGATCCTTAGTGCTGCTGTTCAGGGTAATACTTGTATTCACGGGCAGCGGAGCCTCCCCGACCGCGTTCAGCGTGAATGTGAATTCGTCCGAATCCATCCAGTCCCGTCCAATCAGTACTTTCTGTACCTGAACCTCGCCCTCTCCGGTGGCGCGATAGGTATTGATCGACTGTACAGTCTGGATCAGACTGCTTCCGGTGTCGGCAATCAGGCTGCCATGATTCGCAGAATCTTCGATCACCTTAATCGTCACTACATGGCTTACGGAATCGTATTCAATTCCGGGAATATTACCCTGGGTTTCCTTGATCAGATAGGTATAGGTCCCAGCCTTGTTAAATGCGATTTCTCCGAAGCTGACAGTATGATTGACATCTGCTTTTCTGATAGTAATGGTCCGTTGAGCAGGCATTGGCGCACCCGCCGACCCCTGGATTTCAAACGTAAACTGATCACTGTTTACCCATTCCCTGCCATCCAGCCGCTTCTGAACTTTGATCTCTCCTTTCACGGAGACACTATAAGTATTTTTAACTGTAACGGTCTGGTTCAGGTTGCTTACGCCGGACGCAATCAGTTCCCCTTCCTTATTGTCCGTCACCTCGATTGTAACCGGGTGTTCAGCTTCATCATATGTTATGCCGCCAACAGTTCCTTTGGTTTCCTTCACCCTGTACTGGTAGATACCGGCCTTGGTAAATGTAATCTCGCCAAAGGATTTCGTATGCTTCGGATCATCCTTCGTTATGGTAATACTTGTCTTAGACGGCATCGGTGCATGATCCAGGCCGGTGAGGGTGAAGGTATACTGATCCCGGTCGTTCCATACATAGTTTTGACCATCCTGCCGGTTAATCAGCTTTGTTACGCTGATGGAACCCGTTCCTTCGGAGGAGTAGGTATTCGTCGCCTCCACCACATGCCCGTTATTGGAAATCTTCCCGATCACACCATTTTTGGTGACACCTTCCAGACTGCCGTTTTTATCCGTATGGGTATACGTTACCGCATATCCGGTCGGGAGATTCTCGTGAACGGAGTACTCATACTTGACCGGTATCTGACTGGCAATGATCGAATCTCCGTTCTTCAGTTTAACGGTTGCCTTCCCTGCGTTGAACTCAACATCCCCGTAAGTCCCGGTTACAGGAGCACCTTTTTCATCCTTCAGTTCGATCGCGAATTCGAATTCCCTGTCATTATCGACAAAGGAACTGTCTTCGCTGATCAGCTTATGCAGCGTCAGATTGTTATAGGAGTTCCGAATGTTGGTCGCTTCAGCGGTGTTGGCTGGCGGAATCGCTGTTTCCGTCACGCCTTCCGGCGTGTTGCTGAGGCCATTGATTGTTCCCGTCATTCGGATTCCGCTCTGCTGATACCGCTGCGATGCATAGGTATCTTCCGTCACTTCGTATCGGATGCCCGCCGGCAGCCCGGTGATAACAATCGGGCAATTCGTGGACGCAATCACCCATCCGCTCGTATCGGAAGACTCACCGCTTGTCTGCCCCTTGTCATTTACCGGCCTGTTGGCTTCAGGATACTTGTTCAAATACAGGTTTTCGGCAACCCCGGCCGCCGCAAGCTTCTCCTTGCTGCTCTCTGTGTTGTGATCGGACACACCGTTCACGAAAACAACATCGCCATAGGATCCATTTATGGTTTTATCATCAAGTACAACTTGGAAAGCAAACCAGCTCTTTTTATCTCCGTCATTACCGCCGGTAGCCTTGGTGATCCTGAGTCCGCCGTAAAGGTTTTTCTCATTGACAAAAGCTGTTACGGATGCCCCTTCGCCTTTTTTATTGGTCTTCCCGTTCATTGACGCGGACTCAATCACCTGTCCGTCCGCATCCTTAATAATATAGCCCTCTTCTTTCGTTTCTGTAACAGTATATTCCGTTCCGGCCGGCAAGCCCTTAATAACCGCTGTCTGACCGTCCTTGAGCTGGATGTTTTCACATATACCGCTTGTAAAGGTGAATGTGTGTTCAGCCCCGTCGAGCGTTCCGTTGAAGTTGCTCGTGAGAGCAGCCTGAAGCAGCGTCACCTTGAAGCTGAACGGCTTGTTTTTATCTCCTGAATTTCCCGTTACTGTCTTGGAAATCACGAGATCGTCTCCGGCATGGACGGTATTGGTTACGACAACGATATTGTTTGCATGAATCCTGTCTTCCGTCATCTGGGCGACTTCTGTCACGACCCCTTCGACAGACGCATTCTCACAGCCGTTCATCGCCGTCGTATATCCGTTGGGAGCATAGGATTGTTCAGTAACCGTATAGGCCAATCCATTCGGCAGGCCAAGAGCATATTTGCTTTCGTTTTCACCCAGGTTAAAGGTTGCGACTCCGTCTTTGAATGTCATCTGACCATAGGTTCCGTTGATGGAAGCATCCTTCAATGTTACGGTGAACTTAAAGCTCTGTACAGATCCTGTACCTATAACGACTTTGGAAACTTTCAGACCGCCATAGGTGTTTCGTTCGTTGGTAAAGCTGACCGTCTGGTCTCCCTGCTTCTCGTATGAAACGGAACTGTTTATATCAAACTTTCCGTTCAGTGTCCTGTCGGCAAGTGTTCGTTCTTCCGTTTCATTTCCGGCTTTTCCCGTTACGATAAAGCCTTCATCCTTCTCCGTGACTGTGTAGCTTGTTCCGTTGGGAATATGCTGAATGGTTAAGGATTCATTGGCTTTAATGCTGACGGTTGTCTGTCCGTTTTCGTTGAACGTATGCGTTCCGATCGTACCTGTAACCGGTTGTCCGTCTGCATTCTTCAGGGTTACGGTGAATTCAAACGTATTCTGGTTGACTGCATTTCCCCTTACTTTCTTCGAGATGGTCAGATTCCCGAACGCTTCGCGTTTATTGGTCACCACAGCCTGAGCTTTTTGGCCCGCCGGAATCGTTCCGTCAGTCCCGGTAGAGGTGGTGGTATAATTGTTGTTCGCCGTCTCCGTAACCTTGTACTTCGTTCCGGCCGGCAATCCTCTCGCTATCTTGGTTTCGTCGTCTTTTAGTTTGAATTCAGCTACGCCGTCAACGAATGTCAGATCTTCATAAGTGCCCTGAATGTTGATATCGTCCAGCGTAACTTTAAAGGAGAAGTATTGATCTTTGTTACCGGCATTTCCGGTAACCTTTTTTGTTATCTCAAGATCGCCAACCAGATAATTATTCGTGATTGTGGCAATTGCAGCCTGATCTCCGGTTTTTCCGGCGACAACGGTTACCTTAACCGGATTCTCTGTTGCAACAGATCCATTTTGGGGATCCGTTTCCTTAATCCAATAATCACCCGCCGGCAGATTGATGATCTCATCGCTGGTTACCGCTTCTCCGTCATCTCCAACGGTCAGCTGAATCCTGTAATCCTGCCCCGCTGCGTTCTTCAGAGTCTGAGAACATCCGGCATCTGTATAGATTGCAAAGGAATATGTTCCGGCCAGCTTGGATTTTGTATGATCAGAAAGCGTTTCTTTTCCGTTTTCGGTCAGTGCTTTCCGGATTTTTAATCCGCCAACATCAATATTATTCGTAAACGAAGCAATAGCTTCTGTAGTGTCTTCGGTGGTGCCTGCAGCAACCGTCACTGTCACCGGGTTTTGGTTCCCTGTCAGGCTTGTTCCGTTGGTTGGCGTGATTTCGGTAATTGTATAGTTTCCGGGAATCAGATTGGAAACGGTGGCGGTGTTCGATTTGCCGTTTGTTATTCTGATCTCGACAGTGCTTTGATAATCAGCATTGTCGCCCGTCCCCTGAACAGTAAACTGATAAACAGCATCTGCCAGATTCTTTGTGGCATTGGTTACAGCCGCGCCGTTCACTGTCACGTTCTTGGTGATCTTCAGCGCACCGACGCTGGTCTTGTTGTTTGTAAATTCAGCCGTTCTAATCTGACTGCCTGTTCCGGCGGAAACTGTCACCTCCTGGCTGGCGGCTCCGACCACAGCCATCCCCTCAGGATTTTTGCTCGTATCCTCAGCTACCGTATAGGTGCCGGGCTTGAGATTGCCGATTGTGATTTCATTGCTTTTTCCGTTTTTGATCGTAATCGTGTGTGTGGTTGTCTTCCCCTCCGCGTTTGTGACCGTAAATGTATAGGTCCCGTCCGCTTCTGTTGTTGTCGTTTTCGTTCCATTCACCTGAACGTTCTTCTTGATCTTCAGACTGCCGACGTCAACATTATTGGTAAACGATACCTTGACTGGTTCCGTTGCGGTCTTTCCGCCGGATACGGTAATCTTCCGACTGCCTTCTCTAACTACCTGAGTTCCGTTCCCGGGATCCATTTCCGTAATCGTATATTCTCCGGGAATCAGATTGATCAGAGTTTTGCTGGTACTCTTTCCTTGAGAGATTGTCAGATTAACGGAATCAGAGTATCCCTCCGGGCCGGTAATTGCAAAGGTATACGTACCGTCTGCCAGTGTTTCCTCTGTCGGTGCTCCGTTTACCGTAACTGCCTTTTCGATCTCCAGGCTTCCCACGTCGATATTGTTTGTGAAGCTCGCAATACCGGATGCTTCAACAGCATCCCCCGTCTTCCCGGCAGAAACGGTCACAGTTGTATTATTTGAAGGCTGAAGCAATCTTACATGATCGGGCATAGCGGAAGCATCTTCTTCCACAACATACCGGCCCGCCGTATACTTCTTGACAGATTCCACAGTCTTGGATACGCCGTCCTTGATTTCAACTGAAATCACTTCAAGGACATTTCCAGTCTTCTCCCCGTCCGCATTTGTTGCGTACACATTAAACTTATAAATTCCATCCGCAGCCTTTTTATTCTGTGCTGTAGGATCCGCTTCATTTACTTTTACATTCTTGGTAACTTTCAGCGTTCCGGGCAATTGTTTATAAGCATTGATAAAACTTGCAGAATTGACTTTTCCTGTCTCGGCGGTCGCTTTCACTTCAATTGTTGCGTTTTCTTCTGTAATGGCAGTCCCATTGACAGTTAAGTCATAGCCTTCCGCCGTCATGCCGCTTTCAGTAAATGTGATCTCTGTTCCAACCGGTATATCACGAATGACCCAGATATAGGGATTGGTTTCTTCTGCGTTTTCAACCGTGAAAACAGAGTTATTATAATTATTGGTAATCTTAAAACCGGCGGGAAGGTTACTGATCCCATCAAAGGCTTTTGTCACCTGGATGTCAGATACTTTCTCATTCGTATATTCAACTTCGGAAACAATGCCCTTTTGAATCTGTCCTGTGATTCCGGATGAAGAAACCACTTTATATCCGGAGATGGTCTTTTCTGATACCCGGTATTGTAGCCCTAATGGCAAATCTTTGATTGTAATGGTTTGACCGGCTTTAATGCCTATTACGGCAGTTTTGTTTTCTACGGATACTGGTTTGAACTCAGGTTCCCCGCCGGCATCATCTGTAATCACGATACTGTATTCATTTGCTAATTCATTCGCCTTTTCTCCGGAAAAAGAAATTTCAAATTCAAATACATTATCGCTGCTGCCATTCTTCAGTTTTTTCTTCAAGACCAAATCGCCTGAGGTAATGATCTTGTTCGTAATAATTAAGGGATCCTCTTCCGTCGCTTCAATTACTCCCCTGCCGCCGTCAGAATACTCAACCAGATCGTAATGATTTGCAGATGCAGGGTCTTCCACGACAGTATACGACAATGTATAGGGGATGCCATTTACAACTTCTTTTGTCGGAAGTTTTTCAAAATGATATGTCCAGTTATTGGAAGACGAAAGCATCCCCTGTATCCCTGCTTCTTCAGCCGGTAAAGAATTGCCCTGTTTATCTGTTTTGATGACCATCAAATTAACGATAATTTGTGATGGTTTATCTGCGTTTGCAGGAACAAATTCTTTTCTCACATAAAGATCTGTACTCTTGGGAATCATCTTGTTGGTAACTGTAATTGTTCCCGATGTTTGTCCTTTCCCACGGTCTGAATAGGTAGTCGAATAGTTTTCTACAGGGTTTTCGATTACAGTATATTTTATCGGATTGCCTTCTTGATCAAAGGCAGGAAGTCTGTTCCAGATATAACTCGGCCAGTTTCCATTCTGATCCACATTAATAGCGACCGGAGAGCCTTCCCTTTCTCTGAAACCATCGGAATGGATTGCCCATAACTGCAATACGATTCCATCTTTGGGCCGTGTCTCATAGAGGTTGTCACTATCGCCTTCCCACATTTTCGTGGCGTTAATGTATGTATACTGATTCTCAATGTTCGTGGCTGTCCAGGTAGAGAAATTGGCCAGCGAAGCTACACGAATTCCGTTTGCAATCTGACAGGCATCATCCAGTGCCCAGGCTGCGTTTTTACGGTTCATTTGTTCCGTCTCCGGAAGAGGTTTGTTCTGCGTTGGGTCTTCTGTGTTCACATCAATATGCTGATAGAGAACAAAATAGTGATACTCGGAATTGCCGATATATCCATCTGGAGCCTTGATTTCTTTCCATGCATATAATTTATTTTCTGACAGGCTGCTCCAATCGATATATCCATTTGAACCCGATCGTTTTACACTGTCCAGAGGTTTGTATTTTGTGATTTTGAATTTGTTTTCAACATCGTAATGTTCCTGTTCATAATGATTCAGGAAATTATTCCACCAATCGGCCGGGTATTTTTCCTTGTTGGTAAGGTCTCCAATAGCCAGCTCGCATTCATAGAGCTGGAACTCTGCTCCTTCAAGAGCCTTTAATCCGTTTTCATCAATCTTATGCAGATTGATCATCAGGCCATCAACAGCAACACCTGCTTCATCCGTATAAATCCTGTGTTCTTCACTGGTATTGGCACTATGACTGCCTCCGCCAATAAGAGTAGCGGTATTCTTAAAAGTATCTGTTCCCTGTGCTCTCGCGATACAGGAATAAGTTAAAATCAGGTGCTTCTGATCGGGAATACGCCGGATCGTGAACAGTCTTGAATCATCGTTGTATGAAATGATGGTATTTGAAATATCACTTCCTGTCTCATCTTTCAGGGTAACTGATTCAGTATCAATATCCATATTGGTATCAAGATAATCCGTCAATGTTAACGTGTTTCCGTTGTTTAATACATATGAATTGGGATTGATATCAATACGGTAAGTGATTATTTTGCTGTTCGATCCGTTTTCGTCAATAACCACTCCACCATTCTCCTTAGTGGAATCAGTCTTTGTGATAAAGCCTTCCGACGTCACAGTTACCGTATCAGTGGCCTCGAAGCTTTCATCATCGCCTGCCGTAATCGTTGCATGGTTTGTGAATTCCTTTTCTCCGCTTAATGAACTGGTTATTCGATTCCATTCCTCATCAGAAATCTTTGTTTTGTAGGTGACAACCACCTTATTTCCGCTTAAGGACTCATCCCAGTTATATTCCATTCTGCCCTTTGGATGAACATTGCATTCAATGGCCGATCCTCCGTCCCCCAGGGCTGTGGGCTGAACTGAAACCTCATATTCACGCCATCCGAATTTAACAAATACTGTTGGATTTGTTTCGCTCTCATTTGCATAATTCAATAATGTTAATCCATTTGGAATATTGTCCTTGAACAGAACAGTATACTTGTTTTCGTCACTGATGGTAAATTGCTTCGCGGTCGGGTTTATCTGGACTTCCCAGGTGATAATTTTCCTGGTTTCATCATATTGTCCATTCTTAACCGCTTCAATATCCGGCTTATGATATGTTTGTTCGGCAATTCCACTGTCTTTTTCATTTAATATAACTTCGTTTCTCATGTAATAGCCGTCAATTATTTTGGCAGGGCTGAGAAATGCGAGATTAATATGCACTCGTTCCCGAAGAATCGGGAAAGAAAACTTACTGGAAGATTTGTCCACAAGATAATCTTTACCAGGTGTTAATACGGTCCCGTCGTCTGTCATAACAACAGCATTCAGAACATCAAAATTGCTCCCATTGAATTGATTATACCCATAATAGCCCTGATTTCCCTCGTTGATTGATACTTTACCGTACATCCAAGCTTCCTGTACGGTGACATTTTCCAAAGGATAAGAAGATTCGGCATCTTTCTCTACGATGATATTCCAGTACACTTTGCTGTTAGGAACATCCCAATGATCAAACTCCTTTTTCACCTGAGGATTATGCTTTTGCTCTTTGGGAAATTCTATTTTCACATCCGTCTGTGCCTGATAATTGTTAATTCTGAAAGTATTATAGGCATTTTGTGTGTCGCTGATGCCGGATTCCTTCGCTTCGTCTGCCGATATGATCTGTGCATCATATTCCACAGTGATCGGTCCCACGCCAATGTCATTCGGCAGTCTGTAATTAAACACCCGAACATTTTCATTTGAATAGCGATCGTCATCAAGATACATCCATACCACACCGTCATCATTCCACTGACCGCTTCCTGCAGGCATGGTAAACGAACTGCCATCATTCTTCTTAATCGTGACAGACCCGGTTAATTTTTGTATATCTGTGAATTCATCATAAATCGTCACATTTGACATATCCATGCCTGATTTGCCAAATGTTAAAACGTAGTGAATCGTGTCCCCCATCTCTATCGTTTGATGATTGATGTCTTCATTATTCAGATTTGCAACGTTTTTATTAATCGGATATCCGGCGAATTCTCCCTGACCCTGTGTTCCTGCTGATTGTTGCCCGCCATAACCTGTATTCCGAATTTGAACGTTTCCGTAAATACCCGCCTCTTCAGCCTCAGTCTGCGAAATAATCTTAGCCGTGTATGTAATGATTACCGGACCAACACCGGCGTCGTTTGGCATGTTGAAATGGAAAAGCTCCACATCATTCGAACTATAGTTTTTATCGTCTGTATAAGTGAGGGCACCCGGAACATAATCACTAAGCTTCGTGGCGGTCCCGGATCCAATTTGGATCATAACATCGCCTGACAGGATCTGAAGGTCAGTCATCACATCCCGGATTTCGACACCGGCCATTTCTGTATTACTGTCGCCAATTGTTAAAGTATATGTGATTTCCTCTTCAGGAGACCACGTTTCTCCGTCGTTGTTCGCAGCTGCTGTTTTCTGAACAGAATAAACCGGTTCTTTCTCATACTTTACAGCAGTCGTTACAGTATCCTTTGTATTCTGCCGTTTTTCTTCCGCAGTATTGCTTACCTGGATTGTATCAAAAATACCATTCTTCTTTGCTGTTTCCTGATCAATTAATTTCGTCCTGTAAGTAACCGTAACAGGGCCATTGCCCACTGTAGTATCCGGGAAGGGATATTCAAAAAGCGTGGTCATGCCTGTACTGTAATGGTTATCTGTCGCAGCTGAGTCAATTGCGTTTTCAGGCAGTTTAATTGTTGTATCTCCATAACTGATGGAAATATCTCCCTGCAAAACCTGTACATCAGTAAAATAATCCGCAATCGTAAATCCTGCCAGAACCGTTGTGTCACTTCCATAGGAAACAGAATACTCTATCTCATCTCCCGGTTCTTTTGCATCCGTTCCATTGTTAATTTGTTTCTTTACGGGTATAGGTTCTTTGGGCTTATCGAATTCTATTCTGGTTTCTCCGCCGGGAACGTCTTTTTTTCCGTTCACTTTCCATGAGGCTTTATTATCTTCTTTTGTGCTATTCGCAGTCATACTTTGAAGCTGCTCAGCCGTAACTCTCGTATCATACGTAACCTGATAAGAACCTTTGGGAACACCCGTTGTACCTAAAGCGTCTTCTACTTTAAAGCTGAAGCCACTACCGGAAACTGTAACAGAAGCTCCTTTACCGTTTACCTTTACGCTGTTCGAATCCAATGTCTGTAATCCGGATATTACATCATTAAATTCGAGTGAATCCAGGTCATTGTTTACACTGATATTGGCCGTATAGTGAAGAATGGTATCGCCGTTCTCATCCTGGGTAGAATATACGCTCTTTGTTCCATCTTCTACCGTCTTTTTATATTTTACAGGAATTGTGTCCGTCGTCCCGGGAAAAGTATATGTATATTCATCGTTGTTTTCCAATTCGGTAATGCTGGTTTCAAGTGTTGCGTCAAAAAAGCCAACAAAGCTGGTTTTTCCGTTGAAATAATCCGTATCCGTAAATGTCATTGTAACGACATTGTCAATGATTGTATATCGTCCTAATTTACGCGAACCGATTGTGATCGAACCATTGGTATTATTGCGGATTCCGCCTAATGGTGAATCTGCAACAACGCTGTTCAGATCATATACAAGAACCGGATTTCCATCATATGAATCAATCGCCCGGACAATATCTTCATTCAAAGAATAAATAAAGCGAACTTTAAAAGCCGCATCCCGCTCTTGTTCTGAAGTAGTCGCTTCAGATGACACATGCAGATACTGGGTATTGGATGAATCGGCCAAATCCCATACTCCTTCAGATTTGGCAACCGGAGAATTCAAAGTAAGCTTTCTCCCGGATGAATTCCTGATTTCATCCGCATACGCATTAAACGGGAGAATGCCCGTAGCCATTACAACTGCCATAACCAGAGCGAGAATTCGATTTCCGGTACGTTTCATTTTGATCATCCTTGTCTTTTAACGTCAATCTTCACATTAATATTGTTACGTTTTTCTTGACTGGAGCCTGGAGTTAATTTACTTCTGTTTCAGTCTTTTCATCAGACTTTTCTTCATTTGGAATGTGCTCGTCAAGGATTCCATCATTACTCATACCGGCATCATGATTGTCATCACTTTCCTCGTTAAGGTTTGAATCAATCTCTTTTTCAGAATGAATCATACCGGTTACTTTCATCTGTACGCGCCAGTATAAATCACAGTTTTCATTCGTAATCAGGACATCCATCTTCATTCCGGTTTCATTATCTAAATCAAACCATTTCTCATTATCGTCACTTGCCTGCCACTGAAGCTGATAATTATACCCTTCCATTCCGGTAACAACAGCTACAAAATGTGCCACTTCCCCAATCGCTGCTTCTCCATCCCAGAATACGTCATATGTTATACTGGCGTTTTCCGGTATACTCAGTTCGGGAATGTTTGATGACTCTTCCTTTTTATCAGGTTCTTGGGGTTCTTGATTATTCGTATCTTTTGAATTCTCTGATTCTGCAGGTTTTTCAACATAATCATCCGGATTATTGTCGTTTTGGACTTCGGTCTGTTCTTTGTTTTCTTCCCCTTCCGGCAATTCTTCTTCCTTCGGGACTTCCGCTTCCCGGTAGGCCGCCTGAATGGAGAACCCGGTCTCTTTATCCGCCGTGATCTCCAGCAGATACGCGTTCCCGTCTTTCGCCTCCAGCGGATAAATCAGCGTCTGTTCTCCGTTCTCCTCGTCCACGGTGCTTTCGGCGAAGCTCAGTTCCCTGCTGTTAACTGCCAGCCGGATTTCATCCTCTGCTGCCAGGATCACGGTCAGCAGAATGGTCTCGGTTCTTTCGGATCTCATGACCAGCCGGACCGGTTCATCCGGAACGACGGTGCCCTTTTTCACGCTGCCGCCGATTTCGAGCACATTCAGTCCGGTCTGATCCTCTTCGTTTTCTTTTTCTTCCGGATCGTCTTTCGGCTCCTCCGCTTCGTTCAGGTTTTCATCGGAATCGGAAGGCATTTCCTGCACAGCACTTTCCTGTCCGAGTGTATTCTGACTGGATGGGTTCTGATCGGAACCGTTCTGACTGGATGCATTCTGATCAGAAACGTTCTGTTCGGATGCCTGAGCGTCCTTGTTCTCCGCTTCGTTTTCAGCCGGGTTGCCCTGTTCCGCCGTTCCGGAGCCGTCGGATGAACCGGAAGTTTCCTGCCCGGCCGTCTGTGTAGCGGCAGAATCTGCGTCGGACGGATGATCGGTTCCGGTCTGGTCAGATGATTCCCGGTTTTCCCCGTTCCCTGAACCGGATGCCTGCTTTTCCTCCCCTTCAGAAGCCGGAGTCTGGTTTTCATCCTCCTGCTTCGCTCCGTCCGGCTGTGATTCGTCGTTCTTCGAATCATCTGGCTTCGGGTCCTTCCGTTCGTCTGCGGACGGCTTTTCTTCTTCAGAAGGCTTCTCTTCGTCTGAATGCTCTTTCTGCTGATCCGAAGCCGGTTCTCCGCCGGGTTGAGAGTCATCTTCTGAAGATTCTTCTGAACCGGACGGTTCTTCCTGACCGGAAGGCTCCTCATCAGAAGGATCCTCATCGGAAGGATCCGTATCAGACGGATCGTCCCCTTCCGGATCATTCGTTTCATTCGCTTCATCCGCTTCAGACTCCTGCGGGGGCTCTTCGGCCGGCGCAGGCTCCGGCTCCGATGCCGGTTCTGTGGCAGCCGGCAGATCGGGCCGGTCCCCTTCATTCGGATCCGCGTAGCTTCCGGCTATGCTGATCAGCATAGACAGCGCGCAGATCAGTGAAAGAAATCTTTTGAAGCGATTCATCATCATCAGCACCTCTTCGTCCCTGGGAGAAATCGTTCCGCGCAGCATGGATGTGCCGCGAAGTGTCCGTCACGCTTTGCATTTTTAGCATTGCTCAGACGTAACCGTTCGTGGTGAAAAGTTCCAACTTTGATGTTACCACATTTTTCCTGAAGGCACAATGAAAAAGCGGATGATTTGCTGTCCAAAAAAGACATTTTGCAGGCCGATCCGTTGAGAAATCAGCCTGCAAAACAATACTTCAGTCTGTTGTGAACCGGATATGAATTTATGAAATATAATCGTCAAAAATGCGTATTGATTTCTTCATGTCCTTCCGTGTGGTTACATGATTTTTTCGCTTGGTTACATGGAGCCGGTCAGATGGAGTTCCTCCGCGTGCGCCTTCATGCCCTCGATCACGATTTCCGCAACATCCCGGATATCCATCCCAAGCATTTCACAGCCGCGAAGGATCAGCTCGCGGTTGCATTTGGCAGCGAACTTTTTATCCTTCCATTTTTTCATGAAGCTTTTGATTTCCAGATCCGTGATTCCGGCCGGGCGCATTCTGGCCGCGGCCTGGACGATCCCGGTCAGCTCATCCACGGTAAAGAGGCTTTTCTCCAGCTCCGTCTTCGGTTCCACATCAGTGCAGATGGAATAACCGTGGCTCAGAATGGCCCGGATATCCTCTTCCGGCACCCCGGCTTTCCGAAGATCGTCTTCGGTATGGGCCAGGTGCTCATCCGGAAAGCGCTCGTAATCATAATCATGCAGCCAGCCGACAGCCGCCCAGTGTTCGGGATCGGCGCCGAAATGAGCCGCCATCGCTTCCATGGCGGCCGATACATTGGCGGCATGCAGCAGCAGATGATCCTCGGTCACCATGGTCGCGTTCAGTTCCTTGGCTTTTTCCATCGTCAGTTTTTCCATCTGCGTGTTCCTCTTTCAGCTTTTTGGATTTTTCTCTGCTCCAAAGCAGGATGGCTTTCCGGGATTACCAGTCAATCGGATGAATGACGGTCGGATCCATGTGCTTCAGCTTTTTCGTTCCGGTTCGGACCATCATGGCCTTCAGCTCGTCCGTAAACTGCCGGATCGTTTCCGCCACGCCTTCCGGCCCCTTCTCCTTCAGCGGATCCATCAGCGGCCGGCCGATGGATACCGCGTCCGCTCCGAGCGCCAGGGCCTTGAAGGCGTCAAATCCGTCCGCAATTCCGCCGTCCACGATCAGCGTCAGGCTGTCGCCCACCGCCTCCCGGATCTCGCTCACCATCATGGTCGGTGGGACCGCCCAGCGCATCAGTCCGTTGTGGTGACTGAGGATCATTCCCGCACAGCCGATCTCCGCACAGGTTTCGGCGTCATGGACGCTCAGACCGCCCTTGATGACAAACGGCAGCTTCGTCGACTGAACATACCGGCACAGCTCCTTCAGGGTCGGCAGCTTCATCTGAAAACCGGCCACGAAGGAATCCCGGTCATCGCTCGCATTCACGGCGTGCTCCACGTCCATTCCGACCGCGATCGCGCCGTTCTTCTCCGCGCACTCGATCCGTCGATAGATTTCATCCGGATCCGCGTAGGGCTTGATGATTTTGATCACTCCTGCGCCGGTCTGAAGCACCTGCTCCAGTTCCTCGCAGGATCCCATGCCGATAAAGCAGGCCGCTCCCGCCTGCGCCGCGCCTTCCGCAAAAGCCTTCATTCCCGGTTGAAGATGGCTGAGCGCGCCGGTGGTGATCGGTGTGTTGAATGTATGATGAAACAGCTTCACCGTCGTATCCGGATGAACCGCGCCGACAATCCGGCTCTCCACCAGCAGGTGGTCCAGGTATCTGCGGTTAATGGCAATCGAATCGCCTGACAAAACTTTCTCTGGCATCTTGTTTCTCCTTTTCGTCCGTTTAACAATTCATGCATTGAGTGCGGGGAACCGGCTCACAAAGCCGGTTAATTCAAAGGAACCGGCGTCGGATTCGGTTTGGAATTATGATCGTCAGGAATGGACTTTTTTTCATAGCGGTTTTCTATTTTCCCGCATATCCGGCATTGATATATTTCACCCTCAGATCCCGGACCCATATGCATCCATACATGAACCGCACATTCCTGGCCGATGATTGCTCCGCCGAAGACTTTGTCCATCTCTTCCGGTTTCAGTTCACTCATCATTCTATCCTCCATTATGTTAATCTCCTTTCACTGTCAGACTCAGATATTTCTCCGTAGGAATATACGGATCAGAACGCGCTGCTGGCTATTGCGACAGTAATATATTTTTATTATTTTTTCCGGATCCGATCCGCCGTCTGCAGCATGGCCTGCTCACAATCCTCCGGGCTGTAATAGCGGCTGTCCTCGATCATGCTCAGCAGAAAAACCGCCTTCCCGTTTTCCACATAATACCGGCGCTCCGGGTAGTCGCCGTTCCGGGCAAAGCCCCTGGCCATCCGGACGCCGTACGGGTTGACATAGAGCTCGGCGTCGGTCATCCAGTCGCATTCCCGCAGCACCGCGTCCGCATCCGCGAAATTCTGTGCGTAATCCCCCCGGATCTCCTCATCCAGGACGATATTCCCGGGTTTCCGATCCTTTCCGGTATACTCCCAGACCGCGTACCGGCCGTCACTGAAACGCGTTTCATAGCCTTCCGGAGGCTCAATGATCAGTCCGCCCACTGTGCGAACCTTGTTTTTCTGAAATCCGAACAGCATGATTCCGCAGACCCCCAGGAACAGTACCAGCAGAATCAGCCTTCTGATCCATTGCAGACGGATCCTGGCCTTTTCCAGTTCCTTCTGCTTTTCGGCCGCTCTGTTTTGCGCAAGGACTGCCTGCTCCGCGGCCGGTTCGTTTGGCCCTTCGGTCACCCGTGCCGCGGCCGGTCTGTCTGACCCCTTGATCAGCCGACCCGTGATCCAAAGCCGCAGCCGGCGGAACAGCAGCGTCCCCGCGACGGAGCCGACCAGAACCGCCGCGATATACAACGGAACATTGCGTATGTAGACAAGGCTTTTGGCCACGTCCAGAAAACTGTAGCCGAACAGTTCCACAAACAGCCCGTGGATCAGGTAAAAGTCCAGCGTCACAGCGCCCAGCCAGCTGAGCGCCTTGTTGCCGAAGCGCACCTTCATCATCAGCAGGAAGAAGAACCCGACAAAGAACAGCGCGACGGTCCACTGGATTCCCGCGCTCATCAGCCGGTGCGGGATTTTCAGCGCGGTTCCCTCTCCGTAATACCCCCAGCGGTGGTCGATCAGCCATTCCGACTGCCAGAACAGCAGGAAAAACCCGGCCAGGAAAAAGATCAGCCAGAACCAGTAGCCTTTGCGGAAAAAGCGTGTGACAGGCTTTTCGTAGCGGCCGAACATCACGCCGAGCGGGAAAAGCAGAATGCTGTTGTACCACCATTCTCCCCGCATCCACCAGTCGTCCTGATGATCGATACAGGCTCCCAGCACCGTATACCCGAGGGTGAAGACAAAAAGCCAGAATATCGCGGTTCCTTCCCGTCTGCACAGGCGGAACGCGGCCTGAAAAGCCAGATAGAAGAAGGGAATGACAATCAGATACCAGGCGTTGGTATTCGCCATATGCAGCCCGGAAAGATACCAGAGAACGGTCAGAGCGTTCATCTTTTCGCCCATCAGCAGGCGGACAACGGTATAGAGGATCTCAGACAGCCAGAAAGCGATGATCAGCGGCAGAATCCTTCTGCGGAAGAACCCCTTTTCCAGATAACCGGGTTTGGTTTTAAAGCTTTTATACAGGCCGAGACCGCTGCAGAAAAGGAACACCCCCACCAGCATATAACCCACGGGAAGGAAGACATCCAGGCCGTGCACGATCACCATAGGCGAATGCCAGGGAGCGCAGGTTTTCTGCGCCATATGATGAAAGGCGATGCCAAGGGCGGAAATGCCCTGGAGCGTCTTCGTCTGTTTCAGTGAAGTGTATTCTTCATTCCATTTTCCTTTTCCCATGCCCCCGGCGCCGAAAAAATCAGCAGCCCCAGAAAGAAATAAACCAGATACATCCAGTCCATGGGAGGCTCTCCTTTCCGGGTTCTCAGCGTCCGTAGTTCTCCGGATCGTAAACGCTTCCCTTCCCGAGCGGAAGAACCAGCTCCAGGGAATCATTGTCGATCGTCATGGTATAGGCTGCGTCGTCCAGATAGGTATCCAGCGAGCCGTCCAGCTTGTACCAGGCATCCAGATACACTCTGTAAGGATCCCAGGTCATCAGAAACAGCTCCAGATGGTGGCCTTCCGCCACGGTATAGACCACCGGCTGAAAATAGAAGGTATAATCCTATTCCGCCCCGCTGACCAGACCAACCGGCTGATAGGTATATTCAGCGGAGTTCTTTCCGCATTCCGGATTCTGCAGATCCGTCCATGCGTACGAAACGGCTTTTCGGAGCTTTTCCGTCTGAACCAGACGCTCGATGTCCTTGATATACTACCCGACATCGTACTCCTGATCCCGGACGGACTCCGTCCTGACGGTTCCCCCTCGTTCGGATTCCGTGAAATAGCCCTTCATCGTTCCGCTGTCCGGCACACTTCATCTTCGGCATCTCCTTCTCACACAGGCAAGGATCTGAAGCGATTCTTCCGAACGGTAAAAATCCCTCCGTCTATACCAGCATACAGAAAAACAGAGGGAATCAATGATGTATTATGAACCGGAATGAATGGAAATCAGCAATGATCAGAAGCAATCAGAAGCGGATTTCATCCAGCGTGTAACGCAGGGCTTCATCGAGGGACGATTCATCCATCGGCATCTCCAGCCAGGGATGATCCTTGGGATCTCTCCCCGACGGGGTATCCGCGGCAGTTTTACGTTCCTCTTCCGGCATAACCATACCTTCTTTCTCCCCGAAAGGATGATGGGTTGTTTCTGAAACCGGAATGATTCTACTGAAATCATTCCGCTTTGGCAATGTCTTTTTTGGTCACTTTATCGTACATTTTGTGTTTTTTCCGTTCTCAAATCCACAACCCCTTGAGTTTCAAGGGGTTGCAGTCTGCCATCTTTTTTTCAGTGATGAGTCATGGGGATGAGTCACGGGGACGGTTCACTGAGTCACGGGGACGGTTCTCGCTGACTCGCCTTTGGTGAGTCAGAAAGAACCGTCCCCCTGTGACTCACGTCCCCGTGACTCACCCCCTGACTCAGTCCTCGCCGGTCAGGAAAACGGTCTCGTAGGGGTGCCCGGTGGCCTTCAGGAAGACATTGATCACATCCTCCGTCCGGATTTTCAGGCTGGAGGTGCAGACGCAGGGATGGCAGCCGATAAACTCCCCCTTCAGCACATCCTCGTCGATCAGCAGACGCACCCGGTGATCCCGGTCGTTCATCAGCCCCATAATGCTGACCGCGCCGGGTTCGATATCCAGGTATTTCAGCATGTCCTCAGGATCGGCAAAGGAGAGCCGGGCAGAATGAATCTGTCCGGACAGCTCTTTGGTTTTGAATTTTTTGTCTCCGGGCATCATCAGCAGATAAAATGCCGTCTTCTGCCGGTTGCAGAGAAAAAGGTTTTTGCAGATGATCACGCCCAGAACGGTGTCGATCTGATTGCAGGCTTCCATGTTGTCCGCCCGCTCATGATCGGTTCGCAGATAGCGGATCCCCAGCCGGTCCAGAAAATCATAGGTTCGTATTTCCCGGGGAAGCCGCCCTTCCGTCGTTTCCGGCCGGCCTTCATACAGTTTCATCATACGCGGATCAGTCCTGACTGATCACCAGTTCCGTCTCTCCGTCGAAAAGATAGACGGACTCATAGGGAATGTAGAAGGTCAGCGGAGCGTCCATTTCGGGCGTGTCATGGCTGTCCACCTTCAGAATCGCCTGCTGCTCACCGCTGGTGATATAGACGTTGGTATTGTCGCCCAGCATCTCCGTCAGTTCCACATCGCAGTCCACCCGGAAAGCGTTTTCCTGCGGGTTCAGGACGATCGCTTCCGGACGGAAGCCCAGCACGATTTCCTTTCCTTCCAGCGCCGCGGCATCCTTCCGGCAGGCCTTCAGATTCAGGTCCACGCTGCCGAAGCGGAACACGCCGTTCTCCACCCTGCCCCTGGCAAAGTTCATGGGCGGCTCGCCGATAAAGCCTCCGACGAAGACATTCGCCGGCTTGAAATACAGTTCGTAGGGCGTTCCGATCTGCTGTACATAGCCATCCTTCATTACCACGATGCGGTCCGCCAGCGTCATGGCTTCCGTCTGGTCATGGGTAACATAGATCGTGGTGGCGCCGGTTTCCTGGTGAATCTGGGCGATTTCATACCGCATGGTCACCCGCTGCTTGGCATCCAGGTTGGACAGAGGCTCGTCCATGAGGAAGATGCCCACCTTCCGGATAATCGCCCGGCCGATGGCCACACGCTGACGCTGGCCGCCGGACAGTGCCTTCGGCAGCCGGTCCAGATAATCCGTCAGGCCCAGGATTTTAGCCGTCTTCAGAACGCGTTGCTCAATCACGTCCTCATCCACGCCCTGCAGCGTCAGACCGAACGCGATGTTGTCATACACGGTCATCTGGGGATAGAGGGCGTAGCTCTGGAAAACCATGGCGACCTCCCGTTCCCGGGGGCCCATTTCATTCGCCCGCTTTCCGTTAATCAGGAATTCTCCGCTGGAGATGTTTTCCAGACCCGCAATCATGCGGAGCGTCGTGGATTTTCCGCAGCCGGAAGGGCCGACGAACACAATGAACTCACCCTTTTCGATCTCCAGGTTGAAGTTATGCACCGCATGGAATCCATTGGGGTAAATCTTGTTGATGTCCTTCAGCGTAATATACATCCGCTTCTTGCCTCCTTGGCTGCCTCTGACAGCGTCCCGTTGATATCGTGTTTCATCCGGCCTTCCGGATGGATGGGTTTCTCCGTTTTTCCGATCAGGCGAACCGTTTGACCTCGCTGTAGCTCAGCACCAGCGGGGCGATGCCCTTGGCGTCATCCTGAACCACCGGTTCCGAGATATAGTACTCGTAGGTTCCGTTCCGGGGCTTTCCGTTGGAATCCCCGAGCCCGGCCACCAGGCAGATCCCGCTCAGCCCCATATGCTCCCCGTCAAAGGTGAGGCGGGTGCGAACCAGCCCGTCAAAGGTTTTCCGTCCCAGCTCCCGGAAGCTTTCCGGCAGCACGCCCAGCCGGGCGCCCTTCATCATGGCGTAGGCCACCATGGAGCTGCCGCTGGATTCCAGGTAATTGCCTTCCCGGCCGCCCTGATCCACCACCTGGTAATACATTCCGGTTTCCGGATCCGCGTAGCGGGCCATGGAAGTCATCAGATCCAGCAGGATTTCCCCGATTTCCTTCCGCACCGGCTCGTCATCGATAATCTCGGCCAGATCCGCCAGCGCGATGGAGAACCATCCGATCGCCCTCAGCCAGAAGCACTGGCTGCAGCCGGTCACAGGATCGGCCCAGTACATGCTCTTCGTATAATCGTATCCGTGATAATACAGCCCGGTTTTCTCATCCCGCATATGCTTTTTCACGATGCGGATCTGATCGATGATATCGCTGTAATCACGGATTCCGAATTCCTTCTCATACAGCGCCTTAAAGGGCTGCGCCATATAAATGCCGTCCAGCCAGACCTGTTCCACATAAATGGACTTGTGCCAGTAGCTGCCCTCCGGCGTTCTGGGCTGCTTCGCCAGCATATCCATCAGAAGCTCCGCGGCCTTCCGGTATTTTTCCTTTCCGGTCCGCCGGTATGCCGGGAACAGCGCCCGGCCTTCGTTCACATCATCCAGCCGGTGCTTGTCCGTTTCCAGAGTGGCAATGGTTCCGTCCTCCCGAACGTAATGATCCACCACCCGTTCCGCGAAGCCGAGATACTCATCCTTTCCGGTCAGCTCTCCCAGGGTCATCAGGGCGGTCAGCATGCAGCCGTCAATATAATTCCAGCTGCCTTCCTTCCCGTCCCGGATAATTTCCTGATTCCAGACCGTCCGGCCGGGAGAAGAACGGGCAACCAGACTGTCGATGTAGCGGTCGAGCATTTCGTACATGGTTTTTATCCTCTCCCATTCTGTTTCTTCGCGTCCGCCACCATGGACCTCATCACGCGCTTCATCTTCAGCAGCAGCAGATCCCAGGCCGTTACCAGCAGTCCGAAAAGGATCGGCTCCACGCCCACGGGAATCGTATCCGTCGGCCCGGTCAGCGCGATGTATCCCGCGTTAATCCCGTTATAGCTCAGGATCACCAGGAACAGCAGCAGATATCCGTACAGAATGTTTAACGGCAGGGAGGCAAACCCTTTCCGGGTCACCATCATCCAGCGGTTGTTTCCTCCCGGCGTTTTCGCGTAATACCTCAGGATATTGTTCTCCAGCAGGTCCATCACAAAGCCCAGACCCGCGCCGAGAATCAGCAGCAGATTCTCATGGCTTGGAACGGCCACTCCCAGCCCCCAGTAAAAGAAGAAGCAGCAGGCGCCCGCAAACCACCACTTGAGCAGGATCACCTTCACCCACGATGCGACCCTGATCTTCGGACCGGAGCGATAGCGATTCAGTTCCGCCTGGCTCACCTTCGGAGAGTTGGTTTCGTCCGCGGTGACCAGATCCTCCACCGCTTTCGTGTTCAGCTTATAATAATCCGAAAGCGTCTGCTCCGCCGGCTTTTCGGGAGTCTGCTTTCTCCCGGGGCTCCGTTTCCTTCCGGCCATGGAATCAGTCTTCGCCTCTCAGATCCAGAGCGCCCATATCATCGTTTCCGGCAACCTCGATGGAGGTATTGACCTTCTTCAGCAGCGGGGCGTAAACCGGCAGCAGCGCGGTCAGCCCGGCTCCGATGATCAGAATGATCATGTGGACCTTAAGCATGTTCTGCGCGTTCGTGATATAACTGTTTGTGCCCGTGGGATCGATCGGATTGTCCGCCCGGGTAATGGCGCTGGTAATTCTTCCGCCGTAGTAGATATCACAGTAGATGATCACCCCGATCATGATGAACATCAGAACCAGCATCGGAATGTTCACCTTTTTCCGGTGCGGAAAGGCGTTCATGAAGCAAACCAGGCTCAGCATGCTGAAAAGCATGGTCACAAAGCCCGACAGACCCATGCCCGGCCCCTGTACCTTCGCCGTGGTATTGGAGATCTGCGTCAGGTTCAGCGAATAATAGAGGAAGGCGACCACCAGCACAACCAGAGCGATGGTCTGCGGCTTCCGCTTGAGGCCGACCATTTTCTTCCGGAAGAATTCCTTCATGGCTTATTTCTCCTTCCTGATGGCGTTCGTGGTCTCCTTATCGAAGAAATGCTTTCTTCCGAACTGAAGCGAAACCACGTCCCCGTTGCGATAATCTGTCCAGCCCCGCAGCTTGGCGGTCACCCGCAGATTGTCTCCCATATATCCGTGAACCAGCGTATTCATGCCCAGGTTCTCATTGCTGAAGACTCTCGTCTGAATATCGCCGCCGGCGCTGACGTCCTCCGGACGCACGCCCAGCGTAATTTCCTTTCCGTTGTATCCGGACAGCGTATATTTCTCCTCGTCCGTCAGCGGAACCTTGAACCCCTGGCCCTTCAGCATGCCGTCCTCAAACCGCACGTCATAGAAGTTCATGGGCGGCAGGCCGATAAATCCGGCCACGAAAAGATTCGCGGGCGTATCGTACAGCTCCAGCGGCGTTCCGATCTGCTGCACATGGCCCATGCTCATACAGACGATCCGGTCCGCAAGGGTCAGGGCTTCCGTCTGGTCATGGGTCACATAGAGCATGGTTGCCTGCAGCCGTTTGTGCAGCAGCAGGATTTCCCGGCGGGTCGCGCCGCGCAGCTTGGCGTCCAGGTTGGAAAGCGGCTCGTCAAACAGGAAGACCTTGGGGTTCCGCACGATGCTTCGGCCCATGGCCACCCGCTGCCGCTGTCCACCGGACAGCTGGGAAGGCTTTTTGTTCAGCTGGCTGGTCAGTCCGAGAATTTCCGCGGCGGCCAGAACCTTCTTATGAATGACGTTGGGATTTTCCTTCCGCAGCGTCAGGCTGAACGCCATGTTTTCATAAATCGTCATATGCCCGTACAGCGCGTAGTTCTGGAACACCATGGCCATATCCCGGTCCTTGGCCGGGGCCTGCGTGATATCCTTTCCGTCCAGCAGCAGATGGCCTCTGGAAATATCCTCCAGGCCGGCCACCATCCGCAGGGTTGTGCTCTTGCCGCAGCCGGAAGGCCCGACCAGCACGATCAGTTCGCCGTCCGCCACGTCCATGTTGAAGTCAAAGACGGCCTGCACCTTGTTGTCATAAATCTTATCCAGATGCTGCAGATTCAGCTGAGCCATCTTACGCAGCCTCCTTCCCGGTTCCCAGGCTGGCCAGGTGCTTATTCAGGGCGATGGACTTCTGCTGATTGATGATCCCGGCGATGATCAGGCAGGCCGCGCTTCCGGCCAGATAGATCACGCACCGGATGAACTGGGCATTCCCCATGACGACCGTTTCCACGCCGTTGACCACCACTGTCGCCGAATGGGCCTGCATGGGCAGGATAAAGATCCTGACCACCTGCAGGACGCCCAGCGCGTACAGCAGATAGGAATAGTTAATCTGATAGCTTTTGACGCCCTCTGAGGCCAGGAAAGCCATCAGCAGGAACAGCAGATTGTAAACGATGGACCCGCCGACCAGGATCTGATAATACCAGTTTCCCACGTCGGACTTATATATCGAAATGAAATACAGAACGTTGAGCAGAATGGCCAGATAGCACAGCCTGGAGGAAGAGGTGTTTTTGATGTACCGCATCCGGTCCAGCCTGATTTGGCGATCGTCCATGGCCTGTGTCATGCTGCTGCCTCCTTTCCCTGATGAATCAGGGTTTGTTCTTCTTTCATGAGCCTGCATTTCCAGACGGCGTTCGCGATCAGCAGCGCCGTGCCGATCAGCAGAAGGCCGAAGATCACGTAGTGAATATCGAACCAGAAGGTGGATTCCGTGTAAAGGGTTTTCTTTTTTACCGCGTTTTCCGCCAGCGCGGTAAAGTCAATGGTCAGCCACTGGGCCTTGAAGGTTTCGATCTGGCCGTGGGCCCAGATGCTCAGGGCCACGCTGGCCGCCGAGAAAAGGCCGATGGCACAGTAGTTTCCGATATAGTAGCGGCGCCGGCTCTGGGTGTTGGTGACAAACAGAAGCACCGCCAGCAGAATCAGTCCGATGGACGCATGCAGGAGGTTCTGATTGAATCCCTGCATGTCCATATACACCTCCGCGCCGGAGATACTGGTTTTCCCGCGGCGGTAGGTGCTGTACAGCGAATCATAAAGGTCCGTCATGATTCCCAGCGAGTACACAAATACCACAGCGCTCAGAATCAACAGCGCCAGGCAGATGATTCTTTGAAGTTTCACTTGCTTTTTATACATGATAGACCTCACTCCTCTGTGAATGTCAGTTCACGTCTGTCATTCTGTCCGGATGACGATTTTGGTACCGCTTCGCTGGCGCGTTCGCGGACAACATCTGTCTCCCTGTGAACGTCGGTTCACGTTTGCCATTTTCGCGAATCCCCCGGGAGGGGATTGCTCCCCTCCCGGAAGAATGGGTACCAAAAGGAATCTTACAGGGCCAGGGTCAGGAAGTAGACCAGCAGGTCTTCCCAGGCCAGTTCCTTAATGTCGAGATACTGAGCGCCGCTCATGGTGGTCTTCACATATTCGGCGGCAGCTTCCGGAGAAGTCATGCCATCGAGGGTGAAGCCCTTGACGATGATGTCGATCAGGAGGTTCTCGCCGTCCTTGGAGGAGGAGAACTTCTCGGTCAGGTCGGTCAGGTTGCCCAGCGCCTGGTTGTCTTCCTTGGTGGTCGGCAGCACGGTGGGCACGGAGGTGTACCAGGCATTCTCAGCCACAGCCAGCAGCGGGTGCTTGATGGTTCCCAGCCCGATGGCGGTGGAAATCTTGCCGGCGCCTTCCTTGCCAACCTCGTGCGTGCACTGATACTCGAACGCCTGGCTCTTCATGAAGCTCAGCGTGGAGCCCAGGAACTGACGAGCATAGTTGGTGTAGTTGCCGTTGGCCTTCTCCCACAGTTCGGCGTAGGTCGCGTCCGCGATCTGCGGCATTTCCTTGCCGTTGAAGATGAAGGTTTCGGTCTTCCGGAAGGCTTCGGGGCCGTAGCTCATCATGATGGTGCCTTCTTCGGAATACGCGTAGTCGATCAGGGACAGAGCCGCGTTCAGCTTGTTTGTGTCGCTGCCGACGCCGGGCTTGGAGATGCCCCAGCCGTCGGTCTTCACGGAACGCCAGCTCTCGGTGAACCGCATGTAAACGCCTTCCTCGTTGCTGCCGTCATACCAGCGGGCCACGGGAATCATCACGGCCATGTACTTCTCGCCGGCCGCGTTGTCCAGCTTGGTGGCGTTGTACACGGTCTGGGTCTGGTTGTAGTCATAGTGCATGAATCCCAGATCCTGCTCCAGATAGTTCTCGGTCTTGACTTCCTGGCCGTTGACATAAGCGGTGGAGATCAGGCCTTCCTCAACCATGGCATGCAGCCGGCCCAGGGCTTCGTAGGTCGCCACTTCCTGACGGGCGTCATGCAGCATGTTGTCGGCGCCGATATACAGGTAATCCTGACGGGATTCCAGGCCGCGTACGCCGAACAGGATGCCGCCGAAGCGGAAGATGTCGGCGCGGCGGGCGGTGTTGTTTTCCTCACGGCTGAACAGGCCTTCGATGTTGTCGGTGCCGTTCAGGGTGTTGGGGTTGTTCACGACGCAGCGCAGCAGGGCGACCAGCTCGTCCGCGTCCCACGCGGCGTTCTGTCCGATGAACAGATCGGCGCGCTCGGTGCCGTAGTATCCGTTGTAGGTCTTGTCGATGTACTCACGGAGCATGTTGACCATCTGATCGCCGGACAGGGAATTGTCCATCGCGGCGTTCATCTTGTCGATGATGTTGCCGTAGGCATCATAGTCCTTGGTGATGGTTTCCACGCCGGAACCGTCCGCCTTCACAACTTCCACTTCCACTTTGCCGGAGGTGGGCATGTAGGGGGTGTAGGCCTTTTTGTTCGTGACCTTCACGGATTCCGCGGTGAATTCGCCTTCGCCGTTCAGCAGCTTCTGCACCCAGTCCGTCCGCATGAGGGGCATCTTCTCGATGTCGTTCACGCCGTCGAAGTAGGGGCTGAAGTAGATCGCGCCGTTCTCCACGTTACCGGTGATGGACAGCCGGACGATGGGGTTGGCATCCAGATAGGCCTTGAAGTTGGGCATCTGATCCAGGTACTCGCCGATGTTGACCAGCAGGCCCGCTTCGCCGTTTTCGCTCAGCTTCGCGGCAGTGCCGGCCACCATGTCGACCTGATCCAGCTGCTCTTTCCAGTAGTCAAATTCCTTGCTGGCGCCGTTGCCCTGATACTTGTCCTCGATCGAGATCTTCAGCAGATTCTGAACCGCGACCCAGGTGGGCTTGAAATCGCCGGAGTGATAGGTTACGCCATCCGCCAGGGTGACGCCTTCGCCGGCCACTTCGGGATCAAAGCGGAGACCGGTCTTGCTGTTGTTATAGCCCACAGCCATCCGGAGCACAGTGCCTTCCGCGTAGGGCAGGGTTTCCGAAGCGGAAGCCAGGCTCACCATGGAAAGGACCATAACCAGGGCCAATACCAGGGAAAGAACCTTTTTCATAATGGGTGATTCCTCCTTAATATATATTGTGCGGGGCCTCCCCGCGGGAAAACGTTACTCCTTGACGCCGCCTGCGTTGGCGCCCTTGGCGAAGTACTTCTGAATGAAGGGATAGATGATCAGAATCGGGATGATGGAGCACACGATCAGCGCGTAGATCATGCTGTCCGGCGCGTAGACCCGGTTCCAGCCGGTCATCTGATCCGGATCGGTATACATTTCCAGCTGCAGCCGGATGAATACCTGCAGCGGATGCTCGTTCTGGTTGCTGATCATCTGCCGGGCCCAGAAGTATCCGTTCCAGCGGCTGATGGCGAAGAACAGGGCCACCGTCGCGATGGTGCTCTTGCTCATGGGGATATAGACCTTGCTCAGCACCTGCATTTCGGTCGCGCCGTCCACGATCGCGGCTTCCTCAATTTCGGAAGGCACGTTCTCGAACGCGTTCCGCAGCAGGATGATGTTCATGGCCGCCATACCCATGGCGATAACCACCAGCCACTTGTCATCCATGATGCCCACGGACTGGAAGACCTTCTGGGTTTCCAGATAATTCAGATACTGGGGAATAATACCGGCGCTGAACCACATGGTGAAGACCAGGAAGAAGTTGAAGGTCTTCCGGAACAGAAGCCGCTTCTTGCTCAGGGCATAGCCGCCCAGGATGGATACGCCCAGGGCCCAGATCGTTCCGTACAGGGTCAGGAACAGCGTGTTGGAATAGGAATTCCAGAACATGTTGTTCTGAAACATGGTGGAAAAGGCTTCGAACTGAATATCCTTCGGGAACAGCACCACTTCGCTGTATTCCACGGCATGGCTTCCGGAAATGGAAGCGGAGATCGCGTACACGAAGGGATACAGGCACATCAGGGCAAAGACCGTCAGCAGGAAGTAACTGAGAATCTTGAAGATCAGTTCGGATATTTCGAGCTTTCTTTTCATGCGAACCTCTCCCTTCTCAGTACAGCGAGGTGTTGGCAGCCTTGCGGGCAATGGTGTTGGCTCCGATCACCAGCAGCATGCCGACCACGTTGTTCATCATTTCCGCCGCGCTGGCAATGCCGGTGCCTGCGCCTCCTCCGAGACCTGTCCGGTAAGCCAGGGTGGAAATCACGTCCGCCGTCATATAGGTCTTGGTGTTGTACAAAAGCAGGACCTTTTCGTATCCGATGTTCAGCAGGGAACCGATCCGGGTGATCAGCATGATGACGATGGTGCTCAGAATGCTGGGCAGAACCACGTACCGCATCTGCGCCCATTTGCCGGCTCCGTCGATCTGCGCCGCTTCATAGCTGGTCGGCGAAATGGCGATAATCGCCGCGAAATAGACGATGCTGTCATATCCGGCGCCTTCCCAGATTCCGCTGATCTGGTAGATCGCGCGGAAGAAGCCCGGGTTGTTCAGCAGGCCGGCGTTGCCGACCTCCTCCGAAATCAGGCCCAGCTTCACCAGCGCCTGGCTGACGATACCCATCTGGCCGATGATGGAGCCCTGCTTGACCAGCAGCGCCACCAGAGAGGTCATAACAACCGTGGACATGAACTTCGGCAGATAGGTCATCACCTGCAGCACGCTGCGGGCCGCGTTGGAGCGGACTTCATTGAAGAACAGCGCCAGGATGATGGGCATCGGGAATCCGAAGCACAGGCCGTAGAAGCTCAGCAGGAAGGTGTTCCGCATGGCCATCCAGAAGCTCTGGCTCAGGCTGTCCCCGCCCACCAGCAGCCGCTTGAAATAGCTGAAGCCGGAGAAAAGTTGGTCGTTCACGGGAATAACCGCGTCCGTCACCTTGAAACATCCCAGCAGTTCATACATGGGGAAATACCGCCAGAACAGGAAAACAAGCAGCATGGGCACCAGCATCAGGTACAGCCGCCAGTCTTTCAGAATGGTGCGCCCCACATTCAGCCAGTAATGCTTCTCCACATCGTCCCGAACTGCCTGTTCCGGGTTTTCATGATAGGTGCCGCTGACCGGATCCAGAACCAGATAATCCGCCGCTCTCCCTTTCATTGAAATCCTCCTTCTCTACGCTTGCTGCTCATTCAGCCGCTTCAGATAATGCTTCTGATCCTCCAGCATCCCGTCCAGCCGGGACATGATCCAGAGAATCACGATGGTAAACAGGTAGCTGATCGCGTCCGTCGTGATAAACCCCACAGCCGCGTTCAGCGAAGCGCCAAAGGCCAGGGACAGCAGTCCCCTGCCCGCCTGCATCGCCAGCAGAAGCAGCCCGCCGAAGACAATGATCCGCAGCGGATTGCCCTTCAGGCTCTGCCAGCCCCAGCGCTTCACCAGGGGCCAGACAGCCATTCCGGCCAGATTGCCGATTCCGTAGATCACGAACTGGGCGGGCGTCCCCCGGGAAGTCAGGACGAACACGATGCCGCCCAGCGCCGCGTGAAGCGCGGCCCAGAGCCCCCATCGCACCATCACAATCCCGGTGATCGCCGCCACCGCCGAAACCGTCCAGGCCTCTTTCGGAAACCATTGTGTGGCCGCCCGGACGAGCACGCTTTCAAACACAATCAGAATTACCGCGAAAAGAGACAGGTCAATCACCCGATACTTCCCGACAGTCATTTGATTGTGCACGCGGCTCATCTCCCGATCCGGCCGGCATACAGCCGTTCAATACGACTTTATTATACCGTACGTTTCGGACAAAAGTAAAGCGAAAAATGTCCGTAATATTCCGGAAATTGGCGCAATAATGTCCGCACAACCGCGGGCTTTTTCGCCGTTTTTCCGTCCGTTTCCGGTCCGGAATCAGGGCTGCTTGCCGATATAGGCCAGAATTCCGCCGTCCACGTACAGGATATGGCCGTTCACAAAGTTGCTGGCATCGCTGGCCAGGAAGACGGCCGGGCCCTGCAGATCCTCCGCTTCACCCCAGCGGGCCGCGGGCGTCTTGGCAATAATGAACTGGTCGAAGGGATGACGGCTTCCGTCCGCCTGGCGTTCCCGCAGCGGAGCGGTCTGAGGCGTGGCGATATAGCCCGGCCCGATGCCGTTGCACTGAATGTTGTATCCGCCGTATTCGGAGCAGATGTTCCGGGTCAGCATCTTCAGGCCGCCCTTGGCCGCGGCGTAGGCGGACACGGTTTCCCGGCCCAGCTCGCTCATCATGCTGCAGATGTTGATGATCTTGCCGTGGCCCTTCTGAATCATGGAAGGAATGACCGCCTTGGCGCAGATGAAGGGGGCGTTCAGGTCCACGTCGATCACCTTGCGGAACTCCGCCGCGCTCATCTCGATCATGGGGATCCGGCGGATGATTCCGGCATTGTTGACCAGAATGTCGATCACGCCGACTTCCGCTTCGATCTGCTTCACCAGAGCGGCGACCGCTTCCTCATTGGTCACGTCGCAGACATAGCCTTTGGCGTCGATGCCGCAGTCCGCGTAGGACTTCAGGCCCCGGTCCACCAGCTCCTGATTGATGTCATTGAAAACGATGGTCGCGCCGGCGGCTGCGTAGGCCTGCGCGATGGCAAAGCCGATGCCGTAGCTGGCTCCGGTAATCCAGGCAATTTTTCCCTTCAGGCTGAAAGCGTTCATATCCATGGTGATTTCCTCCTCGTCTTTCTGTTTCGTTCTGATTGTTCCGTTCTGTTCCGGTTTGTTCCGGTCTGTTCCGGCCGGTTCGCGGGCCGGTTCGCGGGCCGGTTTATCTCAGCTCCGTGGTCGGAATGTTGTCCATATCGTCGAAAGCCTGGTTCTCGCCGCCCATCGCCCAGATGAAGGTATAGTTGCTGGTTCCGGCGCCCGCATGAATGGACCAGCTGGGGGAGATGACCGCCTGCTCGTTCTGCATGACGATATGGCGGGTTTCCTGGCCCTCGCCCATCATATGGAAGACCACGTTGTCCTTCGGCACTTCGAAGTAGAAATACACTTCCATCCGGCGCTCATGGGTATGGGCCGGCATGGTGTTCCATACGGAACCGCTTTCCAGCACCGTCATGCCCATGCTCAGCTGGCAGGTTTTCAGCACGCTGGGATGGATGAACTGGTTGATCGTGCGCTTGTTGCTGGTCGCCGCGTCGCCGCAGGGCTTCTTCGCCGCGTCCGCGATTTTGATCAGCCGGTTCTCATAGCTGCAGTGCGCCGGAGCGGATACGATATAGAACTTGGCGGGAGCGGCGCTGTCATCGCTCGCGAAGAGCACGGTTTTCGCGCCCTTGGTGATGTAGAGACAGTCCTTGTAGCCCAGTTCGTACACGGTCCCGTCCACGGTAACCCGGCCGGCGCCGCCCACGTTGAACATGCCGCATTCCCGGCGCTCCAGGAAATACTCGGTGCCGAAGTTTTTCCAGATATCGATTCCCTTGTCAATGCTGACGGTTTCCGCGACCGGCATCACGCCCAGGGTGACCATCCGGTCCACGTGACTGTATACCGCTTCCACCGTATCCGGGGTGAAAAGCTTCTCAATCAGAAATTCCTTCCGGGTTTCCTCCGTGGTGTAGCGTTTGAAATCTTTCTGATTGCAGCTGTAACGAATATCCATACTTGCCTGTTTCCTCCGTTTTTTATTCCTGTATGATTTCCTGTACTTCCTGCAGATCCAGCATCGGACCCTCCATGCCGGAAACCCGGATGCCGGTCAGCTCCACCCGCTGGGCGTATTTCAGAATCAGTCCCCGCTTCCGCACAGGGTCCACGCCCTCCGCCATGGCCGGCTGATTCATGCCCGCGGCGTCCTCCGCGAAGTCGAACGTGCTGTCCCGGATGGCCAGCTCCTCCATGGGCTGCTCCGGAAGGCCCAGCACATAGGCCACGCAGCCCTGGCAGCCGGTGGCTTTGACATGCTCGAACCGGATGCTGCCGATGCGCGGGGTGGTTTCATCCACCGCCTCGTGCGCCCGGCTCTGAACCCAGGCGCTGTGTCCGTCCGGATCGCAGAAATACAGGGCGTTGACCACCAGCGGCACCTTGATATCCTTCATCCGCACGTTTTCGAACAGGATATTGTCGATGACGCCGTCCTTGCCCCGGCCCCGCCTGGTTTTGATCCGCAGCGCCCGGTCGTTTCCTCTCATGTAGCAGTGATGCGCCCAGACGTTGCGTACACCGCCGGCCATCTCGCTGCCCACGGTGACACCGCCGTGCCCGTCCAGCATGGCGCACCAGCCGATTTCGATCTCCTCACAGGGCATCCGGTACTTCCGGCCGATGCCGATTTTTCCGGATTTGATGGCGATACAGTCATCCCCGACGGAGATCCGGCTGCCCATCAACCGAACCCGGGAACAGCTTTCCGGATCGAACCCGTCGGTATTCGGGCTGTCCCAGGGCGCCTCGATGCGGATATTCAGGAAATCCAGATCCTTGCTCATGGCGGGATGCAGATTCCAGGCCGGGCTGTTCCGGAACGTAATGCCCTGGACGGTCACATGGCTGGAGCGCATCAGAAAGAACAGGTTTCCCCGGGCGGCTCCCCGGATGACCTTGGGATTCACCCACCAGTCGCCCTCCTGCGCCCGTCCGTCCACCGTGCCCTCGCCGATCACGGCCGTATCCGTTACCTCAATGCCGGTCAGAGCGGCCGCGTAGCCGTTCCGCTCCTCCCCTTCCCACAGTCCGAGGAGCATCTCCCCGTCCGCGTTGCGGGCCGGCGTACTTCCCGGAAGGACCGGAAACTCATTCCGGTCCGTTTTCAGTGCCAGCACGGCGCCTTCGCTGATCTCCAGCGTCATATGGCTTTTCAGAAACAGGGGGCCCGTCAGATAGGTTCCCGCGGGGATCAGCACCCGTCCGCCCCGGGGGCAGGCCAGAATGGCCGCCTGCAGCATGGCGGTATCGTCCTTCTCTCCGTCTCCCTGCGCGCCGAAGTCCCGCACGTTCAGGGTGCAGGTTTCCTTTTTCGTCCGGAAGACCACATGGTCCGGATGTCCGGAAGCCGTCTCGGATCCCAGTGTGTATTCCGTGTCCGGCTCGAGTCCGAAAATGGAAGCGACCGACCGGTTTTCCTCCCGGAGCGGCTTCCCGTTCAGCGTCAGGTTCATGGGCTCCCGGGCTTCATACCGGCCTTCCGGATCCAGCAGCACCGTACAGCTGCGGGATGATACATACAAGGTTCTCAAAAAATGTCCTCCTGCGGCGTCATCCGGATGAAAGCGGCCGAAGCCGCTTCATCCGGATGATTCTGCCTTTTTCCTATTGAATCAGATTTTTTTCTTTGCGAAGCCAAAGTACCGGTCCGCGTTGTAATAGCTGATGTCGCGGACGATTTCCTTCAGCGTCTCCATATCCTCGGGATAGAAGCCTTCCTCCACCCACTCGCCGAAGATCCGGCAGAGGATCCGCCGGAAGTATTCATGGCGGGGATAGCTCAGGAAGGAGCGGCTGTCCGTCAGCATTCCCACAAAGCCCGCCAGATAGCCCAGGCTGGCCAGGGATTTCAGCTGATCGCTCATGCCGTCGAAGTGATCGTTGAACCACCAGGCGGAACCGTGCTGAATCCGGCCGACCGCGGTGTCGTTCTGGAAGCAGCCCAGAATCGTGTCGATCGCCGCGTTGTCATTGGTATTCAGGCTGTACAGAATGGTTCTGGGCAGATTGCCGCTGTCCTCCAGGGCGCCCAGGAATGCGGCGGTCTGCGCGGAAGGAGCGTAATTGTCCACGCAGTCGAATCCGGTATCCGGGCCCATCGCGCGGAACATCACGGGATTGTTGTCCCGGCGGCATCCGTAGTGCAGCTGCATGACCCAGCCGCGCCGGTTGTACTCGGCGGCCATGGCGGTCATGAAGGCATACTTGAATTTCGCTTCTTCCTCCGCGGTCGGCAGCGTGCCGTTCAGGCGCTTTTCGAAAATGCCTTCCACTTCCTTGTCCGCCGCGGGAGCGTACATCACATAGTTCAGCGCGTGATCGCTGAGCTTGCAGCCGTGCGCTCCGAAGAAATCCAGCCGCTTTTTCAGGGCCGTGATCAGCCCGGCGAAGCTGCTGATTTCCATGCCGGCGGCGGCTTCCAGCGCCGCCACATACTCCGGATACGTTTCCTTCTCCAGGTTCATGGCTTTGTCGGGGCGCCAGGCCGGCAGCACCGTCACGGGGAAGGAGGCGTCGGCCGCCAGCTTCTCGTGCCATTCCAGGCTGTCCACCGGATCGTCCGTGGTGCAGATGGTGTCCACGTTGCTCATCATGATCAGCCCGCGGGACGTATAGCCTTCGCTCTGCAGCTTCGCGTTGGCCAGCTGCCATACTTCTTCCGCCGTATCCTTGTTCAGGATGCCCTCATAGCCGAAGAAGCGCCGGAGCTCCAGATGGCTCCAGTGATGCAGGGGATTGCCGATGGCCTTTCCCAGCACTTCCGCGTACTTCTGGAACTTTTCCCGGTCCGAGGCGTCGCCGGTAATATACTTTTCCGGCACGCCGGCGCTGCGCATCAGGCGCCATTTGTAATGATCCCCGCCCAGCCAGACCTGGGTGATATTCTCATACCGGATATCCTCATAGATTTCCCGGGGGCTGAGATGGCAGTGATAGTCGATAATGGGACATTTTTCCGCCGCTTCGTGATAGAGAATCCGGGCGGCTTCCGTGTTCAGCAGAAAATCCTTGTCCAGAAACGGTTTCATCGTTTTCTCCTTCTCGTCGTATTCCGATGGCTGATTCCGGTACGTCAGCGCTGTACCCGGCCGCTGCCGCTGCCCTTCATCAGGCTTTCCACTTCCGCCGCGCTCATCCGGTTGTAGTCTCCGGGGATGGTGTGCTTCAGGCAGCTGGCCGCCACTGCGAACTCCAGCGCGTCCTTCTCGTTGTCATAGGTATTCAGGCCGTAAATCAGGCCGCCGCCGAAGCTGTCGCCGCCGCCGACCCGGTCCACGATGTCGGTGATCCGGTATTTCCGGGAGACGAAGAAGTCCTTGCCGTTGTACAGGCAGGCGCTCCAGTCGTTGTGGTTGGCGGACTTGGATTCCCGCAGCGTGATCGCGACCCTCTTGATGTTCGGGAAGGTATCCATGGCCAGCTTCGCAATCGCCTTGTAGTTGTCCAGATTCAGTTCGCCTTCCTCGACGCTGCCGGCGCTCTCCGCCTTCAGCAGCAGCGCCTTCTGGAAGTCTTCCTCGTTGGCGATCACGGTATCCACGTATTTCACCAGCTCGCGCATCACCTGATCCGCGGTCTTGCCGTACTTCCACAGATTCTTGCGGTAGTTCAGGTCGCAGCTGACGTGCAGGCCGTGCTTCTTCGCCGCTTTGACGGCCGCCAGGCTCAGATCGGCCGCGCCCTGGGAAATCGCGGGCGTAATGCCGGTGATATGGAACCAGGAAGCTCCGTCAAAGACCTTTTCCCAGTCGATATCCGACGCGTCCGCTTCCGCGATGGCGCTGCCGGCCCGGTCGTAAATCACCTTGCTGGGCCGCTGCACGGCGCCGGTTTCCAGATAATAGATGCCCATCCGGCCGGGCTTGTAAACGATCCCGTCCACATCCACGCCGAAGCCCCGCAGCTCACGGGCGCAGGCTTTGCCCAGATCATTGTCGGGCAGCACGGTCACGAAAGCGGTCTTCATGCCGTAGTTGGCCAGAGAAACAGACACATTGGCCTCGCCGCCGCCGAAGGTCGCCTCCAGCACGGGAGACTGCATCAGCCGTTCATAACCGGGAGACTTGAGGCGCAGCATGATTTCACCAAAGGTAACAACTTTTCCGGACATTTTCTTTTACCCCCTGACTTCTTTCACAATATTGGCGGCTTCCCGCACAAGGTTCTCGATTTCGTCAAACCGGCCTTCCTTCACCAGGGCGCCGGAGACCATCCAGCTTCCGCCGCAGGCGACGATCCGGTCATAGGCCAGATACTCGCGCACGTTGGCCGCGCTGATGCCGCCGGTCGGCATGAAATTCAGGCCCACGTAAGGCGCGGCCATGGCTTTGATCATCTTCAGGCCGCCGCTGGGCTCCGCCGGGAAGAATTTCACCACGTCCAGGCCGAACTGAAGCGCCGCTTCCACTTCGGTGGGCGTGCAGACGCCGGGCGTCATGGGAACGCCCTTCTTCAGCACGTATTCGGTAACCTTCGGATTCAGGCCGGGGCTGACGATAAACTTCGCGCCGGCGTCGATCGCCCGGTCCGCCTGCTCCGTGGTCAGCACCGTGCCGGCGCCGACGATCATCTCCGGGAAGGCCTTGACCATCCTCCGGATGGACTCCTCCGCCGCCGCGGTCCGGAAGGTGACTTCCGCACAGGGCAGGCCGCCCTTCACCAGGCGCTCCGCCAGGGGCAGCGCGTCCTCCGCGTCGTTCAGCACAACCACGGGCACAATGCCCAGTTTCTGCAGCTGTTTCATCATTTCGGTCATGATTGTTCTCCTCCTCGTTTCCTTTTGCTTTGTGTTCTTTCCGTCTTACAGGGTCACGCCCTGCTTGAAGATGGCCAGATTATGGAATCCGTTCTTCTCATTGCGGGCCGGCTGACCGGAGGCGGTGGCCAGCACCAGCTCCATCAGCTCCTGCCCCAGCTCCTCCAGCGTTTTGCCTTCCAGCAGCCGCCCGGCGTTGAAGTCGATCCAGAGATGCTTCTTTTCCGCCAGCGGGGTGTTGGAGGCGATTTTCAGCGTGGGAACCGGACAGCCGAAGGGAGTCCCCCGTCCCGTTGAGAACAGAATCAGCTGGGCGCCGGAAACCGCCAGGGCGGTGGACGCCACCAGATCGTTTCCCGGAGCGCTGAGCAGGTTCAGCCCCTGCTCCGTCACCGGCTCCCCGTACTGCAGCACGCCGCAAACCGCGGAAGAGCCGCTCTTCTGGGTGCAGCCGAGGGCTTTATCCTCCAGGGTCGTGATGCCGCCGGCTTTGTTTCCCGGAGAGGGGTTTTCATAAACCGGCATATGGTAGGATTCAAAATAGGCCTTGAAATCGTTGATCAGATGCACCGTCTTGCCGAAGAGCTCCTCGGTGCCGCAGCGGTCCATCAGGATGGTTTCCGCGCCGAACATCTCCGGCACTTCGGTCAGAATGGTGCTGCCGCCCATGGCTGTCAGCAGATCGCTGAACACGCCGATGGTCGGATTGGCCGTAATGCCGCTGAGCCCGTCGGAGCCGCCGCATTTCAGGCCGACCACCAGCCGGTCGGCGCCGCAGGGCTTCCGCTGATCCTGCCGCATCCGCTCCGCCAGTTCCCCGAGCATCTGCAGGGCGGTCTCGTGCTCGTCCTCCACGTCCTGGCAGACCAGGAAGCGGACCCGGCTCTCGTCAAAGTCCCCCATCAGCGGGCGGATTTGCTGGATGCCGCTGTTCTCGCAGCCCAGCCCCAGTAGCAGCACGCCGCCGGCGTTCGGATGGGTCGCCAGCGCCGCCAGCGCTTTCCGGGTATTTTCCTGGTCGCCGCCCAGCTGGGAGCAGCCGTAAGGATGGGGGAAGGCATATACGCCTTCCACGCTTCCGCCCACCAGCGTCTGGGCATCCCGGGCGATGGCATGGGCGACATCGTTGACGCAGCCGACCGTCGGAATAATCCAGAGCTCGTTCCGGATGCCCGGCCGCCCGTTCTTCCGGGGATAGCCCATGAAGGTCGCGGGCGGAACGGGATCCTGCTTCGGATAGGTCGGATGCCAGGCATACTCCTTCTCCCCGGACAGGAGCGTGTGCAGGTTATGCGTATGCACATGCGTCCCTTCCGGAATATCCTCCGTAGCCTCGCCGATGGGGAAACCGTATTTGATCACCGGCTCGCCCTTTCGGATGTCCCGCAGGGCCACCTTGTGCCCCATGGGCAGGTCTTCCTTCAGGGTCACGGTTCCGCTGCCGTAGTCAAGGCATTCTCCCGCTTTCAGGGGCTTCAGGGCGACCGCTACCAGATCCTCCGGGCGGATTCTTACCAACTCGTTCATGCGTTTCTCCTTCGTCTTTCAGCTTACAGGCAGGAGCGGAAAGCCGCCAGGGCTCCTTCCCCGCGGATCAGCTTCAGGTTCCGGACCGTCGCCTCCTCCAGGCCGGAAACCGCCGTCAGATCGCGCCCCCACATCTCCTCGTTGCTCAGTGCAGCGTGCACCAGCTGCTCCGGGGTATCCGCCCGGTGATTCCAGTAGAACTCCAGCGCCCAGCGGTCGTCGTTGATGACGTATTCGTTGCCCTTCGGGCGGCGGGCATGCAGGCCCTTTTCGTCCAGCGCCTGCAGGTCATTGGAATAGAAGGCCAGATAGGCCGCCAGGCTCATGGTCAGGCAGGGCGGCAGCTTGCCGGTTTTCTCAATGTATTCGAGGAAGCTGGGCATGTTCCGGGCCCGCCACTTGGAGGTGGAATTCAGGGAAATGCTCATCAGCTCATGATTCACAAAGGGATTGTTGAACCGGTCCTGCACCGCCGCGGCGAAATCCTCCAGATCCTTCCTGTCAAGCGGCAGGGTGGGAATGACTTCCTCTTCCAGCATTTTGTTCATGAAGCCCCGGACCGTATCGTCGTTCATGCAGTCCCGCACGATATCGAAGCCGGCCAGATACGCGCCCAGCACAAAGCCGGTATGCGCGCCGTTCAGAATGCGGACCTTGCGCTTCTTGTACGGGGTCACATCCTCTACCACGATCACCGGTACGCCGGCCTTTTTGAAGGGCAGCCGGTCTTCCAGCCCGGCGGGGCCTTCGATCGCCCAGAAGCCGAATACTTCGCCCACGTCCGTCAGGGGATCGTCGTATCCGTTTTCCTTCGCCAGGGCGCTCACTTCCTGCGGATCCCGGATCCGTCCGGGAACAATCCGGTCCACCAGGGTGGAGCAGAATACGTTCTCCCCGTTCACCCAGGCGCGGAAACCTTCTTCCAGCTTCCAGTCCTCAATATACTGATTCACGCACCTGAGCAGCTCTTTGCCGTTGTTGTCGATCAGCTCGCAGCTGAGAATGATCAGCCCCTTCTGCCCGGCCTTCCAGCGCTCGTACAGCACCCGGGTCAGCTTGGCCGGGAAGGTGATGGGGGGCGCCTGGTCAAAAAGGCTCTCCGTATCGTGCACGATTCCCGCCTCGGTGGTGTTGCTAACGACGATCTCCAGATCGGGGCTCTTGGCCAGCTCCAGCACCTTGTCCCACTCCCCGTAGGGATTGATGCAGCGGCTGACGCAGGAAATCACGCGTTTGTCGTCCACCTTCCGGCCCTTTTCGCTGCCGCGGAGATACAGGGTGTACAGCCCCTCCTGCGCGTTGATCAGCTCCGTCAGCCCCTGGGCGATGGGCTGCACCAGCGCGACCTTTCCGTTGAATCCGGCTTTCTCGTTGGCCAGATCAAAAAAATAGTCCACAAACGCGCGCAGGAAATTGCCCTCTCCGAACTGCATTACCTTTTCCGGGGCTTTTTCCAGCACATATCCATCATAAGAAGACTGTTTCAGAACCTGATAATTGAGCTGTGCCATGCCTTTTTCCTCCGACAGGTTATTTTATATACATAAAATGTACAATATTTTCGGAACTCCGTCAAGAATGAAACCAGAGCTCCGGGCCCCGTTTTCCTGCCGGAATAGGGGTCCGGAGCTCATATTCTCAGAAAATTAATAAGTTCGTTCGATTTCGTACAACTTCTGACAAGATTCTGAAAGATTATTCATCCTCATCCTCTTCGATCTTGGCGTTGGCGATAATCTTCTGCGCTTCGTTCGCGGGCACTTCCTCATAGCGCTCAAAACGCATGCTGAAGGAACCTCTGGCCTGGGTCATGCTGCGCAGGTCGGTGGCGTACTTGAACATTTCCGCCTGGGGCGCCTCCGCCTCCAGCAGCTGCATGCTGCCCTCCTGGTTCATGCCGATGATGCGGCCGCGGCGCTTGTTCATGTCGCCCATGATGTCGCCCATGTATTCGTTCGGAACGCGGACTTCCACGTGCATGATCGGCTCGAGCAGCACGGGGCTCGCTTCGGTGCAGCCCTTCTTGTAGGCGATCCTGGCTGCGGTCTTGAACGCCATTTCGGAGGAGTCCACCGGATGGTAGGATCCGTCGTACAGCTTGGCATGCAGGTGAACCATGGGATAGCCGGCCAGCACGCCCTTAACGATATTTTCCCGCAGGCCCTTTTCAACGCTGGGGATGAAGTTCCTCGGCACGACGCCGCCGACGACCGCGTCTTCAAACTCGAAGTCGGCATCGCTGTCCAGAATGGGGCTGAACTCGATCCACACGTCGCCGAACTGGCCGTGTCCGCCGGTCTGCTTCTTGTGGCGGCCCTGAACCTTCACGGTCTTCCGGATGGTTTCACGGTAGGGAATCTTGGGATCCTGCAGCACCGCGTTGGCGCCGAACTTGGAGGCCAGCTTGTTCCGGATCACGTCCAGATGCATCTCGCCCTGGCCGCTCAGCTCGGTTTCCATGGTCTCCGCGTTCTTTTCGATGCGGATGGAGGGATCTTCTTCCGCCAGCCGGTTCAGGCCGCTGAAGACCTTGTCTTCCTCACCCTGCTTGGCGGCGAAAACAGCCTTGGAAATGCAGGGAGCCGGGAAGGCGATTTCCGGATACTTCACCGGGTTGGCGGGATCGCACAGCGTATCGCCGGTGGAGGTGAACTGCAGCTTCGCCAGCGCGCCGATATCGCCCGCGTGCAGCTTGTCCACGTTGGTCTGCTTGTTGCCCCGCAGGGTGAACAGGCCGCCGGCCTTTTCGGTCTTTTCCTTGTTCGCGTTATACAGCTGGGTGGAGCCGGTCAGCATGCCGGAGAAAATCCGGAACAGGCTCAGCTTGCCGACAAAGGGGTCGGCGATGGTCTTGAACACGAGGGCGGAGAAGGGCAGATCATCCTTGCATTCCCGGGTCACTTTCTCACCGGTCTTCGGATTCACGCCGGTCACGCTCAGGCCTTCATGCGCGGGAGAGGGCAGATACTTGGCCATCAGGTCCATGGTCCGGGCAATGCCTACGCCCGTCAGCGCGGAGCAGGCCACCACCGGCACGATGCTTCCGTCCTTCATGCCCTTGCGGAAGCCGTCCATGATCTCGTCATAGGTCAGCTCCTCGCCTTCCAGATATTTCATCATCAGGTCGTCATCCGCCGCCGCGGCCTGCTCGGTCAGGAACTCAAAAGCTTCGTTGACCTCGGCTTCCAGGTCGGCCGGCATGGGCACTTCCTTGCTCTTCTTGTAGGCGCCTTCATACGCCTTCTTCTCCAGCACGTTCACCACGCCGCGGAAGGACGCGCCCTGGCCCAGGGGGATCAGGATCGGCACCACGCTGGAGCCGTACTTTTCCCGCAGCTGAGTGGTCACCTTTTCAAAGTTGGCGTGCTCGCGGTCCATCTGGTTCACCACAAACATGCGGCCCAGCTTATGCTCGCCGGCCAGATCCCACGCCTTTTCGGCGCCGACGGACAGCCCGTTCACGCCGCCCACAACGATCACGGCGGTTTCCGCAACCCGCAGCGGCCCCATCATCTCGCCCACGAAATCAAAGTATCCGGGAACGTCGATCACGTTGATCACCTTGCCGTTCCACGGCACGGGAGCGTAACTGGCGCTGATGGAAAAACCGCGCTTTTTCTCTTCCGGGTCAAAGTCGGACACCGTGGAGCCGTCCTCCACCTTGCCCTGACGGTCAATCATTCCGGCAGCGAAGAGCATCGCCTCGGTCAGCGTGGTTTTGCCCTCGCTGCCATGCCCCATGAGGGCAATATTCCGAATGTTTCCGGTTGCGAATTCAGCCATGGTATCATTCCTCCAATAAAGTATATTTTTCTGAACGTTTCCCCCCGCGCCTGAAAGGGCCCGCGGGAGAATCAAACACAATCAGATGATAGTATATCATACCGATTGAAAATTGAAAAGAAAAAAATCAGGTCCGCCGCTCGTAAAAGGTTCTGCGCATCTGCTCCAGGGAAGCGGGGGATCCGCTGGTCTCGAAGGTGATCTGCCCGGGGCCTTCCGGATTCAGCAGATCCTCCCGCTCCAGCACCCGCCGCAGCTGCCGGGCGGTGCCCTCGTTGCCCTCCGTGATCGCGATATGTTCCGGCAGCATCCGCCGGATCATTTCCTTTAAAAAGACATAGTGGGTGCAGCCCAGCACCACCGCGTCCACCCGGTCCAGATCCTGCCGGGTCAGCAGCAGCTTCTCCAGATACTCCCGGGCGCCGTCGTCGTCCTCCCGTTCCACCAGTTCCATCAGCCCGGGGCACGGCACCTTCTCCGCTCCCCGGCCGTACAGCGCCATCAGCCGCTCGAATTTCTCCTGGCGCAGCGTCAGCGGTGTGGCCAGCACCAGGATTTTCCCGTCCTGCCGAAGCTCGGAGGCCGGTTTCAGCGCGGGTTCCATGCCCACCACCGGAATGTCCAGCTCCCGCCGCAGCACCGCGGCGGCCGCTCCGGTAGCGGTATTGCAGGCGATCACCAGCGCCTTGATCCGCTGCTCCGTCAGCTTCCGTACGACCCGGCGGACGCAGTCGGTCACCTCTTCGGTGCTTTTGGTCCCGTAGGGCGCGTTCGCCAGATCCCCGTAGAAGATGAACCGCTCCAGCGGCATAAGGCGCGCCATGCTCTGCAGCGTGCTGATTCCCCCGATGCCGCTGTCTAATACGCCGACCGGATCCTGCCGGTCCCGCCTGGTTTCCATGCCTGATCTCACTCCCAGAACAGCAGGTCGAAGGAAGGCAGCCCGTCGCTCCCTTCCTCGGACTGAATCTGATAGGCTCCCGTGCAGGTACCGTAGAAACGGTGCTGGCTGCCGATGGTGAAGCCGGGATTCTCGCCGGCCACGATCACGATCGGATTGCTGTATCCCTTGGCGGAGTTTTTCATCGCGGCCCGGATGATCCATTCCTCACCGAGCTGGGTCACCTCCGTGATGTAGACGTTATAGGTCATGGTCTTCCCGGTATAGCCGGCCAGCTTGGCGGTCAGCACGGAATAGGCGGGCTTGATCGCCTCGTCCCGGACCCGCTTCTGAATATCCGCCTCGGACACCACCCGGGTGGCAGTGTAGGAGAAACGCCGGTCGTTGAGGCCCTTCTTCGCGAAGGCCAGCACGATCTGATAGGTTCCGTTGATCGAGGTGGGCACCTTGAAGTTGAATCTTCCGGATCCGTTGGTCCGGATCTGTTTGGTATAGTTGGAGGTTCCGTTGTCCACAATGCACTGCACGGTCACGGCCTTGGAGGTCACGCCGGAAATCACCAGCTCATCGCTGCCGATCTCCTCCGGAATGGGCTGATCCAGCACCACGGGCAGCAGGGATTTGCTGTAGGTGGTGGCCTGGAAGGCGTGCTCCGCGACCGTGGTCTCCCCCACGTCGAAGGTCATGGACAGAACCCAGACGCCCTCCTCCGGCAGTCGGACCTTGATCTTGAAATCGCCTTTTTTATTCGCGTCCGTCTCCAGCCGGACCACGTTGCTGGAGGACATACGCATCAGCACGGCGATCACATGCGCCCCGGGAACGGCATTGCCGCTCACGGTGAAGGTATCGCTGTTGGTCTCCGTCGGCGGCTCCTCCGTGAAATGAACCATCGCGGAAGTCTCCGTAATGGCCTCCCCCATCTTTTCGAAGGTCACCGTATTGGCGATCACGTTCAGCGCCCGGGCGTCCGTCTCCCGCAGCGCCCGGTCCGTCAGCACCTGATAATCCAGGGACACGGTATAGCCGTTCCGCACGGTTTTCCGTTCGTATCCCCAGCGGAAAACGCCGTTCCGCAGCGCCTTGTATTTCAGGATCAGGAAGCGGCCGCCTTTGGCCTGCAGCTTCCAGTCCGCCGTTTTTACATCGTAGATTTCGTTATTGTACCGGACGTCCTTCAGATGCATGGAGCGGTATTCCGCCCGGACTTTGGAGGACTGCTGATCCAGGTCGTAATACTGTTTCGCCTCGTCATCCTGAACGGCAGTAATCTCCACGCAGATGGACCGGTCCGCGGTCCATGCCTGCGCCAGCACGCCCCGGGCCGTCCAGTCCGCCTGCGCCTGCTCCTGGGTGGTGCCCAGAGCGCTCAGCAGCTCCTGATGCTCCGACAGCGTCCCGGGGGTCACCACAATATAGTTTCCGTTGAAAACCACCGACCCGGAAACCGGTTCCAGCGGAACCGTTGTATCCGCGGACGCCTGCGTGATGCACAGCGCCAGCACAGCCAGAATCAGCACAAAAAAGGACTTCCGCACGGAAATCACCCGACCTTCTTGCTCATAATCAGGCTGATTATAGCATAACCCCTGAAACCTTGGCAAGTGAGTCAGGGGGACGGTTCTTTCTGACTCACCATCACTGAGTCACGGGGACGGTTCTTTCTGACTCACCATAGGTGAGTCAAGGAGAACCGTCCCCATGACTCATTCGACTCAGTCGCACCCCTACCCCACAGGGCTCTTCATATTCCGCAGCACCGTTTCCCGGTCCATCAGAATCGTGCGGCCGCAGCTTTCACAGCGGATCCTGAAATCCGCTCCCGCTCGGAGCACGGTCCACCGGTCCCCGCCGCAGGCGTGCTTTTTTCGTGAGATGAGAGTATCGCCCGGAGCGATGGTATTAGTCATGTTTTCCATCCCCGTTTTTCCGGCCGTACGGGCAGTCCTCCCGCAGGCCGCAGCTTTCGCACAGGGGCCGTTGGGCTTTGCAGACCCGCCGTCCGTGCCAGATCAGCCAGTGATGCGCCTGTCCCCATTTTTCTTCCGGAATCAGCGCGGTCATCTGCTTCTCCGTCTCCTCCACGGTGTCCGCCCGGCACAGCCCCAGCCGGTTGCTGACCCGGAACACGTGGGTGTCGACCGCGAAGGCGGGAATCCCGAACGCGTTGGAAAGCACCACATTGGCCGTTTTCCGGCCGACGCCCGGCAGCCGGGTCAGTTCCTCCCGGGTCCGGGGCACCTCCCCGCCGTGCTCGTCCCGGATGATGCGGCAGGCCGCGATGATGTTGCCGGCCTTGGATTTGAAGCCGCAGCTTTTCACCATTGGATACAGCTCTTCCTCCGCGGCCTCCGCCATGGCTGTCGCGTCCGGATATCGGGCAAAGACGGCTGGCGTAACCCGGTTGACCTGCTTGTCGGTGCACTGGGCGGAGAGCATGGTCGCCACCAGCATCTCATAGGGGTTGCTGAAGCGGAGCTCGGCTTTGGCTTCCGGATACATGGCCTCCAGCTTCGCCAGGATCTGTTCCTTCTGTTTGCGGTTCATTCGGTTTCCCTGCCTTTTTCCGGTTCTTTGGCATATTCGGACGAAATAACGATCTCCTCCCGGAACAGGAGGCTCAGCTCTTCCCGTTTCGCGGCTTTGGATTTGCTCAGTCCCTCCAGCTCCGTCATCAGCGCTTCCGGCTGATCCGCTCCGGAAAGATCGGCCCGGTATACCGCCACCTGATAGGTCACTTCCGGCCGGAAGGCCCGGGGAAAGGCGGACTCGATAATGCAGACCGTGTCCTCCTCCTTCAGATCCGGATGCTCCTTCAGCACGTACTTCTCCAGGGCGCGGTTCCGGTTCAGCCGCTCCTCCGCGGTATAGGAGGCGCTCAGCGACGTGGTGTTATAGCTGTAGATCGCGTATCCGGCGACCGCCCCGGCGCCGATCACCGTCAGGGCGATCAGCACGGCGATATGCTTCCGGGTAAACCGGAGCTTCTCCCCGCCCGAAACCGTGTAGCCCAGCTTTTTGAAAGGAGGAAGCAGCGCCCGGAAAACCACCGCCAGAATGACGGTTTCCACAGGGAACAGAGCGATGTTTTTCACGACGCGGATCATCGCGATCGAATAATCCCTTCCCATCACCGCGTTGTAATACCACAGGTGGATCGGATAGGCCAGCAGCACGTTGACAAAAAAGCAGATGGAAAACCGGCAGAGCAGCAGCCGGGGCACCGTGATTTCCGCCCGGTACAGGAACAGGCCGAACACAAAGCCGCCGGCCATCTCCGTGATCATATAGGCCGGAAAATAGACGCCGCTGGGAAACAGAAGATACCCCAGCGTATCCGAAAGGGCGCCGCTCAGCAGGGCCATCACCGGTCCGTAAATCATAGATCCGAACGCGTTGACAATGAACCCGAGTCCTTCCTTCAGATCGCCGAAGATCGGAATGCTCAGCGGTTTCAGCGCGATGCGGAGCGCCAGGATCAGGGCCGCGAACGCCAGCATCCGCGGATCCTTCATTTCCGCCAGGGCCAGACGCCAGTATTCCCTGCTGAAGGGATTCGTGAAAATTCTGTTGTCGCCGTTTTTTCTTTGCATGAAAAAAAGCCTCCTTCTTTCATCTGATTGCCTGAATCAGTGATTCGCAGAGGCTTTCCTGCCGGATAAAGCAGCGGGATGCGCATTTTTCACCGCGTGGCCTGGCCGCTTCGTTCCATGACAACTCCCCGTTCATGGACACTTAACGCGAAAAACGCTACTCTGCCCGTACGAATCGTTTTCTTCCGTTTCTCCGGTTTATTCCTTTGCCTGAATGTACCCCTTTCTGCACAGAAGCTCGGCGGTCAGAATGCCGCCGCCCGCCGCGCCGCGCACGGTATTGTGGCTCAGGCAGACAAAACGCCAGTCAAAAATCCTGTCCTCCCGCAGCCGGCCGATGCTGACGCCGAAGCCGTTCTGGAAATCCCGGTCCAGCCGGGTCTGAGGCCGGGCAGGATCGTCGAAATACTGCAGGAAGGGCTTGGGCGCGCTGGGCAGCTCCAGCCGCTGCGCTTCCGTCTCGTAATGATTCCAGCGGTCGAGAATTTCTTCCTTCGTCACTTTCTTTCCGAAGCGGACGGAAACCGCCGCCATATGGCCGTCGCTGCAGGCGACCCGCAGGCACTGGGCGCTGATGACCGGCGCCTGAGCGTTCACGATGACGGGTCCGTTCCCACGGTCTTCCAGGTGGCCCCACAGCTTCAGGGGCTCCTGCTCGCTCTTTTCATCCTCGCCGCCGATATAGGGAATCACGTTATCCACCATTTCGGGCCAGGTTTTGAAGGTCTTCCCTGCGCCGCTGATCGCCTGATAGGTGCATACGCTGACCTGCTCGGGCTCAAAGTCCAGAAGCGGCGTCAGCGCCGGAACATAGCTCTGGATGGAGCAGTTCGGCTTCACGGCGATAAACCCGTACCGGCTGCCCAGCCGCTTCCGCTGGGTTTCGATCACCGCCAGATGCTCCGCGTTGATCTCCGGCACCACCATGGGCACGTCCTCAATCCCCCGGCACGCGCTGTTATTGCTCACCACCGGAATCTCGTGACGGGCATAGCTTTCCTCCAGCGCCCGGATCTCGTCCTTCTTCATATCCACCGCGCAGAAAACGAAATCCACTTTCTTTCCGACTTCCTCGATGTTCTGCGCGTCCACCACGGTCATCCCGGCCACCTTTTCCGGAATCGGCCAGTCAAAAGCCCATCTTTCCCCCACCGCTTCGCGATAGGTTTTCCCGGCGCTTCGGGCGGAAGCGGCCACGCAGGTCACCTCGAACCACGGATGGTCCTTCAGAAGGGAAATAAAGCGCTGCCCCACCATTCCGGTGGCGCCGATAATACCGACACGATAATGATTCATTCTTCCATCCTCCGTCCGCCCGGCCGTCCGCGGCCACGTCCTTCCGGATGCGCCCCGACCGTTGGTTTGACTGCAATCATAGCACCGGAACCACGGCCTGTCAACCGAATGCTGCTCTTTCTCGGTTTTCCTTTTTTTACAAGGATTTTTCCTTCCCGCCGTAGAATTTCATACGGTATGATTCTGTATGGACCCTGGCCGGATCCTGAGAGAAGAAAAAGCATCTGTTTCATTCATACGCGAAGAAGGAGGCGTTCCGATGGCATACGAGGAACTGGCCCGTCTGGTTACGGAAGCGAAAAGCATGGTGTTCTTCGGCGGAGCCGGAGTTTCAACGGAAAGCGGAATCCCGGATTTCCGCAGCACCGACGGTCTGTATCATCAGAAATACGACTGGCCGCCCGAGGAAATCCTGTCCCATACCTTTTTCATGCGGCACACGGAGGAGTTTTACCGGTTTTACCGGGATAAAATGCTGCCCCTGGACGCCAAACCCAACGCCGCCCACCGGAAGCTGGCCCAGTGGGAGGCGGAAGGAAAGCTGACCGGCGTGGTCACCCAGAATATCGACGGCCTTCATCAGGCCGCCGGCAGCCGGAAGGTTTTCGAGCTGCACGGCAGCATTCACCGGAATTACTGCATGAAATGCCGCCGCTTCTACCCGCCGGAGTATATCCGGGACGCTCCCGGAACGGTTCCCCGCTGTGAATGCGGCGGCCTGATCAAGCCGGATGTGGTATTATATGAAGAAGGACTGGATAACGATGTCGTCACCGGCGCCGTCCGGGCCATCGCCGGGGCGGATCTGATGATCGTCGCCGGCACCAGCCTGACCGTTTATCCCGCCGCCGGCCTCCTGCAGTATTTCCGGGGCAGCCATCTGGTGCTGATCAACCGGGACGCGACCCCGATGGACCGGAACTGCGATCTGGTGATCCGGGATAAGGTGGGCCAGGTGCTGGGGTCTCTTCCGTAAGGCTTTATTTGCACGTCACTTTGGTGGAAAAGGGAATACCCCAGAAATAATACGTCACGGTTGCTTCCCTCACCTGATGGCCGCCCTTGGCGGACAGAAGGGTCGCGGTCAGCTCCGTGCTTTTTCCCGGCTGCAGGTCGGCGGCTTCGGTCCCGCCGGTCTGCAGCCAGTCTCCGCTCATGGGGGTGAGGCTGATCTCGATCACCTCCGCCTTCAGAAAGGTGTGATTGGTGACCCGCAGCGTATAGGTGTAGAACAGGCTGTTTTCGGCGGTTGCGTCCTCCGGGGGCTGAAAAACCGTCCCCGCCAGGGTTTCCCCCAGCGCCTCCGCTTTCAGCCGGTCAAAGGTTTCCCGCTCCGTCACCGCGTCCGCGGCGATGCAGCCCGCCGCCTCCACGGTCAGGCGGGAGTTCATGTACAGGTATCCCAGGCCCCCCACCGCCGCCAGGCAGAGGACGATCAGAATGATGGCCGTAACTCTCACGTTGTTCCCGCCTCCCCGGCCGGATCCGCGCCGTTCTGCGCGCCGTCTCCCTCCAGGATCCGGTTCATTTCTTCGATCATCTCCGAATCCTTCAGGCTGAATTTGAATTCCACCCGCCGGGAAGCGTCCGCGTCCTCGCGTCCGTTCGCGTCATAAACCAGATCGGAATAGCTGCGCCCCTTGGCGGTCATAATCTGCTGCAGCTTGTTTTTCTGCACCCGGCTCAGGGTATTCAGATTCAGGCAGTACAGGGCAACCTGCAGCGCCCGGTCCTGGCTCAGCTTCAGGTTGTTGTCATAGCTGCCGGAGGAATCGGTATGCCCCTCGATGATGATCTCTCCCAGATAATCCTCGTATTCCGGGCGAAGCAGCACGTCCAGATACACCGGTATAAAGCGGTCCAGCAGCGCCTGGCCCTCCGCCTTGATGGTGGATTTGCCAGTCTCGAAGAACACCGCGCTGTCCAGCACGATATCGCCGTTGTTGGGATCGACGGTGGCTTTCATGTTCGCCTTGCTCAGGCTGGCGGAAAGATCCTGGATAATGTTGGCCTTCACGCCGATCAGATCCTCGATTCGTTTGGCCTGGCTGGTCAGGGCCAGCTGCTGCTCGGCCAGCTTGGCGGTCGCCGCGTCCAGATCGGCCTGCTTCAGGGCCAGCACGGCCTGCAGCTCCTCCAGTTCCTTCTCCCGGCTGATCAGGATGACGTTGGCCGCGTTCAGCTCCTCTTCCTTGGAGGTCAGGGTTTCCTTCAGCGAGTCCAGATCCGTCTGGATGATGATCAGCGCCTTCTCCTTGGCCGCCAGGTCGTTCTGGGCCAGATTCAGCTGAATCTGCTGCTGTTCCAGCTCCCGGGTCTTGGTTTCCAGCATGCTGAAATACTGATACAGGCTGTAGCACAGAATCAGCACAAAAATCAGCAGCAGGGCGGCCATCATGTCGGAATAGCTGATCCAGCTGGCTCCGCCGCCCGATGAGCCTCTGGCGGCCCGCCGGTTATGGATTCGTTGCCGTGCCATGCTTTATTCCTCCCGGGCCAGTTCGTTCAGCGTCCGCTGAATGCCCCGGACGCTTTCGTTCATCTGCGCGGTCAGATCCCGAAGCCCCTTCAGGGAATCGCCTTCCGATTTGTTTTCCGTTTTCAGATCCCGGATCTTTTCGGCCAGGCCGTTCAGCAGTCCCTCCAGCTCCCGGTTCTGCTGGTTCATCCGGTTCATCAGCTCCGAGGAGCGGCTTTCAAAGGTGGCGTCCCGGATCCGCACCTCGTTGATCGTGCTCATATAAGCTTCGAATTTGTCCAGAATATGGCTGCTCATCTCCTGCAGGGAGCGGGCGTTCCGGACGATCTCACCGGCGTTGGCCAGGGTTTCGCCCGTCTGCTGGGCGGCCCGGCCCTGGGCGTCCGCCAGGGCGCTCATGCCCCCGGCCAGGCTGACGAACTGGTGGCCCATCCGCCGGTCCATTTCCTCCAGGAACCGTCCGACGATATGATTTACCCCGTCGATCTGATTGCGCGTCGCCCCGATAATAAACCGGTCCATGCTGTCGCCCACCGGCGTCAGCGCCTGGCTGACCGCCCGGCCGACGTTCTCCGCCATCCGCTCCGCCAGCGTTTCGTTGATCCCCTGCAGCATGTAGTTCCGGTCCTGATTCTGGATGATCATCTGCACGTCGTTGTCCAGCGGACGGGACATGGCCAGCTGCGTAAAGCTGGTGACGAAATCATCGATGGCCCGGTAGCTGGATCCCTGGGAAATCCGGTTCAGCATGTTGAACACGATGCTGCAGCTGATGCCCGCCACCGACGTTCCGAAAGCAAAGCGCATGCCGCCCAGCAGGTTCGGAATGCCCTCCACCAGCTGCGAAGCGTCGGAAAAGTTCAGGGAGGACAGGCCCCGGCTCAGGCCCATGAAGGTCCCCAGAATGCCCAGCGAGGTCAGCAGGTTCGGAATCAGCTCCGCCAGCCCGGCGTTCCCCGGCCCGTGCGTCACGGTATCGTCATTGATGTAGTCCTCCACATTGGTGGGCAGCCCTCTGCGGTCCAGCTGCTCCGCGTTCTGCAGAAAACGCAGCCAGCTGTTCCGCAGTCTCCGCCCCACAAAGCGGGATTCCTGCCATACCGGCTTTTCGGTCTTTTTCCCCGCGTCCTCCTGCAGCCGCCGGATGGCCTTCCGCAGGGCGCCGGTGGTGTTCCACAGCGGAAACAGACACTTGAATACGCCGATCAGGGTGACTACGGCAATCGCGCCGTAAACCAGATAATCCGCCAGATCCGGCAGGATCGCGGTCACTTTCGATAAATCCGGCATAGCTTGCCTCCTTGCATCTCGTCCCCATCGCCCGCAGGGCTTCACGGGTACAGCATACAATATTATATCATTGTTATTTTGAAATGTAAATGAAACAATTTATTCACCAATTTGCCATATTTACCGGAAAAAGCGGCTCATTTCTTCATTTCTTCCAGCATTCTCATGACCACGCGGCCGCAGTGATCCGCCGCCAGATCCCCCATGTTTTCGATGCTTTCATGCGCCTTCCCGTCCGCCTTGTCCGACATGGAGCGGATCACCGCGAAGGGAACCCCGTACTGTTCGCAGACGGAGGCAACCGCGGCGCCCTCCATCTCGCAGGCCACCGCGCCGAAAGTATCCCGCAGCTCCCGGACAAAGGACTCGGACGCGACAAACTGATCGCCGGAGGCGATCACTCCCCGGAACGTATGCTCCGGGCCGACGACCCCGACCGCCGCGTTCCACGCCATGTCCGCCAGCTCCGCGTCGCAGATGAAGTGCCCGGTGTCGCTGCTGAACAGCGGCGGCGACCAGTGAAACCCGTCCTGATTCCGGATGCCGTAGTCATACTGCACCAGTTCGGTGCCGATGACCAGATCCAGAACCCGGGTCTCGTCGCCGACGCCGCCGGCGACACCGGTAAAGATCAGCGCCTTTACGTTGTACTGATTCAGCATGGTGGAGGCGCCGGCCGCGGAAAGCGCCTTGCCGATCCCCGCCTGCGCGATGACGACCTTCCGTCCGCTCAGCGTGCCGGTATGAAAATTCACTCCCCCGATGCGGTCCGTCCGCTCAATCTCAGCCTTCGAGAGCAGAAGCCTGACCTCGTTTTCCATCGCGGTAAGGATCCCGACTCGTTCTTCCCCGTTTTTCATGCTGCTCCTCCTCGTTTCATTCTGTGTGAATCCGGCCTTTTCATTCCCTGCGGATCCGGATTCTGGAATCCACTTTTCCGTTCATGGTTCCGGCCTCCCGCATAATCAGCATGAGCAATGTAATCATACCATTCTTTTCATGTAACTAAGCGAAAAATGCCGGAAAAGAACAATGAAATACGCACAAAATACGAACCGGTTCAGATCAGTCCGTAATGCTTCATGGCATTCCGGATGCCGTCCCGCTCCGGCGGATCCGTGACATAGCCGCAGACGGCCTTCACATCCTCCGGCGCGTTTCCCATCGCGATGCTGTGGCCGGCGGCTTCGAACATGGTCAGATCATTCGGGCTGTCCCCGAACGCGAAGCAGTGATCCCGGCCGACCCCGAGCTTCTCCCGGAGAACCGTGATGCCCTTTCCCTTGGAGCAGCCGGCCGGAACGATCTCCCAGGCCTCCGGTCCCCGGTTGATGGCCGTAAACGGCATGCCGGTCCGGGCCGTTTTTGCCTCCAGCGTCCCGATGCGTCTCTCATCTGCGAAGCAGAACATCTTCACCGCCCGGAATTCCGGATCCCCCTCCGCCAGGTCCCGGCAGATTTCTTCCCTTTCGGCGAACTTCCGGAATCCGCTGATTTCCGGACAGGAAGCCCCTGCGGGATCAAAATACAGCGCGGTATCGCATTCCCAGACCGTCGGAATTCCCAGCTCCAGAAAAATCTGTCTGAGCCGCAGGGATTCCTCCGGATCATATTCCAGGCTCGTAAGCGTTTCCCCGTGATAGATGATCCGGGTTCCGCAGCCCATAATCCACCCGTCCAGCGGAAATCCGTCCAGCCGGCGGTCCCTGTTGCAGAGCGTTCTCCCCGTGTTGATGATCAGCTGATGGCCGTTCCGCCGGGCCGCTTCCATCGCCGGCAGCACGGAGGCCGGCAGCCGGCGGTTGTCGTCAAAAATCGTTCCGTCGATATCAAAAAAGAGCAGTCGCATCCAGGCCGTCCCCTCCGTCCTTCCTGTCCGGTTTAGTATATTCCGCGCCCGTTTCCCTGTCCACTCCGTTTCCCGTTTTTTCCCGCCGGGATCGGAAGCCGTTCGCCGGCAAAGGAAAAAGCGGGAGCATGTTCTCCCGCCGTTTCCTCAGGCGCTGCCGCTTTTACGCGGCGTCCTTCTGCGCGTAGGTGGTTTCGATTTCTTCCAGGATCCCGATGGAGCGGTCGAGCAGGGCAAACAGGTCGGCCTCGGAGATCAGCCCGTCCTCGTTCGTCCCCACGCCGGCAAAGCGCAGGTCATAGCGCAGGGGCGGATTATCCGGCGTCAGCATTTCAGCGCTGCGGATCTGCTCCGTGCTGCGATAGATCATGCTCACCCGGTACCAGGCCTGGCCTGCGGTGTCGCGCCGACGCTCGAACACCAGCTTCGCCCCGATGGGCGCTTCGGTTTCAATGCTCCCGGGCAGTGTATAGGGCTCGACGCCCAGCGCGGAGAGGGTTCCGAGCAGGGTGACGTCATGGGCGCAGAAGAACGTGAATTTCCTTTTTTCGTTTTTCAGTTCGCTGTCCAGCTCCCGCAGCAGCGGGTTGGCAATGTTGGCGGCCACTAGCGGCGCGCCGTGCCTCATCCTCAGGCTCGTGGTCATGAAGGCGCCGATCTTCGCCCATTCCTCCTCCGTCAGCTTGTGGCCGAAGGCGGCTTTGACCGCGTCGGGTTCCTCGTAGTACTGCAGGATCAGCGCGTCCGCCACCTGATTCGCCGTCTTGACCGACCCGGTGATGTCCGGCTCCTTGTCGGGTTCCATCTTGTACCCGGAGCCATCCTTCAGCAGATCGCCGTACTTGCCGCTCCGGTAGATTTCGCTGTCCTGCATGTCGACGGTGTCCATGATCAGCCGGATCACGTCCCGCGTCTGGTCTTCGACGGTGTCAAAGCCCGCTTCCCGGGGCTGAGCCGCCACCTGCTCCCGCACGGCCGCGGCGTAGTCTTCGCTGTAAAAGTGCAGCACGGGCTGCATGAAGTCCACGTTGCCTTTCGCGTCGCCGGGATACTCCACCACGATATCGGCGGTCGGCAGCATGCCCGCGGCGAAATAGCGGGCGGTGGCGATGCAGCGCTGCTTGCTCCGGGCGTTGAAACGCACCTCGCCCTCTTCGGGAACGGTGTTTTCGGGAATCAGGCCTTCCCTTGCCATCCATTTGCGGAAATACTGGCCCATGCTGGTCTCTTCCATGCCGCCCAGCAGGGTCAGTTCGCTGGAACCCGCCGACCACTGAATCCAGGAGTGGGGCGTCAGCTCGCTCGGTACGGATCCGTTGCTGGAAAGCGGCGCACGCAGATTGTGGCGGCTCAGGATTACCACTTGTTCGAGGGTGTATTTTTCCGCGATGTCTCCGTCGGCCGCCGCGGGAGCCCCTTCGGCGGAAACAATTCCGGTCATGCAGGCCATCGCCAGCAGAATGCACAGGAGAAAAGTTATCATTCGGGTTGTTTTCATGTGTTCCGTCTCCTTGTTTTCATTGGAAGTCCCGCGGAGGGACCGGTCAATTTTACAGCGGGCGCCGGATTCGGTCAAGAATGAATATCCCTTCCGCCGCCCCTTCCCTCTCCGGAAGAAAAACGGATATGGATGACAAACCGGCTCTGTTTTACAATTCCTGGGTTGTATTCCGGAAAAATCAATGATATACTCATTCGTAATCTTATTTTCTGATGTAAGGGGAATGCTTATGAGTGAAAACACCACTGCGTTGACACAGCACTTTACCCTGGGCAAGCTGTTCAAGTATGTCCTGCCGACGATCCTCGCGGTTCTGCTTGCGTCGCTCTACACGATTGTGGACGGTATTTTCGTCTCCAACTTCGGCGGAACGGCGGCCTTTGCGGCGCTGAACCAGGTGGGTCCTATCTTCATGATTGTCGCGGCCATCGGTTTCATGTTCGGTACCGGCGGCAGCGCCCTGGTCGGCAAGGTCCTGGGTGAAGGCGATACGGAGCGGGCGAACGGCCTTTTCTCCTTTATCGCCTACGTCCTGATCGGCATCGGCGTGGCCTGCTCCGTGATCCTGTGGTTCACGATGGAGCCGATCCTGAAAGCCCTGGGAGCGACTGAGGATATGATGCAGTACTGCCTCGCATACAGCCGCATTCTGATTCCGGCGATTCCGCTTTTCATGCTGCAGTTCTATTGCCAGAGCTTCCTGGCGACCGCGAAGAAGCCGACGCTCGGCCTCGTCTTCACCGTACTGGCCGGCGTGACGAATATCGTGGGCGACGCAATTCTGGTCGGCGTTCTGTCGAAGGGCGATCCGATTAAAGCGGTTCAGGGAGCGGCCATCGCGACCGCTGCCGGCCTTTTCATCGGCGGTTTCGTTCCCCTGATCTATTTTGCCCGCAAAAACACAAGCCTTCTGCGCCTCGGCAAGCCGATTAAGGATGGAAAAGCGCTGGCCAAAACCTGCGGAAACGGTTCCTCCGAATTCTTCACCAATATCTCGGGTTCCCTCATCAACGTCGTTTACAACAGTCTTTTCCTCTATATGATCGGCGATATGGGCGTTGCCGCCTACGGTACGGTCGGTTATGTCAACTCGATTTTCACTGCCATCGCTTCCGGCTTCGTGCTCGGTGTTTCCCCGCTGATCTCGTATAACTTCGGGGCCGGCAATACGGACAACCTGAAGAATCTGTATAAGAAGAGCATGACGATCGTCATTATCTTCAGCGTTGTCTCCACCGTCGTGATCGAGCTTCTCTCGAATCCGCTGGCCAGCGCCTTCTCCCATGGGGACGCAACGCTCCAGCAGATCACGGTCGACGGTCTCTCGATCTTCACGCTCTCCTTCCTCTTCAAGGGGATCCCGACCTTCGGTTCCGGCCTCTTTACGGCCTTTAACAACGGCAAGGTTTCCGGAATCATCTCGATCGTGCGGACGCTGGTCTTCAACCTGGCGACCATCGTCATCGTCCCGGTCATCTTCTTCCATGTCTTCGGCTCCAGCTACGAAGCGGCTTTCTACGGCGTATGGTATTCCGTCGTCTTCTCCGAACTGCTGGCGACCCTCATGACCCTCTGGTTCCTCAAGAGATATCGGAAAAAGTATCAGTACGCCTGAGGCCGGTCAGACGAAGCAGTCATTCCGGTTCTCAGGCCGCGGCTTTCCGCCGCGGCCTTTTCTGCTCTCTTCTCTCCCTTCCTTTTCGCGTGTCATCTCCGTTCCGCCTCCTGGTTATTTTGCATAGTCATTTTTCAGTTTTTTATCTTTCTGCTCTTGTAACTTTTCTTGTTCTATGTTAGAATACGTTCATTCCGGGCATGTTTATACAGCATCCCGAAACACAGGTATAATTTCCAGAATTGAAACGGAGGAAAGCAACATGTCGGTTCTATTCTTCATTCTCGGCATTCTGATGGTCATCGCCGGATTCTCCTTCCTGTTCAGCCCCGCTCTTCTGAACCTGCTGGCCACCGGTTACATGGTCGGTATCCTGCTGCTGGTCTATGGTATTGCCACCCTCGTCCGCGCGATCACGAAGAAAGAGCATTTCCTGGTCTGGATTATGGGTATCCTGTCGATCGTCATCGGTATCATTTCGGTCGTGACCCCCGGCGGAAACCTGGCGCTGAGCACTGTCATTCTTTACCTGCTCGCTGCTGATTTCCTGGTTCAGGGCATTCTCCAGATTGTTCTTTCCATTCAGTTTAAGGATGAGAACCGGGCCTGGGTGCTTGAGCTGATCACCGGTATCCTGTCAGCCATCCTGGGTATCTTCGCCTTCATCAACCCGACGGTCTCTGTGGTTGCCCTGAGCATGATGCTTACCTTCTTCTTCGTCTCCAGAGGCCTCAGTATGATGACGCTCGGTATGATGGGCGCCGGGGATGATTAATCACAGGTTCCCCTCATTCACTCAGCATATTTCGCAATTCAGAGCCCCTGATCTGCAATAGATCAGGGGCCTTTTAAGAAAGGTCTCCTGCGGTCATCCTTCGGGCACATTGGTCGAGCATGATAAAGATCAATGGAAGAGCGTATGCCATCTTGAAGAGGAAAAAACGAATTTAATAAAAAATTATGAAATGCTGTTTCAAGCTGGGAAAATTAGATAAAGAAAAAATTGTTAGACATGAGGCCGTTTTTTGCCCTAATGACAACTTGGAAAAGGTAAAAAAAACCGGAAGCGCTTTATTTTCAACGCTTCCGGGCTGTGGGATTAGTAGGACTCGAACCTATGACCCCCACGATGTCAACGTGGTGCTCTAACCAGCTGAGCTATAATCCCATGCGCTCAACGCAAGCGCTATTATAACAGGGTTTCCCGTGAATTGCAAGTCTTTTTTTTATTCGCTCCTTTTCTCCACTTTGCCTGTTTTGTCACACTTCGCGTCACAACCTCCGCCCGTAACGATAGTGTTTTCAACGGGCGGAGGCTTATTTTCTGTCACATTTTCTGTCACACTTAGACAGCATATTCAGCGGTTAGACTTGCTAAACTTTCTTTGCTCTTCATTATACCTTCGTTGCGTTTCGTGGCGTATACAGTTTCAACCATTCTGGTATCAGCGTGTCCCATCATGTCCGCAACTTGCTTACTGGTCATTCCTCCTTCAATGCATTCCGTTGCAAAATTGCTTCTAAAGTCATACGGGGTATAGCCTTCAATTCCCAATTTCGCAAACGCTTTACTATACAATTTCACATAAGTTGTTCGCGGACAAGGTGCGTTCGCGTCCTTCCCGTGAATAACAAACCCTTCTTTCTGTGTCGCGCTCTGAAGAATATTTGCGACAGCAGGAACAAGAATTATATTGCGTATAGAATTATCCGTCTTGCCATCTTCCTTCACTTCCGGCTTTGACTTCGTTGGATATGTTACCGTGCGTTTCATGTTTGCATATCCATCACTGATAAACACTTCTTCCCAGCGCAAGCCCAATATTTCTTCCGGTCGCATTCCGGTATACGCAAGTAATGCCATGAATAAACGTTCCTGCTCATCTGTCAGTTTCGGTATGCCCTTCCTGACTTTCGTAATATCTGACAATATCAATGCTTTGTGGTGCTTCGCTTTCGCTCCCGGGTTTTTTAATAACGCGTTTTTCATAGGGGTTTCTTTGATATAGCCCAATGCCTCCGCGATACTGAATATTCTTGTCAAAAGTCCGCCAACCCTGTTAATTGTTCCGGCGTTGATATTGTTTTTCATTCCGTGTTTTGATCCTTCCGCCATCCAATTATAAAAGTCCTGAACCGTCTTGACGTTAATATCCGTCATTATCATATCGCCTAAGTAACGGTAAATATATAGGTCAAGATACTGCCTGTATGTTTCCTTTGTCGTTGCCTTGATCGTTTTCATATATGTCGGTTTATACTGATCCTCAACAAACGCCCTCAATGTTATCTTGCTTCCCTTTAAGTCTTGAACTGCCTGACTTGACAGCATTGGTGCAAGTATCTTCGCCACATTTAAAAACAGTTCTTGTCTCGTCATTCCCGTTGCCCATTTCATTGAACCGTCAGACAAATATACTCTTTCTCTAAGTCTCGCCATATCGGTATATCCTCCCTCAGGCGTTGACTCTGTCTCGCTGTTTTCCGCTGTGTAGTTGTCAAGGTTCGCCTTGATCGTCTGTTTGGGCATTATCTTCCAAACTCCGGTCATAACACAATTGCCTTTCTTGTTGCGCTCCCGTCCTGATATTTAAGGGTAACGGTTCGCTCAAGACTTCGGTATTACGTACTTGCTGTGTATGTGCTATTTGCTGCAAAAGCCTTAGACGGTATCCCTTGCCGTCAGTATGCCCTCTGCCGTCCTTTCTTGCCAGCTGAGTTTGATATCAGCACATATATATTTTACTTTATACAACTATAATGTCAACGCAACAAAGTAACATGTTGGTAATATTCAACGGGTTAAAATATTTCTTTTCCTTAACGCCCATCAAACGCCCGTCAAACGCCCATCTAACGCATATCTAAGAATACTGCATAGGATAAACGCGCCCTCGCGCGATCCGCGCAAGCCTTGTTTGTTCTCGCTTGTTCGCGTTCGCTGGTGATCCAGTTTAGTACGCATTTGTCATAAGTTTGGTATGCTCTTATTTGCTACCCCTCCGAAAAACATTGAAGTTGAAAAAGAACAGGGTATAGCGTTCCGCGCTCTTATTATCATTTCAAAACGTAAACCTCCGCCCAGCTCGCCCGTTAACGCCCCTCTCAGCCCCGTTTACCCCGGTCTTGTTCGTCCGCCGGATCATTCGCCCTCCGGATCCGCTCGCCGGATCTCATCTTTCCCGTTATAGCCCTGTCTGTCGTGTGCGTTTTAACCTCTCTCGCTCGCCGGTCGATACATTTATCGTCCGCCCCGGCGGAGGGTCTTTTTCCCCCGTGTAGACAAGGGAAAACAGGGTAAAAAAAGAGGGGATCTTGTCCCCTCCTTCCGGCTTATCTCCCCTCGCTGATCTCCTTCTTGTACTTGTAGTATGTATTCCTCGCAACGCCTGTCAGCTTCATTACCTCCACGTCCGTATTGCTTCCCTCAAAGTCCCGGCTCAGCTTGATAATTTCAGCCTTTACCGCAACGCTCTTCTTTGTGGTCAGCTTGTCCCCCGTGTTCCGTCCGATCTGCTTCCCCTCAAGCTTCGCCGTTACAAGCCCCTCGCGCGTCCGCTGCCTCAGGTCTTTTACTTCCTTTTCCGCCTGATCAAACGCTATCCTGATCTGATCTTTCGCAAGTACCATTAAGTATTCGTTAACGCCCCTCAGGATCAAGTCAACGTTTGTCCCCGTCATTGGGATCGCGTGCCTTGTCGCGTTCCGGTATGTCTCCGTGTTAATGTACGGCTCCTTCAGGAACACAAGTTCAACGCCGTTGCTGTACATCTCCTGATAAAGCCGGATCCCTTCTTCCGCGTTCCGGCTCATCCGGCTAACGCTGTCGAATACGATCTTGTCCCCCGGCTTTACGCTCTTGATAAGCTTCTCGAATTTCTCGCGCCCCTCGATCTTTGTCCCCGTGTACGCCTCCTTAATGATAAGCGCGTCAGGGTATACGTTCTTAATGTTCCTCTCCTGCCGTTCGATACTCTGCTTGTTCGTGCTGATCCGGCAGTATCCGTAAGTCCGGCTTGTGTTCGCGTTCCTCGTTGTCATTGTGTGTTACCGTCCCATCCGTCTTAATTCTGACGTTCGTCAGATTTGATACTTAAATTATAGTCAAAAGTATCCCATTGTCAATATACTTTTGATACTTTTTTTGATACGTCAGAATTGATACGATTCTGTTATTCTTTTTCTAGCTTTACTGGCGTTCCTTGGACAGAAATAATAAGAGCATGATTTTCACCTAATACTTTTATCCTTGGGGGTATTGTTAACGCGATGCTAACACAGTCATATCTAAATCCGATGATACCATTGTAATTCTTGGAAATTGCTATCTTTTTAATGGTATTAAGCAATGCTTTCTTTGCTTCTGCAATTTGTTCCTCTACTTTTCCGACTCTTTTATTAGCAAGAGCTTGTATATCAACTGGAGCAATGAGTATTTGTACATCCAATGATAATGGGTCACCATATTCAACTGTAACATATCCGTCAAAATAAGTGCCGGGTGTTATCATAATATTTTCCATGGTCGTATATCTCCCTCCAATTTATTATTCCCTGCTCTTCTTTGCGTCTCTTCGTCTGACAGCAAGTCTAAACTCTTCAAGTATTCGCCTGTTTTCTTCGTTGTCCTCATACTCCCAAACGGTCAAGCCGTCCTCATAGTCCTTGTATGTTTTCGTGTAGTCCACGCCATGCATAAAATAGAATTGCTCAAGCTTCCTGTTTCTTACCTCGATCATGGTATATCCCCTCCATTTGTGTTGTGCTTCCTTTGTGGTGGTGGTGTGTTGGCTTGCTTCTATTCTACCTCGTCCCCGTCTGCTTAACAAGTCTCTTTTCTGAAACGTCCCCCATAAAAGTATATTGTCAGTGACGATATTACCTGTCCTTGTTTAATGGATAAAGGGGTAGCCCTATAGCAAGCTCCGCCTTTTATCCTCATAGCCCTTTGTCGTTATTCCCTACGCCCCGCCCTTTTGGGGGCGGGGCGGTCAATCTTAAAACGGTAAAGGGTACTCGCCTGTATCTTCTTCGAGCACATCACTAACGCCGTTGGTATATACCTGTAAAGCCGTTTCCTTCTTCGGTATTATTCTTTCGGGGGAGCTATATTTTATATGTTCCCTGATCTCCCGTTGCATTGGTAACTTTCTTTCTACCCCTTCCGCCTGCATTAGAACCTCCGCCAGTTGTAAGTATTCGCCCTCGGTAAACTTTCCTATAGCCCTAAAGTATCTACGCCATATCTCCCAACTCTCAGTGGTATTCCCGTATTCTGTCCACGTTTTCGGCGGGTTGTCTCTGATGTATCCGATAACATATTTCAGCCGTTCATCATTGGTAAAATATGGGTGTCCACAAAAACATTTTTGATCCATGGGCACAAAATACTTCCGATCTTTTCCGCCAACTTTCAACGGCTTATCCAGTGACTCAAGGCCCCAGATAACAGTCCAGTTAACAAAAAGAAAATGCTTTTCGCCTGTGTTCCCGTAGTCAATAATATTCATTCTCTGCAAGCTGTCCCGCACATTATGCAAGCGTCTTTCTGATATGCCTGTTTCCTTTAGGGTTAGCTTCTCCGCCGGGGTAAAGCCTTGTTTCTGTCTCGCATAAAATAATAGCAACGCTTTTTCGCTGTGCGTCAGCTTTGCGTTTTTACCTGCCGCCTCTACCGTCTCTATAACTTCTTTTAATGTCGTTGGCTTCCGTGCGCCGTGATATATTCTCGGCGGGCTGTAGTCCATTCTGAAACGCTCCCTTCATGGCATAAATAAAAATTCCCGCCATACTCAATAGTATGACGGGGTTGTGATCTCGCTTTATCTCGCTTTATCCTTCGCGTCTTATCCCTGCTAACTGCAACATCAACTCGGACGCAAGTCTTAATTCTTCCGCTATCTTCGGGTCTTTCTCTCTCCGCGCTTGACAGGCGCATTGTCTCGCAAACTCAATTCTCTTTGCTTTCAAATGTTCAGGGTTACTGTAGTCTAATAGGGGCAAGGCCGAAAAGTCCATATACCTTCCCTTAGGATCGCGCTTAAGTATTTCCTGTATTGATACCCTGCGCTCCGTTCCGTCCGGGTCTACTGCTAACCGCTTCAAAGTCATCAGGCGTTTTTCCTGCATCTCCGCCGTGATCTCTTGTCCATATTCGTTTGTGTAGCTCGGTTTTATCTCCGGGTCTGCGCCGATCATAGTCACCGTTGCAAGGTGAAGTATCTTTGAAAAAGGGATATGCCAACAATTACCTATCATTCCGCCTGTATCCTTGTCCCATCTCCGATACCTCCGCCAATATGCCTCTTCTGATCTTGGCGGTATCTTCAAATTCAATGTATCCCATTCGCCTTTGACAATGGGCGGTGTTAGCATAGCTATACACTTCCGCAAGCGGGGGATATCATCAAACATAATACAGGCAAAAGGATCTTCTTTTTCATCCCTCAGCACAAACGCCAGTTTATCAAATGTGCTTGCGGTCGCGGTATGTCCTTCGTCCTCGCGCGCATCCCGATAATACAAAGGATTGAATAGCGCAAAAAGCCATCCGGGAAAGTCCGGGTTTTGTCCTCGGTCTTTCGCGTCTTTTATATCGTTCGGCTTCCCCCACAAGAAGACTTCAAAAGGAATACTTCCTGTGTCTTCATATCCATCATTGCCACGCGTCAAGAAATTATTTATTGCTTTAACTTCGATGTTTCCCCCGTTCCCGTCAATAGAAAAGCCTTCGCCGTCTTTCCCTTCCGAAAGCTCCCTGGTATACGGTACATGAGATATCATCTGCTTTTCAGGGGAACAAAAATAGTTTACGTTTCTTACAATGAAGTTTTCAATCTCTTTGTTATGCATTTCCTATCTCCTTAATCTCTGCCTATCATAACAGATATTTTTTTTGCTTTGGATCTGCGCCGTATTTGATCCATATGAATCGCTTTGTTTTGCCTCCCCGCTACAATATATAGTTTCCTTTTCTGGAAAATATTGCACGGTATGTAAAAAACGCGCTGACTTGTCGGGGAAGTGTATATCCTTGATAAAAATCCCGGCGAAAATTTCGCCGGGGAAAGGGGTATATCATTGCCTATGTCGCTATTTTTTGAGGCGGTGTTTCCTATAGGTCAAGCAAGTTTTTATCTATCAATATTTTACGCCGTCATGCTTTGGTTTTTGGCGTTGTGATTTCCGACGCGTTCTTTTCCCCGCTACCCTTCTTATCGTTCAGCGGATCCATCTTTCCGTGCCGGTCTGTTGCTTCAATAATAAAATTTCCCGGCACTTTCTCATGCCGGGAAACAAGTTATATCAGCTTAACTCATGTCAACGCCAACTCATTTTTTGCACGATGTCAACGTGGTGCTCTAACCAGCTGAGCTATAATCCCATGCGGTCAACGAAGATGATTATAGCACAGTCATTGCGGAATTGCAAGCTGTTTTTTGCCGTTCCGTCATTTTATATAGAGCTGTTGATACTACCGCTACGATATCGGCAAAGAACTCGTTATAGGCTTCCAGTGTTTTTTCCTCGATATAAAAGTCGGGTAGACAGACCCCTTGCGAGGTCTGTCCCCCAAAGATCCCAGCGTGCATCTTTCTTTGCCAGTGGGTAGTTCTTCCGCATCTCCCGGAAGTTTTCCCAGGTATAGCACCTTCTCTGACTGCGCCGATTGAGCCATTTGAAAAGTATCATTTCGATTCTGTGAACAAAACGGCTTTCGCGAGACATCTGTGATATTCTCGCCAGTTTCGTTTCCATAGGTTCCTCCATCCCTGTGTATGGTCTATGTTTCCTTGGCTGATATGGCTTTGCATGGCGGGAACTGCAAAAGGTACAGTTCCTTCTCCCCTTCCCTCCAGTGCTTATATCTGTTTTACGAGAACTTCACACTTTCATTGGTACTATGGGGCCATCCGATTGCCTACGATGCGTTTGCAACCCTCCTTTCGTTGTTAGGCATACCGCAGACCACACGTTTCTGCGGACACCGCAGGCTCTCCCCAGTTGACAATGTAACTTTGTACAGCATGAATAGGTCTCTGACG
>SVGS01000034.1 GCA_015056205.1 Clostridiales bacterium | reverse complement strand
TCTCTTCCGGCGCCTTGTCGATTTCGTCATACCGCATGGCCTGGGCTTCGCCCTTCAGAGCCAGCGTCATGGTGATCGCGGCGGTCAGCGTGGTCTTGCCGTGGTCCACGTGTCCGATGGTTCCGATGTTAACATGGGGCTTTGTCCGCTCATAATGTCCTTTTGCCATTGGGGTTCCCTCCTTATAATCCTCGCTCAAAAGCGATACAGTAAATTGCTTCCGAGCCTATGATGCGGTTATGGAGCAGGTGATGGGAATCGAACCCACGTGACCAGCTTGGGAAGCTGGAGCTCTGCCATTGAGCTACACCTGCACAGTCCGCATCAAGCCCTTGAAGACTTGCGAACAGAATGTATTTTATCCGTTTTTTCAAGCTCTGTCAACCCTTTTCGGCCAACGCGGAGAAGAAATCATGTTTTTTTTCGCTCCTGCCGGAACTGCCCGGGGGTTGTTCCCATCAGCCGGCGAAAATCCTTGATCATATGGCTGCAGTCCGCGTATCCGGTTTCCCGGCTGATATACCGGAGATCGTAGTCGGTGAACAGCAGATAGTGTTCCACCTTGCTGATGCGCACCTTTTCGATATACTCCTTGCAGCCGATCCCGTACATTTCCCTGAACCGTCTGGCAAACCAGGGGTAGCTCAGCCCGCAGTAACGGGCCAGTTCCTCCACTTTCAGGTTCTCCCGGATATGCTGATCCACGTAATGGGTGATGGAATAGAGCGGATCGGCTTTTGTCGTGCCGGGTTCCGCGGAAAACCCGTCCCGGATCAGGATCCGCACCAGCGCGGTGGCGATCAGATACAGAAGCGCCCGGACCTTCAGATCATAGGCGTACTGCTGCTCCGTGCATTCCTGCACACACTGGCGGACCATGAAGTCCATATGATACTCACTGACATCCTTCGCGGACAGGTGCATCGGAATTCTGAGCCGCTCCGCCTCCAGCATCATCGTCCGCAGATCCGGAGCATAGCTCGGAATCTCGCTCAGCTGGTTCAGATCCAGCTTGATCACCAGATACCGCACATGTTCCCCGTTCTGGGAATCAATGCTGTGATGATTCTGCGGATTGATAAACAGGATCTCTCCGGGCGTCACCCTGTGCAGAGTGTCTCCCTGCTGTACCATCAGGGTTCCTTCCTCCGCCATCAGCAGCTCGGAGAAATAGTGCCAGTGTTCCCGGATCGGGAAAGCATCTTTTTCAGAATCATATTCAAAGCAATCAAAGGGCATGCTCAGCGGATTGCTGGGCTCATACTGGGTATCCACAAACAAGCCTCCTGCTCTCTTAGTCGATCATCATGGCATCCCCAAATGAAAAGAAACGATATCGCTCCCGCACCGCCTCCTCATAGACCCGGAGCGTTTCCTCCCGGCCCATCAGCGCGCTGACCAGCATCAGCAGGGTGCTCTGCGGCAGATGAAAATTCGTAATCAGCGCATCCGTTGCGCGAAGCGGAACACCGGGATGAATGAAAATAGCCGTATCTCCGGCACCGGCCTGAATCAGGCCGTCCTCCGAAACATGGGATTCCAGCGTGCGCACCGACGTGGTCCCCACGCAGACGATCCGCCCGCCGGCCGCCCGGATCCGGTTCAGGGTTTCCGCCGCCTCCGCCGTGACCCGGCAGAATTCACTATGCATCACATGCTTTTCCGGATCCTCCTCCCGAACGGGACGGAAGGTACCCAGGCCCACATGCAGCAGCACGGGAACCACCGTGATCCCTTTTGCGCGGATCCGGTTCAGCAGCTCCTCCGTGAAATGCAGTCCGGCGGTAGGGGCCGCCGCAGAACCCTCCTGCCGGGCATAGACCGTCTGATACCGGCCGGGATCCTGCAGCTTCTCATGAATATAGGGCGGCAGGGGCATTTCTCCCAGCCGGTCCAGCACTTCCTCGAACACACCGTCGCAAAAAAAACGTACCTTCCGGCCGCCGATTTCCGGAACGGTTTCCAGAATTTCGCAGCGCAGCAGCCCTCCGCCGAAGGAGCAGACAGCGCCGGGCTTCAGCCGTCTGCCGGGGCGGACCAGCGCCTCCCAGTCGGTGGCATTCTCCCGCCGCAGCAGCAGCACTTCCACCGGTACGCCGGCCCCTTCCTTTTCGCCCAGCAGGCGGGCCGGAATCACCCGCGTTTCGTTGATCACCAGGGCATCCTCAGGGCGCAGATAATCAATGATATCGTCAAAGCGGCGGTGTTCAACCGTCCTGTCTTTCCGATGATAAATCAGAAGCCGGCTGTGATCCCGGGGTTCCATCGGAGTCTGTGCAATCAGCTCCTCCGGAAGAAAATAATCAAAATCCGAGGTTTTCATTCCCTGTCAGATCTCCATCCTGATCTGTTCCTGCGCAGCGGCAGGCATGCTCTTCTTCATATGCTCCCACGCGGCCGGTGTGCAGATCCTGCCCCTCGGCGTCCGCATCAGGAAACCCAGCTGCATCAGATAAGGTTCATACACATCCTCGATCGTCACCGCGTCCTCTCCCGTCGTGGCCGCCAGGGTATCCAGGCCGACCGGACCGCCGCCAAACTTATCCATCATGCAGTTCAGCATATTCCGGTCCACCTTGTCCAGTCCCAGCTCATCCACATCCAGCAGGGCCAGCGCCTCCCGGGCCGTTTCCCGGCTGATGTGGCCTCCCGCCCGGACCTGCGCGTAATCCCGAACCCGCTTCAGCATGCGGTTGGCAATCCGGGGCGTGCCCCGGCTGCGGCGGGCGATCTCCAGCAGGCCTTCCCGGTCGGAGTCAATCTCCAGGATTCCGGCGCTGCGTTCCACAATCCGGCACAGCTCCTCCGGAGAATACATCTCCAGCCGGAACAGCATGCCAAAGCGGTCCCGCAGCGGCGCGGACAGCTGGCCGGCCCGGGTGGTCGCGCCCACCAGGGTGAACTTCGGCAGATCCACCCGAATGCTTCTGGCCGTGGGACCCTTGCCGATCATAATATCGATGGCATAATCCTCCATGGCGGGATAAAGAACCTCCTCCACCTGGCGGGAGAGGCGGTGAATTTCATCAATAAACAGCACATCCCCGGTGCTCAGATTGCTGAGAATGGAGGCCAGATCCCCCGGGCGCTCGATCGCCGGACCGCTGGTAACCCGGATATTCTGACCCATTTCAGAGGCGACAATACAGGCCAGCGTGGTTTTGCCCAGGCCCGGGGGACCGTAAAGGAGCATATGATCCAGCGCGTCGTGACGGCTCAGCGCGGCCTGAATATAAATATTCAGGCTGTCCTTGACCGCCGTCTGACCGACATACTCCCGAAGCGTATGGGGGCGCAGCGTCTGCTCCGCAGCCCCGTCCTCCGCCAGAAGGGCGCCGTTCATGAGTCTGTCTTCCATGAGTCAATCTTCTCCTTACATCCCCGCCATCGCGCGCAGCGCCAGCCGGATCAGTTCTTCCGGCTTATCCGCCTGATCCCGGACACCGCTGACCGCGTTCCTGGCCTCCGCGGAAGAATAGCCGAGAGCGATCAGCGCTTCGATCGCTTCGGTCACGCAGTCCGCAGCCATGGAAACCGCAGGAGCCGCGCCGGCGTCCGCCTGCGCGGATACATCCGCCTGGCTGATTTTATCCTTCAGCTCCAGCGCGATCCGCTGAGCCGTCTTCTTTCCGATTCCGGGCGCCCGGGACAGGGCGTTGACATCCCCCAGCAGGATCGCCAGATTCAGCTCCCGCAGCGGCATGGCTCCCAGCATTCCCAGGGCGGTCTTCGGTCCGACCCCGGATACGGAGATGAGGCGCAGAAACATTTCCTTCTCTTCCCGGGAAGCAAACCCGAAAAGCTCCACCGCGTCCTCCCGGACGGACAGATAGGTGCAGCACCGCATCACGCCGCCCACAGCGGGAGCGGCCTGAAGCGTATTATTGGAGCAGCTGAGCTGCCAGCCTACGCCGGCCGCCATCAGGACCAGGTATCCGTTGGCCTTTTCACAGACCTGGCCTTCAATAAACGCAAACATGGCATCCTCCGCTATTTCATCAGAAACTGGTTTCTGGCCGTGCCTGCCTGGCAATGGGTAATCGCGCAGGCGATGGCATCCGCCGCGTCATCCGGCTTCGGGATTTCATCCATTTTCAGCAGAAGCTTTACCATCTGCTGCACCTGTTTCTTGTCCGCCTTGCCGTAGCCTGTAACCGCCTGCTTGATCTGCATGGGGGTATATTCATACAGATTGCGGGTATATTCCGCCGCGGCGATAATCGCCGCGCCGCGGGCCGCGCCCACCATCAGCGCAGTCGTTACGTTCCGCGCAAAAAACAGTTCTTCGAACGCCACATCATCCGGCCTATAGATGTTCAGCAGATCCCGGATCCCCAGCTGGAGGGTCCGCAGCCGGTCCGGCATCGGTACGCCGGCTTTGGTCTCGATACAGCCGTAATTGATCAGCTTCATCCGGGAGCCGTCGCCTTCCACGACGCTCCATCCCATCAGCGCATAGCCGGGATCAATCCCCAGAACAATCAATGAATAATCTCCATCAGATCCGTATACTCACAGCCATGCGCCTCCGCCACGTTCCGGTTGGTCAGGCTGCCCCTGTAGGTATTGACGCCGCTGCGGATCACTTCGCTCCGGCGGCAGGCTTCCTCCAGACCCGCCGCGGCAATCTCCAGCCCGTAACGGATCGTGGCATTGGTCAGGGCGATGGTGCTGGTTCTCGGAACCGCGCCGGGCATATTGCCGACACAGTAGTGGACCACGCCTTCCTCAATGAAGACCGGATCGTCATGCGTGGTGACATGGGAAGCTTCCCCGCAGCCGCCCTGGTCGATCGCGACGTCCACGAAAACCGCTCCGTTTTTCATCTCCGGCAGGTATTTCCGCTTGAACAGCTTCGGGGTGGATCCTCCGGGGATCAGCACAGAACCAATCACCAGATCCGCGTCCTTCAGAACCCGTTCCACATTGCTGTCATTGGATACCAGCGTCTGGATATGCGCCCCGAACATATTGTCCAGTTCCTCCAGACGCCGGAGGCTGATATCCAGAATGGTTACATTGGCGCCCATGCCGACGGCGATCTTGCAGGCGTTCATGCCCACCGTGCCGCCTCCCAGAATCACCACGTTGGCCTTCGGCGTGCCGGGAACACCGGCCAGCAGAATACCTTCGCCCCCGAATTTCTTTTCCAGATACTTGGCGCCTTCCTGTATGGACAGCCGTCCCGCAATCTGGCTCATGGGAGCCAGCAGCGGCAGGCTGCGGTCCTTTTCCTGCAGGGTTTCATAGGCTACCGCGTTCACCTTGCCCGCCAGCAGCGCATCCATCTGCTGCCGGTCCGCCGCCAGATGCAGATAGGTATAAAGAATCAGCCCGTCCCGGAACAGGGGATATTCGCAGGGCAGCGGTTCCTTGACCTTGACCATCATATCGACCAGCGCCCAGATCTCCGCCGCTTCGTCCAGCAGGGACGCTCCGGCATCCACATATTCGTGATCCGGAAAGCCGGAACCGACCCCGGCTCCCTTTTCAATATAAACATGATGTCCCGCGGCAATATAAGCCCTCACGTTATCCGGTGTCAGTCCCACCCGGAACTCATTGTTCTTGATCTCCTTGACGCAGCCGATCTTCATTTTTTCCCGTTCCTTTCCATATAGAATTGAAATTCATCGCGGTTATTCAGGCCGGCCCGCTGCTTTCCGGAATTCTCACAGCCCCAGCATCCGGGCGGCCTTCAGGACCGCCACCTGGGTCTTGGCATCCGAAATCCGGCCGTCCATCACATCCCGGACCAGCTCCTGCAGCGGGACGGTGTAAACATCCAGAAACTCATCCTCATCCAGCGCCTGCCTGCCCTGATGCAGGCCCCTGGCCAGATACATGGTGATATACTCATCGCTGTAGGCCGGCGCGGGATGGAAATCTCCCAGCGGAATCCACTCGTCCGCCGAATATCCGGTTTCCTCCCGCAGCTCCCGCTGAATCGCGGAAAGCCTGTCCTCATCCGGCGCGTCCAGCTTGCCGGCAGGGATTTCCAGCATGATCCGGTCCACAGGATAACGATACTGCCGCTCCACAATCACTTCATTCCGGTCCGTCACCGGAATCACACAGACCGCGCCGATATGGCGGATCACTTCCCGGATGGAAGAGGCGCCGTTGGGCAGACGTACGGTATCCTGCCGGACATGCAGCAGCACCCCGTCGAACACATCCCGCGTTTCCGTCTGTACCTCGCGAAGCCGGCTCATCTCCGACTCATCATGGATGACCATTTTCCTTCCTCCGTTTATGCCCTGGGCTGAATGGTCGCCTTGATCCGGCGGACGCCGGCGGAAGAAGATTCTTCCTTCTGAATCTTAAAGGAACCCAGATCTCCCGTATTTTTCGCGTGGGGGCCGCCGCAGATTTCAAAGGAATATTCCCCCATCTTATAGGTCCTGACCCGCTCGCCGTATTTATTTTCGAACAGGCCGATGGCGCCCTTCGCCTTGGCCTCCGGCACAGTCATTTCCTCACAGACCACCGGCACCGCGGCCGCAATCGCTTCGTTCACCAGCCGCTCCGTCTCCTTCAGCTCTTCCGGCGTCATTTTCCGGCCGAAGCTGAAGTCAAAGCGCAGCCGCTCCGCCGTAATATTGGATCCCTTCTGTGCCACTTCGTTCCCCAGCACCTTCCGCAGGGCGGCATGCAGCAGATGGGTGGCGGTATGCAGCTTGGCGGTTTCCTCATTCTGTTCCGCCAGGCCGCCCTTGAAAGTGCCTTCCTGCTTGCTGATCTGCTGATGCTCCTTAAAGGCCTCCGCAAAGCCGGTGGCATCCACGGTCAGCCCTTCTTCCGCCGCCAGTTCCTCCGTCAGTTCCAGCGGGAACCCATAGGTATCATAGAGACGGAAAGCCTGCTTGCCGCTGATTTCGGTTTCGGGTTTGTAGGCCGGATCCTTCTGGGCCATGAACTCATTTTTGCGGCGAATGCCGGAAATGCACTTGTTGAATTCCTTCATGCCGGTCACCAGCGTTGCTTCAAAGCGGGCGGCTTCCTTCATGATTTCGTCCAGGACATATTCTTCTTTCTCCACCAGCAGCGGATAAGCTTCGTCATAGATCTGTTCAATAAAGATCCGGCTCACTTCCGCCAGAACGGAGGACTCAAGGCCCAGCTTCCGGGTATAGCGGATCGCGCGGCGGAGCAGACGGCGCAGAATATATCCGGCTCCCACATTGGAAGGCACAATGCCGTTTACGTCGCCGATCAGCATGGTGGAGGTACGGATATGATCCGCCACAATCCGCATCGCTTTCTGCGCCTCGGGATCCTCATCATAGCTGCGCCCGGATTTTTCTTCCAGGTAACGGATTACCGGCAGGAAAAGGTCGGTCTTATAGCCGTCGGTCAGGCCGTTCAGGAAGGCCAGCATCCGGTCCAGGCCGAAGCCGGTATCCACGTTTTTATTGGCCAAAGGGGCATAGCCGTCCGCGTTCCGGACATACTGCATATAGACGTCGTTGCCAATCTCCACATACCGCCCACAGCCACAGGCCGGCCCGCAGTCGGGGCCGCAGGGCTTGTTATGGCGGGGATAGAACCATTCGTTATCCGGGCCGCAGGGCGTCCCGGTGGTGCCCTCCAGCTCCCACCAGTTATCGGACTTGGGCAGATAGAAGATATGCTCCGGCAGAATGCCGACTTCCTTCAGCAGGGCGGCGGTCTCCTCATCCCGGGGAGCGGCGTCATTGCCTTCAAACACCGTAGAGCAGATTTCCTTCCCGTCCAGGCCGAAAACCTTGGTCAGCAGATCATAGCTCCAGCGGGTTTTTTCCTTCTTGAAATAATCCCCCAGAGACCAGTTGCCCATCATCTCAAAGAAGGTAAAATGGGTCGGATCGCCGACGCTTTCAATATCCACCGTGCGGACGCAGCCCTGCACATTGCACAGCCTTTTCTTTCCGCTGGGATGCTCCTTGCCCAGCAGATAGGGCATCAAAGGCTGCATCCCGGCCACGTTGAACATGACCCCGGTGCTCCCGTCGCCGATCAGCGAAACAGCGCCGATATTAATATGCCCCCGTTCCTCATAGAAACGGATCCAGGCGTTTCTCAGTTCCTTTGAAGTGATCATCTGGCAATTCTCCCTTATGCTTTGATTGAACCGCAATATTTTAGCACAGCAGCCGATCAAAAGCAAATGGAAATCAGGCGCGAAACCTTTTCTTGCAAAGAAAAATATGGTACACTGTTGCAGTGTGCGAGAAGGGAGCGAAACGCATGAGTGACGAAAAAAAGAAGGGATTGTTCGCCAGGCTGCGGGAAGGACTGAGCAGGACCCGGGGCAACATGACCGAAAAAGTGGATGAAATGGTCCGGGAAAACCGGAAAATCGATGAGGATTTCTTCGAAGAACTGGAGGACATTCTGCTGATGTCCGACTGCGGAATGGCCGCGACGGAATCAATCATCGGCGAGCTGCGGGAGCGGGTCAAAGCGCAGAAGGTAAAGGATGCCTCCCAGGCCCGTGAGCTGCTCCGCCAGATCATGATTGATGAGATGAATATCCCCCGTCCCCCGCTGAAGTGGCCCATGGTGATGCTGCTGGTCGGGGTGAACGGCGTCGGAAAGACCACCACCATCGGAAAACTGGCGCTTCGGTTCCAGGCCATCGGCCGCAGAGTGATGCTCTGCGCCGGGGACACCTTCCGGGCCGCCGCGGCCGAACAGCTGACGGTCTGGGCGGAGCGGGCCCGGGTGCCCATCATCAAGCACGCGGAAGGAGCGGATCCCGCCGCGGTGGTGTTCGACGCGATTCAGTCGGCCAAGGCCCAGGGCGCCGATCTGCTCATCATCGATACGGCCGGACGGCTGCACAATAAAAAGAACCTGATGGACGAGCTGAGCAAGATGCGCCGGGTGATCGACCGGGAGTATCCGGAAGCGGACACCCGCTGCATCCTGGTCCTGGATGCCACCACAGGCCAGAACGGGCTGAACCAGGCCCGGGCTTTCAAGGAAGTGGCGGAAATCAACGGAATTATTCTGACCAAGCTGGACGGGACCGCCAAGGGCGGTATCGCGCTGGCCATCCGGCAGGAGCTGGCCGTCCCGGTCTGGTATGTGGGTGTCGGCGAAGGAATCGACGATCTGCAGCCCTTCGACGCCAAAGACTTTGTGAACGCGCTGTTCTGATGACCAGCGGAAGATAGAGGAGGATAAACAAAATGGCGGAACTGACAATGGACAAGCTGGTAGCTCTCTGTAAAAACCGGGGTTTTATTTTCGCCGGATCGGAGATCTACGGCGGCCTGGCCAATACCTGGGATTACGGCCCTCTGGGCGTGGAGTTCAAAAACAACGTCAAAAAAGCCTGGTGGCAGAAATTTGTCCAGGAGAGCAAATATAACATCGGACTGGACTGCGCGATCCTGATGAACCGCGAAGTCTGGGTCGCCAGCGGCCATGTGGGCGGATTCAACGATCCGCTGATGGACTGCAAGGCCTGCAAAGCCCGTTTCCGGGCGGACAAACTGATCGAGGACTTCACCGGCGGCCAGGAAACCGGCGACGGCTGGACCAACGCCGAGCTGGAGAGCTATATCGCGGAGCACGATATCGTCTGCCCCGTGTGCGGCAAAAAAGATTTCACCGGAATCCGTCAGTTCAACCTGATGTTCAAAACCTTTGCCGGCGTCAACGAAGACAGCGCGAACGAAATCTATCTCCGGCCGGAAACCGCTCAGGGCATTTTCGTCAATTTCCAGAACGCCATGAGAACCACCCGGAAAAAGCTGCCGGCCGGGATCGCGCAGATCGGCAAATCTTTCCGGAATGAAATCACCCCCGGCAACTTCATCTTCCGGGTTCGTGAATTCGAGCAGATGGAGCTGGAGTTCTTCTGCAAGCCCGGCGAGGATCTGGAATGGTTCAACTACTGGCGCTCCTTCTGCCGGGACTGGCTGCTGAGCCTGGGCATCAAAGAGGAAAGCCTGCGCCTGCGGGATCACGAGCCGGAGAAGCTGGCCTTCTATTCCAAGGCCACAACGGACTTCGAATTCCTCTTCCCCTTCGGCTGGGGCGAGCTGTGGGGCGTCGCCGACCGGACGGACTATGACCTGACCCAGCATCAGAATCACTCCGGAAAGAGCATGGAATATCTGGATCCGGTAACCAACGAGCGCTATATTCCCTACTGCATCGAGCCCTCCCTGGGCGTCGACCGGATGGTGCTGGCTTTCCTGTGCAACGCCTATGACGAGGAAGAGCTGGAAGGCGGAGACATGCGGACCGTGCTGCATCTGCATCCGGCTCTGGCTCCCTACAAGGCCGCGGTACTTCCCCTGCAGAAGAACAAGCTGGGCGCCCTGGCCGGAGAAATCCACGCGGAACTGGCCAAATACTTCCCCGTGGAATACGACGAAACCGGCTCCATCGGCAAGCGGTACCGCCGTCAGGATGAGATCGGCACGCCCTTCAGCATCTGCGTGGACTTTGATACGGAAGCAACCCAGTCCGTCACAATCCGGGACCGGGATACCATGCAGCAGGAACGGGTTCCCCTCACCGAAGTACGGAAGTACATCGAGGACCGGATGCGCTTCTGATTTCCCCCGCGTAAAGACAAAGCCCGCGATCCGTGAGACCGCGGGCTTTTTGATTATCCGTTCTTTTTCCGGGCCAGCATCCAGGCCAGCGCATGAACCGCCTGGGGAAACCTTCCTGTTTCAATCATTTCCTCCAGTTCCCGCGCGGAATGCTTCCGGATCTGAATGAATTCCATTTCGTCCAGATCCTGTTCCTTTTCCAGCCTGCAGTTCCTGGCCTCAAACAGCCAGGCGTCGTTATCCGAAATTGTCGGAGAGGAGGGAATCGTCAGCAGCAGCCGCCAGTCGTCGGAAACATAACCGGTTTCCTCCCGCAGCTCCCGCTGCGCCGCATGCAGCGCCGCCTGTTCCGGATCCTCTCCGTCCCGGGTTTCAATCGCGCCCGCCGGAAATTCCGTCGTCACTTTCCGGATGCCCTGGCGGAACTGGCGGACGCAGATATAGTCTCCCTTTTCATCCGATGCGACGATCACAGCATAATTCCGGCGGGAATAGCTGTAATACGGCTGGAAAACCCGTCCGTCCGGCATGCGGAAAGCCGTTTTCCGAAAATCAATCCACTCATCCCGGATCAGATGCTCGGTGGATACCTCTTCCCAGATCAGGTCTTTATCCTGCACAGCCCGTTTCCTCCTGCCTGTTTCTTTTGTTCCAAACCCCGGAAACCAAAAAACCTTCCGAATCAAAAAACCCCCGGAATCCCGGGGGGTGCGTCTTCATCTTATTCGACGGTGTAGGGCATCAAGGCGATGGCACGGGCGCGCTTGATGGCCTCACTCAGCTGACGCTGATGCTTGGCGCAGTTGCCGCTCATCCGGCGGGGCAGAATCTTGCCGCGCTCATTGGTGAAGCGGCGCAGGCGATTGATATCCTTGTAATCGATGTATTCAATCTTATCGACACAGAAGTTGCACACCTTCCGGCGGGGACGGCGTCCTCCGCGGGGACGGGGCCTTCTTTCGCCACGATCTTCAGACATAGGGCTTAACCTCCTTATCCTCAAGCGTTAGAAGGGCAGCTCGTCAGTTTCAACTGCGGTGAAACCGGCTGCCTGGGGCTCCGCAGCGGGAGCGGGAACAGAAACGGACGGAGCGGAATAACCGCCGCCCATTCCATCATCGTTCCGGGAAGAAAGGAACTCCACTTCTGTCGCATTTACTTCCATGCTGGCCCGAAGCGTCCCGTCATTGGCCTGATAAGCCCGGGCTGTCACTGCGCCGACCACGGCGACCTTCCGGCCCTTGGCCAGATATTTCGCGCAGTTTTCTCCCTGCTGTCTCCAGACAGACACTCTGAAGAAATCCGTCTGCTCCGCCTGATTCCCCTGCGCGTCACGACGGCCGCGGCGGTTCACCGCCACGCCAAAGCTGCAGACGCTGTCTCCGGAAGGAGTGGTCCTCAGCTCCGGATCATTGGTCAGATTGCCGATAATCGTCAGTCTGTTCATGTTTCTTCCCTTTCTCCGCTCTTACTCTGCGGTTTCGACGGGAGCGGCTTCCTCGACAGGAGCGGCTTCCGCAACGGGAGCAGCCTCTTCAGCGGCAGGCGCGGCTTCCTCAACGGCAGCGGGCTTGATCGCCCGGGGCTTCACAGAGGAGCGCTTCTCCTCCAGCTTCACCACCAGATAACGGAGCACGTTCTCGTTAATCTGCAGGTTACGCTCGAGCTCACGGGGCAGATCGGCCGGCGCCTTGAAGTTCACCAGCACGTACCAGCCTTCGGTCTTGTAGTCAATGGCGTAGGCCAGACGGCGCTTCCCCCATGTCTCATCGACCTTCTCGACTTCTCCACCATTGTTCACGATCAGGGCGGAAACCTTTTCGATCAGCTCCTTACGGGCCGCTTCCTCCAGACCGGTGTCAATGATGTAGAACATCTCATACCTGTTCATCATTCTTTCACCTCCTCACGGACTTTTGGCGCTGCACAGGCAGCGCAAGGATGTGCCAAGATCGGATTATATCAGATCATCCCTTATCTTGCAAGGGGTTCCGGGAATTTTTCCCGATGCTTTCGGGACATAGCGTTACAATTCACAGTATATAGAATGGCAAATGCAATACAACAGGTGGAGCATCACGTCCATCAGTGATTTTTTTCATGGTCACGAAAACAATTCATCTACCGTATATGGATTGCCCTCGCACAGCCTTCGCAAGGCTTCGTTCTCATTTTTTCCTTTTCGTCGACATGTCTCAATG
>SVGS01000017.1 GCA_015056205.1 Clostridiales bacterium | reverse complement strand
CACCACAATTGTAACAGTAGCTTCTGATTTCGTCACTGATTTTTGCAGATCTCATTTGATACTGAACGACTTACTTCCAGTTCCTTTTCTACGCCTTTGGTACTGGAAGCAACCTTTTCACTTCAGCGGTTTTTCATCTTTTGTGCTCCCGGGGACAAAGCAAGGCCCCGGAAAGCTCCGGGGCCTTGATCTGTCAGGCTTTTTTCGGTTCCGGATCCCCGCCCAGCTTGAAGGCGATCAGAGCGCCCGCCGCCAGCGCGACGACCGAGGCCACGCAGATCCAGAGGGAAAAGCCCTTATAAATGCTGGTATCCATCAGAATGGCTACCGGGGAAGCCAGTACCATGCCGAGAATCGCGCAGTAGGTTCTTCCCTTCCATTTTTTCATCAGGATTTCGATCAACTTGGCAATCCCGAAGATTCCGGCCACAATGCCCACCAGGAAGGGCAGCAGGATGCCGATATTCTGCAGAACCGCGTTCCAGTCTCCTCCGGTGATTCCCTTAACGACGGCCGGGATGGCTTCGGTTACGACCGGCTCGTAGTATCCCAGGGTTTTCAGGATCATGCTGCCGCTGACACCCGGAATCACCATCGCCGCGGAGCAGATGGCTCCCAGAACAATCATCAGCAGAACCGTGCCGAAATTCAGGGTCAGCTGCACCACATTTTCCTTCTCAACGGCCTTCAGCACGACCACCAGCGCGAAGAAGAGGACAAAAACCACCCCGCCCTGCCAGCCGATCTTCTCCCCCTTCATCTCCCTGATGATGAAAGGCAGGCTTCCCAGAATCAGCCCGATGAACAGGGCATTGGTGGGCAGCGGATAATTTCCGAAAGCCGCTTTCAGCGCGAAGGATCCGATCAGAATGGCCGCCGCCATCCCAATCAGATACGGCAGCAGGATTCTGAAACACTCCTTGAATTTTTTGAAAATATGGTTGATCGCGTAGATCAGCTTGTCATAGATTCCCATGGAAACCATCATGGTTCCGCCGGAAACTCCCGGAATCACGTTCGCCAGGCCAATCACCGCACCACGAAGCACATCCAGCAACCATTTCATCGACCGTATCCTCCATCCTCTGACCAATCGTCCGCATCCATGCCGGTTTCCTCCGGATCCCGCAGGGATGCTGCCAGCGTCTCCGGAAAGAATCGCGGATCCTCCTGCAGACGGGCCAGCTGATCCCGGGGAACCACCGTGTTCGTTCCCAGACAGTCCGTACAGCGGTAGCCGCAGTCCGGACAGACGCAGCCCAGACGCTCACTCTCCGCCTGAATCATGTAGGTCCCGCATTCCTTACAGCTGCACCGCATTCGCATTCCTCCCTGAAGCACAACAGTGGAATTATAGCAGAGACTATTCCTTTGTTCAAGAGACCGCCGCTTCTTTCAGGCGGGTTCAGCGTCTTTTCCGGAAAGGATGCCGCGATCCATGCGGAAGGACCTGTCCGCATAGGCTTCCGCTTCCGCGTCATGGCTTACGACCAGCACGGTTTTGCCGGCGCGCGCCGCCTGCTGAAGGGCGCACAGCACCACCGCCGTGTTTTCGCTGTCCAGATCCCCCGTAGGCTCATCGGCCAGAATGACCACCGGATCCGCCGTCAGCGTCCGGGCGATGGCCATTCTCCGCAGTTCTCCCCCGGACAGTTCCGCCGGCATGGCATCCCGCAGGCCGGAGATGCCGAAGGCATCCATCCATTTTTCCGCTTCCGCGGTTCGCGGCGCTCCTCCGTACAAAATCCCCGGAAGCAGAATATTTTCATATACCGTCAGCGTCTCCACCGCGCTCCGGCCCTGGGGAATCACACCGATCTTTTCATGGCGCAGCCGGGAAAGAGGTCCGTCCTCCAGCGCATACAGATCGACGTCGTCCAGAAACACTTTTCCTTCCGTCGGATTCAGCAGACCTGCCAGCATGTTCATCAGCGTGGTTTTCCCGGATCCGCTCTTTCCGCTCAGCACCGTCAGTTTTCCATTTTCCAGCAGCAGGGAGACCGGGCGGACCGCTTCAAAGAAATTCGCTTCTCCCTGTTTACGGAAATAACGGCGGGATATGTTTTCCGCTCTCAGCTGCATCTCAGGCTCCCTCCCTCAGTGTTGATCCCGGATCCACCCGGCTCAGCCGCAGCGCGGTCCGGAAGCCGGCGATACAGGCGGCCGCAACCGTTACGGCCGCGGCGGCCGCCGCATAAAGCAAAACGGTTCCCGGGGCCGGCGTCAGATAGGGCAGCTTCAGGCTCGTTTCAATCAGGGTGGTGAAGGGGAAGATCAGCACCGCTCCCAGGGCGATGCCGCAGAGCGCTCCCGCCAGGCTGCACAGCACGGTTTCCTTTAGAATCAGGCCGGACAGCATGCGCCGGCTCATTCCCAGCAGGCGGTAAACGGCCAGCTCCCTCCGTCGTTCATTCACCATCATGGCAAAGACAATCAGCAGGATCAGCAAGGCCAGCCCCCATACCGTGCCGATCAGGACGGCAATCGTGTTCGAGACTCCCGCCAGACTGTCCGAAACCTCGGAAATCATACCGGCCGTCCGGACCGCCGTGGCTTTCCGGACATGTCCGTTCAGCAGGTTATTCACCTGGCCCACATCCGCCCCGGGCGCCACCCGGACATACACAGCGGAAACCACATCCGCGTCGTTTCCGGAATCAATCTTATGCGAAATTCCCTTTTCCTCCGCCGCCCGGAGCAGCGTATGAATTGTATTCAGATTGCAGTAGACCGCGGTATCCAGGCCGGTGCCGGTCTGCGCCAGCCTGGCGGCCACGCGGCATTTCCGGTCATAGATCCGGAAATCCTCCCCAACCTCCGCCGCCACCCGGCAGCCGATCACGACCTCCAGATCCTCCAGCGGACGGTTCAGGCTCTCCGCGATCCAGGGCTGAACCACGAAATCGGTATCCGGATCAAACCCGATGATCTGTACCTTCACCGAACAGCAATCCGCCTTCATGGAAGAGAGGAAAACCTGCGCGGAAGCCTTTCCGACCCCTTCCGTTTCCCGAACCCGCTCCAGCGCGGAGGCATCCATATAGAAGGCGCCGACGGTTCCCTGCAGCAGCAGATTTTTCAGGCCAAACCTGGATTCCGCTTCCGCAGGCACCACAATGATGTCAGCCCCCAGGCGGTTCTCCATGCTTCCGAGCCCCTGCCGCAGCGAGGATACCACGACCGATCCCGCAAAAACCGACAGGGCCAGAAAAGCAGTCAGCAGCACCAGGGCCGCCGTTCTTCCCGGCTTTCGCGTCAGATTCCGGATCACCGGTGAAAAACGCTTCATGATTTTGTTCTCCTGTCCTTTTTTCGTTCCGAAATAATACCGGCGGCCGAAACCACCAGAGCCGCGGCAAACAGGATGATCGTCGCCGGCTGCATCACGGCGCGGCAGTGCATCGAATCCATTCTGCAGAGCGGGAAAAGGGTTCCCGGCAGCGCGATTCCCACGGCTGAGGCGCACAGGACAAGGAAAAGCACCGCAGTCCGGCCGGTCGGGGTCCGAAGGAAAAAAAGCAGAACCGCCAGTCCGGCCAGTACGCAGCCGTCGATCAGGATCGCCCGGCCCGCGCGGGAGCAGACCGCTTCGCTTCCGTCCGCGTGAACGCAGGGACCCAGCACCGTTACGGAACCGACGGAAATCACAGCCGCCAGAATCAGCAGAATCCAGGCGAAGGCATGCTTCTTCATTTTATCTCATCCTTTCGGGCTTTCAGCCTTTCCAGCCAAACCTTCTGCTGTTCCTCAAAGTTTTCATTGACAACTTCCCGGGCGACCCTGCCATGCTCCAGCACAATGGTTCTCTGGGCCGCTTCGGCCACCTCCGGGTCATGCGTCACGACGATCAGCGTGGTGCCTTCCGCGTGCAGCTGCGCGAAAAGATCCAGCACGATATTCTCATTGGCTTCATCCAGGTTTCCGGTGGGTTCATCCGCCAGAATCAGCTCCGGATGATTGATCAGCGCCCTTGCCACGCAGACCCGCTGCTGCTCTCCGCCGGAGAGCTGGCTGGGCAGATGGTGCGCCCGCTCCCGCAGTCCGACTTTCTCCAGCGCCTCCAGCGCCTCCTGCTCATCCGGCAGGGAATGATAATACTGGCTGACCATGACGTTTTCCACCGCCGTCAGATAGTTCACCATATGGAACTGCTGAAAAATCAGGCCGATTTTATCCCGGCGGATATCCGTCAGCTTTTTGCTGCTCTCCTTCGCGATATCCACCCCGTCCAGCAGCACTTCCCCGAGGGTTGGCTTGTCCATACAGCCGATGATGTTCATCATCGTGCTCTTCCCGGATCCGGAAGGTCCCATAATGGCGACCCATTCCCCCTTTTCCACGCTGATGCTGACATTGTCCAGCGCCTTCAGATCGCCGTAAATCTTGGAAATGTTTTTCAGTTCAAGCAGGCTCATTTCTTTCCTCTCCCGTCATTCATCTTTCAGCACGATCGCGGGATCAATCGCGACCGCGCGCCTGATCGGCTGCAGGCAGCTGAGCGCCGCCACCGCCATGGATACAATCACGGCTGCCGGCAGCAGCAGCGGCTGGAACGTGATCGAGGATCCGAACACGTTGACGCTGACCACCTGAGCAAAAACAAAGCCCAGCAGGGCGCCGATTACTCCGCCCAGAAGTCCGAGGAACATCCCTTCTCCGAGGAACTCCTTCCGGATACTTCCGTCGGAAGCCCCCAGCGCCTTCCGCAGGCCGATTTCCCGGCGCCGTTCGGAGACCACCGCCATCATCGTGGTGGAGACGCAGATCATCGTCAGAATCAGCACCACCGCCGTGACCAGGAATACCAGGCTCTGCAGTTTTCCCAGCACGGCCGTTTCAGACCGGGTGACCCGTTTCACCAGCCTGGCCCGAACGCCGCCGGCGGATTCCGTGATCTGATTCGCGTAGGTTTCCAGTTCCTCCGCGGAGGCGCTGACACTCAGTTCCGCCGCGTCCACGCTTTCCCCGCCCGTGAGATGCGCCATATCCTCCAGGCTCATGAACAGGTAGGATTCCTCTTCGCCGCCGGTGGTCAGAATGCCGGTGACGGTATACTTCAGGGTTTTCGCCGTCTGAACGGTTTCCGCGCTCCGCGCCGTGTTCAGCGCTTCCACCACCGCCGTGGAAGTAACGGTCGCGCCGCTCAGCGCGTCCACATCCTCTCCCAGGGTGAGCGGAAGGGTTTTCCCGATGAACTGGCCTTTAAACGCCCCGTCCGTCTGGGTCATCCCGCCGATCTCCGGCGTCTGGGTGCCCGCGTCAATCGTCAGAGACGTGATCCGGGCATCGTCATCCAGCTGAGCGGTCACGTAAACCTTTCCTCCGCCCCAGCCCTCCGCGCTGCCGCTGAGCGCCGTGCCGGCCTTTCGTTCCGCCGAGGATTCCTCTCCCGCGGCGCTGACCGGCGGCTGCCACGTCAGTTCCATGTCCGAACCCTCGCGCACGCCGATGGTCTCCGCGATTTCCTTTCCCACCAGGATTTCCCGGCTGTTTTGAGGAAACCGGCCTTCCACGCTGAAATAGGGGCTGGTTTTCATAATCTGCTCAAAATCGGTTCCGGCCGCGGTAAAAGACTGCTGCCGCGTGGTCATATCCACGCGGATGTACCGGTACGGCGCGGCGCCGACCAGCTGATTTTCCGGGATTACCTTCAGCGCCTGATCCACCTGATCCGGAGACATTTTCTGATCGTTCTCCGGCAGAAGCAGCATATTGGCGCCGAAGGATCTGAACTGAGCGCCCATCTGCCGGGGCACATCCACATAGATCGTAACCAGTCCGGCCAGAATGGTCGCCCCGATGCCGATGGACAGGAGGGCGATCAGCATCCGGCTCCGCCGCCTGAGCAGGGAGGCGGTGATCATTCGCAGAAACATTTTTCGCTTTGTCATTTCTCAGTGACCTCCATGCAGCACTTCCGCCGGTCTCAGTCTCAGCACCGTCCGGATCGCCGGCAGGCTTCCGGCCAGGGTCACCAGCGCCACCAGGCCCGCCACAATCGGAATGACCGCCGGCTTCATCTCCACCGCGGCGCCGAAAACGCTGTGGCCGATCAGCTGCGCAAAACCGAAACCCAGGAAGTAGCCGGCCACGCCTCCGATCAATGCCGTAACCATGATCTCCGTCATGATCACTCCGGTGATGGAATGGTCCCGCGCTCCGATGGCTTTCAGGAGTCCGATCTCCTTCGCCCTTTCCATTACGCTGGCCGTCACCAGATTGCTGATGCCCAGGGCGGAACCGATCAGGCTCAGAGCAGTGATCAGAATCATCAGCAGCTGCGTCTTTTCCAGCACGGCGCCTTCACCCTCCGCCACCTTCCGCACGGCGGCCGCGACCGATCCCGGGATCGCTTCCTGAATCTGATAGCAGATTGCACTGACATAGGCTGTGCAGTACCAGGTTTCATAATCCCGGCCGGAAAGCGCCGCGGGATTTCTGGCGGCCCGGCGCGCCAGTTCGTTATCCGGCGTCGTAATCGCGGACACTTCGATGGAGGCCACCTTTCCTTCCAGTCCGGTCAGCTCCTGCACCAGGGCCAGCGTGCCGAAAAGCTGGGAATCCTCATCCCCGCCCGCGTCATAGATTCCAACCAGCGTTACCGTCTTTTCGCCTTTCGGCCCCCGCAGCGCGATGCGTTCACCGACGTTCCATTTCTGCTCGCGCGCGATGACTGCGCCGGCCATCACTTCCGAGTGCGCCTGTTCATCCTTCTCATCCAGCCACCGTCCCTGGGTCACATCCCACCAGGACCGCATCCCGACCACGCCGGCGTCCAGCTCTTCTCCCGTCGGCAGCGACAGATGATGGTTGAACCAGCTTCCGTTGAGCCGTACGCCGGTTCCGTCCGGCAGAACGGCCTGCGTGTCCAGCAGCGGCGCAAAGTCCACAATGTTGAACGCCCAGAAAATGGTTTTGATTTTTCCCAGATCCGCTTCGTTCAGCCAGGCCGTGTTCAGCTGCTCTCCGCTTTCGCCGACATCGTAAATCTCGGCCAGCAGGGAGGAGTCCTTCGGCTTTACCACGATATTGGCGCCATAGTTTTTCAGTTCCTGGTTCACCTTGTCTCCCACATCCATCATCACGTTCAGCATGCCGGTGGCCAGGCTGGCTCCGAGGGCGATGGTAAACGCGATGAGCAGCATTTTCCCTTTCTGATGGAACAGAACACCGCGAATCATCCGAAACAGCATCTGTCCGTATCTCCTTCCGTTATCTGAATTCCTTTTCCCCTGTCAGCAGATCCTCCAGCCGGAAAATCAGACTGCCGCCGTTCACTTCATATGCCAGCGGAATCGGATTGCATCCGCCCTTAAATCCGATGGTATTGATATTCATCACCACATCGCACCGCTTGCATACCACCTGGCTGCCCCGCTCATAGTAGCCGGCGCTGCCGCAGACCTCGCACGCGTCAAATCCCACGCCGAAGCTGGCCGAATTCGGCTTCTTCACCACAATCCAGCGGATGGTCACGTTCCGCTCCGTCGTATACTCAAAGCGGTGCAGGTGTCCGTCGCTGACCGTTTCGGCGGAAATCAGAATCCGGTCTCCCTCAACGGTATAACCCTCAGGAGCGGACAGCTCCACCTCCCGCGTATCATAGGCCTTCACCGCCGTCAGAATGACCGTAAAGAGCAGAAGCAGGATCAGCGTTCCCCAGGCGATCCTCCGGAAGTGGCGGTGCCGGGCTTTCAGTTTGCGCAGCTGCGCCGGGTTCTCATACGGTTCCGTCACCCGGGTGTTTTCGAGCAGGAAAAGCACCGCCAACAGAGCCGCCAGGCCCGCGCAGATCCAGATAAAGATCATGGCGTTTGTCGCCGTCCACATGCTGAAGGATCCGATCCGGCCGTATTCGGCCTCCGTATACCGGACCGGCCATTTCAGCCATTTGGCCCGGCTGATCCAGGGCACAAAGAAACGGCCCAGAAAGGACACAAAACCGGCCGCCAGTCCCGCGCTCAGCACGCCGCTGAGGACGCCGGCCTTCCGAATATGAACAGCGCAGGAATACAAAAGGCGCGAATAGACGAACAGAAGCAGAAGCGCCAGAGCCCAGCCGCCCAGCCGCTCCATATAATAGGCTGAGAAGAACCCGTTTCCCATGGTATTGAAGCTGAAGGGGTACAAAAGGACCGTGGGAATCCGGAGAAAGATCATCCCGGCGGAAACCGCCGCCCCGCAGACCGTCAGCGGAAGGACGCCCCGGCCCTCCGTTCCCGTTTTCTTTCCGCGGATCAGAAAGCAAATAAAAAATGCCACAACGGAGGCCATCAGAAAAGCATAGGTCCAATGGTTCCAGTGACTGGAGATAATCTTATTCGTGGTTTGTTTGACGACAGCCAGCGCCGCGCCCACCGCGTTGCCCGCCAGAACCGCGGCCGTATGCCCCCTTCGTCCCGTTCTGCCACAGCGTGTCCTCAGCAGCGCGCGGATCAGCGTCACGGCGGTTACAGTAAAAAGAAGATCCTGAATGACAGTCCAGAGATAGTATAACAAGGCTTTTCCCTCCACCGGAACACGGGTACGGCTTCCCCCGCGGAAGCCGTACCCGCCGACAATGTGATGATCAGATCAGGGAATGATTACCACTGCTTAACAAACTTCCAGCCGGTCCAGGTCGCTTCCAGGGGCTCGGTCCAGAAACCGTCCTTGGCATCAACGCCGGTCTCGGAGTCCACATGCAGCAGATAGCCGTTCTCGGCCGGGCTCTTGATGGACAGAGTGATGCTGTACTCGCCGTCGGCCAGTTTGATGTTGTTGCCGTAGTGGGGGCCATCAGAAGCCGCCATGGGCATCATGGAGCCGGAGGTCACTTCCTTGCCTTCGGTATCTCTGATCACGAAGTCAATCGTCAGATAGGGAACCCACTGGTCCACCGGGAACGCATAGTCATTGGCGTTCGCGGTCAGATCCACTTCAATATGCAGATCCGTGTTTTCCTTGGCGGTCGCCTGATCCACGGGAGCCATATCCACGGGCTGGAAATAAACCATGCTCATGGTCATAAAACCGATTTTCTGCTCGCCTTCAACGCCCAGCTCAAATTCATCGAATCCCGCGCCGCCTTCAGCCATCGCCGCCGCGGACAGGCTGAACAGCATCACCATGGCCAGTACCAGAGAAAGCATTTTTTTCATGTTTGAGTTCCTCCTTCAATTTACACCGTTCGGATTTGCCGATTTGGTATTTTCCGGCGCGGTATGCGGGGTCACCGCGCGAAAAATCTCAGGTTTTCGCGGCAGTCAGCTGTTTTCTCAGCGCTGCCAGTTTGCCCCGGTAATGGGCCATCATAAAGGTGATCAGCAGGATGATGGACAGAATCAGCTGCGGCACCAGGGTTTCCAGATAGGGATAGATCCCGAAGATCTGAATGATGTCGTTTTCCGGAATACCCGGCACGCGAAGCGTCAGATCAAACAGGCCGCCTTCCGCCAGTTCCTTGATACCGCTGCCCAGGAAGCTGACGCACATGACCGCCATCAGAATGGAAGTCGCCGTGAAGAACACCTTGATCGGCAGCCGGACGGAGAGCTTCGTAATCGCCAGGTAGACAAACACAAGAACCACGACGCCCGCTCCGAATCCGGCCCACACCATGCCGGCGTTTCCTTCCTGAAGCATCGGCTGATAAAAGAGCACAACTTCGGCGCCTTCCCGGAAGACTGACAGGAACGCGGTAAACGCCAGGGTAAACGCGGACCGTTTCTCCAGACCCGAACGCACCCTGCTGTCGATATATCCCGACCAGGCTGCCACTTCCGCTTTGGAAATCATCCAGTTGGAGACGTAGAATAGCACACAGACGGCAATCAGCGCCGTAATTCCCTCGATCAGTTCCTGGGCAATTCCGGCTCCGGCCACGGCCTGCTTCACAAAATACAGCACCGCCGCGGCGGCAAAGCTTGCCAGAATGCCGGCCAGCGCGCCGATATACACATTTTTCAGGCTTGCGGCGTTCCCGCTCTTGACAAGGTAGGCAATGATCGCGGCAATGACCAGGATCGCTTCCAGTCCTTCCCGGACAATGATTCCGAACGATCCCAGGAAGGTCAGCCACTGCGGGCTGGCCTGATTCTGCGCCGCAGGTTCTTCGGCGGCCGCTTCCGCGGGCTCCGCCTCCTGCCGCTCCGCGGATGCCTCCTCATCCAGCAGGGCCGCCTTTTTCAGCAGCAGCTGTTTGGTCCTGTCGCTGGTGGTACGGTATTTATTCTGCTGAAACTTGACCGTTCCGTTACCGATCAGCATCCGCAGTATGCTAAACTGGCCTTCCACCTGCTGCCGGTCTTTCAGGCCCTGATCCGTATAGATTTTATGCGCGAGGCCGGATTCCTCATACACGCTGTAGTAAGCGGTGTTCAGATTATCCTCCGCCGCTTCGAAATCCCGGTCCACATAGGCCAGATAGGCCGTGTCCAGCAGCTCCTTGGCCAGGGTCGCCGCCTCGGACCAGCTGGCGTATTTTGCCGCCGCGTCCGGATCGGGAGAATACTCGGGATAGGGATCCGATGCCACGGGCTCTCCGGCCTTATAGAACCGGTTCTCGCTCTGCATACCGCCCTGCTGCGCGGCCAGTTTGTTTCCGTCTTCCCGGATCATGCTTTTCAGCTTCAGCAGCGCGGAACGCACGGAAACGATGGTTTCCTGATCCTTGTTGTCCTTTTTGACGGCCGCCTTGCACGCGGAAAACTGCATTTCCACCGCGTTCTTGCGCACCCCCGAGATATAACTCATGGTCTGGCGCTCAAATCCGGTGGTCTCATAGACACGGAAATACGCGTCGTTGACATTGCTGTATGCCGCATTCGGATCTCCGGCCAGATAATCCTCGAAGGCCGTATCCAGATACCGGTCGATTTCATCCGCCGCGTCCGCCCATCGGGTGCTGATTCCTTCCCCGGCCGCCGGAAGGCACTGCAGCATCAGCAGCAGTCCCAGGATCAGCCGGGCGCCCCATCGCAATCCCCTTCTCACAATACCTGCCTCTTTCCTGCGCATCTCTTAGGACGTTAGTAAAACCTAACTTCAGCAGTATATTAGCACACTTTAACTCATTTTCCATGTCTGAAATTGACATTTTAGCAAAATAATATTCGTATTCTTTGCACAAAAATGGGAATTGATTGATCGATTAGTCCGTGCTAAGATATATGTATCATATAATTCAACGGAGGCGGCAGGAATGGCACAGGAAGACAAAATTACGGCGGGAAGTCTTCTGGCAAAGCAGGCGGTCTGTTATATCCGGGAACACAGCGGGCAGAAGTTCTCTCTATCCGAAATTGCCCGGGCGCTTTTTGTTAACCGGAATTATCTGGCCCGCGTATTCAGGCAGGAAACAGGGGTTACCCTGCTGCAGTATCATCATTTCGTCCGCTGCAAAAAAGCGAAAAAGCTGCTGGCCGAAACGGATCTTCCGGTGGCTGAAATCAGCGCCGCCGTCGGCTATGTCTCCCCCGCCCACTTCTCCCACCAGTTCAAAAAAATCACCGGATGCGCGCCGAGCCTGTGGCGGACCTCCCGCGCGGAATCCGGCGATCTGTCTTCCGGGGTATAAAAAAATGGGGCCGCTTCCGCGGCCCCGGGTTGTATGTCTGCCCGGCCGGCTCCCCTCCCGTTTCCATGCTTTCTGCTTAAGCGCATTGCTCCGGCGGTTCCTGTCTGCTGCAGTCCGCTCTTCCTTGCATGCCTTCCGCGGTCGGTTCCCGGTACGGGATTTTTGCTTTGTCTTTCACCCGGCTTCCGCCGGTTGTTTCTCAGGCTTCCGGCTCCAGCAGGCCCAGGCCTCCGCCCTTTCTCAGATACAGCACGTTGGTCCGTTCCGTATCCACGTCCACAAATACGAAGAAGCTGTGTCCCAGCAGTTCCATCTCAATAATGGCGTCCTCCAGGCTCATGGGCCGCACCGGATAGGTCTTCCGGCGAACCACCTTCAGCTCTTCTTCCTGCTCCAGATCCTCCTCGATATATTCCGGAACCTCGGTGAAAGCCTCCTCCCGAAGGTTCTTGCCCAGCTTGGTGCGGTGCTTCCGGATCTGGCGCTCCATCTTCGCCAGGGCTTTGTCAATGGCCAGGAAAAGGTTGTCATCCGCGGAGCTCTCGCTGCGCAGGATCACATTTTTCCCCATGGGAACCGTGATCTCCACCACCCGGCGGTCGTCCTTCTCCTTTCTCATCTTGATCTGCATCTCCGTATCCGGCAGCAGATACTTCCCCATGGTCTCCGTCTTTTTCTCAATCCGCTTGGTAATCGCCGGCGTTACCGCCATGTTTCTTGCGACAATGGATAATTTCATATCGTCTGGTAAACTCCTTTCAGCGTAAGTGGATGCGGAATAAACGCAATCCCGGCTATTCCATCCGGCAGGTCTCCGAACTGTCATATCTCACGGGAACCACGTCCCTCCGTTGTCATCTGATGTATTATTTCGACAGTCCCGCGGGAATTCCTTCTTTTCCCTGTCTTTTTTTTGAAATTTTTCGACCGTTTTTCACAAACCGCTTTCATACTGTTCTTCCCCTTGATTTCATCGGCTGTATGAGGCAAAATACAGGGAGAGGTGATGATCTTATGAAGCTGACCGGGCTGCTGGAACAGAATCAGCTGCATCTGAGTTTTGAGGTATTTCCCCCGAAAACATCCACCCTGTTCGAGGATGTGAAACAGGCGACCGAACAGATTGCGGCGCTGCGTCCCTCCTATATTTCCGTCACCTACGGCGCGGGCGGCGGAACCTCCGAGTATACGCTGAAAATCGCCGAAAACCTGCTGAAAACCATTCATGTGCCCACCCTCGCGCATCTGACCTGCGTATCCTCCACTCCCCAGACCATCCGGGAACGGATCCGGGCGATGCAGAACGCGGGGATCGAAAACGTGCTGGCTCTCCGGGGGGATCTGACCCCCGAACTGGCGTCCGCCGACCGGAACCGGCTGGATTACCGCTATGCCGTGGATCTGATCCGGGAGCTGAAGAGCAGCGGCGCGGATTTCTGTATCGGGGGCGCCTGCTATCCGGAAAAGCATCCGGAAAGCGAAAACACCGTGGAGGATATCCGGCATCTGAAGGAAAAAGTGGACGCCGGCTGTGAGTTCCTGGTCACCCAGATGTTTTTTGACAACAATCTGCTGTACCGGTATCTGTACCGGATCCGGGAAGCGGGAATCCATGTGCCGGTGATCCCGGGCATCATGCCCATCACCAACGCGAATCAGGTGGACCGGGCCATCCGGCTCAGCGGCAGCTTCATGCCGACCCGTTTCCGTTCGCTGGTGGACCGGTTCGGTTCCTCTCCCGCCGCCATGAAACAGGCCGGGATCATCTATGCCACCGACCAGATCATCGACCTGTATGCCAACGGCGTACGGAACGTTCATGTCTATACCATGAACAAACCGGATGTGGCCGCCGCCATTATGAGCCATCTGTCCGACATTCTGAAAGAGGGAAGCGCGCTATGACTGTGCTCGAATATCTGCGGGATCATTTTCTGCTGCTGGACGGCGGAACCGGCACCATGCTGCAGGCCGCCGGGCTGAAAAGCGGAGAGCGTCCCGAGCTCTGGAATCTGTCCCGGCCCGAAGCCATTGCCGCCCTGCATGAGGCCTATTTTCGGGCCGGCTCCAACGTGGTGGCTTCCAATACCTTCGGGGTCAATCTTTTTCACTATTCCCCGGAGGAAGCGGATCGGCTGATGACCGCCGCTGTCTCCCTGGCGAAAAAAGCCTCCTCCGCCGTTTCCCATCCGACCTTTATCGCCTGCGATCTGGGGCCGACGGGGCGGATGCTGAAGCCTCTGGGGGATCTGGATCCGGAAAAGGCCGTGGAGAACTATGCCTTCCTGGCCCGGTCGGCGGAGCGGGCCGGCGCGGATCTGATCCTGATCGAAACCATGAACGACGCCCTGGAAACCAAGGCCGCGCTGCTGGGCGTCCGTGAAGGATGCGGCCTGCCGGTCTTCGTTTCCAATGCCTACAGTGAAAACGGCCGCCTGATGACCGGCGCCTCTCCGCTGGCCATGGTCTCCCTGCTGGAGGGCATGGGCGCCGACGCCGTCGGCGTGAACTGCTCCTTCGGTCCCCGGGAGCTGGTACCCGTGGTGCGGGAATACCTGCGGCATGCCTCCGTGCCGGTGCTGATGAAGGCCAACGCGGGCATGCCCCGGGTGGAAAACGGAAAGACGGTCTACGATATTTCCCCGGAGGAATTCGCGGAAACGGAAGCCGCCATGGCCGCGGAAGGCGTGCGGATTCTGGGCGGCTGCTGCGGTACCACGCCGGTCCACATCGCCGCGCTGGCGAAGGCGCTGGCCGGCATGACCCCCGTTCCCGTTCTTCCGAAGCAGGAAACGGTTGTCTGTTCCGGATCCCAGGCCGCCGTCTTCGGACAGGAGCCGCTTCTGATCGGGGAGCGCATCAACCCCACCGGAAAGAAGAAGCTGAAGCAGGCGCTGCTGGACGGGGACTGGAGCTATGTGCTGGAGCAGGCAACGCTTCAGGAGGAGCGGGGCGTTCATCTGCTGGACGTCAATGTGGGCGTGCCCGGGATTGACGAACCAGCGGTACTGGCCCGGGCGGTGCAGGAGCTGCAGGCCGTCACCTCCCTCCCCCTGCAGATTGACACCTCCGATCCCGCGGCCATGGAGGCGGCGCTCCGGGTATATAACGGAAAGGCGCTGATCAACTCCGTCAGCGGAAAGCAGGAAAGCATGGACGCCATTTTCCCGCTGGTCCGGAAATACGGGGGCGTGGTCATCGCCCTGACCCTGGATGAAAACGGCATTCCGGAGACTGAGGAGGGCCGGGTCGCCATTGCCCGCCGCATTCTGAAGGAGGCCGCCTCTTACGGGCTGAGTGAAAAGGATCTGGTCTTTGATACGCTGACCATGACGGTATCCGCGGCCCCCGAGGCAGCGGAGGTGACGCTCCGGTCCCTGGAGCGGATCCGGACGGAACTGGGCTGCCATACCAGCCTCGGCGTCAGCAATGTTTCCTTCGGCCTTCCCAGCCGGGAAAGCCTGAACGCCGTCTTCTTCGCCCTGGCCCTGGAGCGGGGGCTGTCCGCGGCGATCATGAATCCCTTCTCCGAAGCCATGATGCAGTCCTGGCGGGGATTCAAAGCCCTGCACCGCATGGATCCGAACTGCGGGGAATGGATTCGCAGCGCCCCCGCCGCGGTCTCCGCCGCCCCACAGCAGGAAACCGCCCCTTCCCTGAACCGTGCGGTTGTCCGGGGCTTCCGCCAGCAGGCCGCGAGCCTGGCCGGAGAGCTGCTGAAAACAAAGGAAGCGCTTTCCATCATTCAGGAGGAGATTATTCCCGCCCTGAACGAGGTGGGAGAAGGCTTCGAAAAGAAAACCCTGTTCCTGCCCCAGCTGCTGATGAGCGCGGAGGCGGCCTCCGCCGCCTTTGACGTCATTCGCGCGGCTTCGGCCGGATCCTCCTCCGGCGCCGGCCGCGGTCCGATCATTCTGGCCACCGTGCAGGGAGACGTGCATGACATCGGGAAAAACATCGTCCGCCTTCTGCTGGAGAACTACGGCTTCCGGGTGGTGGATCTGGGAAAGGATGTTCCGCCCGAAACCGTTCTGGAAGCGGTGCTCCGGGAAAAGGCGCCGCTGGCCGGCCTCAGCGCGCTGATGACCACCACCGTGCCCGCCATGGAGGAAACCATCCGACTGATTCATGATCAGGCTCCCGGGGTCCGGGTGCTGGTGGGCGGCGCGGTGCTGACCCCCGAATACGCCCGGGAAATCGGCGCCGACGGCTACGGGGCGGATGCCATGGCCTCCGTCCGCTACGCGGAAAGCGTCATTCCCTGAGCCGGCGCGGACCCGTACAGAAAAAAGAGGAACGTTCCGTTCCTCTTTTTTCTGTTCCCGCTTCCGGCGTTTCCTTCAGGGGCATCCGCCTCAGCCCAGGATCACTTCGATCGTATGATTCTTTCCGTCCGTAAAGACCGGCAGCACGTTTCCGGCCACTTCCTGTCCGTCGGCGGTCACCTTGCTGACTCCGCGGCACACATGCTTCGGATTCTTAATCTCGATATCGTACATGGCGCCCCGGAACCGGCGGCTTACTTTATATCCGTCCCAGGTATGGGGAATGCAGGGATCGATCTTCAGGCCGTCCCAGTCCGGCTTGATGCCCAGGATATAATTGCTGATCACATAGAAGTTCCAGGCGGCGGTACCCGTCAGCCAGCTGTTCTTGGCCTGGCCGAAATGCGGCGCGTCTTTGCCCGCGATCATCTGGCTGTATACATAGGGCTCCATCTTGTGCAGATCGGAGATTTCCTCCCGCCAGGCGGGCGCGATCCGGCTGTACAGATCGAAAGCCCGGTCGCCGTGGCCCACCACCGTTTCCGCGGCGATGATCCAGGGATTGTTGTGGCAGAAAATGCCAGCGTTTTCCTTGTATCCGCCAGGGTAGCTGCTGACTTCGCCCAGCTCCAGATGATATTCCTTGTAAGCCGGCTGCAGCAGAACGATGCCGTGTTTGGTCTCCAGCTTCTGGTGAACGCTCTCCAGCGCCTTTTCCGCCATACCGTTCTTCAGGCCCACGCCGGCCATGACGCAGTATCCCTGAGACTCAATAAAGATCTGGCCGTCCTCGCACTCATGGCTGCCCACCTTGTGTCCCATGGCGTCATAGGCGCGGATGAACCATTCGCCGTCCCAGCCGTCCTTCTCGATGGCCGCGGTCATGGCGTCGATCTCCTGCTGATAGGCGTCCGCCTGCTCGTTTCTGCCCAGGCGGCGCTCCAGTGCCACCAGCTCCGGTCCGATGGAAACAAACATGCCGGCGATCAGCACGCTCTCCGCGACCCGCTCATCCGGCGCGTTGGGATTGGAGAAGGTCTGGAAGCTTTCATCCGGGGTATCGCTGTAGCAGTTCAGGTTCAGGCAGTCGTTCCAGTCCGCCCGGCCGATCAGCGGCAGGCCGTGAGGCCCTCTGTTGAGAACCACGTGCATAAAGCTGGCTTCCAGGTGTTCCAGCAGCGTGCCGCAGTCTTCCGGATTGCAGTCATAGGGGGTGGCGGCATTCAGGATATCGAAATCGCCGGTTTCCTTGATATAGGCCGCGGTGCCGGCAATCAGCCACAGGGGATCGTCATTGAACCCGCCGCCGATATCATTGTTGCCCTTCTTGGTCAGGGGCTGATACTGATGATAGCAGCCGCCGTCCCGGAACTGCGTCGCCGCGATATCCAGGATCCGTTCCCGGGCCCGTTCCGGAATCTGGTGGACGAAGCCCAGCAGGTCCTGGCTGGAATCCCGGAATCCCATGCCGCGGCCGATTCCGCTCTCAAACATGGAGGTGCTCCGGCTCATGTTGAAGGTCACCATGCACTGATAGGGGTTCCAGATATTGACCATGCGGTTCAGCTTCTCTTCACCGGAAGTCAGGGTGTAGGCGCTGAGCAGGTTGTCCCAGTGGCGCTTCAGCAGGGCGAAGGCCTGAGCGATCTGCTCGTCGGTGGACAGCCGGGACAGCATTTCCTTCGCCGGCTTCTTGTTGATGACGCCTGGCTTTTCCCATTTTTCCTCGTTGGGCAGTTCCACATAGCCCAGCACGAAGTTGAATTTCTTTTCCTCTCCCTTTTCCAGGTGCACTTTGATCTGATGCGCGGCCATGGGCTGCCAGCCGGAGGCGATGGAATCGCTCATCTTTCCCGACGTCACCGCCTGGGGATTCTCAAAGCCGTTATACAGGCCCAGGAAGGCTTCCATATCCGTATCGAAACCGTCCACCGGGGTATTGACCGCATAGAAAGCGTAATGATTCCGCCGCTCCCGGTATTCCGTTTTGTGGTAGATCACGCCGTCTTCCACTTCCACCTCGCCGGTGGAGAAGTTGCGCTGGAAGTTCAGCATGTCGTCCTGCGCGTTCCAGAGGCAGAACTCCACGAAGCTGGTCAGAATCACGTCCTTCGGCGCGCCGCTGAGGTTGGTCAGGGTGATCTGGTGCACTTCCGCGTCGAATCCCATGGGAACGAAGCTCAGCTGGGAGGCTCTCAGGCCGTTCTTCTCGCCGGTGATGGCCGTGTATCCCATGCCGTGCCGGCAGGAATAGGCGTCCAGCTCGGTTTTCACGGGCTTCCAGCCGGGATTCCATACCGTGTCGCCGTCCTTGATATAGAAGTAGCGCCCGCCGTTGTCCACCGGCATATTGTTGTAGCGGTACCGGGTGATCCGGCGAAGCCGCGCGTCCCGGTAGAAGCAATAACCGCCCGCGGTATTGCTGATAATGCCGAAGAACTTTTCGCATCCCAGATAGTTGATCCAGGGATACGGGGTGCGGGGCGTCTCGATTACATATTCCCGGGCTTTGTCGTCAAAATGGCCAAACTTCATTGTCCGATTCCTCCCGAAGTTTTATCCCGTCAGACAGAAACGGTATATTTTCTGTCAGTATACCATACTTATTTTCCCTGTGCAAACGTTTCCTTTGTTTTCTCCAGATACTCCTCGTAATTGCACAGATAATCGGTGATGGTGCCGTCCGCATGAATCTCGATGATCCGGTCCGCCACGGTGGAGATAAACTGGTGATCCTGGCAGGTGAAGATCACGTTGCCCGGAAAATTGATCAGGGCGTTGTTGACCGCGGTGATGGATTCCAGATCCAGATGGTTGGTCGGCTGATCCAGCATGAGGAAATTCGCTCCGGAAAGCATCATCCGGCTCAGCATGCACCGCACCTTTTCTCCGCCCGACAGTACGCTGACCGGCTTGTAAACGTCGTCTCCGCTGAACAGCATGCGTCCGAGGAAACCTCGCATGTAGGTTTCCAGCTGTTCCGGCGAATACTGGGCGAACCACTGCATCATGGTCAGATTGCAGCCGTCAAAGAAGGCGCTGTTGTCCTTGGGGAAATAGTTGGTGGAGATGGTCACGCCCCACTTGACGGTGCCGCTGTCCGGCTGAATCTCCTCCGCCAGGATGCGGAACAGCGCCGTACAGGCCTGCTCGTTTCCGACCAGGGCGATTTTCTGGCCCCGGGTCACCAGGAAGCTGACGTCCTTCAGCATCTGCACGCCGTCCTGGGTATAGTTCAGATCCGTAACCTGGAGAATGTCCTTTCCGGCTTCCCGGTCCGGCGTGAAGCAGACCCAGGGATAGCGCCGGCTGGAGGCGGGCATTTCCTCCACCTTCAGCTGATCCAGCAGCTTCCGGCGGCTGGTGGCCTGACGGGCCTTGCTCTTGTTGCTGGAAAAGCGCTGAATGAAGGCCTGCAGTTCCCGGATTTTATCCTCCCGCCGCTTCTTCTGGTCATTCATCAGGGACTGCATCATCTTGCTGGACTCGTACCAGAAGTCGTAGTTGCCCACATACATGCGGACCTGGTTATAGTCGATATCCACGATATGGGTGCAGACGTTGTTCAGGAACCAGCGGTCATGGCTCACCACGATCAGGGTGCCCGGAAAATCCATCAGGAAGTTTTCCAGCCAGTCCACGGAACGGTTGTCCAGGTTGTTCGTCGGTTCGTCCAGCAGCAGAATGTCCGGATTGCCGAACAGCGCCTGCGCCAGCAGCACCTTGAACTTGTCCCCGGCCTGCAGATCCTTCATCAGGCTGGTATGCTCCTCCGCGGGAATTCCCAGCCCGGTCAGCAGCGTCGCCGCGTCGCTTTCCGCGTTCCATCCGTCCAGCTCCGCGAACTCTCCTTCCAGCTCCGCGGCCTTCTCTCCGTCCGCTTCGCTGAAATCCGGTTTGGCGTACAGGGCATCCTTCTCCTGCATGATCTCATACAGCCGGTGATTGCCCATGATCACGGTGTCCATCACCGGATACTGATCGTACATAAACTGATCCTGCTTCAGGGTACTCAGCCGCTCCGTGGGCGGAATGGTCACCGAACCCGTGGTGGGTTCCAGTTCGCCGCTGAGGATTTTCAGAAAGGTGGATTTGCCGGCGCCGTTGGCTCCGATAATGCCGTAGCAGTTGCCGGGCAGGAATTTCAGGTCCGCTCCGGAGAACAGCTTCTGTCCGCCGAAGGTCAGGGATACGTTGCTGACTGTAATCATATTTTCTCTCCCGTCATTCTTTTCCGCACAGCCGGATCAGCGCGTTGGCATAGATCCCGGCCGCCTGCAGCAGTCTGTCCAGATCCTGATACTCGTTGGGCTGATGCGCCAGCTCCTCGTCGTCCGGGAACAGCGCGCCGAAGGCCACCCCCTGTTTCAGTACCTTGGCGTAGGTTCCTCCGCCCGTCGACATCGGCTTTCCGGGCCGGCCGGTTTCCTCTTCATAGGCCGCCAGCAGGCTGGTGACCAGTTCGCTGTCCGCGGGCACATGATGCGGTTCCTTCCGCTCCAGCACCCCGACGGTCCAGCCCGGCAGCTTCGCCCGGACCGAAGCCAGCAGCGCGTCCAGGTCCGCCGTGACCGGGCAGCGGAGATCCAGGGTACCGTACCATCCGGCTTCCTCCAGCCGCAGGATCCCGATATTGCAGGTCAGTGGCCCGGAAGGCTCATCGGCGCAGGCGCATCCGAGGCTCTTTCCGTCGCTCTCCATGCCGACCGCGTCGGCCAGCTCCGCAAGGGGGCCCGCCGCACCCAGCGCCCGCAGCATCTTCAGCATCATTCCGATCGCGTTCCGGCGGCCGTCCGGATGGGCGCTGTGCCCTCCGATTCCCTCCGCCGTAATCGTCAGGCCCCGCTCCGACGTCTCCGCCCGGTAAGGCAGCCGCCATTCCGCCGCCAGGGCCCGCACCCGGTCCGCCAGCGCCGGATCCCCGGCCACCGCCGCCCGGCTCTCCCCCGGGATCACGTTCGGCCGCTCGCCGGTGTGCATCTCCGTGACGGCCAGGCCTTCCGCGCAGGCCGGTGCCCGAAGCGCCAGATGAAGAATCGCTTTTTCCGTATTGATCAGAGGAAAGGCCGCGTCCGGGCTGAAGCCGGTCGCCGGCATCTCCGTATGGGCCTGATAATACGCCATATCCTCCCAGCCGCTCTCCTCGTCACCGCCGAGAATCAGCCGGATGCCGCGCTTCAGCGGGATCCTGGCCTCCCGGATGGCGGTCATGGCAAAGAGCGCCGCCAGGACCGGCCCCTTGTCGTCATTCGTGCCCCGGCCATACACCCGGTTTCCCTTCCGGACAGGCTCAAAGGGCGGCGTATCCCATCCGTCTCCGGCGGGAACCACGTCCAGATGGCCCAGCACCGCGACGGGCTCCTCCCCTTCCGGACCCATGGACGCGTCGAGGGCGTAGCCGTCGAAGGTGCGCACCGCGTAGCCCATGCCCCGAAGATCCTCCGCCGCCCGGTCCAGCATCCTCCGGATCTCCGGGCCGAAGGGGGCGCCGGGCTCCGGATCGCTCCGCAGCGAAGGAATCCGTACCCAGCGGCACAGCATATCCGCCATTTCTTCCCGGTGTTCTTTCAGCCACCGGCTGACCTGCTGGTTCATTCTGTCCGCCTCCTTAATCCATGCTAAAAAGCGTTTCTCGGATCCCGGCTCTTCTTCTTCGGGGCATCCGGATCGATGTATTCAATCTCCAGCCGTTCGAAAGGAACGGATTCAAAAAAGGCATCCGGCAGAAACCGCGTCATGCCGAATTCCTCCCACTCCCGCTCGTTCTTGTCCAGCCAGAGCGGCTCCGGCAGATCCAATCCCCTGCAGGCTTCCCGCAGGGCTTCGTGCGCGTCGCCTCTGCGGCAGGGAACCGTCGTCTGCTGATCCGTCCGGTGATGCCGGATGGTTCGGACCCAAAGCGCTTCCGCCATGTTTCTCCCCGTCCCTTCTCCGTCTGCGTAAGGCTATCCTGTTTATTATGTCACGGATGTTCCCGGCTGGCAAGGCTGTTTTCGGGTTTTTCCTGCGCGCCGGCGTTTTTTTCCCGGCTCCAGGCCAGAACCGCCTCGGCGGCCTGAGCGGTCATGCCCGGCGTCTTTTTCAGCGCGTCCAGATCCGCTTCCCGGATCGCCTTCAGGCTGCCGAAGGCTTTCAGCAGCTCCTTCCGCCGCTTCGGTCCGATGCCGGGAATATCCTCCAGCTGGGAATGGGTAAACGCCCGCGCCCGCAGCACCCGGTGATGAATGATACCGAAGCGGTGAGCCTCATCCCGGACCCGCTGCACCAGCTGCAGCTCCGGCGTATGATGATCCAGGACGATGGGGGTCTCCGCCCCCGGAAGCCAGATCTCCTCCAGCCTTTCCGCCAGTCCGAACATGGCCGGAGGGATAACTCCCAGATCCAGCAGCGCCTGCCGGGCAAACCGCAGCTGCTGCGGGCCTCCGTCGATCAGAATCAGATCCGGCAGCTCGGAGAATTTTCCGTTCTCCGTGCCTTCCTCCCGTTCCTTCAGCGCCCGGGCGTAGCGCCGGTACAGCGTTTCATAGTGGGAGGCAAAGTCGTTCGCCCCGGTAACGGTTTTGATTCTGAAATGCCGGTATTCCTTTTTCGCGGGTACCCCGTCGATAAACACCACCATGGAGGATACGCTCTGCTCCCCCTGGGTATTGGAGATATCATATCCTTCAATCCGGCGGGGATACCGGTCCATACCCAGGATCTTTCCCAGTTTCTCCGCGGCGCCCACGGTGCGCTCCTCCTGAATGCTCCTCCGGGCGTTCCGTTTCTCCAGGGCGTCCCGCGCGTTTTTCTCGGCCAGCAGCACCAGCTCGTGCTTCTCTCCCCGCTGCGGTGTGGCCACGGTCACCGCGGCCCCCTTTTTCTCCCGCAGCCAGGCCTCCAGTTCCCGGGCCGCGTCTTCCGGCAGCGTCTGGCACAGCACGTTCCGCGGAATCAGGCCGGCGTTTTCATAGTACTGGGTCATGAACCCCGCGATGATTTCTCCCGGTTCCTCCCCGCCCTCCCGGGGCAGGGCGAAGTGATCTCCGCCGATCATTCGTCCCCCGCGGACATACAGGATCTGCACCATGGCGTCCAGCCCGTCCGTGCTGACGGCAATCAGATCCTGTTCGCTCCGGTCGGTTCGCAGGGCGATCTGGCGTTCCATCAGGCCTTCCACATCCCGGATCTTGTCCCGCAGCTGGGCGGCCCGTTCATACCGCATGGCCGCGGCCGCCTGATTCATTTCCTCCTTCAGACGGCTGATCACTTCGCTGTAATTGCCCTCCAGGAAGCTCATGACGCCCTTCATCATCCGCCCGTAGGCCGCCTCATCGCAGAGCCCGGCGCAGGGAGCCATGCAGCGGCCGATGTCATAGTTCACGCAGGGACGCTTCGGCGTTTTCGGCGGCAGCGCCTGACGGCAGGTGCGCAGCGGAAACACGCCCCGCACCGTCTCGATCACCTGTCTCACCGCGCTGGCCCCGATATAGGGTCCGTAGTACCGGGCTCCGTCCTTCTCCATCCGGCGGCAGAGTTCCAGCCGGGGAAAGGGCTCCTTCGGATTGATTTTCAGATAGGGATAATGCTTGTCATCCTTCAGCAGAATGTTGTAATACGGCTGATACCGTTTGATCAGGTTGCATTCCAGCATCAGCGCTTCCAGATTCGTCTCGCACAGAAGGATCTCAAAATCGTCGATATGGGCGATCATGGCGGCCACCTTGGGCGTATGGGCGGTATCCCGGAAATAGCTGCGCACCCGGTTTTTCAGATTGACCGCCTTTCCGACATAGATCACGGTTCCGCCGGCATCCTTCATCAGATAGCAGCCCGGCGAATCCGGCAGCATGGCGATTTTTTCCTCCAGCTTTTCTCCCCAGTTGATCATCTGCTTCCATCCTTCCCCGGCCGCCGGCGGCGCCGGTCCCGGACGGCGGTTTTCCAGCGCCGCCCGGGACAAAAAAGGCGGACGCCCGTTTTGCAGGCGCACCGCCCGAAATATTTTCCCGTTCTACTGCAGGTTTCTGACCTGCGTCTGGAGCTCTCCCAGCCCGTTCTGCAGGTTCGTCTGATATTCCCCGGTATCCATTCCGGTGGTCAGAAAGGAAAGATACCGGTCCACCGTGTTCTGCAGTGTCAGCAGCGTCTCGTCCGGCAGCGGCTGGCCGCCGTTTTGCGCGGCCAGGGTATTGATGGTCCGCATGGCATACAGGCAGCAGCGCACCCGGGCGAGAATCGCCGCGGAATCCGCCCCCGCGTTGCGGCTGAGGGTCGTCGTCTGGCGAAACGCTTCATCGCACTCCGACTGCATCCGCTGCAGATACAGCGATCTCTCCCCCTGCCGGCTGCGCAGGCCGGGCAGCGCAATCACCGCCAGGGCCACGACCGCGGCTGCCAGCAGAAGGATCACAATATTCTTAATCCGGTTGATTCGCCGCTGAGACCGGGGCGTTATATCGTCAACGCCCTGGGAATAACGTCTGTACATGAAACGCTGCCTCCCTTTTCGGTCCTTATTGTATCACATCCGCGCGGATACCGCAAACTTTTCCCACTCGGCATCTCCCGGCGGCCCGCGTCGCGGCGGATCATCCCACTCCGGAGGGCCATTCTCCGGTGGACTTTTTCCCTTCGGCATGATAAGATGGGTCATCCGGTCATTCGAAAACAGTCCGGAGAAAGAGGTCATTGGATTGGACGATTCACCCCTGGTCAGCGTCGTAATCCCCGCGCACAACGCGGAAAAGACGCTGGCGCCCCTGCTGGACAGCCTGCTGGCGCAGACCTGGTCCAACCTGCAGATCCTCATCACGGATGACGGCAGCCGGGATCAGACGCTGGCGGTTGCCCGCCGCTATGAGCAGCAGGACAGCCGGATTACCGTGCTGAGCGAGGCCGCCTCCGGCGTATCCGCCGCCCGGAACCGGGCGCTGCCGTTCTGCCGGGGAAAATATCTTCGTTTCGCGGACGCGGACGATACGCTTCCCCCGGAATCCATCGCTCTGCAGGTTGCCCGCGCGGAAAAAGACGGGGCGGATCTGGTGATTTCCGCCTATAAGGAATATATCGGCGATCTGAGTCATTACCGATGCCTGGTGAGCCGGGAGGACACGCTGAACGCGGATGAGAATCTTCGCCTTCTGAACCGACGCTCCAACAGTTATTTCTACGGGGTGCTCTGGAACAAGCTGTACCTGCTGGACCTGGCCAGGGATCTCCGTTTTGATGACAATCTGCACTGGGGAGAGGATTTCGCGTATAATATGGCCTATCTGAAGAACTGCGAATCCGTTTCCTATATGACCGCGCCGGTCTATGACTACCGGCGTTCCCCCCAGAGCGCCACCTTCCGCCAGGTGCTGGATTCCGTCCTCCACCCGCTGAAGAACATCCGGATCAAGCGGCGGCTGTACGGCTCCCTGAAGGATCTGTATGTTGCCCGGGGCGCTTATCCCGCCTTCCGGCATTCTCTGTGGATCTATCTGTTCCGTTTCGGTCTGGATCTGTAATCCCTTCGCGTCTTTATTTCAGCAGATAATCGTAATAGTTCCGGCGCAGCTCGGTCAGGTTTTCGTCATGATCCCCTCCCGGAGCGTACGCCTGGTTCACCGCGTCGATCTCCGACTGCCGCAGCGCCGGCGCGCAGTAGGGGCAGAATTTCAGCTTTGCGAATTCCCCTTCCTCCAGCTGAGAGTATAAAAAAGGGGAAAAGGTGATCTTTTTGGCCATATAGCAGGTTTCCGCCCGGTGATAGTACGCCCCGCCGGCAGGGTTGTAATACAGAACCGTATCCGGATCCGGCGTGGCCAGTTGACGGCCCTGCCAGTCCTCCCAGATCACAAACTTGACCCGGCTGCCGCTTTTCAGCTTGCTCCAGATCCAGCCCATGTTGATTCCTTCCGGCGTTTTGTTCCGCTGAACCCGGATGCAGCCGTGGCTGCATTTGGTGCCCAGCTTCGGCTCCGTGCTTCCGTAGTTCTTGGTCTTTCCGTCCGCCTGCATCACATGCGGCACCTCGTGGACCATATCGCCGCTGTTGAAGCGGATCGCCATATCGCACAGCATGCGGTCGCTCTTCAGCGTACCCACCTTGCTCATCAGGAAAAACTCGCCCGACCGGGTTTCGTTATACGGCTGCCATTTGGTTCCGTTGTGCTGCACCAGTCCGGTGGAGCACAGGAGCGTGGTCAGCAGATGCCCGTCCTGAAAAATATAGAGGCGCTGGGTCAGTTTATCCACCACGATCCCCATGGAGGGGTTCGGGTTCACCTGCACCAGGTATTCGCTTTTAATATAGCCCTGAACCAGCAGGTTCCAGGCTTCCACCTTCGTGTCATGAAAGGAGCTGGAATAGCATTCCACCAGAGTCCATCCGTTATCCTGCCGCTCAATCACCCGGACGCCCTGGCTGTCCCGGGTCACCACCCCGATCTTTTTGCTGTTCTCATCCGGCTCCGCGTACAGATAGGTCTGTTTTTTCTCCTGATTGCCGCTGCCGATGCGCACCACCGTCATGGGCTCCATCAGCATTTTCCAGACCGCTTCCTCGTCGGTGATATCCATGGGCAGCGTCCAGTAGGAAGAGCCCTGATCCGTCGGATAGGGGCTCCCCCAGGAGGGGGTGAAAACTTCCGTCTCCGCCGGCGCGGGGGCGGGAGCATCGGGAACCCCGGCCGGTTCCGCCGTTTCATCGTCCAGCACGATTTCCTCAATCACCAGATCATCCTCCGCCGCCGCGAAGGAAAAAAGCATCAGCGCCGCCAGAACGGCCGCGATTCCTCTCCTCATGAAAACTCCTTTCGAAAAGCCGCCGCCCGGGCGGCATCCGCCGGAACTGTTCGTCCGGCCTGTTTATCATAACCCGGAAACCGCCGCTTTGCAAGAGGCGCATTGTCTTTCCGCCCCGTTTGTGTTATGCTCCCTGCAAGGGAGGATGAATTCGAGTGAAGCGATGGTTAGCGATGCTGCTGGTGTTTCTGCTGCTTCCGGGCCTGGTCCCGGCAGGAGCGGAAGAAACCCTCTTTACCCCGCTGGCGGTGGGCGCCAAAGGGGAGGAAGTGCTTCGGGTCAAGAACCGGCTCTACGAACTGGGCTATTTCCAGAGCAATCAGTTTACGAAAAAATATACGGAGGATACCGCCCGGGTGGTCCGGTCCTTTCAGCAGGTCAACGGGCTGCCGGAAACCGGAGAGGTGGACGGGCAGACCTGGGCGCTTCTCTTTTCCGATGCCGCCTTAAAGGCGGTCCGTCCCACGCTGCCGCCCCTGGCCACCCCCGCGCCGCTCCCGGTTCCGGACTGGCCGGCCCGGGATCCGGACGGCTATCTGGCGGAGGGAACGGAGTACTTTTACGAAAACGACGAGGCCGGACTCTGGGTCTATCTGGGGCCAGATCTTCAGGTCACCATTACCCGCCGTTCCGATTCCTCCGTCCCGCTGGAATGGTTCGAGACGGAGATCCTCACCCGAAACGGGGAAGCGTTCCGTTCCGCCCTGACGGACCCGGAGCGTCCCGGAAAAAAGTTCCAGTACCCCTACGTCATTTCCCGGGCGGAAAAGTTTGTGCTCTCCTTCTCGGATGACTTCTTTGCCACCCGGATGCAGAACCGGGAAACCGTCGGGATCAGCATCCGGGAAGGCCGGATCATTTCGGATAAGACCAACGCGAAAAGAGGGCATCATCTGCCGAACCTGGATATGATGGCGCAGTTTCCGGACGGCTCCCTGCGGGTTCTCCGCTGCAACGAGGCGACCGCGGAGGAGCTGCTCGCCATGGGCGCCCGGAACGTTTTCAGCTTCGGCCCCATTCTGATCCGGGACGGCGAGATTGACGATCTGGTTTACACCTATTACAAGAGCATCGAGCCCCGCCACGCCCTGGGCATGATCGAGCCCGGCCGGTATTTTCTGTTGTCCGTGCAGGGCCGCCGTTCCGACAGCAAGGGCACTACGCTCCAGCGCATGGCGGAAATCATGAAGGAGCACGGGGTGCAGCAGGCCCTGAATCTCGACGGCGGCAATACCATGGCCCTGGTCTTCCGGGGACGGATGCTGAACAAGCTGGCCGTCTATAAAAAGCGGGAATTCGTCCGCACCGTCACTTCCCTCATCGGCATCGGCATGACGGAACACCAGTCCGAGGAATAAAGCAGGAGGCGTATCCCCATGAGCGAAACCAAAGATTCCGCTGAAGCCTTTGATCCCTTCAGCATGGAGCAGGCCTACAAAACCTATCAGAATAATATCCGCAAAGCGGACGAACTGATTTATGAAATCACAAAAGGCGCCCGGGGCGATGTCCCCGAGCGCGATCTCCTGCTGATGGCGGTGGAAGCCATCGCCCGCATGACGGATAATACCGCCTTCCGCACCGTTGTGGAACGGGCGCTGCGGGAGCGGGACGGCTGAGAAATTCTCTCAGCGGGCTTTCCCGCTGCCGGCCGGGCTTTCCGGAGTCTGCCGAGCATCCGCACTGTCCGTCTGGCTTTCCGGAGCCTGCCGTACGTCCGCATTGTCCGTCTGGCTTTCCGGAGCCTGTGGATTTTCCCCGCCGCCGGTCAGGCGTTCCACATCCGCTTTGGCTTCCTCATTGCCTTTTTCAGCCGCCCGGCGGTACCATTCCAGCGCCAGATCCCCCGTGCCATATTTGTTTTCGATGCACCAGGCCAGCATCCGCATGCCGTTCGCGTCCCCCGCTTCAGCGGCTTTCCGGTACCAGTAATAGGCCTGTTCCGGGTTTTCCTCCGTTCCGATCCCAAAGTTATACAAAAGTCCCAGATTATACATTCCGTCAGTGTTTCCCATTTCCGCCAGCTGCCGCATACAGTCGAAGGCTAAAACGGGATTTTCCTCCGTTCCGGTTCCCAACAGGTAGCAGGTGCCTAAACGCAAAATGCCCTGCTCATCTTTCTTGTCTGCTGCTCTCTTATACCACTGAAATGCCAGTTCCTGATTCTCCTCCGTCCCGTATCCTGTCTGGTAACAGAAGCCAAGGTTCACCATGGCGTCGGCATTCCCGGTCTCAGCTGCTTTGATGCTCCAGTGAAAAACCATCTTCGGATTCACAGCCGTACCAATCCCGTTCATATAACATTGGCATAACGCCACCATGCCCCGCGGGTCGCCCATATCAGCCAGCCTTTGATACCAGGCAAAGGCCGCTTCCGGATTCGCTTCTGTGCCTTTGCCGTACCTGTAGCAAAACGCCAGAAAATTTATGGCATCCGGGTTTTCTCCCTCCGCGGAGGTCAAAATGAACGCAAATTCCTCCGGTTCCAGAGTATCCTTCTGTAACAGATTCAGGATCGCAGCTCCATAAACATCGAAAGACATTTCCTTATTTTTCCGGGAGATCTCCGCGTTCTTGATCAGCAGACCTCCGACCACCGCGGCCACCGCCAGCGCCCCGGAAGCAATCGTCAGGATCGTTTTCCTTCTCCGCTGCTTTTCCCGGTTGACCAGCCGGTCGAACCGCACGTCCAGCAGCACGGAGGCCGCTTTCAGCATCGCCTTGTGCTTTCCGATCTCCTGAATATTGACCCCCAGCGGCTCCACATCCTCCATTTCCCGCAGCGCGGGCGGAAAACACTCCAGCTCCGGTCGGTCGCTCATGGGCTCTCCGTCAATGATGAAGGGAATCACCCGGTTGGCCCGGCCCATCGCACAGAAGGTCCGGATCTCGTCGTCCACCCAGCGGGAAGCCGCGCTGGCCGGGGAACAGATCACGATCAGAAACCGGGATCGTTCCAGCTCCCGGGTCAGGGATTCCTTCAGCTCCGCTCCGGCCAGATCCGTCTGATCCCGGAAGATTTTCAGCCGGACGTTTCCGTTTTTTTCGCGCCTCAGCTCCCGGGGCAGACGATAGCCTTCCAGCTCCCGCTGAAGCCGCCGCCCCCATTCCAGATCCTTGTGGCTGTAGCTGATAAACGCGTCATAGACGTATTTACCCATTGGCAGACCCTTCCTTTGCCTCCCGCCGTGCCCGCAGCACCTGGGAAAGAATCAGAACATTGTTCCGGTCCATCTGTTTGTAATCCACCCGTCCGCCGGTGACGGCATTTTCCCGCGCGGACAGATCGTCCAGCGCTTCCCAGGGGATCAGGCAGGCCTGCAGCCGCCGGTCCGGATCCCGGCTGATCCGGAAGTTCTTCTCCGCTCCCTCCCGGTACCGGGCCGCCCGCTGTTCCCAGATTTCCGGCAGCATCGAAGCGTATCCGTTCACATACTGGAAGGCGCACCAGCGCAGATGCTCGGTCCGGGCCAGGTTTTCCAGGATTTCCCCTTCCGGAGGCCATTCGCCCGCCAGAACCTCTTCTTCCGTTTTTCCCGCCGCCCGCAGCATCGCGGGGAAGAAGTCGGCGCAGGCGCGGCTGCTCTGCCGGCTGAAATAGTCGCAGCGCTGCCAGTTCTCCCGGGCGGAAAGGGGGCTCCCTCCCTGGACACAGTAGACCTGGTTCACCTCCATGGCCATGGCGTCCATGCTCTCCAGATCCAGCGCGTCCCCTTCGAACAGGGCCGGATCCTGCCGGTCATGCCGCTGCGCGTCAATCCATTCACAGCCTTCCGGCGTGGCCTGCAGAATCAGGGGAACCGGCTCGTCCCAGGGATACCAGTCCGCCACGTCCCGCGCGATTTCCGCGTTTTTCTCCCGGCTGCCGGTGCACAGGATGATCATCCGGATCCGGTGCCTTGCTTCCGCCAGAAAAGTATAGAAAGCATCCACCATTCCGCTCACCCCATGAAAACGGATATCGTACTCCCGGACCATGGGGTGATCGTGCAGGAAGCCGTTCTGCGCCTCCGGATCGAAGATGTCGGCCCGAAAATGGCTTCCGGTAAACTGGCCGTTCAGCACCAGCTGGTTCAGCACCGCCCGGCCCATCCGCCCGAACCCGAGCAGCACCGCGTGAAAGTCCTCCGCGGCTTTTCCCGTCTCATCAAAGGCGATCTGATCGCAGGGCGGATGATCCCGCATCATTCGCCGGGCCACCAGATCATAATCATTGAAGGCAAAAACGCTGCCGTAACCCTTCCCGCTCAGCGCCTGCAGGGAGGCGATTCCCTCCCCGGCTCCGGCGGCCAGCAGCCGGGTCTGCTCCGGCCGGATCCCGGCTTCCGTCAGGGCGGTCAGCAGCTTCCCGGCATAGGCCAGGTTTTTCCGGCCGTCCGCGTCCAGCGCCGCCACTTCCAGTCGGCGGTTTCCGGGCTTCATATTGATCTGTTTCAGAAAATGCCGGGTCGCGTTCAGGGCTCCGGCACTTTTTTCCACCACACCGCCGAAGGCTTTGATGCTGTTCTCCAAAGCGGAGGGACTTTCCTGATCCACATACATAACCGCCTTATGCCGCGCCGCTTCGCTTCGTCCGAAGGCGACGGACCGCTCGTTGACGCCGTAGATCAGCACCAGGGGGCCCCGGCGCAGCAGCGTCGTCCGGATCCGCCGGAGCAGGCGCTCCCCCAGCGTCGCGATCGCGGCGCTGGCCGTCACGTAAAAGGCCATGAAATGCCCCAGCCAGAAAACCGCCAGAGCCGCGGGGTACCGGAAAAGCGGCGCCGCGGAAATGCTTCCCAGGTCGTTGACGCCGCCGAACATCCGGCACAGCGCCAGCAGCGCGCGGCAGAGCGAGGTGAGATTCGCCCCGTAGCAGTAGCTGTAGCCGTATCCGTAGAAGCAGGCTCCGATCGTCACCGCCAGCAGGATCGCCGTTCGCATCACCGCGCTCCGGAACCGGCTCTCCACGGCCAGATTCAGAACCGCCGCCGTGAAGCAGGCCGCCACGGCCAGAATCATGCCCAGTATGGATGCGTTCATGACGGTGCCTCCTCCTTTTTCGCCAGCAGGCCGATCTGCAGCCAGGCGTTGTCATCCTTCTCCTGATCTTCCCGGGACAGTTCCTCAAAGGGAACCAGGCAGGGATGCGTACGGGCCGCGCTGTTTTTCTCCGGCCCCGGCCGCCAGTTGTACAGCGCGTAGAACCGGCACCACCGCGCGTGCTCGTTGCGCCGGTAAGGCTCCCGGTCCTGCACCTGTTCCCAGGCTCGGACCGCTTTTTTCAGCAGTTCCTCCGTGGCTTTTCCGCCCGTATCCTCCGAAGGCAGCAGCAGCTGGATCTTGGTCGCCAAATGGTCCGCCGCGGCCCGGTTGGACGCTCTCAGGAAGGGGGTCAGCTCCTCCCAGGTTTCCTGCGTGCCGGATCCGGCGGCGTAGAAGGACTGAAGCATGCGGGCCCGGGCATCCAGGCTTCCGTGCATCGTCATCTCCCCGGTGGCGATCGCCGCCATCGTTCCGAAGGAGATCCCGGGAGAGGGCATCGCCTGGGCGGCCGCGTAAACCTTCCCGGAAAGTGGAAAGCCGCGAAGCAGCCGGATCGCCCGGTCCGCGTTTTCCGCGCGGTCGTCGGAACAGAAGATTACCCGTCCCGCGACTTCCAGCAGGGTCCGGTTTCCGTTCCAGGGCTCCGCGTGAAAAATCAGCGCGTCCCGGGAAAAATCTGACGCGTCGTTCATGGCGAAGCAGAGATCCAGGCCCGGATGCTCCCGCCGGTAGTTTTCCCAGTTTCCGAAAAGATGATAGACCGTGGTATGGAAGGGTTCCCTGCAGTTGACCAGGATCGCCTGATCCAGCAGCGCCTGGGCCAGCCTGCCGCTGCCGATCAGGAGCACTTCTTTCTCCTTCAGGGGGTATTTTTCCCAGTACGTCCGGGCGGCGCAGGCGGATACATCAAAGAAGGTAACCCCCGGCAGGTCGCCGGTTTCCAGCGCGCCGCAGCAGATCCGGATATCCGCCCGCTTCATCTCCGCGGAGATGTCCTTCAGTTCGCGGCTCAGGGCATAGTTCCCGGTCGGCGTTTTTCCGATGCAGAAAACCGTCTTCCGGCCCGGTCCGTCCAGTCTCCGCAAAATCTCCTCCGCCCGCTGCGGGAAGCAATAGGCCTGCTTCACCAGCACGGGATTGGTAAACTGCTGCTTTTCCGAGCAGTCGCAGAAAAGATAACAGGCCCGCGGGTCCGTTTTTCCCAGATTCCGGGCCAGCGCGATGGAAAACTCATTGTATTCGGAAAAAATATAGCACTTCTGTCTGCGGATTCTTTCCAGCAGAAGCCAGAGCATACCCCGGTCCCGGAGAAAGGCATAAGCCGCTCCCACCATGGCCATCAGGGTTCCGGCGCTCAGCAGCACGAAAAGAATCCCGATGACCCGCCCGGGCCCCGTGACCGGATAGACGTCCCCGTATCCGACGGTCGTCATCGTTACCAGGGAATACCAGATGGCGTCGCCGATGCTGAGGATGCTTCCCCCCGGCTGCCCCCGCTCCGCCAGCACCAGCAGGCCCAGCAGCAGCGCGTACCCCGTGATCCCCAGTGCGGCAAGGATCGGAAATCTCTTTTTCATGATCTCTTCTCCGTGTTTTCGGCAATTTTCCGTTCTTTCGGATCCTGTCGTCCGGATTATATCATGTTCAATTCCGAATGGCAAACAGCTGAAGACGGGCAGAGTCCCGCTCTGCCCGCCTTCAGCTGTTCCGTGATTCCGTGATTCCGGAACGCCCGCTCACGGAGTGATCTGTCCTTTGTCGAAGAGGATCGGATCAAACTGCCCGAGCCCTTCCAGAATTCCTTTGCCCGAATCCTTCAGGTTTTCCGGATTCACCAGCCGTTTCGGGCTGATTTCAATCAGTTCCGGCTCCGCCGTCAGTCCTTCGTACGCGGCGCTCCTGGCCGCCTTCATTTCCAGCGCCCCGCTGATCGAGGTTCCGAAGGGCAGGGTGTCCGCGTTCCCCGCAAGTTCCCCGGTCTTCGGCGCCTCCGTGATCACTTTCAGATCCGGCGCTCCCAGCTCCGTCCGCAGTCCCTCCGGAACCGTGAAGGCGGTTTCCGGAGCGTTCTCCGCGGCCGCCGTGGTGAAAATCAGGCCGACTGCCATCATCAGTGCCATTCCCAGCTGCATTGCTTTCCTGCTCATCCTTGTGTATCCTCCGTTTCTTCTCTTCGTTTCGGGGTTCCGTCCTGTTCCGTCCTGTTCCGTCCCCTTTCGTACTGTAGGACGAGGGTAACCGGAAAAAGTTCCGCCCGTCCGGCACGGATCCGGAAAAAAATTTTCAGCGGGGATCAGGGGCGGTTTCCCGTTCCGGGCAGGGGAAAAGGAGGATGTACCGTATCCGTCCCGTCCCGGAAAAAGTATTCGCAGAACACCCAGATCTCTCCGAGCTTCTCCGCGGGAAGCAGGCGGACCGTCAGCGGCTTTTTCAGCGGGAGAAAAGCGGAACGGGTATCCACCGTCTCAACAGGCGCCTCCGTCTTCTCGAGTTCCCGCAGCATGAGCTCCGCCGTATCCAGCAGTCCCAGCGGAATCCGGTCATAGGTTCCCCCCAGTTCGCTGGAAAACAGCTCCTGCTGGGTAATCCGTACCGGACCGGTTCCCTGCTGCTCCAGGACCAGCTTCATCGTGGCGTAGAAGACGCTTTCCCCCGTCATGCTGATGCCGGCGGTCTCCAGGCGCCATCCGTCCTCCGTCAGGCGCTCCTCCGTCTCCAGGGGCTGCCCGGGCTTTTCGGCGAAAACAGCGGCTGTTCCGCTGTACCGGGCCTCCGCCTCTCCCGACCCTTCCACCCGCATCGGAATCCGGCAGAAGGGCAGCAGCCGGTCTTTTTCCCGAAGGCAGATCCAGGCCAGACCGTAATCCAGTTTTTCCGCTTCTTCCGCCGTGATCCGGTCCCGGAGGATCACCGCGTCGGACGGCAGGTCGGGATCCGGCTGAACCTCGTCCCGAACCTGCTGTTCTTCCCCCTCGCCGAAATCAGCCGGAATGATTTTTCCCTCTTCTCCGGGAAAAACATGCCCCTCCGAGGAAAGCTGGCCGTGAAAGGATATCCGCAGGGAAATATCGTCCCCGGGCGTTTCCGTTTCCGCCGGAAGCACCGTCAGCCCGATCCCGGTCTCCCGGCCCGGCGGCAGCGGAATTTTCTCCCCGGGCCATCCGCTTTCAAATACCGTATCCACCCGGTCCGTTTTCGGCACCAGAAAGAGGACCGCTTCCTCTTCCTCCGTCCTGTTCAGACAGCTGAGCGTGATCCGCGTGCCTTCCGGCGTTCTTTCCGCCGATTGCAGCGTGATCTTCAGGGACGGTTCCTCCAGGAAGACCGGTTCCTCCGCCCGGACGGGACTCCGGGCCAGCACGGCCCAGCAGATCCCGGCCAGGCATAAAAAGGATCTCCATTTCATGGTTTTCACATCGTTTCCGGCAGCTTCAGCCGCGTCGTTACCGTCACGGGCACCGTGCCCAGAATTTCGGTTTCGTCCGCCGCGTTTTTCAGAATCAGGTCAAAGGTCAGAGAGCTGATTTCCCCTTCCTCCGCCGCGGCTTCCGCGGGAATCGTCAGGCTGAGCACCTGGGTTTCCCCCTGAAGCAGGCCCCAGTTCTCCCCGTTGCCATAGACTTCCGCGTTCAGATCCTCCAGCGCTCTGCCGTTGACCGTCAGATGATCCAGCCGGATGATCGCTTCCGTTTCCGTCAGATTCGTGACGCCGGCGGAAAGCACAATCTGATCCGGAATCTTCAGGGAAAGGTTTTCCAGCAGCACCAGCTCGGCGTCGTTGTACTCCGTGATCAGCGTATCCGCGGAGACCACGCCGGCCCGGATCCGGTACAGCTCGCTGGCATACAGGTTGCCCTGGCTGTCCTGCACCTCAAAGGAAGCGTACAGCTCCTCCACGTGATCCATCACGTCCAGCATCCGGAAGCTCCAGTTTTCCCCGATTGCCAGCTCCCACTGCTTATCCGGTTCGCCCGCTTTCTCCCACTGATCAAAGGGCAGAAGCACGCCGTTTTCATCCCGGCTTTCCTTCCGGCTTTCATGCCGTACAGTCATTTTGCTGTAATCCGCAAAAGAGGTGCCGTAGCTTCCCGTCCAGCAGGCGGTGGATTCATCCCAGACCGCCACGCCCGCAGGCGTCACCGCTTTTGTTTTTTCGTTCAGTTCCCCGTAAATCAGCGCCCGGTGGATGGCCGGCGCTTCCCCGTCCTCGCCCGGCAGCGTCAGCTCCGCCGGAATCAGCAGCATCCCGTTGGCCGCGATCTGATAATTCAGCGCCTCTGTCAGCGGAGCTCCCTCTTCGTCCACGGCAAACAGGCTCATTCCGTTGAATTCACCCGTCACCTTCCGCTCGGCCCAGTCCGTCCGGTTCTGCACGGCGGCGAAAGCATAGCCTTCCGCGCCTTCCTTCCGGAAAATTTTCATCTTCGCGTCGGCGAAATGCGCCGCCTGCTCCCCGCTCAGATCCAGGGTGAACAGGGTCCGGTTATCCTTCTGCGCCTCCGGCCGGCCGGTCAGCAGGCCTGCCCAGCTGGCCAGGGGTTTTCCGGTCATGATGGAGGTATAGGTGATCACATAGTCCACATAGGCCGGCGCGAAATGCAGCCCGGCATAGGTTTCCATTCCGCCTTCCGCGTTTTTGCGGTTGGCATAGGGATGATACACCGTCATCCCCAGGCAGTTGTCCGCCAGCGTTTCTTCCGAGAGCACCGCGTTCCGGATGGCCTCCAGCAGCGCGGCGCCTTCCGGGGTTTCCGCCCCCAGCTCCGTCACCAGGCTTCCCACGTCCACCAGATCCGGCTGCGAGATTCCGCCGCTCTCCGTGACGCCGAAGGTCACAGCGTCCCGGCGCTGCCGGGATACCGCGGTAAAGCTTTCCTCATTCAGCGCGGGCCGCTGCGCAAAATAGCGGTCCATCGCGGCCGTCACCTCCGGCACCTTTTCCAGATCGATGACGGCTACGGAATTCAGCTGCGGCGCCTTCTGCGCGGCGATGGCGTCCCGGTTCCGGATATAGGTGGAATTCGCGATCCGCCGGGCTGTCTCCAGCTCGGAAGCGTCGTTTTCCAGCCCGGCCAGCCAGTCCTGGTTCATTCCGTACATCACGTCTTCCGTGGCGACCATGTATTTCGCGTAGGGCACCAGGCAGTTTCCGATTTCCAGGGAGCCCATCAGGCAGCAGTCAAAGGCGATGGTATCCAGTCCCCGCTCCGCGAAGGGGCTGTCCGCCAGGGCCTTGCTCAGTCCTTCCACGCTCAGCATGGACCGGTTGAACAGAAAATCCACGCAGCAGCCGTTCAGCGGTCCGCCTCCGTGATCGCAAATGACCAGAATATAGTGCTCCGCCGGATAGTTTTCCCGACAGTAGCGGAGGAAGGACGTCAGAGTCGCAGGATCGCTCATGGCCCCCAGGGGCATCTCATCCACCTTGCCCGGGCGGCGTCCGCTGACGCTCACCACATTCAGCACGCCGGGATCGAAGCGGTTTCCCGCCCAGCGCGGCGTTCCGCCCAGCAGGGCGATCACGTTGATCTCCTCCGTATTGTACCGGCTCGCCAGAATGTCGGCCATGCTGGCGCTTTCCTGCCCGTGATCCCTTTCCAGGTCCGCTCCGCAGACATACCGCATGACCGTGTATTTTTTCATCTGCTCCGCGGCAGCGCCCGACAGCGCCAGGATCAGCAGCGCCGCGATCAGAACGGCCGCCGCCCATTTTCCGGTAAATCGTTTCATGGTTTCCTTCTCCTTCCCTTCCGGCAGATTCCAAAAATAAACCGGGAACAGCCATCGCCGCTGTTCCCGGTCCGCCTGATCTTATTTCAGCGTCAGCGCCTTCATGAACTCCGTAAAGTCGGTATAGTCGTCCTCGGTCATCTGATTGCCGTTGGGCAGATAAACAACCTGAACATAGCCGCCGTTCTTGATCGTCAGCAGGCGGTTGGCGCCGATCTGAATCCAGGGGCTTCCGTTAAAGCTGTAGAGGCTGTAGTCGGATACGTTGCAGCTGCTGGCCAGGGCGCTCGCGACGGCCTTCACTTCATTCTCGTTCAGCGTAGCCAGGTCGCGGACGTGGCGGGACAGCGCGTCGGATCCGGGCGTGCTGACCTGGATTTCCTGGAAGGCCTGATAGGCGTCCATGACCAGGAAATGCACCTTATAGCTGATCAGCTGGTCCAGCAGGTTCACCGCGGCTTCCTCATCCAGCCGGGTGTAAACATCCAGGGAGGCGTAATAGTTCTGGGTCAGCACCAGGTAAGGCAGGGAGGTGGCGTCCAGCACCATCAGCAGCCCGTCGGCGGTCGTCACCGTATAGAGTCCGTTCACGTTGACCACATCGTCCGTGGATTTCAGCGCCCGCGCGCTGTCGTTCAGCTCCGCCTTTTCCAGCCCGCCGGAAGCTTCGGGCAGCTTGATGGTAACCTCATCCTTGGAATAATCTTCGTCCGCCAGGGAAACGGCGGCTCCCAGAGTCAGCATCAACGCCAGACAGATACAAATCAGTTTTTTCATGAATCGTCTCTCCTTTTCTGTTATTCTTTCCGTTTTTTATTCACCCGCGGGATCCAGATGAACCGCCGCTTTTACAGGAACCGTTCCGCCCTCTTCCTCCGTGGCCGCGTTGCGCAGCGTCAGATCGAAGGCGATCTCCGTCAGTACGCCCTCCGGCAGATCCGAACGGGGTACCGAGAGGCTCAGCAGCTGTTCCTCATTCTGCAGAAGGCCCCAGTTTTCACCGTTGCCGTAAGCTTCCGCGGTCTGCGCCAGCGCTGTTCCGTTAATCGTCAGGTTTTTCAGGGCGACGACGCTTTCCGTTTCGGTCAGGTTGGTCACCGTCAGGGAGAACTGCAGCTGATCGCCGGTCAGCGCGATCGTCGGTCTCTTCAGCAGGATCAGCCCCAGATCGTCATAGTTCAGCACGGGATCCGGCAGCGCGTCCGCCCCCTGCTTTACCTTTCTCAGCCGGCTGCTGTAGCGGTTGTTCTGGGTATCCGTCACCTCGAAAGTAACATACAGCGCGGATTCATCCAGGCTTTCCGGAATCACCCGCAATTCCCAGCTGCCGTCGAGGGCGCCGCTCCAGGTCCGGGTATCCGCCGCTTCCCATTCGTCGAAGGGCAGCAGCGTATCCTGCTCATTCCGGGTTTCCTTCCGGGAAATGAAGGAAAGCCGGATTTCATCATAATCGTTCAGGGTGGTGGAATAAGCGGAAGTATAGCCGCCGGTTCCCTCATCCTTGACCCGAACCGGGCCGGGAATCAGCTTTCCTTCCGCCGGATCATACAGGATCAGCGCCTGATGCTCCGTTTCTTCCGTCGCTTCCGTCTCTTCCGTTTCCTCGGTCGCGTGGCGGATCAGCACCGCGGGAATCGACCACTGGCCGTTTTCATTCACGGTATAGCTGACAGGCTCCGTCAGCTTTGTTCCGTCCGGGCCGACCGCGAACAGGGCGTTCTGCACATATTCGCCGCTGATCTTTCCCTCGTCCAGCGCGGTATTCCGGCTCATGTAGGTGAAGGTATAGCTGTCGTCCTCACCCTTCAGCAGCACCTTCAGCGCGGATTCCCCGTACTGGGCGGCCTGCTCCTCCGTCAGGGAGAGCACGAAGATCGTCCTGGCGTCCTTCTGGGCGGAAGGCGTATCCGTATCCAGCTTCACCCAGTTCGCCTTGGGGCCGGAGGCCAGATAATCCGCGAAAGCCCGGATATAGGCATAATAATTCTCCGCGAAATCCAGCGTCGCGTAGATCTCCAGCCGGCTGTTCATCCGGGTCCGCGCGCGGTAGGGATGATAGACGGTCAGGCCGCAGCAGTTATCGTCCTTTACGCTGGGGTTGTAGACCACGGCGTTCCCGATCGCTTTCATCACCGCGTCCGCCTTTTCCGGCGCGTATTCCCGGTAATGCTGAATCAGGTCGCCCAGATCCACCAGATCGAAGTCCGAATCGCCGCCGCTCTCGCCCAGGCCGAAGGCCTGGGAATCCCGGCGGTAAGCCGACATGGCGTTCAGCCGGGTGTCGCTCAGATCAGTGGTAAAGCCGTCGAAGAAGGCGTTGACGCTCTCCTTCAGCTCCGGCATCCGGCTCAGGTCAATCACGGAGAAGGAATTGGTTTCCTCGGCGTGCTGCCTCTCGATGGCCATGGTGTTGAAGTCGAAGCTGTCCTTCGCGATCATCTTCGCGGTTTCCAGGGAATCCCGGGTCTCAACGCCGTTCAGCCAGCTGTAGGTCAGTCCGTACTGGCTGTCCTCCGACGCGACATAATACCGGGCATAAGGAGCGACCCGATTGGCAAACTCCGCGGAGCCCATCAGGCAGGCGTGCATGATCAGCAGATCCAGGCCCCGGTCCCGGAAGGGGCTGGCTTCCAGCGCTTCCGCGACCTCCGCCGTCGTCAGCTGATCCTCGCCGAATTTCTGATCCCAGCAGACGCCGCCCACTGGCCCGCCGCCGTGATCCCACAGCACCAGATCATAGATCTCCGCCGGATACTGATCGTAGCACAGCTGAAGGAAGCTGCTCAGCGTGGACGGCTGTCCCATGGAAGCCAGCGGCAGCTGGGCCGCCACATGCAGGGACCGGCGTCCGCCCTTGCCCACGTCCACCACCGACAGCACGGAATCATCCAGCCGCGATGCCCATCTGCGGGTACCACCGCACAGTGCGATCACGTTGACCGCGTCCTGATTGAAATGGGTGGAATACATCTCCGAGATGGTCTGGGTGCCCTTGGCCAGCTGCTCCAGATCGGCGCCGCACATATAGACCATCACGGTCACTTTTTTGCGCCCCGTACCCTCTGCTCCCGCGCCGGCGCAGCCCAGAATCAGGCTCAGCGCCAGCACCGCGCACAGAAGAAGCTTCAGCGATCGTTTCATCATCTTCGTTTCCTCCCGTCAGAGGATTAATACAGCCGGAGACTTCTCATGAAATCGGTGAAATCGCTGTAATCCGCCTTGGTCATGCTGCTGCCGTTCGGCCCGTACTCGACCCGCTGATACTCCGAATTCACAATGGTGAACAGGTCGCAGGGCCCGACCTGAATCCAGACGTTGCCATTGAAGACATACAGGCTGTATTCGGAATAGCCCAGCGCCGTCGCCAGCTTGGAAGCGACCAGCTTGATATCGGACTCGCTCAGATAAGCCAGATTTTTCACGTGCCGGGTCAGGTCATCCGCCCCGACGGTATCCATGATGATGGCGTTGAAGGCGCTGTACGAATCCCATACGAGGATATGGATATTGTCCTGGATCAGCGTGTTCACGTATTTCTTCGCCGTGCTCATATCCTTGAACTTGGAATACACGTCGTAGGAAGCATAATAGCTCTGCGTCATGGTCAGATAGGTCAGGCCCCGGGGATCGAACTGAATGGTCAGCCCGGTGGGGGAAACGATAGTGTAAACGCCGCTGTCATTCAGCACCGCGTCTCCGCCGGTCCCCGCCTTGGATTCCTCGTTGATCTTCACTTCCGGCAGGTCGATGTCCTGCAGCAGGGAAGCGTCGATTTTGTCCTCGCTGATATCCACGCCCAGCTCCGCCATCGCGGACAGCGAGCAGAGGCAGAGCGCCAGAACCAGAATCAGTCCAAGAATCTTTTTCATCATAGAATGTTCCACCTTTCTTTTTTTGCTTTCAACGCCCAGACCTGAAAGCGTTCCGTCTGGAAAAAATTATATCAGAACAGGCCGTTTTGTCAATCATTCTGTATCATCTGTTCCGGTGCGCCGTCCGGCCGGCTCTGCTGAATCTCCTGCCGCACCTCGCTCAGCGACAGGCCGTGCTTCCTCGCGATTTCCGCCAGATCCTCATACTCCGCCTTGTAGCGCCCGGTTCCCATGCCCGAGGCTTTTTTGACCCGCACCGGTCCGTAGGGCGTTTCGACGGTTTCAATGGAGCGCTTCAGAATATAGCGGCTCAGATCCTGCCGGCGGACGCCCAGCGTGGTGGTATGTTTCATGATCAGCGCGGCCAGGCGGTCCGCTTCCTCCGGCATGCAGATCACGCTGAGCATCACGCCGGGCCGGTTTTTCTTCATTCCGATGGGCTGGGTATAAACGTCGCTGGCTCCGGCGCTGAACAGCGTCTCCATGGCGAAGCCGATGTCCTCGCCGGTCATGTCGTCCAGGTTGCATTCCAGTCGGGTGACCTGCTGCCGCTCCCCCTCTTTTTCCCCCAGGAAAGCCCGCAGGCAGTTGGCCCGCTCAAAGTCCTTCTTTCCCATACCGTAACCGACGGCCTCCGTCGTCATCACCGGCCGTTCTCCGAAGCGGGAAACGAAATGTTTCAGCAGCGCCGCGCCGGTGGGAGTGCAGAGTTCTCCCTTCACCTGTCCGCCGTAGGTCGGAATGCCGTTCAGGATCAGCGCCGTCGCCGGAGCCGGCACCGGCAGAATCCCGTGCATGCAGCGCACATGGCCGCTGCCGACGTGCACCGGCGAGGCCGCGATCTCCTCCGCGCCGATCTTTTCCATCAGCAGGCAGACGCCGACCACGTCCGCCACCGCGTCCAGCGTGCCCACTTCATGGAAGTGGATTTCGCTGACCGGATGCCCGTGCACCCGGCTTTCCGCCTCCGCGATCAGGGCGTACACCGCCCTGGCGTCCGCCTTCACCTTTTCGGAAAGCGGCAGCCCGTTAATAATCCCCTCAATGTCCGCCACGGCAGTATGATGGTGGTGATGATGTTCGTGCTCATGCTCATGATCGTGGCCGTCCAGGGATTCTTCTTCGTAGCCCTCCACCGTCACCTTCATATGGGTGCCGGTAATGCCGCATTTGACAGCCGTTTCCGCTTCCACCTTCACACCGGGCAGGCTGAGGCCGTTCATCTGATCCAGAAAAGCCTGTCTGTCGGGAATCAGTTCCAGCAGGGCCGCCATCAGCATATCCCCCGCTGCGCCCATGGTGCATTCAAGATACAGCGTTCTCATCGTCTTTCTCCTTTCGGGTCTTTCAGATTTCTTCCGGAAAAACGCTTCCGGGTTTCATGGCTAAGAGAGATCGTTTTATACAATTCATTCTGTTCTCTGAACAGAGATTTGTCAAGCTGAACTTCCGCCGCCTTCCTCCCTGCTTTTCCGTTTTTGACAGCCGCCGTGAACCGCAGCCCGGCCCCGGAGACCGGGCTGTCCCCCGGATGAGGTATTGACAATTGACGGTATTGAGGATAAACATAAAGCAGGCGGTCTGAAAAAGATGAAAGCCCGGGGGGGAGTATTGTGAAAAACGGATTTCCGCGTCCTGCCGTTCTGCTGCTCTGCATGCTTGTGCTGCTTTGCGGGCTTTCGTTTCCGCGCCCTGCCGCGGCGGCGGAAAAGGATCTGACGCTCATGATCTATATGGCCGGCAGCGATCTGGAAACCCAGAACGGAGCGGCCAGCGCGGATATCCGGGAAATGCTGGACGCGGGCTGCGATTTCGGCCGGATGAACGTGGTGATCCTGGCCGGCGGCGCGGAGCGGTGGCATCTCGGTCTGAATCCGGAGGAGCTGTCCGTCCTTCAGCTCGGCGTCCGGGGAATGCGGGTTGTTCAGCGTCTTCCGCAGGCCAGCATGGGGCAGCCGGACACCCTGACTTCCTTTCTGAACTATGCGGTTTCCGCTTTTCCCGCAAAGGACTACGCCCTGATCTTCTGGAATCACGGCGGCGGACCGATGGAGGGCGTCTGCTACGATGAAAAGTATAACCGGGACCGGCTTTCCCTTCCGGAACTGGACCGGGCGCTCGCCGCGGGTCCTTTCAGCCCGGAACACCCTCTGAGCTGGATCGGTTTTGACGCCTGCCTCATGGCCTCCGTGGAAGCCGCCGGCGTCTGCTCCGGATATGCCCGCTATATGATCGCCAGTCAGGAAACGGAACCCTTCACCGGATGGAATTACAGCTTCCTCGCCGGGGCCGCCGCCTCCGCTCCGGAAGAGCTGGGCCCGAAAATTGTGGACGCCTATATGGCCGCCGCGCCGGATAATCCGATGCTGACCCTCTCCTGTGTCAATCTGTCCCGCATGGGAACCGTGATGGTTACCCTGTCCGGTTTTTTTACGGCTCTCCGGGATCAGCTGAACGCCGATACCTTTTCCACCCTGTCCAATCTACGCCGGGATACCCGCTGTTTCGGGCGGACCACCACCCTGAGCGATTACGATCTGGCGGATCTGGGCCACCTCTGCTCCCAGTATGCTCCGCTGGTTCCGGAGCAGGCCGCCGCCCTGCAGGCGGCGCTGGACTCCGCGGTCATCTGTAACAGCAGCCGCCAGGCCGACGCCCACGGCCTGTCCATCTATTCTCCTTATTACAATAAAACGGCGTACGGCAATTCCTGGCTCGCCGCCGGCCGCGAGCTGAACTTTTCCGGAGCCTATTCGTCCTGGATCAGCCGCTATGCCTCCTTCTGGCTGGGCGATCAGCTGGCGGACTGGACCGGGCTGGCCGGCCGGGCGCTGCCCGCCGCGGAGGACGGATCGCAGACCCTTGAGCTGGATCTGACCCGGGATCAGGAGGCGCACTTCGCGGACGCCCGGGTGGTCATCCTCCGGGATCAGGGGTATGACAACGCCTATTTCAAAGTGTTTGAGATCGCGGATCTGCGGCCGGAGGAAGGTGTGCTCCGGGCCCGGTATGATTTCAGCGGGCTGTATGTGCTGGACGAAAACGGGGCGGTCGTCAGCGATATCTATCCGTTTACCTCCCTCCAGGACGGGCTGCTCCAGGTGATTGCCTCCCTGGAAAAAACCAGTTACTACCGCCGTACGGTTCAGGCGGACCGGGGAGAGCTGGATCGTGAATCCTTCGGCGTTCAGAACGTCAGCCTGATCTGCTCGGCGGACCGGGAAACCGGCACGCTGGAGGTTCGGGATGTCATCATGCAGCCGGAGGATCCCGGCGAGCTGACCACCGGTAAACAGTATATCTCGATCGCCGCGTCCGAATATCCCTATATCTGTTTCAGCGCCAGCCAGTACGCCTACTATCTGACCCGCGACCGGGATACCGGCCGGCCCCTTCCCTATTCCCAGTGGCCTTCCGGCAGCATTCCCCTGCAGAACGCCTCGGTCATCGATCCTGAAGGCCGCGTGCTGCCGTACCCGGAATGGAACCGGGGCTATCACGAGCAGACGGCGGATGACCGGGATTATCTGTTCTTCGGCGAGGTCAATAACGCCCGTCCCTGGTCCCTTCAGTTTCTGAAAGGGCATTATTCCCCGCAGCGGCTCTACGCCCAGTTCATCGTCACCGATACGCAGGGCGTGGAAATCGCCACCGAACTGATTCCCCTGCATTATCCGGCGCTGGCGGACACCCGGTCCTATGACCGGGAGCTGTACCGCGATGACCGCGCCGCGATCACGCTGGAAAGCGTCGACGTGGTGAAAGCGGACAGCGGCAGCGGTCTGTACCTGCGCTTCCGGATCGAGAACAATACGGATTACGCCCTTCGTTTCGCTCCGGTTCAGCTGACCCTGAATCAGACCGGGATCGATGATTCCGCCTTTTTGCTGGATGTGATTGAACCGCACAGCGTGATGCGGGATTCCTTCCATGTTCCCGCGGAATCCATTCCCTACCTGTCCTCCGTCCTGAACAGAATCCGTCTCTCCGCCGCGCTCTGGACCGTGTCTGCGGGGATCGGTTCCCAGCCGGCCTATGAGCTCTTCGCCGCTTCGGAGCCGGTGTCGCTGGAATGCGGTCTGGATCTGAGCGCCCTCGGGCTGCCGGAGCCCGGTTCCGAAAAGGTATGGGCTGTCAGCGAATCGGAGGATCTGACCGTCCGTCTGCTGGATCTGTCCGAGGCAAAGGACGGTTCCCTGCAGGGAATCTTCCATTTTATCTCCCGCAGCCGGGATGACCGCGCCATCCGCTTTTATCTGGATGAGGAGGATCCGCTGGGGGACGCGCTGGTGAACGGCTGTTACCTGCGGGACGTCCTTCACGCGGCCGAAAGCACGCTCCGGCTGTCCGCCGGGTATGATCTGTATGTTCCCTTTTCCCTGAGCCGGATCATGCAGCTGGATCCGGTAGGCAGTTCCCTCGGCCGGGTGAACAACCCCTTTTCCTCCGGGGACGGTTTCGCCTATTGGGAAATCGATTCCCTGCGCCGCCTGACGCTGCCCGTCCTGATCGATGGAAATCTTCGTCTGTTCGATTTTTCTCCGGCTTCCCCGCTGCCGCTGACCGCTTCTCCCGCATCCTCCCCGGCGGACGCGGCTCCCGCCGTTCCCCTGCTGCGGGACGGACCGCTCTCCCTGAATCTGCGGTCTGTCCGGGCCGTGGAATCGGGCGCGGTCCGGCTGATGGCGGACATCCGGAACGATTCCGGCGAAACGCTGGCTTTCCGCCTGTCCGGCATCCGGCTGAACGGAGAGCCGGCGGCCTGCCATTACTATTCCGAAACGGCGCTGCATCCGCGCCTGCCGCTGAGCGGCTGGATCACGGTCACCCCGGAAGAGGGAGCCCACCGGATCCTCATCGATCTGATCCCGGAAAACCCGCTTTCCCCCGCGGAGCTCTCCGGCGTCACCCTGCGGGGAGAAATCGCGCCGGATCCCGGTTCCGCCCGCTCTGAAACGGATCTGAACTGGGCGTATACGGAGCCTGTCCGGCTGCTCCGGCAGGAAGGACCGGTCTCCGGAGACCTTCTACCCGCCTCCGCATGGGAGATTCATCCTGCCGGGCTGCTGCCGGAACTGGATCTGAGCCTGCTGCTGGGCGGAAATCCGGCTGTTCCGGAGCGCCCGGAGCAATATGCCTGCCAGGTATGGACCGTCCTTTCGGCGGAAGAGCTTCAGTCTGTCTCCCGGGCCGATGTCTTCCTGGTGCTTCCGCGCGGCACCCCGGAGGAACCGGACGCCTGCCTCCTCATTGCCGGGCCGGGTACACCGCGCCTGGAGGGCAGCTGTCTGACCGCTGATTTCAGCGGACTGCTCGCCTGCGCCGCCGGCAGTGAAATTCCCTTTTATCAGTCCCTCCGGTCCGATGAAGCCGGCAGTGATTATATGCCCTTCTGGATTTTCCTGAATGATTCCGAAGGTTCTCTTTTCGTGGACCATCTGCGGGTCGCGCTGTCCGGCCGGACCGCCTCGGCCGTAACCCGGGCCTGGGAGCCGGACGGCTCCGGCCGGGCTCCGGAGCAGATGCGTCTGACTTCGCTGGAAAGCTTTCTGGAGATCTATCGTCTGCCGGGGCTCCCGCAGGGCCGCCCGGCTCCCTATGCGCAGTGGGAGTATCTGGATCTGGAGGACGTGGCGGTGTCTCTGCCGGAAGCCGGCCCGGGAATCGTGCTGCGCCCGGCCTCGGACTGGGAGGATCTCCGGGTTGTTTTCAGCCTCACCGGAACGGACGGCAGCGCCTGGGCCGTTTCCCGCCCCCTCCGGGATTTTCTGCCGCTCCCTCCCGCCGGCTGACGGCGGTCATTCCATAAAATCAGTCAGCGGAACCGGCCGGGTACAGAACAGTCTGTTTCCTTCCGTCACGCACAGAAATACCACTTCATATTTTTCCGGATCCGTTACCGGTTCCAGGTCAAAAGACAGTTTTTCACCGCCCTTCAGCAGATACTGCCGAAGCCGCCGGGGTGTGTCGAACAGATCGCCGTTCAGGAACTGCAGCAGCTCCTGCTCCCCCGCGTCCGCGGAGATCATAAACACCGGCTGCGTAGCCATTTCCGCCAGGGAGGGCCAGGCACCGTCGATCTGTTTGAAATCCGCCAGTGCCGCCCGCCCGCTTTCCGGATCCAGGCGGAAGGACAGATATCCCAGCGCGGTTTCCAGCACGGCCCCGGGGAACGTCAGCGAATGGAAACCCAGGTGGCTTCCGATCTGTTCCCAGAGAACCTGCCCCTCCTCATTGAAATAGAGGAAGGTGGGCGCCAGCCGGACGGATCCTCCGGTCCCCCGGACCGTCGGCAACCGGCCGGGGAATACAGCGGACAGGCCGCCGTCCTGATCGGGCGCCAGCTGGCCCAGCGCTTCGTAAGCCAGCCATTCGGAATGATTCCGGAAGGAAAGAACCGGTTCTCCGGTCTGTTCATCCGTCGCGTTCATGATATTCACGGACGCCAGCTCCGCGTCGGAAGCATACCGGCGGAACAGCGCGTAATAACCGGCCAGAAGAGGATCCTCCGCGTCTCCCGCGATCCGGATCGTCGTTCGCCGGCCGCCGAAAACCGTCCACGGCTGATCCGTAAACACCGGGCTTCCCGCCTCAGCCGGCAGCGCCTTTCCTTCTGTCACCGTATAATCCTCCGCCGGAGCAACAGCCAGCTGTCCGTCCGCCAGCGGAGCCGCTTCCTCCGTGGAGATCACGGCCTCGCTGAAGCATACCGCGTCCGTCGGATGATCCACATCATACCAGAGCGCCTGAAAGGACAGCGTTCGCACCTCTGTCTGCGCGCCGTCCGCCGGTTTCAGCGCCACATATTCATCGGCGGTTTCGCCGGCCTTCAGGATCCGGTAGACGCCCTCCGGAAGCTTCCAGGCCGGCTGATCCGGCGCGTAGACGCTGATTCTCCGGTTCCGGCTCTCCGCTCCCGGATCCCGGGTCTGCCCGATCGCCGCCTCCCGTCCATCCATTTTCGCGTGTCCGAGAAAAACATGGCGGGAAATGCCGTCCCCGTTCTCATAGTGCAGAAGCAGGATCACGTTCCGGTCCACGATATAGCAGCCCCGCAGGCTGACGCGGCACTCTCCGCGGGAAAACAGCGTCTTTTCGGTTTCCGCGCTCAGCGAGCCGATTTCCCGGCCGGCTTCGATCAGAAAAGCCGGCGGAAGCAGATCGGTTTCGGGATAGAAGGCGGTCAGCGGAATATCGGTCCGCAGTTCAAACGGGAGAACCTGGTACAGCCGGTTCGTTCCGTCCTCCACCGCGCCCAGAAACAGCGAAAAGTTCACTTTCCCCAGCGAAACATCCGGAACGAGGCCGATGATATCCCGCAGGCGGATCACCAGGCTGGCCGCTCCCGTTTCACCGGGAGCCAGCGATTTCCGTCCGTACTGATCAGCCGCTCCCCTTCCCTGGGCGTTCAGGGCGCTCAGCTCCGTTTCCGCCCCGTTCAGGCTGACGTCTGTCAGCAGGAAGGAAAGATCCTGATCCGTTTCATTGCGCAGAGAAACATTCAGAATGATCCGGGCGCTGTCCGGGTTGGCCGATTTCAGCAGATACAGCGAGCAGTCCGGCCGCAGCGTCCGGCCGTTTTCCAGGGTCGGCAGGCCGTCCTCCGATACGGAAACCGGATACTCCGCCGCCCCGCCTTCTTCCAGAGGCGTCAGGGCCGTCATCACCCGGTTTCCCTGTGTATCCGTGATTTCAAAGCCGGCGTACAGCGCCTCCGCCCGCATCAGATCCTTTCCGAAGGCCATCATGAAATCGGTCCGGTCCACATCGTACCGCGCCTTTTTCTGCGTGTCCTCATGTTCATCCGGCCGCCACTGTTCAAACGCGAGCGTCTCCTCCTGCCCGTTAACGGTGGGATTCCGGTATTCATTATAGAAAGTTACGCCGGCGTACCGGGACAGATCCACCTCCGCCCGGGAGGACCAGGCGCCGGTCATCTCGTCATAGACCAGATAATCCCGCAGGGAAAAGCGGTTCCCCGCGTCCTGAATATATTCCGCGATCACCGGCTGTTCCGCCCGCCTGCCTTCTTCGTCAAAGGGATACAGGCGGATCTGAAAGATCCCGTTCTCCGTCATCTGATAGGCCAGCGCCCCCGTCAGCTCCACATAGCCCGAGGCATTCACGGCGCGGATATGCCGTCCGTCATAGGAAGCCAGAAGGCGGTTTCCCTCTGTCCGGACCTCGTTGGAGCGATAGATCTGAACATAGGATTCATCCGCCGTATCATACAGGTTTCTCGCCAGAATCACCAGATGCGCGCCGGCCAGATCCGCCATCTGCTCCGCTGTCAGTTCCGCGGTGATCCAGGACAGGCTGCCTGCCGGATCCGGTTCCGCGCTCACCCGGTTCAGTCCGGTCCACCGGACCAGCTGCTCTCCGATCATGATCCGGCCGTAGGCGCTGATGTAGCGCGTATATCCCGGGCAGAAGTTCATCCCGGCATACAGTTCCCGCCAGGCGCTCCGGTATTTTTCCCGGTTGCGCCAGGGATGATAAACGGACAGCCCGCAGCTGCTTTCCGGATTGGACCGGTGATGGATCACAGCCCGGCGCACAGCCTGGATCAGCGCTTCCGCTTTCTCCGGATTCCGGGTCGCGTAGCTCTCCGTCAGGGAGACCAGATCCACCAGATCATATCCGCTTTCTCCGGGCTGCTGATCCCCGGCTCTTCCAAAGCCGACGGCGTTAATCCGCATCCGGGAGATATCCGGAAAGGATTCCTCGTTCAGCTCTCCCGACAGGCCGGAAAAGAAATCGTTCATCCGACCCGTCACTTCCTCCATGGCGGACAGATCAACACAGGCCAGGGTCAGCTCCCGGGCAGAATCCTCCTGTCCCTCAAAATAGGTTTCGATGATCCGCCGCCCGGTTTCCGCCGCGTCCGCATCTCCGCGCAGCCCGTTCAGGAAGGCATAGTTCCACCCGGAAGCCGGCTCCTCCGCCTGCGAGGAAACCATGTAGCCCGCATAGGGCGCCAGGGTTGCGCCCACCTCGACGGAGCTCATCAGACAGGCGTCGAACCCGATCCAGGCCAGCCGGTTTTCTTCCCCGCTGAAGCCCGCGTCGCGCAGAGCGCCCGTGAGCTCCTTCAGCGACAGGTGATCCGCGTTGTACTGCTCGTCCCAGCACAGGCCGTCCAGCGGTCCTCCGCCGTGATCCCACAGAATCAGGGCATACTGATCTGCGGGACAGCGTTCCCGGCCGTACCGAAGCAGATCCGCGAGCGTATCCCCGGATCCCATATTTTTCTTTTCCTCTTCCCGGACCCGGCGCACCCCCCGGCTGCCGATCTCCATGGTCACGGTCTTCTCCGCGTCCACGGCGATCTTCCAGTCGGAACTGCCTCCCATCATCACCAGGACGGAAACATCCGCCTCCACGCCGGCTTCCGTCATTTCCAGATAGTCCGCGGAGGCGGAGCCGTACTGGGATTCCAGGTTGCTGCCGCACATATAAACCATCAGTGTCAGACGGCGCCGCATGCTCTCCGCTCTTCCGGATCCCCGGGAGAGCGGCAGAAGCAGGATCAGCGCCGCCAAAGTCAAAAGACCGGATTTCATTTTTCGCAGAACGGAATGATTCATCTTATTCTTCCCGTGTCCTGTCCTGATCAGTGTCATGGGCTCAGTTGATATTGATGACTTCCTCGCCGAATACGCGGTCGTCCACATACAGCCGGAAGACATACTGCCCGGTGGGGATGCCGCCCTTGCTGCTGACCAGCCAGTCCCAAACATCCTTAAAATCGTAGGATTCCCAGTACACCGCGGAGGAATTCACCGCCTGATCCGCCACATGGAACAGATAGGGTTCCCCGCTGGGCAGGAACAGCGCCATGCGGGAGGTGAAGTAGAAGGTCGTCTTCAGCCGGCCCAGGGTCATCTTGATCGTCGCGCCGTACAGGCTGCTGACATACTGCCGTTCGATCTCATTGGCGGAGAAGCTGCCGACGGTGGAGGAACGGTTGTTGACCTTCTTCCGGAGGGACATGGTCATATGCGTTCCGGAAAGCGCGGTAAACGCCTTGCGGGAGGGATTGAAATCATACCAGCATTCCTGCTTGTTTGCGTCCTGAATCACGATCCAGTACCGCTCCCCGGGCACAAAATCGTTCCGGGTGGAAAAGCTCTGGCTGATCAGGCTGCTTCCCGCCCGCCAGACCTGAACGTCCGCGCCGCTGTTGTGGTTGGCGTTGGCGTACCACATATAATACACATTATAGGGGGATTTGCCGCCGCTCCAGGCCATGCTGACGGAACCGTCGGAATTCATCACAGCCTTGGTCATCATCATATCGTTGGCCGTGGTGGAAGGCGCGGAAATGTTCCCGCCGGAGCTGCCGCTTCCGTTCGGCCGCTTGGTTCCGCAGTTGGAGCAGAAGTTGCTGTCGTTCTTCTGTCCGCATTCGGGGCAGTACCAGGAATCCGCCAGGGCGGACACGCATCCCAGCACCATCACCAGGGTCAGCAGAACAGCGATCCATTTTTTCATAGAGTCTTCCCCCTTCTGTTGTTTTCTTTGTCTGATACGCTTTGTTTACAGTTTTATCCTATCATGTTTTTCGTCGAAATGCAACTTTAATCCTTCCCGGATTCCACCGGAGAGGCGGCTGGCGTCTCCGGCTTTTCCGGCTCACCGGACGCCTCCTTCCCGGGGTTCTCCGCCGGTTCGGGAGCCACCTCCACGCGGGTGACCCGGAAACCGTCCATCTCGGCCACCGTAAACCGCTGTCCGCTCAGCGTGAAGGAATCGCCCGTTTCCGGCACCTTCTCCAGCATTTCGGCCGCCCAGCCGCCTACTGTATCCGCGTCGTAATGGTTGGAAATATTGTATTTCTCCAGGAGCTCCTGCAGCTGCATGCTGGCATCCACCACCAGGCTGCCGTCCTCCTTCTCCACGACCTCTTCGTTCACTTCGTCGTGCTCGTCATAGATTTCTCCCACCAGTTCCTCGAGCACATCCTCCAGGGTCACGATGCCTTCCGTGCCGCCGTATTCATCCAGCAGCACCATCATATGCGTCTTGGCCTTCTGGAACTGGCGCAGCAGATTGCCCACAGACAGGCTGGCCGGCGCAAAATAGGCTTCTTTCATAATCCGGCGGATATTCGTGCAGCCCTCGTGGGTCATCTTGTAGAAATCCTTTTCATGCAGAATTCCCACGATATGATCCAGATCCTCATGATAGACCGGAATCCGGGAATACCAGGTCTTCCGGAACAGCTCGGCCGCTTCCTCGATCCCGGCGGTATCCTCCAGCGCGGTCACGTCCACCCGGGGCGTCATAATATCCGCGGCATTCTGCTCGTGGAAGCCGATCGCGGAGCGGATCAGCTCCCCTTCCTCTTCCTCGATATTGCCGTCGGTCTGCGCCTCGTCGATCATGGTGATCAGTTCTTCCTCAATCTGGTTTTCCTCCGGCTCCGGCCGGACCAGTTTGGACAGCAGTTTCCGCCACACGCCGAAGAGCAGATCCAGCGGGCGCAGCAGCACCATCAGCACCCGGATCACCGGGCTGACGCTCATGGCATACTTCTCCGGCTGCTGCTTGGCCAGTGTTTTCGGTCCTACCTCGCCGAAAAAAAGAACCACCAGGGTCATCACCGCGGACGCCACCGTGGCGCCCAGCTCCTCCTGTCCGGCCATAATCCGGGTAGTGAAAAGTACGGTGGCAATCGCCGTGCCGGCGATATTCACCAGATTATTTCCGATCAAAACGGTTGTCAGCAGAGAATCATATTGCTCCAGCAGCTTCAGCGCGAGCTGCGCCCGACCCTTTCGGGGCCCGTCAACCGTTTTCAGTTTCACACGGTTGGAGGCGGAAAACGCGGTCTCCGTCGCCGAGAAAAAGGCGGACAGCGCGATACACAGGATCAGGGCAAGCCATAAACCCATGAAAACATTCAATCCTTTCAGTCCATCCCCGCCGAACGGGCGGGATCGTTCCCATTTGGGATCAGGAACAGGGGGATTATAGCACGGCGGCCCTTGCTTTGCAACTGATCCGGGATTTCTCCCGCATTCCGTGTTCCCGCTTGTGAAAACCCTCCGACTGTGATACAATGCCCTTGTTCACATCCAATCGGATATTATTCCCCGGAGTTCAGGCTGGAAGGAGGAGCGAAAATGGCTTTTGTTCCGCGGACCGACGTGGCGCTTCATTATGCCTGCGCCGTCCTTCAGGATTGCCGGATCAGCCGTCTGCCCGTGGATCCGCTGGAGGTTGCCGCTTCATCCGGGATTTCGGTTTTTCCGCTCTCCCAGGTGATGCAGAATCCGGCCTGGCAGCCATGGAATCTGCCTTCCGCCCTGGGAATGACGGACGCGATCACCATCGCCTATCCCGCCTTCTGTATTATTTACCGGGATGAAGCCCGGGATCCGGGCCGGCTTCGCTGGGCTGTCGCTCACGAGCTGGGCCATCTGTTCATGAACCATTTCCGGGATTTTCCCGATCAGATGAATCCGGGGCTCAGTGCGGACAGCACCCTGGAGGAAGAGGCGGACGTCTTTGCCCGCAACCTGCTGGCTCCGGTTCCGTTGGTGGACGTGATCCGCTTTAACCGGCCCCGCCAGGCCAGAGCGCCCCTGTTCGGCCTGAGCCGCACCGCCTGGATGAAACGGCTGGACACGCTGGGGGAAGACCGGTCCCTGATCTCCGAAGAGATGGCGGACGCCGTGCTCTATCCCTTCCGCAGTTTTCTGCTGAACCGCCGCTGTCCGCAGTGCGGCAAGCTTTTCGAGGACAGGCGGGACACCGGCCGCTGCCCGCAGTGCGGCAGCGAGGAGCTGGAATGGGTGCTGGAATAGCGGATCTTCCCGCCGAAACGCTTTAAAAAGGAGCCTGACCGGATGGCCGGTCAGGCTCCTTTGATTATGTCAGGCTGTCGATGTACCGGCAGGCCGCCAGGGCAGCGACGGCGCCGTCACCTGCCGCGGTGGTCAGCTGACGGACCGCTTTGGCCCGGCAGTCGCCCGCGGCGTAAACCCCGGGGGTTCCGGTCTCGCAGTTCTCTCCGCTGGCGAAATACCCCCGCTCATCCAGCTGCGCCAGCTGAGCGAAAGCTTCGTTTTCCGGAATCAGGCCGATGGCTACAAACAGGCCGTCGCAGGCAATGTCCTCCTGCTCCCCGGATTCCTTTCCGGTCACGGTAACGCTTTTCAGTTCCCCGTTCTCCGTGTTCAGCCCGGTCACGGTGACGCCGGTCCGCTTTTCCACATTGGGACGCGCGAAGAGGATGTCCTGCAGCTTCTGTTCTCCGGTAAAGAAGGGCAGATCCTGCAGCATGATCACTTTTTCACACTTGCCGGCCAGCAAGATCGCTTCCTGCAGGGCGGAATTCCCGCCCCCCGCCATGCACACGGTCTTTCCGGTATAAAAATCCCCGTCGCATACGGCGCAGAAGCTGATTCCTTCCCCGACCAGTTCCTCCTCGCCTGGCAGGCCCAGCATCCGGTGTTTGACCCCGGTCGCCAGCACCAGCGCCTTTGCCTCGCGCACCTGGCCGTCGTCCGTATACACCGCTTTCACGCTGCCCCGGTCCTCAACCCGGACGGCCTCCGCCAGATCCACCTCCGCCCCCTGGGCCAGAATCTGTTCCAGCAGCGCCTCGGCATAGGCATTGCCGCTCATCTGCGCGGTTCCCGGCCAGTTTTCCACCTTGGGGCTGTGGGTAATCTGTCCGCCGAACCCGTGTTTCTCCAGGACCAGAACGGACTTGCCGTTTCTCAGGGCGTACAGGGCCGCCGTCATTCCGGCCGGCCCGCCGCCGATCACAATGATGTCTGTCATGTTGTCCGCCTTATCCGACCTGCCGCTGCGTCAGCATGCCCTTAATCTCGGAAACACCCTTGAACTTCTCGAAATCCACCCCGTTCTGATCCATCACCACCAGGGTGGGCGCCTGTTTGACCCCGTACTTCCGGGTCAGCTCCACGTTCTCCGTGGCCAGCACCTTCTTGAACAGGAAGCCCGCCTTCTCCAGCATGTTGACGGCCAGCTTGCAGTTGGGGCAGGTCGCGCTGACAAACAGCAGGGAACGGATTCCGGGATTGGTGGTCTTCTCCGCCGACGCTTCCGGCTTTTCCGCCGGCGCAGGTACCGTCTCCGCCTTCTGCGCGGCGGGTTCCGCGGGAGCGGGCTCTGCCTTCACCGGTCCCTGATGGGTCAGCCGGGAATGTCCGATATCGTAGACCAGCCGGTCGCGGAATTCCTGGGCTTTTCCGTCGTTCCAGTTCTGCACCGGGCGGTAGTAGCCGGTGATCCGGCTGTAGATCTCCGTCTTCGCGCCGCAATGGGGGCAGATCGCCTGCTCGCCCACCAGATAGCCGTGCGTACTGCATACGGAATAGGTGGGGCTCATGGTATAGTACGGCAGCTTGTAATTCTCCGCGATCTTCCGCACGAGCGTCGACGCCGCTTTCCAGTCCGGCAGCTTCTCCCCCAGGAAGGCATGGAACACGGTGCCGGAGGTATACAGGGTCTGCAGCTCGTCCTGCACATCCAGCGCGGAGAAAATATCCTCGCTGTAGCCTACGGGCAGATGGCTGGAGTTCGTATAGTAGGGAGTCCCGTTCTCGTTGGCGGTAATGATATCGGGATACTGCTCCTTGTCATGCTTGGCAAAGCGGTAGGTGGTGGATTCCGCCGGCGTGGCTTCCAGGTTGTACAGATCGCCGTAGAGCTCCTGGTAATCGCTCAGCCGTTCCCGCATATGGTTCAGCACGTCCTTGGCAAACTGCTGGGATTCGGGGTGGGTCAGATCCTTCCGCAGCCATGAGGCGTTCAGTGCCGCCTCGTTCATGCCCACCAGGCCGATGGTGCTGAAATGATTCTCGAAGGTGCCCAGATAACGCCGGGTATAGGGATACAGCCCGCCCTCCAGCAGTTTGGTAATGACGGTCCGTTTGGTCTTCAGGCTCCGGGCGGAGATGTCCATCAGCCGGTCCAGGCGCTTGTAGAAGTCCTTCTCGTCATTGGCTTCGTAGGCCAGACGGGGCATATTGATGGTCACGACGCCGATGGAACCGGTGGATTCCCCGCTGCCGAAGAAGCCGCCGCTCTTTTTGCGCAGCTCCCGCAGATCCAGCCTCAGCCTGCAGCACATGCTGCGCACGTCGCTGGGCTCCATATCGCTGTTGATATAGTTGCTGAAGTAAGGCGTGCCGTACTTGGCGGTCATCTCGAAGAGCAGCTTGTTGTTCTCCGTCTCGCTCCAGTCAAAATCCCGGGTAATGGAATAGGTGGGAATCGGGTACTGGAAGCCCCGGCCGTTGGCGTCGCCTTCGATCATGATCTCGATGAAGGCCTTGTTCACCATGTCCATTTCCTTCTGGCATTCCCCGTAGGTGAAATCCATTTCCTTCCCGCCGATGATCGCCGGCAGGTTTGCCAGATCGTTCGGGCAGACCCAGTCCAGCGTAATGTTGGAGAAAGGCGCCTGGGTTCCCCAGCGGCTGGGGGTGTTCACGCCGTAGATAAAGCTCTGAATGCACTGCTTGACATCCCGCTGGGTCAGATTGTCCACCCGGACGAAAGGCGCCAGATAGGTATCGAAGCTGGAGAACGCCTGAGCGCCGGCCCATTCGTTCTGCATAATGCCGAGAAAATTCACCATCTGGTTGCACAGGGTGGACAGATGGCTGGCAGGAGAGCTGGTGATCTTGCCGGGCACCCCGCCCAGGCCTTCCTTGATCAGCTGTTTCAGGCTCCAGCCCGCGCAGTATCCCGTCAGCATGCTCAGATCGTGGATATGGATGGCCGCCGTCCGGTGGGCGTCGGCAATCTCGTTGTCATAGATTTCGCTGAGCCAGTAATTGGCGGTAATGGCGCCGGAATTGGACAGAATCAGACCGCCGACGGAATAGGTCACGGTCGAGTTTTCCTTCACCCGCCAGTCGTTGATTCGCAGATAGTTGTCCACCAGATCTTTATAATTCAGAAGGGCGGAGTTGACATTGCGGACTTTTTCCCTCTGCTTGCGGTACAGGATGTAGGCCTTGGCCACGTCCGCGTAACCGGCCTCGGACAGAACCTTTTCGACGCAGTCCTGAATCGTCTCCACGGCGATCTGGCCGTCCCGGATCAGCGGCTCGTATTCCGCCGTCACCCGCAGCGCCAGCATATCGATCACGCTGGGATGATACTGCTTGTCCAGCGCCTCGAACGCCTTGGTGATCGCCCTGGAGATTTTTCCGATTTCAAATTCCGCTACCTTGCCGTCCCGTTTTAATACCTGATACATGCTTTCGCACTCCTGTTTTGTGATTATTGCGCGCAGGAAAACGTCTCCGCCCCCTGTCAGCGTGCCTTGATAATATATCACAGAAGCGACGGCAAAGTCAACATGTTGTTGCTGAAAAGGGAAAATAAACTATATCTTGTGGAACATCCTTATTCCACGCCCCGAAGGGATACTTCCTGCACATCCGCCTGCAGGATCCGGGCATACTGGCGCATTTTCTCACCGGACGGCGCGTGCAGACCGCCGAAGGGAACCGTGTCCCGGTCGGTAAACTGCTGCAGAAAGAAACGTTTCGCGCCGTGAAGCCACGCGCCGATTCCCCGGAAGGACTCCTCGTCATGCAGCTCGTCCACCACCGTGGTCCGGAATTCATAGTCGGTCTCCCCCGTCATCAGCAGCCGGGCGCTCTCCCGGATGGGAGCCAGATCCAGCCCGGGAACCCCAGCCGTCTCCGCGTATCGCTCCGGACTGTTCTTGATATCCATGGCGGCATAATCGACCAGGCCTTCGTCCAGCAGGGCCTTCAGCCGGTCGGGATGCGTACCGTTGGTATCCAGCTTGACCGCGTAGCCCAGGTTCCGGATCTCCCGGAGCAGCGGCGCCAGATCGCTCCGCAGCAAAGGCTCGCCCCCGGTAATGGCGACCCCGTCCAGCAGGCCCTTCCGGCGGCCGAGAAAACGGAGCAGCTCCTGTTCATCCAGGGCGGCCGGAGCCGATCCGTCGATCAGCTCCGCATTATGGCAAAAGGGGCAGCGCATATCGCAGCCCCCCAGAAAGACCGTACAGGCAACCCGTCCAGGAAAATCCAGCAGGGTCATTTTCTGCAGTCCGTGTATAATCATATCCTGTCCTTTCTGTTTTCCGCCGTTCCCCGCCTTACAGCAGGTGCGCCCGGAGCTCCCCGGGAGACAGCGGGCTCAGGTCGGCGGGCGCCACATCGAACAGCGTCTTGCAGCCGTGGTTCCCCCGGCCGGACATCCGGTATACCGCTCTGGCGCAGGCGATCAGCACGGAAGCGGTGAATTCCGGATTGGAATCCAGCTTCAGGGAGAATTCCATCACATGGCGGTGTTCCCCATCCCGGCCGGTCGTGCCGCCGCGGATGACCCTGCCACCGTGGGGCAGCCCTTTGTGATCCCGGTCCAGCTCCTCCTGGGAAATGAAGGTTACGGTGGTGTCATAATCAGCGAAATAGTTCGGCATCTCCCGGATCTGCTTCTCGATCAGGGCCTTGTCCGCGCCTTCCTCCGCCACCACATAGCACTCCCGCGTATGCTTCTCCCGGGTGGTCAGCTCCGGATTCTCTCCCTCCCGGACCCGGCGGAGCGCATCCTCCACCGGCACGGTATACTGCCGGGCATCCTTTACGCCGGGCACCCGGCGGATCGCGTCGCTGTGGCCCTGGCTGACGCCCCGTCCCCAGAAGGTATAGTCTTTGCCTTCCGGCAGCGCGATGTTCATATACAGCCGGGCCAGGGAAAACAGCCCGGGATCCCAGCCGGCGCTGATCAGCGCCGTATGGCCGGATCCGGCCGCCGCCGAATCCACGCGGGCGAAATGCTCCGGAATACGGGCGTGGGTGTCAAACGAATCCACCACGTTGAATCTGCCGGCCAGCATCGGCGTCATCTCCGGCAGATCCGACGCGCTTCCGCCGCAGATGATCATGACGTCGATCTGATCCGCGTACTGTTCCGCGTCGCGGGCGGCGTAAACCGGCGCGCCGGTCAGCGTCCGGACCGTGGAAGGATCCCGCCGCGAAAAGACGCCGGCAAGCTCCATGTCCGGGTTCTGCAGAATTGCCAGCTCGACGCCCCGTCCCAGATTCCCATAGCCGTAAATTCCGATCTTCATTCCGCTCATTCCCCTCTCAGCAAATCCTTCATATCATATAATCCCGGCTGCTTCCCCATCAGGAAAGCGGCCGCCTTCAGGCTTCCCTCGGCGAACACGCCCCGGCTGAACGCTTCATGCTTCAGCGTAATCCGCTCATTCTGCGTCCCGATCATAACCTCGTGCACGCCGACAATATTCCCCATGCGAATGGCGTGAATGCCCACTTCCTCCGGGGTTCTTTTGCCCTGCCCGGATCTCCCGGTCCGCGCGACCGCGGAAGGCCGTACTTCCTGAACGGCCCGGAACAGAGCCAGCGCCGTTCCGCTGGGAGCGTCCAGCTTCCGGTCATGGTGCTGTTCCACGATCTCGATTTCCGCGTCCGGATACAGGGCGGCGGTACGTCGTACCAGGTCGCTCATCACCGCGATTCCCAGGCTGTAGTTGGCGGCCAGAAATACGGGAATCTTCCGGGCCGCCTGCTCAATCCGGGCCTTTTCCGCTTCCGTCTGTCCCGTGGTCGCCAGCACCACCGGCAGTTTCCTCGCCTCGGCGAAATCCATCAGCGCGCCGGTCATGCTGTGATGGCTGAAATCGATGATCACATCCGCCTCGCAGGTGACTTCCGAAAAGTCCGCCGCGCAGAGGGGATCCTCCCGGCCGCCCATGGGATCCACGCCCGCCAGAATCACGCAGTCCTTCGCCCGCTCCGCGCAGGTCCGGACTTCCCGGCCCATATGGCCGTCATATCCGCACAGAATAATTCTCATGCCTTTACCTCCAGCCCAGCTTCCCGCATCAGCTCCAGCAGCTTCCGGCGGTTTCCTTCCTCCATCTCCGTCAGAGGCAGCCGGACCCGGTTGGCGCCGTATCCCAGCGCCGCGCAGGCCGCTTTCGCCGGAATCGGGTTCGTCTCGATCATCAGCTGGTTCATCAGATCCAGCAGCTCCAGCTGCAGCGCGGCGGCTCCGGTAACATCTCCCCGGAAAAAGCGCCGGCAGATCTCCGCTGTTTTCCCGGGCAGAATATTGGCTACCACCGAGATGATTCCCTTGCCGCCCAGGCTCAGGGTCGGTACGATCTGATCGTCGCATCCGGAATAGATGTCCAGCTCCTCCCCGCACAGCCGTCTTTCCCGGGCAATCTGGCTCAGGCTGCCGCAGGCTTCCTTCACCGCGGCAATCCGCGGATGTTTCGCCAGCTGGGCCAGCGTCTCCGGCAGCATATTGAGCCCCGTACGGGAAGGCACGTTATACAGAATACAGGGCACGCCGCTCTGATCCGCGATCGCGGTATAATGGGCGATCAGTCCCCGCTGCGTGGTCTTGTTATAATAGGGGGTCACCAGCAGTACGGCATCCGCCCCGGCCGCGCAGGCAGTTTTCGTCCGCTCAATGGCATGCCCGGTATTGTTGGATCCGCTTCCGGCGATGACCGGAACCTTTCCGCCCACCCGGCGGACGCAGAACGAAATGACCTGCTCGAATTCGGCGTCGGTCAGCGTGCTCCCCTCTCCGCTGGTGCCGGAAGCAACGATCCCGTCAATCCCCTCCGCCAGCTGGTAATCAATCAGCCGGCCGAAGGCTTCATAATCCACCGCGCCCCCCTGTTCAAAAGGGGTAATAATGGCGGTTGCCGCTCCTGTGAAAACTGTGTTCTTCATGACTCTGTCCCTCCGTCAGAACGCGTGACCATCCTGTTTCGTCTTCTGTTTCCGGGTTATTGTATCATATCCGTGCGGGGAATGTTGTTTTCCGGCTGTTTTTCATCCGCCGCGCCGGTTTTGACAATTTCCGGTCCGAACCGGCGGATCAGCCGTTCCGTATCCTCCCGGGAAATCATCATCGTCAGTTCCGTGCCGCTGTCCGTATGGTTTTCGCTGATCACCCTTCCCAGCGGCCGGATCGCGGACAGCTGCCCGTAGCGGCTGAAGGGAATCACAAAGGTGACTGGCGAGTAGGTTTCCTGCAGCGCTTCGGCAATCTTCCGCTTCAGCTCCTCCAGGCCTTCTCCCGTCTTTGCGGAGATCATCACCGCTCCGGGAAAAGCCGGATCCGCGTCCCTCAGATCGCATTTGTTGATGACTTCAATCCGCTTCTGATCCTCCGCTCCCAGCTCCCGCAGCACTTCCTCCACCGTATCGTGCTGCTCCGCCATCCGCTCGCTGGATCCGTCGGACACAATCACCAGCACATCCGCCAGAGCCGCCTCCTCCAGGGTGGAACGGAAAGCGCTGACCAGGGTGTGCGGCAGCTTCCGGATAAAGCCGACGGTATCGGTCAGCAGATAGGCGGTGTTCTCCGGCGTGGTCATGCGCCGGGATACCGCGTCGAGGGTCGCGAAAAGCTGATCCTGCACGTAGACGTCCGCCCCGGTCAGAGCGTTCAGCAGCGTGGACTTTCCGGCATTGGTATATCCGACCAGCGCCACGACGGGAATCTCGTTCCGCTCCCTGCTTTTCCGGCGGATGGTCCGCTGTTTTTCCAGCTCCTCCAGCCGTCCCCGCAGCTCTGTCATCCGTTCGCGGATCCTGCGGCGGCTCATTTCCAGCCGGCTTTCCCCGGGACCGCGGGTACCGATCCCTCCGGCCAGCCGGCTGAGCACCAGCCCCTGCCCGATCAGGCGGGCGGACCGGTACTGCAGCTGTGCGAGCTCCACCTGCAGCTTACCCTCCGCGCTGGAAGCGCGCTGGGCGAAGATATCCAGGATCAGCGTCGTCCTGTCCACCACCTTGACTCTCAGCGTTTCCTCCAGGTTCCGGGTCTGCATGCCGGTCAGTTCCTCATCGAAGATGCACACGTCCGCTTCCAGCGCCTGGCACTCCCGGGCCAGCTCTTCCGCCCGGCCTTTTCCGATGACCAGCGCGCCGTCCGGCTTGCTCCGCTTCTGCAGAAACATGCCGGCCACTTCTGCTCCTGCGGTCTCCGCCAGCCGTTTCAGCTCTTCCAGGGATTCCATGCTTTCGATGCCCATGAGCACCGCCCGCTCCCGGTCTCCGCCGGTGGACCGGGTCGCCTCCCGGCCGACCGCCTCGTCGCTGAACAGGATCTGGTCCATCCAGCTCCGGTCCGGTATCCGGTACCAGCGGACCGGCTCCGGCAGCAGAATCTCCTCTCCCTCTCCCAGAAAGGCCGTCTGGACATAGGTCGGTTCGCCGTCCTTCACGCCGACCGCCGTCATCGCGTCATATCGGAAAATTTTCAGCGCGCTCAGATCCACGTCGCTGAGCCGTCCGTCCCCGTCCGGGTGCGTATGAACGCAGCGGATCCGGCTCAGCCTGCGCTCATTCCGGCGCAGCCGGTAGTCTGTCAGCTCCACATCCCGGTCCGTCCCCACCGTCACGCTGACGATTTCCCCGTCCCGGGTCAGATAGACCGCGATCTCCCGGTTCAGCTCACAGGAGCACTCCGCCAGAATCTTCATCAGATCCCGCGGCAGAAAGCTCCCTTCCTCCGCCTCATAGGTGTACAGGCTGTCCAGCCGGGCCAGCAGCGCCTCCCGGATGCCTTCCGTGTTTCCGCTTACCTGATGATTCATATCGTTTCCCATCTGTGTTTTTTTCGCCCGCCCGGATCAGGACGGCATGGCGACCGCCGCGGCGCCTCTGCCCCGCAGCGTAATCTCCGGGATCGTCCGGGGCAGGAAACAGGTTTCTCCCTTGCGCAGCCTCATCCGGCCGTTTTTCCACCGCAGGGTGATCTGCCCTTCCAGCACCGTCAGCATGCCGAAATCATGGATCGGAGGAAGCACGCCGGAATCATCCGTGCGGATCACATCCAGAATGAAGTATTGCTCTTTCAGTACACGCTTGCCACCGTAGGCCTTTTCCACATGAATCGGCATGGGGGCCAGCTTCAGATCCGTCACGTCCAGCCCCTTCTCCAGATGCAGCTCCCGGCGGTTGCCGTCCTTGTCCGTCCGGTCCCAGTCGTAGAAGCGGTAGGTAATATCTGAAGACTGCTGAATCTCATACAGCGTGATCCCCGCTCCGATGGCATGAACGCAGCCGGCCGGAATATAGCACACATCTCCCGCGTGCACTTTTACCCTGCGCAGCAGCTTTTCCACGGCGCTGCCTGCCCGGCACGCGTCCCGCAGCTCCTTCAGGGTGGTCCCCGGCCGGATCCCGTAAACCAGTTCTCCGCCCCCCGCCGGGGTATCCAGGATCAGCCAGGCCTCCGTCTTGCCCAGCTTTCCGCCTTCCCGTTCCGCCGCGTAGGCGTTGTCGGGATGCACCTGAACGCTCAGCGCCTCCCGGGCGTCAATCAGCTTCAGGAGCAGCGGGAACGGTTTTTCCGCGTAATGCCCGACCATCTTTTCCCCGAATTCATGAATCAGCTCCGTCAGCGTCCTTCCGGTGGGATCCCGGCTCTCCAGTCCCGGAATGCAGCTGACCTCAAGGCTTTCTCCCGTGGGATTCTCATCCGGCTTCTTTCCCCAGACCGTCTGCAGTTTATCTCCGCCCCAGGGCGTCAGCCGGCCGCCCCGGAAAGCAGGTGTCATCCGGACCGGCAGCAGCGGGGTTTCCCGCTTCAGCGGTTTGTCATAGCAGCGGAACGCGTGTTCCCATCCCTTCCGGGTGATCTCTCCGCAATACCGGAGCCCCATTTTTTCATACAGCCGGATCGCCCGGACATTCCGGACATCCGTATCGCAGCGGACGCAGTCGCAGCCCATGCCCCGCAGCAGCTGCAGGACATCGTCCAGCACCCCGCCGCCCAGGCTCCGGCCCTGGCATTCCGGATCCACCACCAGCCGGTGAAAATATCCCGGTTCGGTTCCGCAGGTCCACCCGGGCTGATCATACTCCGGATCCGCTGTCTTCGTGACGCTGACAGCAGCCACGGCGGATCCTTCCAGCCGCTGGATATACAGACAGCCCGCGGCGATATCGGCGCGCAGCATTTTCTCTGTGGGATAGAAGCCCCAGCTCCAGCAGTCCAGTCCCTCCGCGTTCATGTTTTGCGTTACCCGCTGATACAGCTCCGTAACCTCGGCCAGATCGTTTTCCGCTGCCCTGATCAGTTCCATGATGTCTGCCCCTTTCTCCCTGCCGTTTTCTGTTTCCGGCCGCGCGGTTTCCCCCGCGGTCCGGACCCCGCGCCGGTTTTTTTTCAGGCTCCGGTGGATCCGAAGCCGCCCGTCCGCTCCTCCGTCGTTTCCGGCTCTTCCGCCGTCCCGAAGGGAACGAACACGCCCTGGCAGAACCGCTCTCCCCGGCGGATCACGACTTCCTGCGCGGATGGATTCCGCAGCTTGACCATGATATGGCCTTCATTGGCCGCAAAAGCGTAGTCTCCGTCAATAATACCGGTCGTATTGCTCAGCCGGACTCCGGTCCGGAACCCCAGCGAGCTGCGCGGAAACAGCATCAGCACCCAGCCCGGCTCCATCTCCGCCCGGATTCCCGTCGGAATCAGCGCCTCGCCTCCGGCCGGGATGACCGTCTCCGCCGGCGCGATAAAATCATAGCCCGCGCTTCCCTTTGTCGCCCGCCTCGGCAGCGGAATTTCCGTCACCGGCAGGCAGTCCCGGGTTTCTCCCATCGCAGCGGTATACTGTTCCGCCGACACATGCGTAAACCGCGCGATCGTCATGCTTCTCTTTCTCCTTCCCCGGCAATCACATCCGCCAGCGCTCCCAGCTCCTCCAGGGTCAGCTTCTCCCCGCGGACCTTCCCGTCCAGTCCGGCCTTTTCCATCCAGCCCAGCGCCTGATCCCGGTCCGCCCGGAAGGTCGCGCACAGATTGTTCAGCATCGTTTTGCGCCGCAGCGCGAACGCCGCGCCGGCAACGCGGAAAAGCATTTCCTCGCTTTTGACCCGCACGGCCGGTTCTTCTCTTCGCGTCAGAACCACAAAGGCGCTGTCCACCTTCGGCGGCGGCGTAAAGCAGGCCGCGGGCACTTCCATGGCCATCCGCGGTACGCACAGATACCGGCAGCGGATCGCCAGAGGGCCCCATCCTTCCTCCCCGGGAAAAGAGAGAATCTTTTCCGCCACTTCCTTCTGAACCATCAGAGCCAGCCGGCTGAAGGCCAGGCCGGAATCCAGCAGGCGCAGAATCAGCGGCGTCGTGATATAGTATGGAATATTCGCCACCACGGCAAACGGTTTTCGCAGCGGTTCCGTCAGCGCGGCCAGATCCTGCCGCATAATATCCCCCTGCACCAGCGTCAGGTTCTTCTTCTCCGCCAGAAAGCCCCGCAGCAGCGGAATGAGCCGCTCGTCCAGCTCCACTGCCAGCACCTGCCCCGCGGCATCGCACAGGGGAGCGGTCAGGCTTCCGCATCCCGGACCGATCTCCAGCACATCGTCCGCCTCCGTCACCGCGGCCTCACGGACCAGAGCGGCCAGGATTGCCTCGTCATACAGAAAATGCTGCCCCAGGGAATGTTTATACCGGAGGGTGCTTTCCCGGATTCTGCTCTTTGTTTTACTCATATCGGACTCCCTTCCGGCATTATTCCCGCCGCCAGTATATCATATTCCGCCGGCAAAAAGAAAGGGACTGACGCTTTTTTGCGTCAGCCCCGGGAAATACCGGTTTCTTACTGGCCGGCCAGCTTCTTGTAGGTGGCAAGACGTACCTTGGCGTCTTCCTCCTGAGCCGCGAAGAGCTTCGCGGCCGCGTCCGGGAACTGCTGCGCCAGGGACGTATACCGAACCTCGCCCTTCAGGAAGTCCTGATAGTCGCCGGTCGGATCCTTGCTGTCGACGGTCATGGGGTTCTCCAGCTCCGGATTGTACCGGTACAGCTGCCAGTAACCGCACTCCACCGCCTTCTTGATTTCCGCCTGGGCCTTGCCCATGCCGCCCTTGGCCCGCAGACCGTGGTTAATGCAGGGCGCGTAGGCGATGATCAGGGACGGGCCGTGATAAGCTTCCGCTTCCAGCATGGCCTTGATCACCTGCTGCGGATTGCTCATGGCAACCTGCGCCACGTAGACATAGCCGTAGCTCATGGCCATCATACCCAGATCCTTCTTCTTGGTCCGCTTGCCGGCGGCGGCGAACTTCGCCACGGAGCCGGTGGGCGTCGCCTTGGAGGCCTGGCCGCCGGTGTTGGAATACACTTCGGTATCCAGCACGAGGATGTTCACATCCTGGTTCTGGGCCAGCACGTGGTCCACTCCGCCGTATCCGATATCATAGGCCCAGCCGTCGCCGCCGAAGATCCAGATGGACTTCTTGGTCAGCAGGTCCTTGTTCTCCAGGATGTACTTGCGGTATTCGCCGCCCTGGTCGCCCTTGGCTTCCAGCAGCGCTACCAGCTTCTCGCCGGCCTTGCGGGAGCCTTCCGCGTCCTCGCGGTTCTCCAGCCATTCCTTCGCCGCGGCGACGATGGCTTCGTCCTTGCCGACTTCGGTCACCTGGGTGATCACATCCGCCAGCTTGGCGCGGCGCTGGGTGGTCGCCAGGTTCATGCCGAAACCGAACTCCGCGTTGTCTTCGAACAGGCTGTTGGACCAGGCGGGGCCATGGCCCTTCTCATTCACGGTATAGGGGCAGGTCGGAGCGCTGCCGCCGTAGATGGAGGAGCAGCCCGTCGCGTTCGCGATCATCATCCGGTCGCCGAACAGCTGGGTAACCAGCTTGACATAGGGCGTCTCGCCGCAGCCGGCGCAGGCGCCGGAGAACTCGAACAGGGGCTTCAGCGCCTGGCTGTTCTTGACGGAAGCCTTGTTCTGGATCTTGTCGGCCACTTCCGGTACGGTCATGGCGTACTCCCAGTTGGCCTCTTCCTTCCGCTGGGAATCCAGAGGCTTCATGACCAGGGCCTGCTTGCCTTCCTTGTCCTTCAGCGGGCAGACATCCACGCAGTTGCCGCAGCCGGTGCAGTCCAGCGGGGAAACCTGCATGCGGTACTTCATGCCGGCGAACTCCTTGCCGGTAGCCGGTTTGGTCGCGAAGGAAGCGGGAATTTCCGCGTCGCCCGCCACATAGATGGGCCGGATACAGGCATGGGGGCAGACGATGGCGCAGTTGCCGCACTGGATACAGTTGTCAATCTGCCATTCCGGTACGAACACGGCGATACCGCGCTTCTCGAACTTGGTGGTGCCGGTGGGCACGATGCCGCGGGGATCCAGCTTGCTGACGGGCAGCTTGTTGCCTTCCTGCGCCAGCACGGGAGCGATGAACTCATCGTAGTATTCGTTGGTGCCGGGCACCTTCGCGGCTACGGCGCCTTCTTTGGTGGTCGCCCAGTCCGCGGGGATCTCCACCTTGACCAGGCCTTCCAGCGCGGCGTCGATCGCGGCGAAGTTCATCTTGACGACATCCTCGCCCTTCTTGCCGTAGGAAGCGACAACCTTTTCCTTCATGTACTTGTCCGCATCCTCGTAGGGGATGATGTTGGCCAGTTTGAAGAAGGCAGCCTGCATGGTGGTGTTGGTGCGTCCGCCCATGCCGACCTTGCGGGCCAGGTCAATCGCGTTGATGATGTAGAAGTTGGCGTGCTTCGCGGCCAGCCGGTTCTTCATGGAAGCAGGCAGGCGCTCGTTCAGCTCGTCCTTGTCCCACTGGCAGTTCAGCAGGAAGGTACCGCCGTCCCGCAGGGGGGATACCATGTCATACATGGTCACATAGGCGGGATTGGAGCAGCTGATGAAGTCCGCCACGTCGATCAGATAGGGGCTCTGGATCGGCTTGTCGCCGAAGCGCAGATGGGACACGGTCAGGCCGCCGGACTTCTTGGAATCATAGAAGAAGTAAGCCTGCGCGTATTTCTCGGTATGGTCGCCGATGATCTTGATGCTGTTCTTGTTGGCGCCGACGGTACCGTCGGAACCCAGGCCGTAGAACATGCAGGCGGAAGTGCCGGCCGGAGCCGCGGCGAAGGTCTCGCCCAGCTTCAGGCTGGTGCCGCTCACATCGTCGTCAATACCCACGGTGAAGTGGTTCTTCATCTCGCCGTCCAGGTTGGCGAACACGGCCTTCACCATGGTGGGGGTGAATTCCTTGCTGCCCAGGCCGTAACGGCCGCCCACGACCTTGATATCTCCGCGGCCCGCTTCAGCCAGCGCGGCGCAGACATCCAGGTACAGAGGCTCGCCCAGGGAACCGGATTCCTTGGTGCGGTCCAGCACGGCGATCTTCTTGACCGAGGCCGGCAGCACCTTCATCAGGTATTCCACGGAGAAAGGACGATACAGATGGCACTTGACGATACCGACCTTTTCGCCGCTCTCCAGCATCTTGTTGACGGTTTCATGCGCCACGTCGCAGCTGGAGCCCATGGAAATGATCACCTTGTCCGCGTCGGGAGCGCCTTCGTAGATGAAAGGCTTGTAAACCCGGCCGGTCAGTTTGGCCACCTGATCCATGCACTCTTCCACGATGGCCGGCACGGCCTTGTAGAAGTTGTTCCCGGCTTCACGGCCCTGGAAATAGATATCGCTGTTCTGGGCGGTACCGGCCTGATGCGGATGCTCCGGATTCAGGGCGCGGGCACGGAACTCCTCGATCTTGTCCCAGGGAACCAGGCTCCTGATTTCCTCGTAGCAGTTCTTGGTATCGATGGCGTCGATCTTCTGGATTTCATGGCTGGTCCGGAAGCCGTCGAAGAAGTGCAGGAAAGGCACGGAGCTCTTCAGCGTCGCCAGATGAGCCACCAGGGCCAGGTCATGCGCTTCCTGAACGGAATTGCTGGCCAGCATGGCAAAACCGGTCTGCCGGCAGGCCATGACATCGCTGTGATCGCCGAAAATGTTCAGCGCGTGATACGCCAGAGCACGGGCGCTGACATGGAACACCGCGGGAGTCAGCTCACCGGAGATCTTGTACATGTTGGGGATCATCAGCAGAAGCCCCTGAGAAGCGGTAAAGGTGGTCGTCAGGGCGCCGGCGGACAGAGAGCCGTGCACCGCGCCGGCCGCGCCGGCTTCAGACTGCATTTCAGCAATCCGAACAGTCTGGCCGAACAGGTTTTTCCGGTCATGAGCGGCCCACTCATCGGCCACTTCCGCCATGGGGGAGGAAGGAGTAATGGGATAGATAGCGGCCACATCGCTGAACGCGTACGCGACATGGCTGACGGCGGTATTGCCGTCGATCGTCAATTTGACAGACATGATCTTACCTCCTGATCAAGTTTCTCCTTACTATTATAAACATTCCAAATCTTAATGTCAATGAAGTCTGTTCCATTTTTCACCTTTCTGTGCTATGATGAGCAGGGTTTTTCATCAGACAGTAAGATCGGAAGGATGAACGGACGAATGGATATCATGACACGGATCGCCGCTCTGACGGCGGAATGCATCAGTACCCTCTGGCCGGAGGCGCAGGGGCTCCCCTCCGCGGAGGAAATCCGCGGCCTGCTGGCGGTGCCGCCGGATCCCGCCATGGGCGATTACGCCTTTCCCTGCTTCCGCCTGGCCCGGCCGCTGCGTACCGCGCCTCCCCGGATCGCGGAGGCGCTCTGCGGATCCTGGGGCCATGAGGATGTCGCCGCCGTCAACCCGGTGAACGGATATATGAACTTTTTCCTGAACCGGGAGAACTTCGCCCGGGAGATTATGGAAACGCTCGCCGCTTCCGGGGATCGCTACGGCTCCTCGGACGAGGGAAAGGGAAAGACCGTCTGCCTGGATTATTCTTCCATTAATATAGCCAAGCGTTTTCACATCGGCCATCTGTCCACCACCATGATCGGCCACAGCCTGAAGCGGATTTACGATTTTCTGGGCTACACCACCGTGGGGATCAATCATCTGGGCGACTGGGGTACCCAGTTCGGCAAGATGATCTGCGCCTATAAAAAATGGGGGTCGGAGGAAGAGGTGATTCAGGGCGGCGTCGCCGCGCTGGAGGCGCTCTACGTCCGTTTCCACGAGGAAGCGGAGAAGGATCCCACTCTGGAGGATGAAGGCCGCGCCTGGTTCAAAAAAATCGAAGACGGGGATCAGGAAGCGCTGGCGATCTTCTCCTGGTTTAAGGAAATCACCCTGAAGGACGCCGCCCGGGTGTACGATATGCTGGGCGTTTCCTTTGACAGTTACGCCGGCGAGAGCTTCTATATCGATAAGATGGAGCCCGTCATTCAGGAGCTGCGGGACAAGGGTCTGCTGACGCAGAGCGAGGGCGCCTGGGTGGTGGATCTGAGCGAGGACGATATGCCCCCCTGCCTGATCATCAAAAAGGACGGCGCCACGATCTACGCCACCCGGGATATCACCGCCGCCATCTACCGGCAGAACACCTATCATTTCGACCGCTGCCTCTATGTGGTGGCCTATCAGCAGGATCTGCATTTCCGGCAGGTCTTCCGCGTGCTGGAAAAAATGGGATACAGCTGGGCAAAGAACTGCGTCCACGTTTCCTTCGGAATGGTAAGCTTTGAGGGCGCCGCCCTGTCCACCCGCAAGGGGAACACCGTCCACCTGGAGGATCTTCTGTCGCAGGCGGTGGATAAGGCCCTGGAGATTATCCGGGAAAAATCCCCGGATCTGGAGGATAAGGAGACCGTCGCCCGGCAGGTCGGTATCGGCGCGGTCATTTATACCGATCTGAGCAATAACCGTATCAAAGATATCGATTTCAGATGGGATTCGGCGCTGAACTTTGACGGGGAAAGCGGCCCCTATGTCCAGTATACCCACGCCCGCTGCTGTTCCGTTCTGCGGAAGGCGCGGGATTTCACCGCCGCGGCGCCGGACTGGTCCGCTCTGACCGATGATGAGGCGCAGGCGCTGCTCCGGCTGATCAGCCGCTTCCCGGACGTGATCCGGGACGCCGCCGATAAATACGAACCCAGCATGATCACCCGCGCGGTTACGGATATCGCCCAGGCTTTCAACAAGTATTACTACGGGCATCGGATTCTGGACGGAGAACCCGCCCAGGCCGCCGCGCGGATTGCCCTGACGGACGCTGCCCGCCGGGTCATCCGGACCGGTCTCCGTCTGATCGGAATCGAGGCTCCGGAGCGGATGTAACCGCCGAAAAAGAATTTCATAAAACGAATCAAAAAAGCAGGAATTGTAATATTTTGTAACGAAATGTTTAAATTGGCGAATTGGAATGATATCTTCCATCCTTTCAGCGGACGATTATCCTTATAAAGGAAGGTGTTTCACGGATGAGTCGGAACAGAAAGAAGAGCAAGGCGGTTCCTGTCGTCGCGGTTCTCACCTTTTTGGTGGTGGCGCTGTGCGTCGGGTGCTTTCTGATCAAACCCCTGGTCATCGAGCCTCAGCGGAAGGCGATCGCTGATGCCAATAAGGCAGCCATAGCCGAGGTTGAGCAGAAAAACCGGGAGATCATGGCGGAATACCAGGCGACGCTGGCGGAGCTGGAAAGCCGGCAAACCGTTCAGATCAACACCGCCTGGCCGGAGCATGCGTCCGACGGCTGGGATATTCTGGATCTGTCCGGTTTTCCGCTGGAAAATCCGACCGCGGAAACGAAAACCCGTGCCGAGCTGATGTCCAACGGCATGCTGCTGATCAACGAGTGGCATTCCCGGCCGGATGATTTTGACGATTCCGGCGTGGTCAGCGTGACCCGTTACCTGGACAAGGCGGTTCAGGCTTCGGATTCCAATGTCTCCATGTTCCCGGTGGCGGCGCGCGCCCTGAAGGAAGCGGTGGACGCGGCCGCGGCGCAGAATCTGACCCACTACATGGTGGATGAAGCCTACCGCAGCTGGGACACTCAGAACACGCTGTTCCAGAACCGGCTGACCAAGCTGTCCACCAAGTATTCCGGAGACGAGCTGATTGCCGCCACCAAAAAAGAAGTGAATTATCCCGGAACCAGCGAATACAATTCCGGCCTCTCCTTCCGTCTCCGGCTGTACGACCGCAACGATCCGGAAGTGGCCAGTCCCAAGTATTCCACCACCGAACAGGGAAAGTGGATGAATGAAAACTGCTGGAAATACGGAATCGTCTTCCGTTTCCCCCAGGCGAACTGGCCGCTGGACGGCACCATGGACAAGAGCTTCAAAACCGGCGTCTCCCTGAAGATGAACCTGTACCGCTATGTGGGCAAGGGAAACGCCGCCATCATGCACTATAAGGATTTCTGCATGGAGGAGTATATCGAGTATCTGGAGGAACATCCGCACATCGCCCTGTTTGAGGACGGAACCCTGAAGTATGAAATCTACCGCCAGTATGTGGGTGAAGCAGCTTCCTTCAATGTCCAGCTGACCCGGAATGCCCGCTCCCACGAATCCTCCCTGGACAATATGGGCGGCATTATCACGGTGTTTGAGTACTGAGAGATGAGCGGAATTCTGATTACCGGCGCCTCCCGCGGCGTCGGCCGGGCGCTGGCGGCAGCCTGCGCCTCTTCCGGTTTATGGCCGAGGATTGTGATCACCGCCCTGCGGAATGAAGAAGGGCTGCGGGAAACCGCCCGCATGGTCTCCGAAGCCGGCTGTCCCCTTTGCGTCCCCGTCCTGGGCGACGTGGGAGATCTGGCCTGGGTGGAAAAGCTCCGGCGGGACATCGGCCCGGTGGAAACGCTGGTGAATAATGCGGCTGTTTCCAGAGTCGGCCTGCTGACAGACATGACCCCGGCGGAATGGGATGAGGTGCTCCGCGTCAATCTGACGTCGCTCTATAACACCTGCCACACCTTTGTTCCGGATATGGTCCGGGCCGGGCAGGGCCGGATCCTGAACATTTCCTCCGTCTGGGGCCTTGCGGGCGCCTCCTGCGAGGTGGCCTACAGCGCCTCCAAGGGAGGGGTCAACGCCTTTACCCGGGCGCTGGCGAAGGAACTGGCGCCCAGCCATATCCGGGTGAATGCCGCGGCGCTGGGCATAGTGGATACCGAAATGAACCGTCATCTGTCGGATGCGGAAAAGGCAGAGATCCGTGATCAGATCCCTGCCGGCTATATCGTTTCCCCGGAGGAAGCCGCCCAGGCTCTGCTGAAGCTGCTGACCATGCCGGAATACTTTAACGGAGAAATTGTTCGTCTGGACGGCTGCTGGTTATGACAGCCGTTCTTTTTTTTGCATTCCGGCGCTGATGACCGGGGACAGCTGGGCCAGAATCACCGCTGAAAACATCAGAACGCAGCCCCAGGTTTCCCGTCCGGTCATGCGCTCGCCCAGCAGCAGGGCCCCCGTCAGCACCGCGAACACCGATTCCATGCTCATCAGCAGCGAAGCCACCGTGGGATTGACCTCCCGCTGTCCGATAATCTGCAGGGTATATCCGATTCCGCCGGAAAAAACGCCGGTATACACCAGAGGGATCAGCGCATCCCGCACGCCCTGCAGACTGAACGTCTCCGTCAGCAGCGCCACCGCCAGAGACAGAACGCCGGTCACCAGGAACTGATCCCGGCTCAGCCTCAGCCCGTCCACCGTGGGCGCGAAACGGTCCACGCACAAGATCTGCCCCGTAAAGCAGACGGCGCATCCCAGCACCAGCCCGTCTCCCCGTTCCAGCCGGAATCCCCCCTCCGGGATGCAAAGCAGATACAGGGCAAGCAGCGCCAGAATCACGCCGAGCCAGATCACTCTTCCCGGGTTGCGCCTGAACAGCAGCCATCCCGCCACCGGTACCAGAACGACGTACAGCGCGGTAATAAATCCGGCCTTTCCCGCAGATGTCTCCACCAGTCCCACCTGCTGCAGGCTGCTTGCGGAGAACAGCAGCAGTCCGCAGATCAGACCGGCTTTCCGCTGCCTGCGCCGGTCCTCCGCCGAAGGCGCCGTCCTTCCCGTTTTTCTTTTTCTCCGGTCGTTCATCATCACCACGGGCAGCAGCGCCAGCCAGGCCATAAGCATCCGGATCGCGGTGAAATAAAACGGGCCGATATTGTCCATCCCCATCCGCTGAGCGACAAAGGCAGCTCCCCAGATCACCGCTCCGAGCAGAAGCAGGAGACTTCCTCTCAGGGACGACCGATTATTCATTGTTTCTTATTCCATCCTCTGTTTATTCCCGGCAGTCTGAGCGCCCCGTTCATCCTCCCGGGAAGAGTAAAAGACGACGCTTCCGGCCGGTACCGAATGGGTCAGCCAGGTATTTCCGCCGATCACGCAGTGATCCCCGATGACCGTATCTCCTCCCAGAATCGTCGCGTTGGCATAAATAACAACGTGGCTTCCGATATCGGGATGGCGTTTGATCTTTTTTACGGGATTCCCCTTCTCATCCAGTTCAAAGCTTCGCGCTCCCAGGGTTACCCCCTGATACAGCTTCACATGGTCCCCGATCGTCGTTGTTTCTCCCACCACGATGCCCGTTCCATGGTCAATGAAGAAATATTCTCCCACCGAAGCGCCCGGATGAAGGTCAATTCCGGTTTTCTCATGGGCAAACTCGGTCATAATCCGGGGAATCAGCGGAGCATCCAGCAAATAGAGCTCATGAGCCAGCCGGTAGATGGAAATGGCATAAAAACCGGGATAGCAGATCATAACCTCTTCCCGGCTGACCGCCGCGGGATCCCCTTCATACAGCGCTTCAATATCTTTCAGCAGAAGATTCCGGATTCGGGGCAGGCGTTCCGCGAAAGCTTCGCAGACAGCTTCCGCCCGGCTTTCCGTTTCTCCGTCCTCCCGGGAGCGGAAGCACAGCGCCGCTTCCAGTTCCTCCTTCAGGATCCCCAGCGCGTTCACCAGCAGCCGCTCATCCGTCATCTCCGGCTCTTCTCTCCGAAAAGCCATGGGAAACATCAGCGCCTGCAGCCCTTTCACCATACGGATAACCTGACGCCGGTCCGGCGGCTGGCATTCCGCCTGACACCCGTTTCTTTTTCTGGGATCCCCGTTCAGGGCTTTCAGAATTTCCCGGATCTCCGCCACCGTTCTCTCCTCCGCTTCCTGCCGTTTCATCCGAATAGAACGGGCCTATTGTATCACAAACCTCCGGTGATTTGCATCATAAAAATCGTCAATTCGTTTTCATCCGGAAAAAGATGTGGTATAATGAGAACAAAGCAACCGTAGTATACATCATCCGGGATCTGTATGGAGGAGGACGCATGGCACAGCAGGAAATCTACGCGCATCGCGGCGCTTCCGGCTACGCGCCTGAGAACACCCTGGAGGCCTTTCAGCTGGCCGTCGGGCAGGGCGCTCACGGCGTGGAGCTGGATGTGCATCTGTGTCGGGACGGGGAACTGGTCGTCGCTCATGACGAGAAGGTGGATCGAGTTTCCGACGGGCATGGCTTTTTGTGGGATATGACGCTGCGGGAACTGAAATCCCTTCATTTCAACCGGACGCACCCCGAATATCCGGATGCGAGGATTCCCACCCTGAAAGAGGTTTTCGATCTGCTCCGGCCGACCGGTCTGTCCATCAATATTGAGCTGAAAAACAGCGTCATCGACTATCCGAACCTGGAGCGGAAGGTCATTGAGCTCGCTGCCGGTTCTTTTCCTTTCGACCGCCTGATCTTTTCTTCCTTTAATCATTACAGTATGCTGCGGGTCAAGGAGCTGGATCCTTCCCTGACCTGCGGTCTGCTCTATGACGCGACCCTGGTCCGTCCCTGGGCCTACGCCGTGGCGCTGGGAATGGACGCGCTTCATCCCATGTTCACGGAGGTGCTGGTTCCCGGCGGAACGGTTCCCCTGGCCCATCAGGCCGGTATTCGTGTCCATACCTGGACGGTGAATGAGGAAGCTCACATCCGTCAGGTGCTGGCTGAAGGCGCGGATATTCTGATCACCAATTACCCCGACCGGGCGCTTCGCTGTCTCCGGGGGGCGTTTGTCCCCTGACCGTCCCCCCGATGCCGTTCATTCGCCCGGCAGGCCGCCCGGCGAATCCCCAGACCCGTTGATAAGGAGGCCGTATAGTATGAAGATCTGGTTTGCCACAAGCGAATGCGCTCCCTTCAGTAAGTCCGGCGGTCTTGCCGATGTCGCGTTCTCGCTTCCTCCCGTGCTGCAGAATCTGGGAGATGAGGTGGAAATCATCACCCCCCTGTACCAGTGCGTATGGAACCGCTTTCGCTCGGAGCTGACTTTCCGCGGCTCCTATCCTGTTCAGCTGCGGGATATGCGGATTGATGCCCAGGTTTATGAGGGAAAGCGGGCCGGAGTCACGGTCTGGTTTATCGGCCAGGATCCCCTGTTCATGCGGGACCGGCTTTACGGATATAACGATGACGCCTGGCGCTTTGCCTTTTTCAGCAAAGCTGTCGTCACGCTGATGGGCGTCCTGTCCCCCTGCCCGGATATCCTTCACTGTAACGACTGGGAAACCGCTCCCGCCGTTCTTTATCTGAAGGACAGACAGCAGGCGGATCCTTCCCTTGTCGGCGTTCGTTCCGTTTATACGATTCATAATATCGCCTACCAGGGGCAGTTTGCCCGGGAGAAAATGTATACCGATTTCGGGCTGGACAACAGCTGGTATGACCGGGCGCTGGTTTATTCCTATGAAGGCCGTGAGGACATCAACCTGATGAAGGGCGCCATGATGATGGCCGACGCGGTCAGCACCGTCTCCCCCACCTATGCCCGGGAACTCCATCATCCACAGTTCGGCGAGGGGCTGCAGGGGGTCGTGGATTATGTGGACGGAAAGCTCTTCGGCATTCTGAACGGCATTGATGTGGAGCAGTACAATCCGCTTCACGACCCGAATATCCCGGCTCCTTTTTCCGCCGACGATTTCAGCGGCAAAGCGGTTTGCAAGGAAGCGGTGCAGCGCCGCTTTAATCTGACGCCGGAACCGGAATGGCCCCTGGTCGCCGTCGTCGCCCGGCTGGTGGAGCAGAAAGGATTCGATCTGATCCGGGATGCCCTCCCCGGCCTGATGAATCTGGGCGTTCAGGTCGTCGTTTTCGGGCAGGGAGACGCGCAGTATGCCGATTACTTCCGCTGGGCTTCTGAACGTTGGCCCGGCCAGATGGGCTTCTCGGACCGTTATACCGAAGAAGTCGCCAGCGAAATCTTTGCCGGCGCCGACTTCTATCTGATGCCCTCCCGTTTCGAGCCCTGCGGCCTGTCTCAGATGATGGCCATGCGCTTCGGCACCGTGCCGATCGTCCGGGAAACCGGCGGCCTGCGGGATTCCGTCCGTCCCTACAGCACCTTCGACGGGATCGGAGAAGGCTTCTCCTTCTCTGAGTATGCCGCCAAGGATCTCTATCTGGCGGTTCTCCAGGCGATCAAGCTCTACCTGTCCGATCCGGACACCTTCCGGGAGCTGCGCCGCCGCTGCATGCATAAGGATTTTTCCTGGGAACGCAGTGCGGAGCAGTATCAGCGGATGTACCGGGAAATCCATGTCACGGAGCATTTCGTCGGTCTGACCTATCAGGAAGCCTTCGCCAATATCCAGGAGACCTACCGGCAGCTGGATGAGCATAACCGGCAAAAGCATCCGGAGTGGTATCCGGAGGGCTTCAACCGGGTAATCGAAATTGAAATCGTCGGAGAAGGCGCCGGCTGGCTCTATATTGACATCAGCAGCGAGGACTTCGTGGTGGAACCCTGGTCTTACCACGATGCCGACGCCCATATCAAATGCAGCTATTACCATCTGATGCGCATGATGCGAGGTGAAACCACCGCTCCCCGTCTTTTCATGAAAGGACGTCTTCGCATCACTGGCAACCTGGCCAAGGGCTTTGAAATCAAGAATCTTCTCTCTCCGAGCTGATTTTCCGTAAAAAGAAAAAAATCATCTTGACCTTCTCTCCGCTTCATGTTATAATCTCTTCTGTTCCGAGCGAAAGCCCCGGAGCGGATTCGGTGGCATGGCTCAGTCGGTAGAGCACATCGTTCACATCGATGGGGTCGTTGGTTCGAGTCCAACTGTCACCACAGAAAAGCCCATCCAGCAACGGATGGGTTTTTTCGTTATCCTCCAATTCGGTATTTTGTGACCATGATTC
>SVGS01000016.1 GCA_015056205.1 Clostridiales bacterium | reverse complement strand
AAGCGCGCTGACACCCGCGAATACAGCGACAGCGGTCGGACTGCCGGAAGGCTTCAGTGTAGAAGTAACGGTAAGCGGCAGCCAGCAGGATGCGGGCAGCAGCGACAGCAAGATCGAGACCTATAAGATTCTGAATGCTGACGGCGAAGACAAGACCGCTAACTTCACGAATGTGACGCTGGCGACTGGCACGCTGACAGTAAGTCCGAAGGCGATCACGCTGACGGCGGAAGCCGCGAGCAAGACCTACGGCGACGCGGATCCGACCTTCGTGGCGAACTTCGGCGAAGGCGATCTGGAAGGCGACGACAGCATCGAAGTGACCTTCACACGTGAACAGGGCCAGGATGTCGGAACCTACACGGTAACGCCGGTAGCAAGCGACAGCAACTACACGATCGAGATCGTACCCTCTACGCTGACGATTACCCAGCGTCCGGTGACGATCAAGACGGGCAGCGGCAACAAGACCTATGACGCTACGGCGCTGACGAACAGCGAAGTAAGCATTGACGGCCTGGCGGAAGGCGAGAGTGTAACGCTGGCAACGACCGGAACGATTACGAATGTGGGCAGCACGCAGAACACCTACAGCATTGACTGGACGGGAGCGAAGGCGGGCAACTACAGCGTAACGAACGATCTGGGTACGCTGGAAGTAACACGGAAGACGATCACGCTGACAGCGGAAGCCGCGAGCAAGACCTACGGCGAGGATGATCCGACCTTCGTGGCGAACTTCGGCGAAGGCGATCTGGCGGGCGACGACAGCATCGAAGTGACCTTCACACGTGAACAGGGCGAGGATGTCGGAACCTACACGGTGACGCCGGTAGCGAGCAACAGCAACTACACGATCGAGATCGAACCCGCGACGCTGACGATTGAACAGCGGCCGGTGACGATCCGGACGGGCGGCGGCAGCAAGATGTATGACGGCTCGGCGCTGACGAACGGCGACGTAAGCATTGAAGGTCTGGCGGACGGCGAGAGCGTAACGCTGGCGGCAACCGGAACGATCCGGAACGCGGGCAGCACGCCGAACACCTACAGCATTGACTGGACGGGAGCGAAGGCGGATAACTACAGTGTGACCGAAGATCTGGGCATTCTGGAAGTAACCAAGCGTACGGTGACGCTGACCAGCGGATCGGACAGCAAGGCTTATGACGGCGAAGTGCTGACCAAGAATGATCAGGCAGATGTGACAGTGGGCGGAGACGGATTTGCGGCTGGCGAAGGCGCTGTGTACGCAGTTACCGGACGTCAGACGACGATCGGTTCCTCTGACAACACCTTCACCTATACGCTGAATGCCGGAACGCTGGCGAGCAACTACAACATCACGCAGATCAATGGAACCCTGACGGTTCTGGAGGCGGAAGTGGTAGCGGCGCCTGACGTAATGGCTGGCGGACTGCCCGGTGGCGATACACCCGATGGTACGACGGATGATACGCCTGCAGGCGGAAATACTCCCGGAACGACTACCGGACGGGGCGTCCAGAACTACACGCTGACGATCACCTACCAGACCAATGACGGAACCGTGCTGGATACCTTCACCAGAACCTATGCCAACGGACAGAGGTATGAGGTGAGGTCGGCTGGAAAGACCGGTTACACCGTGGATATCGACAGCGTATTCGGAACGATCAACGGTGAGAACGTAACCCGAACCGTGACCTACACGCCGAACACCTATACGCTGACGATTTATGTGCAGTCCATCATGAACGGCGATATCGTGAATGAGCCCATCGTACGGGAGCTGAGAGCGGGAGAGGGTTACAGTGTGCCGATTCCGAATGTCAGCGGATACACCCTGCTGAACGACTCTGTGACAGGTACGATGCCGGCTTCCAACCGTGAAATCACCGTCTTTGCGATCCCGGTCGGAACCAATCCGAGCAGAGTGCCGCGGGCCATTCAGATTGAGGACTACGGTACGCCTTTGGGTATCGCGGAAAGCATCCTGGGCAACGGTGAAATCATCGAGTAATCGGACTGGATGAATTTTCCCCAAAAGACACAAGCAAACCAAACGACCGGATCCGGACGGAAGAGATTCTGTCCGGATCCTTTTTTCGGCTTCAGCTGAAAACCCCGGTAAGTGCTTCGAATGAATGGTTTGCCCTGAAGGGATGCTTTTGATATAATCAGAACAGAGAAAGGCAGGAAATCAACGACAGCTCGGTTCGGGAGGCGAAACCCATGAAAAGAACAGTCGCCATCGGGATCCAGGATTTCGAAACCCTTCGGACGGGGAACTGGTTCTATATCGATAAGACGGATTTCATCCGGCGTTGGTGGAACCAGGGAGATTCCGTCACCCTGATTACCCGTCACCGGCGCTTCGGAAAAACGCTGAACCTGTCCATGCTGAACTGCTTCTTTTCCAATAAGTATGAAAACCGGAACGACCTGTTTGAGGGACTGGATGTTTGGAAGGACAAGGCCATCCGGAAGGAACAGGGCATCTGGCCGGTGATTTTTCTCAGCTTTGCCGGTATCAAATTCACGACCATTGCAAAAACGGTAGCAGCGATGAATCAGCTGATTGCCGATGAGTATAACCGTTATGCCTGGATGATTCAGGAACCGCAGTTCACGGATGAAGACAGGGCTTTTTTCAAAAAGGTCAGAAGTGATATGCCGGACGAGGTTGCCGCTGTTTCGCTGAAAAAACTGTCCGAATGGCTGTTCCGGTGCTATGGGAAAAAGGTTATTATTCTGCTGGATGAATACGATACCCCCATGCAGGAGGCGTATATTCATGGGTTCTGGGATGAGCTGACCGCCTAAAATCCGATGAAGGAAAGTTGAGCGGGAGGAAGTCATGAAGCAGATTATTTTACTCGGTGATTCCGTTCGGATGCAGTATCAGGCGGTGGTGGGGAGGAAGCTCGCGGATGTGGCTGCTGTCTCCGGCCCGGAAGAAAACTGCCGCTGGTCAGGATATCTCCTGAACTCCCTGCGCTTCTGGCTTCCTGATCTGCCGACTCCCGACCTTGTTCAATGGAACGCCGGGCTGTGGGACATGGGGGATGATTACCAGGAAGGACGGCATTTCTATCCTCCGGATCTTTACGAGGAAACCTGCCATCGAATCAGCCGGGTGCTGCGGAAAACGGTAAAGCCTGATCTGAAGCTGGTCATCGCAACAACCACACCGACCATGCATGGAGATCATAAGGATATTCAGCTCTATAACGATGTGCTTCGGAAAGTAGCGGCTGAGGAAGGGGCGATGATCAACGATCTGTACTCCGTTGTCGCGGCGGACAAAGATCGGATGATCGGTGAGGATCGTATCCATCTGACTGCCGCCGGCATCGAAGCGGTCGCGGAACAAACGGCGGGAGTGCTAAGAGAAATGCTGAAGCAATAATGCCACAATTCCCTGGGCTCTCTCAGGCAGATTTTTTGATTTTGCTTTTTGGCTTATCTGGGTACAAATAAAACAATTCGCCGCTTTCATTCATCCGGAGGATAACTTCTCTGAGCCTATAAAGCTTCGATCCGGACGAGGATATAAATATGATCGCTTTGATGTCATAGGGTTTCTCCGGGAGCAGAAGGAAAAGGGAGATCCGCTGTCCTGCTGAACGCGCTGGCGGACGAAGCGGAGTCGAAGTCGACCGCCGTAAACAGTCACATGGAAAACGGCCAGGAGCGGGGTGAACGGAGGCTCTGAAATTTCTTTTTGGATCATGTAACTGAAAAAATGACCTGTAAGTGGTATAATATGGATGAAGAGAAATATCCGGTTCGGAGACGGCCGAAGGAGCCGGGAAACCGTACACCCGGTAATTTAAGGACTCTTCAGAAGATTCACTTGGAGAGGGGACCGGGAAGGGAACTTCGGAAAAGTGATTTGGTAATTACAGATAGAGGGAAATAAGGACACAACGATGTAACTAACGGGGGAGGGTTTACCGGAACGGGATGTAACCGTTCTGACGAGGAGATCTTCAACCGGACGACTTTAGAAGACAATGAGGTGAAAGGAAATGAAGAGTAGCAGAAAGTTTCGTAGAATGTTGATTGCTGTGACGGTTCTGGCTTTGCTGGCGGGCAGCGCTTTTGCGGAAGAAAGGATATATACTTCCGGAACATTTAAGATTCCGGAAGACAGAATAGAGAGAACGGAAGCGCTGCCGGAGGATGAGACGCCGGAAGCTGAAACCGGGGAGGAAGGGATTCCGGAAGCCGAAAATCCGGAGACGCCCGAAACGCTTCCGGAAGCAGAGACTCCGGATGCGCCCGAAACGCTTCCGGAAGCAGAGACTCCGGATGCGCCCGAAACGCTTCCGGAAGGGGCTGAACCGGTTTCCGGTGAAGAAGGGATTCCTGATGACGCCGAAACGCCGGCGGTAGAGGAAGGCCAGGAACCCGAAGAGCCTGCCGCTGCCGAAGCGCTTCCGCCTGAGGAACGTACGGTATATATTACATCGACTCGCGGAGAGCATGTAACCTCGGGTGAAGCGATCTATCTGGAAGCGCATCTGGTTGGCTTCGGAGATCTGCCGGTAACTTATCAGTGGCAGGTGGACCGGAACGACGGCATGGGCTGGCAGGATGTCGGCTCCAACCGGAACTATCACGTGTTCATCGCTTCTGAAGAGACGGTTCTTTACAGCTGGCGGCTGCTGGTTAACGTGGATGAATAAGGCGGTTCAAACGAGATCGACAGAGAAGGGAAAACCCTGAAAGCGGGGAGGAAGTAAAATGATGAGCAATGCTAAGAAATGGATCGCCTGCCTGACAGCGGTGCTGCTGGTCTTCCAGGCGGCCCCGGCCCTGATGGATGAGGGCGTGTACGTCAGCAATGTAACCGAGGGTTCTCTGGCGGGATTCCGGGACGCCATGGAGATTATCAGCGAAAACGGCGCTTTCATGCTGGAAGGCGAATCCATGGTCCTGACGACCAATGAAGATTATACCCCGGTGTGGAGCAGCAGCAATGCGGACGCGGTGACGATTGCGGAGGGCAGCAGCCCCGCTCACAGCGTGACCATTCGCGCGATGGGCATCGGCGAAGCAGTGATTACCGCCAAAGACGGTGATCAGTCCAAGACGTTTTCCGTGACGGTTCTGAATCCGGAAGTTTACGAGGAGCAGGACGAAGCGGAAAATCCGGAACAGACTGAAGGCGGAGAAGAAGGAACGGAGCCGGAAGCGGAAACCGCGCAGAAGATGGTGATCGTGGTTAACGGCGGAACGGAGCTGATCCACTATAACGGTGAGGAACAGACCTTCGGCGAATATACGGCTACCAGCAACAACGCGGCCTTTGACGCTTCCAAAGTCAGGCTGAACCGGGATATCGCCGTGACCGCGAAGGACTGCGGCTATTATATGATGAATCTGCAGCCTGCGGATTTCAGCTATGATGATTCCGGCGTTCGCGCGATCTTCGTCGTCAACGACGGTTATATGAAGATCAATCCCGCCAAGGTAACGGTTCAGGCGGACAACCAGACCAAGGAAGCCGGACAGGAAGATCCGGAGCTGACCGCGACGGTGACCGGCCTTATCGGTGAGGATCAGATTGAATACACCCTGGAGAGGGATCCGGGAGAAAAGCCTGACTTCTATCGGATTACCGCGACAGGCGAAAGCACCCAGGGGAATTACCGGGTACAGTATATCAGCGGTCTCCTTGAGATTACAGGAGAATACGTGGAAGATGAAGAAGGAAAAGAAAAAACTCCGATGAGTATTCGTGTAATCTCAGACTGGCCGAAAGGACAGGTTGGTTATCCGGGTGCCAAGATAACGTTGACTGCAGAATTGACTGGATTTGAAGGAATAGATTATATTCTGCAATGGCAGTATTCTACGGATTATGTAAACTGGGTCGATCAGCCGGGCGCAAACGGTATGACATTCACTTATGAATTGGACGAAACAACTACTCAGTATACCTGGAGAGTTGTGGCGAGAACCGCTCAGTAAAGATGTCTGGCAATCGGATAAACCGGATGTTTAAACGAGAAAATGCGAGGGATTATGTATCCGTGTGATGAAAGGAAGATCCGCATGATAAATAAGCGCAGTTTCCGACTGGTTGGCCTTCTTTTGGCCCTTGTGATGGTTATTAACGTAATTCCTGTTTCAGCGTTTACGCAAGAACTGGGAGCATCTTCTGGCTCGGATAAGATTCCTATGGAATACACCATTACCTGGACGGATGAAGACGGTAGTGATCTTGGAACGACTAAAGTAAAACCGGGAGATATTCCGTCCCACGATCCTGTTACCAAAGAAGAAGATACATACTATACCTATACCTTCAGTAAGTGGGTAGATGAAAACGGCGATGAGCCTGCGGCAGCTCACGGAAACACGACATACAAGGCTGTGTTTTCAAGTGAGATTAAGGATCAGCCGCTGTACAACATTGCAAAAATTAATGGCAAGTACTATCGGTTGCAGAAAACGACCATTCATGCAGAAAAACCTATCGAAGAGTATGTAAAAAATATCAATAAAGATGGTGACCAGAATAAAAATCTTGCCGGGCAATATACTGTAATGCCATATAATTTCGCGGATGAGACTATCAGCGTTGGTGGTAAAACATATATATATGCTCCTACGGATCCATTAATAGACTTTAAAAACCACTATACGGTTGCAAATCTGGATCCTTCTGTCGTTGCGGTCAAAAACAAAATTGGAGGCCTTGATGAAAACAAAAATCCGCGATGGGCGATAGAAGAACACAGGTACGATGACGAAAACACGACAAACAGCTTCCATCGGGATTTTGAAATCACGGTGTATAATGCTAAGCCATGTGAGGCCACATTTATATACGGAAATGGCAGCAAAAAGGTGCAGTATATGCTTGGAGTCACTCCGGTGTATACAGGGCCTAATCCGACGAAAAAGAGCGATCCACAGTATAACTACACATTCAACGGTAGTTGGTCTGATGGGGAAAATATCTATGATCAGAATGACCTGCCGCCGATGTCTGGAAATGTGACATATACTGCGCAGTTCACACCTGAAGAAAGAAAGTATACGGTCAAGTTTGTTGACTGGAATAACACTCCTTTGCAAACGGATAGTCTTACCTATGGTTCGACACCGGTATATAATGGGGTCGAGCTTCCGACTAGAGCACAGGACAGCCAAAAAGTATATACGTTTAACGGCTGGGCCAATTCAACAAATACCTATGCACAGGGTACAACTCTGCCGAAGGTGACCGGTGATGTGACATTTAGAGCTCAGTACACATCAACTCCGAGGGAGTACACCGTTACCTGGACGGATGATGATAACTCTTTTACCGATACGGTGCAGGTGGCTTATGGAGAAATGCCCAGCCATGACGATCCCGTACGAGAGAATAATGAGCTGTACAGCAACTATGCATTTACCGGGTGGAGTCCCGCGATAAGCACGGTCACGAAAAATGCTACATACAAAGCGCAGTACACGAAGACTCCGACGCTTAAATCTCAGACCTTGTATAACATGGTCAAGACAGAAGGCCAAGGAGCGGATGGAAAGTACTATCGTCTGGATGCGCAAACCATCACTGCGAAAGATGTTTCTCTTGCTAAAGTGGCTGATCCGCTTCCGGCCGGATCATATACGCTGGACAAAGGTGAGTTTGATTTTACAAACGTTGTCCTTAATGTAAGAGGCGTTGATTACAAGTACAGCGATCATGATCTGACTGGTGAGTATGACGCTTATTATACAATCCGGTTTGAACGTGTAATCAGACAGGATCGGATTAACGAAGACCAGGATTGGTTCGATAATCATCCTGAAGGATGGGTTAGAGGCGAGGCGACGAAGGAGACCTATCCTGACTATCCCAATATTCATAATGATATCATCGCGTATCACATCGACTATATCGCAACGCTGCATCCTGGCACGATCAAGTATTATGATGTGACGTTTGTGGATGCGGACGGAAAGACCGTAATAAAGGAAAAGCAATCGTACAGAAGCGGTACGACAGCTGAACAAATTGAAAAGCCTGATAATCCTGTGAAGGAAGGATATACCTTCGTTGGATGGGATACTATTCCGGAGACGCTTACAAGGAATGTAACCATCAAGGCGAAATATACGGTCAATCAGTACACGATCACGTTCAAAGACGGCGATACGGTAATCGAGACGATTAAACAGAATTACGGTACTGCTGTGACCGCGCCCCAGGATCCTCAGAAGACCGGGTTCGTCTTCGATGGATGGGATGGTGTGGTACCCAAGACGATGCCGGCGGAAAATCTGACGCTGAAAGCGCAATGGGCTCCGGCAACCAATACACCGTATACCGTCAATTACTATCTGGAAGAGAAGTATGTGGAAGGCGGTTATTTCCTGAACGAAAAACTGTCTGGCTCAAGAACGGGAACAACGGACAAGACAGTGACCGCTGACGTAGAATCGATTAACGGATATACGTTTGACAGTGGCAACGCAAATAATAGATTGAGCGGTCCTGTTGCCGCAGACGGCAGCCTGGTACTGAACCTTTATTACAGTAAAGATCCGGAACCGCTGTATACGACAATTACCTACAAGGATCCCGTTACAGGGAAAGATGTCTGGAAGGGAATTGAGTATCAGTCGGATGCGGATGTAAAGAACAGCAGACTGGTGAATTTCGAATATTGTCTGCAGAATACGGAGTACGGTGTTAAAGACTTCGATTTCTCCGAACTGAACCTGGTAATTGATGGTGTGACTTATGTATACCGTCCCAACGGACCGCAGGAAGGAGATCAGGCCTGGTATACGCAAGACTTCCTGTGGATCAAGAAGGTAGCCCATACGGATGCTACGAATGGTTTGCTGAATGGTGCCGATAAAACCTGGCTCAGCATCAATGGAAAGATCGGAGAGTATTATACCCAAAAGAAGAAAGTGCCCCAGGGGGCTGGAATTAACGGACTTCCTTACAGATACGGATTCTATCATCGGGACTATCAGATTACGCTGAACATCAAAAAGTACACTGTACAGTGGTCCGTCGACGGCAAGATTGTTGAAACGGACAGGAATGTTGCCTACGGAAAGATGCCGAAATACAACGGCAGCGCACCGACAAAGGCAGCTACCGCGCGGTACACATACGAGTTCACAGGCTGGGATCCTGAGATTTCCGAAGTGACCGGCGATGTGACCTATGTTGCGCAGTTCAAGGAAACGACAAACGCTTATACCGTTGAATGGAAGAACGGATCGACGGTTCTGGAGACAGACAGGGATGTTCCCTACGGAACCACGCCGGAATATAACGGCACTACGCCTGTGAAGGATCCGACCGATACGACCGTGTATCAGTTCAGCGGCTGGAGTCCTGCGATTTCCGAAGTGACCGGCGATGCGACCTATACAGCACAGTTTACGGGAACACCCAGAACCTATACCGTTGCCTGGATGAACGGGGAAGAGACTCTGGAAACAGATGAGAATGTTCCCTACAAAGCCACGCCGGAATATAACGGCACTACGCCTGTGAAGGATCCGACCGATACGACCGTGTATCAGTTCAGCGGCTGGAGTCCTGCGATTTCCGAAGTGACCGGCAATGCGACCTACACAGCACAGTTTACGGAGCTGACAAAGGTCGCGCTGACCGCGAACAGCGATGATAAACTGGTCTACACCGGTGTCAGCCAGACGGTTGAAGGATTCAAATCCAGTATTGACGGAGTTTCCTTTACCGGGATTACAGCAAGCGCGACCGGAACAGATGCGACACGCTATACGGTCAGCTTCAGTGAAGGCGCTGTCGGAACCATTGATACGACCGGCAAGTACATTGTAGCGTCGGTGACCCCGGGTAATATGGTTATCAATCCGGCTCCGGTGACGATCACGACGGGCACCAGCAGCAGGCCTTACAACGGCGAGCCGCTGACGAATGCTGATGTGAACATCTCCGGCCTGGTGAACGGTGAGACGGCGACGGTTACGGCGACCGGATCGATCACTGACTATGGCAGCATTAATAACACCTACAGCATCGAGTGGGGCACGACGAATAAAGATAATTATGCGATCACCGAGAATCTGGGTACGCTGACAATTACGACGGCGACGATGCCGCTGACAGTCACGGGCTATGAAGGCACGTATGACGGAGAAACCCACAGCGTCGTGGTCAATGCGCCGGCGGGCAGCACGATCCGGTACAGCGTGGACGGCGGCGAAACCTGGACGGATGAAGTACCCGGCATCACCGACGCGGGTGAGGAGGTTACGGTACAGGTTCAGGTGACGAACAGCAATTATGATCCCGAAACGCGTGAAGTGACCCTGAAGCTGGATAAGGCTCCGGTGACGATCACGACGGGCAGCGGCGAGCGGATGTACAACGGCGCTACGCTGACGAACGCTGAAGCGGGCATCACCGGCCTGGTGAACGGCGAGACGGCGACGGTCACGGCGACCGGAACGATCCTGAACGCGGGCAGCGCGACGAACACTTACGGCATCACGTGGGGCACGGCGAAGGCTGATAACTACATGATCACCGAGAACCTGGGTACCCTTGAGGTGACCCCGCGCACGGTGACGCTGACCAGCGCGTCGGACAGCAAGGCCTATGACGGCGGAGCGCTGACGAAGAACACCCAGGCGGACGTGACGGTGGGCGGAGACGGATTCGTGGCCGGCGAAGGCGCTGTCTACACGATTACCGGACGGCAGACGACGGTTGGATCCTCTGATAACCTGTTCGTCTACACGCTGAATCCCGGAACGCTGGCGCGCAACTACAGCATCACGCCGTACTACGGAACCCTGACGGTAGTGGAGGCGGAAGAGAATGAACCAGCCGGCGGCGGACTGCCTGGCGGCGGGTTGCCCGGTACTGATCTGCCCGGCGGCGGAACGGGAACGGAAAATACGCCTGAAGGCGGAAACACTCCCGGAACGACGGGCGGACGGGGCGTACAGAACTACACGCTGACGATCACCTACCAGACCAATGACGGAACCGTGCTGGATACCTTCACCAGAACCTATGCCAACGGGCAGCAGTATGAGGTGAGGTCGCCTGAACGGCCCGGATACACCGTGGATATCGAAAGCGTATTCGGAACGATCAACGGCCTGGATGTCAGCCGGACCGTAACCTACACACCGGCTGCCTATACGCTGACGATTTACGTACAGTCCATCGCAAACGGAGCGGTCGTGAGTGAACCCATCGTACGGACGCTGGTGGCCGGAGAAGCTTACAGCGTGGCGATTCCGGAAGTGGACGGATACACCCTGCTGATCAATAGCGTAGACGGCGTGATGCCGGCTTCCAACCGTGAGATCACCGTCTTTGCGATCCCGGCCGGAACCAATCCGGGCGGAGCGCCGCGGGTCATTCAGATTGAAGACTACGGCACGCCTTTGGGTATCGCGGAAAGCATCCTGGGCAGCGGTGAAATCATCGAGTAAGACCAAAATATTTTCCGGGATTACCGGCCGGGCAGACACCCTCTGCCCGGCCTTTTCAGCCCGGTTGAAATCCGGCCCGTTCTTGAGTATAATGAAGTTACATCCGGAAGGAGGAAAAAGAGATGAAAAAGATTCTGGCCGCGTTGCTGGCTGTCATGCTGATCTGGACGGTTCTGCCCGGACTGGCGGAGCACACGGCGGAGAGCCGCTATGAAAAGCTGACGGTGGGCGTCACCAACCCGTTCAACGGGAATTTCTTTTCCGAAGCGCTGGGGAACAACGCCAGCGACCTGGACGTGCGGCGGCTGATTTTCGGCTGCAGCCCTGTGAACTGGGATTCCGATACCGGTATTTATGAATTTGATACCCGAGTGATCAGCGCGGCGTCCGTGAATCAGGAGGGGGATACCTACACCCTCGCACTGAATCAGGACCTGAAATTTAGCGACGGATCCCCGATTACGGCAAAGGATTACGCCTTCAGTCTGCTGCTGCAGATGTCTCCCGAACTGCGGGAGGCGGCCGGAAGGTCCATGGAGGGAAGCCATCTGACCGGCGCGGCCGATTATGTTTCCGGCCAGACGAAGACGCTGGCGGGCGTGCGGCTCCTGGGCGACTATCTGCTGACGCTGACGTTGGATCCTTCCTTCTCCCCGTATTTCTACGAGCTGCAGGCCCTGAACGTATACCCGATGCCGATCACCGTGCTGGCTCCCGGCTGCGAGGTCAGGGATGACGGAGAGGGCGTGTATATCAGCGGCGACTTCAGCGCGGACGTGCTGAAAACCACGCTGCTGAACGCGGAAACCGGCTACATGAGCCATCCTTCGGTGACCAGCGGCGCGTATGTGCTGACGAGCTATGACGGACAGAACGTAACGCTGACGCGCAACGAATACTATTCGGGCAACGCGGACGGTACTTCCGTCGCGATTCCGGCGATCGAAATCCGCTATCTGGATTCCAACCTGGCCATGTCCGAGCTGAGCCAGGGAAACATTGACCTGCTGACCCGCTGCGCCCGGAACGATCAGATCGCCGGCGGCATGCAGCTGGTGCAAACCGGGGATTTCGCGATGCAGGCCTACAGCCGGAACGGACTCGGGTTCATCTCCTTCTGCGCGGAAAAGGGCCCCACGGCGGACGTGAATGTGCGGAAAGCGCTGAACCTCTGCATGGATCAGGACAACCTGATCGCCCAGTATCTGGGCGCTTACGGTACCCGGGTCACCGGTTATTACGGCCTGGGCCAGTGGATGTTCCTAATGGCGAACGGGACGCTGGTTCCGAACAACGACGAGGAAGCGGCGGCCTGGGAAGGGCTGTCCCTGGACGGCCTGACGGATTATACCTTCTCCGTCGAAGCGGCGGCAGCCCTGCTGGACGGCGCCGGCTGGAACCTGAACGCGGAAGGGCAGCCCTTTACGGTGGGAAAAGATACCGTGCGTTACTCCAACGCTTCCGGAACCATGCAGCCCCTGTCCCTGAAGCTGATTTATCCGGAAAACAACAACATCGGAGCCGTTCTGCAGGAAACCTTCACGGATCACCTGGCGGAGGCCGGCATCGCGCTGCAGGTCGAGCAGATTCCCATGACGCAGCTGCTGCGGAAGTATTACGGGCAGGAGGAGCGGGACTGCGACCTGATCCTCCTGGGCACCAATTTCTCCGACGTGTTTGATCCGGCGACGGATTATCCGGCGGGCAGCGACACCAACCAGCTGAACGGCATCACAGACGCGCAGCTGGCCGCCCTGTGCCGGGATCTGCGGCAGACGGAGCCCGGAGACACGGTCGGCTACTGCCGGAAATGGATTGCCATGCAGGAATACCGGACGGCGATTGCCTCCGAGATTCCGCTTTACAGCAACGCCTACCTCGACTTCCACATTCAGGCGCTGCGCAACTATCATCCCACGACGACTTCCTCCTGGTCCACGGTGATCACGGAAGCCTATCTGAGCGACTACGTGCCGGAGGAGCCGGAAGAAGCGGAGGATGAATTCGAGTTCTGAGCGGGTACGCGCGACCAGCTGCCGCTCCGGGGGGAAAACCCCGGGGCGGCTTTTTTTCGGAAGGAAAAACGAAGGCCGGAGAGGCGTCCGGACAGGGCGGAAGGGCAAGAAAAACCTTTCCAAAATGGACAAAAAGTGGTATAATAAATCGGTTGAGTATTTGATTTTTCAAGGGGTTCCGGGATTGAAGATATGGTCCGGAACAGCCCGGATCCGACAGACGGATGAGGTGCGAAATGGCTGAAGAAATGGAACAGAATCTGGAACAACAGGTAACCGCGGTGACGTCGGATTACGGAGAAGAACAGATTCAGGTGCTGGAAGGCCTTGAAGCGGTGCGGAAGCGGCCCGGCATGTATATCGGGTCCACCGATGCCCGCGGGCTGCATCACCTGGTTTATGAAATTGTGGACAATTCGGTGGACGAGGCGCTGGCCGGATACTGCAAGCAGATCAATGTCACGCTGAACCGGGACGGAAGCGTTACGGTGCAGGATGACGGGCGCGGCTTTCCGGTGGGGCTGCATCCGAAGATGCAAAGGCCCGCGGTGGAGGTGTGCCTGACGGTGCTGCACGCCGGTGGGAAGTTCGGCGGCGGGGGATACAAGGTCTCCGGCGGGCTTCACGGGGTCGGCGCGAGCGTGGTGAACGCCCTGAGCGAACACTTCACCGTGACGGTTTATCAGAACGGGAAGATCTACCGGCAGGAATACAGCCGGGGGAAATATCTGTACGATCTGAAGGTGATCGGGGAGACGGACCGTACCGGCACCACCATTCAGTTCCTGCCGGACGTGAAGTCCGAGGACAATCCGGAAGGCATTTTCGAAACCGGGGATTTCGAGTATGAAACCCTTCGGAACCGCATGCGGGAAATGGCCTTCCTGAACAAGGGGATCCGGATTATTTTCCGGGACGAGCGGGGGGAGCAGCCGAAGGAGCATGATTTCTGCTTTGAGGGCGGCCTGAAGGAGTTTGTGCTTTTCCTGAACCAGCATAAGCAGACCCTGTTCCCCGAGCCGATCTACACCGAAGGGATGAAGGACGGCATCCTGGTGGAGATGGCCATGCAGTACAACGACAGCTACGCGGAGAACGTGTATTCCTTCGCGAACAATATCGCCACGCCGGACGGCGGCACCCATCTGGTGGGGTTCAACACCGCGCTGACCCGGGCGATCAACGATTACGGCCGCCGCTACAAGATTCTGAAGGACAGCGAACCCAATCTGAAGGGCGAAGATGTCCGGGAGAGCCTGACGGCGATCATCTCCATCAAAATGGAGGATCCGCAGTTCGAGAGCCAGACCAAGAGCAAGCTGGGTTCCGGGCAGGTCCGGGGCGTGGTGGACAGCCTGGTTACGGAAGAGCTGACCACCTATCTGGAGGAGAATCCCTCGGTCGCCAAAGCGATCGTGAACCGGTGCGTGGACGCGCAGCGGGCCCGGGAAGCGGCCCGGAAGGCCCGGGAAACCGTCCGGCGCAAGACGGTGCTGGAGAGCGGCAGCATGCCGGGAAAACTGGCGGACTGCTCGGAGCGGGATCCCAGCAAGTGCGAGATCTTCATGGTGGAGGGAGACTCCGCCGGCGGCAGCGCCAAGGAGGGCCGGGACCGGCATTTCCAGGCGATTCTGCCGCTGCGGGGCAAGATCCTGAATGTGGAGAAGGTCCGGCTGGACCGGGCGCTGGACAACGCGGAAATCCGGGCGATGATTACGGCCTTCGGCTGCGGGTTCGGCGACCAGTTTGACGAAAGCAAGCTGCGGTATCACCGGATCGTCTGCATGACCGATGCGGACGTGGACGGCGCGCATATCCGGATTCTGCTGCTGACGTTCTTCTACCGCTTTATGCGTCCCCTGGTCGAAAAGGGCTATGTCTACGCCGCCATGCCGCCCCTGTACAAGGTGACCAAGGGCAAAATGGAAAAATACGTGTATGACGATGACGAGCTTCAGCGCCTGCTGGACGAGATCGGTCGGGAGCCGAAGCCGGAGATCCAGCGGTATAAAGGTCTGGGCGAAATGTCCAGCGAGCAGCTGTGGATGACGACGATGAATCCGGAAACCCGGAGCATGATGCGGATCACACCCAGCGACGCCATGGAGGCGGACCGGCTGTTTACGCTGCTGATGGGCGACGATGTGGAGCCCCGGAAGACATTCATTCAGGAAAACAGCGATCTGGTGAAGGATCTGGACGTGTAAGAGGTAGATTATGATTCAGGATAAACTGATCCCGGTAAATCTGGAACAGGAGATGAAGAAGAGCTTTATCTCCTACGCAATGGCGGTCATCATTGACCGGGCCCTGCCGGACGTGCGGGACGGACTGAAGCCGGTACACCGCCGGATTCTGTACGATATGAACGAGCTGGGCATGACGCCGGACAAGCCCTTCCGCAAGAGCGCCCGCCTGGTGGGCGACGTGCTGGGTAAATATCATCCCCACGGAGACAGCTCCGTGTATGACGCCATGGTTCGTCTGGCGCAGCCCTTCAACATCCGCTATCCGCTGGTGGAAGGCCAGGGCAACTACGGCAGCGTGGACGGAGACGGCGCGGCCGCCATGCGGTATACGGAAGCCCGGATGCAGAAGCTGACCATGCACATGCTGGAAGGCATCGAAAAGGATACGGTGGATTTCTATCCGAACTTCGATGAAACCCTGCAGCAGCCGGCGGTGCTTCCCTCCCGCTTCCCGAACCTGCTGGTCAACGGCTCCAACGGCATCGCCGTCGGAATGGCGACCAATATCCCGCCGCACAATCTGGCGGAGGTAATCAACGGCGTCGTCTGCATGATCGACAATCCGGACTGTTCCATTGAGGATCTGATGCAGCATATCAAGGGGCCGGATTTCCCCACCGGAGGGCTGATTCTGGGCCGCGCGGGAATCCGGGAGACCTATTATACCGGCCACGGAAAAATCACCGTGCGCAGCCGGACCAATATCGAGGAAATGTCCAGCAACCGCAGCCGGATTGTGGTGACGGAAATCCCCTATATGGTGAACAAGGCCAAGCTGGTGGAGAAGATCGCCGACCTGGTGCGGGACAAGCAGCTGGAGGGGATCAGCGACGTCCGCGACGAGAGCGACCGGAACGGCATGCGGATCGTCATCGAGCTGAAGAAGGACGTCTATCCCCAGGTGGTGCTGAACTATCTGTATAAGCATACCAGCCTGCAGGAGAACTTCGGCGCCAATATGCTGGCCCTGGTGGACGGCAAGCCCAGGGTGCTGAACCTGCGGGAGATGATCTATTATTATCTGGAACACCAGAAGGATGTCGTGACCCGGAGGACCCGCTTCGAGCTGGACAAGGCCAATGCCCGGGCTCATATTCTGGAAGGCCTCCTGAAGGCGCTGGATCATATCGATGAAATCGTGGCCATCATCCGGGCCAGCAAGGATACGGCGTCGGCCAAGGAAGCGCTGATCGGCCGCTTCGCCTTTACGGATAAGCAGGCCCAGGCGATTCTGGATATGCGCCTGGCCCGCCTGACCGGTCTGGAGCGGGAGCGCCTGATGGAGGAATATCAGGAGCTGGAGAAAACCATCGCCCGCCTGACCGCGATCCTGGCGGATGAGCATCTGCTGATGGATGTGATCAAGACGGAGATTACCGCGATCCGGGACAAGTTCGCGGACGAGCGCCGCAGCGAGCTGACGGTGATCGAGGGCGAGATCGACGTCGAGGATCTGATTCAGGAAGAAAATATGGTGGTCACGCTGACCCATGACGGCTATGTCAAGCGGGTGCCCAGCAGCGTATACCGGGCGCAGCACCGCGGCGGCCGGGGCGTCAGCGGCATGAACGTGAAGGATACGGACTATACGACCCAGCTCTTTGTGGTCAGCACCCACCAGGAGATCATGTTCTTCACTAATCTCGGCCGGGTGTACAGCCTGAAGTGCTACCAGATTCCCGAAGCGGGCCGGCAGGCCCGGGGAACCGCGATTATCAACCTGCTGCAGATCGCCGGCGGGGAAAAGGTCAGCACGATGTTGCCCATGCCCCGCGAGACAGAGCAGGAATACAATCTGGTGATGGCTACCCGGAACGCCATGATCAAGAAGACCGCGCTGGAGGAATTCCGGAATCTGCGGAAGAACGGCCTGATCGCGATCGTGCTGCGGGAGGGAGACGAGCTGATCGGCGTCCGGCTGAGCACCGGAGACGACGAGATGCTGGTGTCCACCCGGAAGGGAAAGGCGATCCGCTTCAATGAGCGCCATGTCCGGAACGTGGGCCGGAACTCCATCGGTGTTCGCAGCATGCGGCTCAATGAGGACGATGAGGTTATCGATATCGCGGCGGTGGAGCCGGACACCACGGTGCTCGCGGTGACCACCCTGGGTTACGGAAAACGGACGGATCCGGAGGAATACCGGGAGCAGGGACGGGGCGGCCTGGGAATCAAGGCCATGAATCTGACGGATAAGACCGGTGATCTGGCAGCTCTGATGTTTGTCCATGAGGACGAGGATATTCTCCTGATCACGGACGACGGAACCATCATCCGCAGCCGGGCTTCGGATATCCGCCTGTGCGGGCGGGCCACGCAGGGCGTGCGCATCATGAGGCTGAGCGAAGGCAGCACCGTCGTGGGCGTCTGCCGGGCCGAAAAGGAAGAGGAAGACCCCGGGGAGGAGACCCGGACGGAAGAAAACGGGACAGAGGAGAACCGGACGGAGGCCGGAGAAGCGCCGGAGACGGTGGAAGCCGCCGGCGAAGAGAAGGAAGCCGGCGAAGAGAAGGAAGCCGGCGAAGACACGCCGCCGGAAAACGGAGAGGATTCCCTGGAATAAACAGAATCCGGAAGAATAGCACCGCCAAATAAGCAGTGCTATTTTTCTTCGAAACAGCTTTATTTGTACGGTCATCTATGCTATGATGACCCCGTTATCCGGAAGACAATCCGCGGAAAACCTCAGACGCTGAAAAGGAGACAGGGAACAATGATTCAGTTGGACAGGGTGACAAAAGTCTATACGAAGGGAAATAAAAAGGCGGTGGATGATCTGACCCTTCATGTGGAGGGCGGAGAGCTTTTCGGTTTTATCGGGCCGAACGGCGCCGGCAAGACGACCACCATCAAGCTGATGACAGGGATTCTGAACCCGGATCAGGGGACTGTGACCATCGCCGGGCACCGGATGGATCGGGACCGGCTGGCGGCGCAGCGGCAGATCGGCTTTGTGCCGGACGGGAACGATCTGTATGACCGGCTGACCGGAATGGAGTATCTGAACTTCATGGGGGATATCTATCAGGTGGATACCGCGCACCGCAAGGCGCATATCGAGAAATATCTGGATCTGTTCTCCCTGGAGGACGCGATCAACAACCAGATCCGTTCCTATTCCAGGGGCATGAAGCAGAAGCTGCTGGTGATGGGCGCGCTGATTCATCATCCGCCGGTGTGGATTCTGGACGAGCCGCTGGGCGGCCTGGATCCCCGGGCGGCTCACCTGCTGAAGGAGGAAATGCAGCGCCACTGCCGGGAGGGAAATACCGTGTTCTTCTCCACCCATGTGCTGGAGGTGGCGGAAAAGCTCTGCACCCGGATCGGTATTATTTCCGAGGGCGGCCTGAAGGCGCTGGGAACCCTGGATGAGCTGCGGTCCGGCGAAGTGGGCGCCAGCCTGGAGGATCTGTTCCTCGAGCTGACGGATATGGATGAGGACGGTCACGGAGGCGAGGCGAAATGAAGCAGTTCATGGCGCTGCTGAGATTGCAGCTGCTTTCCCGCTATTCCGATTTGAAGCCGAAGAACTGGAAGAACCTGGGTCCGAAGGAGCGGAAGCGCTCCATCGGCAGAGCCTTTCTGTACGTTTTCCTGCTGCTGTATCTGGGCGGCGCGATGTTTTTCCTGGAAACCAAGGCGATTGATCTTTTGCTGCGCATGGGCCAGCCGCCGATGGGCCTGGCGGATCTGATGGTGATTTCCGCGGTGGGCATTTCCACCGTGGGTACGCTGATCCTGTCCTTCTTCTCCGTGATGAGCTCTCTGTATCTGGGGCGGGACGCGGTGTTTACGGCCTCCCTGCCGGTCCGGTCCCACGTGGTTCTGGCGGCCAAAATGACCCAGATCCTGCTGACGGAGCTGGCGATTAACGCCCTGATTCTGCTGCCGGCCTGCATTCTTTTCGGCGTCAGAACGGGGCAGGACGCGCTGTTCTATGTCCGGATGGTGATCGTATGGCTCTTTGCGCCGATGATTCCGGTCAGTATCGGCGCGATGCTGGCCACGCTGCTGGTGAGAGCTTCCGCGCTGCTCAGGCACCGCGAGGCGATCATGACGGTGGGCGGCCTGGGCCTGATGGTTGCTTATTTCTATGTTTCCATGTCCTTCGGCAGTCTGACGGGGAATACCGGTTCCGGCGGAGATATGCTGGCGAATCTGATCACCTCCAATTCCGCCCGGATTCAGGGCTTTGCCAACATCTTTCCGCCGGCGGGCTGGGGAACCCGGGGCATGCTGGGCGACTGGGGACAGCTGCTGCTTTTCGCGGCGGCCAACCTGGGCGTTATCGCGCTGCTGGTGTACCTGCTGGGCTTCCGCTATCGCGCGCTTTCCCTGATTCAGGCGGAGGCGCCGGCGGCTTCCGGGAAAAAAGGCATTCAGAAAGACGCGTTTGCCCACTCCGGCGGCGGCAGCCTGACGGCCCTGATGACGCGGGAAATCCGCCAGATTCTCCGGGTTCCCGCTTACGCGACGAATATCCTGCCGGTCTGCCTGATGCCCGCCTTGATGGTGGTTATGATGGGCTTGTTTATCGGCCGGCACATGGGGGATAACAGCGAGAGCATCCAGGTGCTGCTGCAGCATCTTCCGATGCCTCTGACCATCGCCGTGGTCGCGGTCTATGTCGGATTCGTGGCGGATCTGAATCCCGCTTTATCCACCGCGGTGACCCGGGAGGGCAAAGGACACGATCTGATGCTGTCCCTGCCGGTTCCCGTGAGGACGCATCTCCTGTCCAAGCTGCTGGTCGGATACGGACTGACCCTGATCGGGATTCTGGCCACGGGGATCGCCCTGGTCGTCCTGTTTACCCCGATCGCGCTGGAGGCCGTGCTGGCCTGCCTGCTGTGCGTTCTGTTCACCTATATCACCTGCTGCCTTTCCCTCGCGAGAGACGTGAAAAAGCCGAAACTGAACTGGGTTACGGAGCAGGAGGCGGTGAAGCAGAACACGGGCGTGCTGATGGGAATGCTGCTGTCCCTGGGCATCCTGGTGCTGCTGGGAGGCATCAGCTACCTGCTGATCGACAAGTTTTCCGTAAACGGATGGACTTACTTTGCCGTGATGGCGGTGCTGCTGGCGGCCGGCTGCGCGGCGGCGCACCGGTATCTGATGAAAACGGGCGAAAAATACTATACGACGCATTAAGCGAATAAAAATTCTGCCGGCCTGCCGGCGGAGCGGAGAAGGGAAAAGGCGCCTTCTCCGCTTTTTCTTTGATTTCGGTCTCAGTTAAGGTTCAGTTAAGTTTCGGCGATTATGATAAACCCCGTGAATGAGAAAGACGGAAGCGGAAGGGAGGCTTCAGCCGTGAGCGAAACAATCCGTGCGGAGGGAATTCCGCAGCAGAAGGCGGAGAGCGCCGCCGGGACGAAGAAAAAGAAAAGAAGCCGGAAAAAGACGGTGCGCCGGATCATCTGGACGGTGGTCCTTCTGGCTCTTCTCGGAACGGGAGCCTGGCTGGGCTACAGCAAGCTGCGGGCGGATTATCAGGTGACCTATGACGCCTATACCGCGACGACGGGATCCATTTCCAACAGCCTGAATTTCAGCGGCTCGATGCAGCTGATCAACAGCAAGGCCTATACGGCCTCCGGGGATCAGAAGGTGAAGGAAGTGTATGTCTCCGTGGGCCAGAAGGTGGCCAAAGGCGGAAAGCTGATCCGCCTGAGCGGGGGTGAAACGCTGACGGCGGATTTCGACGGAACCGTCAGCGCGGTGGAGGTGGAAGCCGGGGAGGAGGTATCCTCCGGCGCCGCGCTTCTGACGCTGGCGGATTTTGACCATATGAAGGTTTCCGTCCGGATCGGAGAGAGCGATATCTCCTCCGTATCGGTGGGGGAGGCCTGCCGGGTCACGGTGAGCTCCGCGGGCGCGGCCTTTGACGCCGCCATCGACGCGATTGATTATTCCACCTATACCGGCAATAACGTGGCGTACTATACGGCCACGGTGCTGGTGGACACCGGCGAAGCCGCGAACGTTTATCCGGGCATGCAGGCCACGGTGACGGTGCCCCAGGAGGAGGCGAACAATGTCATCGTTCTGAAGATGGAAGCGCTGAGCACCGCCCGGGATAATACCGCCTATGTCTACAAGCAGGCGGCGGACGGCACCATGACCGAAAGCCCGGTGACCGTGGGCGTCTCCAACGGCAATTATGTGGAGATTAAATCCGGCCTCACCGAGGGCGAAACCGTCTATAAGGTGGCGGAAAAGACGGAAACCCAGACCGGCCTGGCCGGCCTCTTCAGCGGCCTGTTCGGCAGCCAGCAGGTCAACCAGCCGCAGAACGCGATGCGCCCCGGAAGCGGACAGAACGGAAACTGGGGCACCCGCCAGCGCAACAGCAACGGAACCGGCGGCAGCAGCGGCGGCAGCAGCGGCGGTAGCGGTGGCAGCGGATCGAGAGGATACTGAGATGGACGGTGAAATTTTTTTCCGGATGCGGGGGATTGACAAGGACTATCTCCTGGCGGGAGAAAGCGTCCATGTGCTGAAAAAGATCAACCTGGATCTGGCGGAGGGAGACTACCTGTCGGTTCTGGGCCCTTCCGGAAGCGGAAAAAGCACCCTGATGAATATCATCGGCTGTCTGGATACCCCGACGGCCGGGGAATATATTCTGCGGGGCCGGGCCGTGGAGGATCTGGATGAGGAAGAGCTGGCGGCGCTGCGGAACCGGGAAATCGGGTTCATTTTTCAGAACAGCCAGCTGCTGCCCCGGCTGACGGCCCGGAAGAATGTGGAGCTTCCCCTGATCTACGCGGGCGTTTCACCGCGGGAAAGGCGGAAGCGGGCGGAGGCCATGCTGGAGCGGGTCGGGCTCAGCGACCGGATGGAGCATCTGCCCAGCCAGCTTTCGGGCGGCCAGCAGCAGCGGGTGGCCATCGCGCGGGCGATGATCGGGAATCCCAGCATTCTGCTGGCGGATGAACCGACCGGTGCCCTGGATCAGAAAACCGGCGCGCAGATTATGGAACTGTTTCGGGAACTGAATCAGGAGCACCGGACCGTGATCATGATTACCCACGATCTGAATATTGCCCGCCACGCGCGCCGGGTGGTGCATATCATCGACGGGGAGATTACGGAAGGGGGCCTGCAGGATGCGTAGGAAAATCCGCTCAGCTCTGGTGATGTGGGGCGAGAGCATCCGGATGGCGCTGGACAATATCCGGGGCAACAAGGTGCGCTCCTTTCTGACGCTGCTGGGAATCATGATCGGGGTGATGGCGGTCATTACGCTGATCACCACCGTCAGCGGAGTCAGCGGCAGTATTTCCTCCAGCTTTTCCAGCCTGGGGGTCGGGACCCTGACGGTGAATGTGACCGGCAGCGATCTGAAGACGGGCATGACGCCGGAGGATCTGAGCCGGATCGCCGCGCTGGATACGGTGGACGGCGTCGTGCCGAACGTCTCCCTGATGGGAAGGGTCAGCTACGGACGGAATGTGCAGACGACCTTCACGGTCGCGGGACGGAACGCCTATTATTTCCAGGTCAATGAGGACCTGATCGTCCAGGGCCGGAGCCTGAACTTCGTGGATGATGACAACCGCAGCTATGTCTGCGTGATCAGCCAGAATGTGGTGGACGCGTTCTTCCTGGGCGTGAATCCGATCGGGGAAACCCTCTATGTGGCGGGCCTGCCCTTTACGATCGTCGGGCGTTTTGATGAGGACAGCGGAGGCGGAATCGCCTCCATCTTCAGCGGCTCCCCTGATGTGATCATGCCGTATACCACGGGGCTGAAGGTGAACAACAGCAATGAGGTGACCTCCTTTACCGTCTATCTGAAGGAGGGGGCGGAGTCCTCGGCCGCCCAGTCCCAGATCGAGGAAACCATGGATGTGATCTTCGATTTCGAGGAGGACTGCTATACCGTGGCCTCGATGGAAACCATTGAGGAGCGCATGGAAACCATGACCACCATGATGTCCAGCCTGCTGGCCGGCATCGCCAGCATCGCGCTGCTGGTGGGCGGAATCGGCATTATGAACATGATGCTGACCACGGTGACGGAGCGTACCATGGAAATCGGCCTGAAAAAGGCGCTCGGCGCCATTCCCTGGCAGATTCAGAGCCAGTTCCTGCTGGAAAGCTTCATGCTTTCCCTCTTCGGCGGCCTCTGCGGGGCAGCCATGGGGCTGATCCTCAGCTATATTCTGTGCCAGGTGCTGGGAACCTCCTTCGTCTTCAACGGGGGAGCCGTCCTGCTGGGCGTCGGCTTTTCGGCCGCGGTGGGCATTATTTTCGGATGGGCGCCGGCCCGGAAAGCCAGCCGGCTGAATCCGATTGACGCGCTGCGGGCAATCTGACGGGGTCAGAAAAATACGGGAATCACGGACAGGGAAAACGGAAGGAGTTTCAAAAACGAAAGGCGGCCGGAGAGGCGCGAAGAAAGGAAGGGTACGATCATGAAGAAACCGGGATGGAAGAAAATGCTGGCGCTGCTGTCAGCGCTGTGCCTGCTGACCGGAGCCGCGGCGGCGGATACGCTGAACGCCAGCGGCACGGTGGAGCCGGGAGAGACGGTGACGATCTTCGCGCCGATCGGCGGGAAGGTGGGCAGCGTCAAGGTCGAGAAGGGCATGAAGGTGGAAGCCGGGGAAATCCTGGCGGAAATGAAAACCGAAAAGGTTTATGCTCCGGCGGACGGAAAGATCACGGGCATCTTTGTCCGGCCCGGGGATGACGCGGAAGAAGCGGTGAACAGCTATGGTGCGGTGATGTATCTGGAAGGCAGCACCCTTTATACCGTCAGCGCCTCGACCGGCAAGGCCTACAGCTCCGTTGAGACCACGCTGGTCCACGTGGGCGAGACCGTCTATCTGCAGTGCCGCAAGGCCAAGACCCGCACCGGCGTGGGCGTGATCACCGCGGTGGACGGAAGCAGTTATACAGTGCAGGTTACGGAGGGCAGCTTCATCGTCGGGGACAGCGTGTATATCTACCGGGACGGAACCTATGCGACGGAAACCCGGATCGGCGGCGGAAGCGTCAGCCGGGTCAGCCCTGTGGCGGTCAGCGCCGCCGGCGCGGTGGTTTCCGTGGCGGTTCAGGACGGGGACCAGGTCCGGAAGGGGGATCTTCTGATGGAAACCCTGGAGGGAAGCTGGGACGCGTATGAGATGACCGGTACCCGGATTCTCGCGGAAACGGACGGCGTCGTGGCGGAGGTTTCCGTGGCGCAGGGGGATACCGTTTCCAAAGGCGGCGCGATGATCAAAATCTATCCCATCAGCGGGATGCGGGTGGAGGCGGTGATCGCCGCGGATGATCTGAAGGAGCTGCAAATCGGGGATACGGTGCAGCTGGAGCTGGCCGCGGATGAAAGCCGGCAGTATACGGGAACGATTTCCCGGATTTCCGCCCTGGCGGAGGAAGGGACGGAGGAAATCAGCTACCGGGTGTATATTGACTTTACGCCGGATGAATACATCAGCTTCGGCATGAGCATGGAAATTACCGCCGAACCGGAGCAGAAAACAGAGACGGAAACCGCCGGAGAGGCGGACCGGACGGAGGAAACACAGGAACCGGCGGAAACGGAACAGAAGGAAAGCACGGGGGGAAAGACCCGGCAGAGGCCCGGTGACCGCGGAACCGCGCCGGAAGGGGAAAAGCCCGCGGAAACCGCCGTCGAAAACGGCGTCAGCGAGTAAAAAACAGAAAAAATACAGAGACTTCCGGAACGGATCACGGGAATCCTTCCGGAAGTCTTTTTTTGTGTCCGAATTGTCAGAACATTGTCAGCAGCTTATTGTAAAATATAAGGAAAAGTGTATGATAATGAGTTGCCGGACAGGAGTAGATATATGATCGCGGTATGTGTGGATGATGAAAAACTGCAGCTGGACGCGCTGAAGAGGGCGGTAGAAAAATCGCCGGATATCCAGGCGGTTTATGCTTTTGACGACGGAGCGGAGGCACTGGCCTGGTGCAGGGGGCACCGGGTGGATATTGCTTTCCTCGATATTGAGCTGCATGAGATCAACGGGCTGGACCTGGCGCGGGAGATGATCGCCCTGTGGCCCAGGCTGGCGGTGGTATTCTGCACGGGATACGAGCGGTATGCCCTTCCGGCGCTGCGGATGCATCAGGATGTCAGCTATCTGCTTAAACCCTTCCGGGTGTCCCAGGTGCAGGCGGAAATTGATTATTTCAAGTACCGGGTGGAGCGCCGGAAGAAGCTTCGGGCGGTGACCTTCGGGTCCTTTGAGGTGTACGCGGATAAAACCCCGCTGGTTTTCCGCCGGACCAAGACAAAGGAGCTGCTGGCGTATATGATCGACCGGCGGGGAGCGGAGACCAGCGTCAACACGCTCTGCGCCGTTCTCTGGCCGGATGAAACGGATGACGAACGGAAGCGGGATTATCTGTATCATCTGTTCAGCGATCTGAAAAAAACGCTGAAGGACGCCGGCTTTCCGGACGCGGTGCTCAGCCGCGGCCGGGGCTATGCCGTGGACACGCAGAAAATCGACTGCGATTACTATCATCTGCTGGACGGCGATGCCCGGGCCCGGCGGAGCTTTTTCGGGGAATACATGGATCAATACAGCTGGAGCGAGCCAACCTGTGCCTGGCTGACAGAACGGTATGTCAGCAGGCGCTGAGGATCCGCTCACGCGGCAGAAGGATGAGAAAAACATGTCTGAAGGCGGAATGCGGATCCAGACAGGGCTGAGGAAACGGGCGCACTTCCTGACCCTTGTTCCGGAAGTGGCGGCGTTTGTGACGCTGTTTCTGATCAGCCTGCAGTACGATCACGACAATACGAAACCGGAGCACGTCAATATCGCGGTGACCTGCTACGGGGTTTTTCTGCTGACGCTGATTGACCTGAGTATTCTGCGAAGCGGATTCAGGGAAAAGTTCAGCAATCAGTACCGCAGCCAGGTATTTTGCTGCGCGCTCTATCTTTTCTGCGACGGCCTGTTCTGGCATGTGCATGGCATACGGGAACAGAGGCCGCTGATCATCCTGACCGGAATGGGGTATGAGCTTCTGCAGCCGGTGATGACGGTGATTTTCTGGCAGCTGCTCAGGAGCTGGATTCATGAATATACCGCGAGGGAGCGGAAACTGGAACGGATCATGCAGGTGCTTTCGGTCCTGTATGCGCTGATCATTCTGGCCGGTACCTTCACCGGGTGGCTGTTTACGGTGGACCCGGAGACTGGCCTGTACCACAGGGGACCGGGGCACTGGATTTCAGTGGTCTATCCCTCCGTCATGGTGGTTCTGGTCCTGATCCGGATTCTGCGAAACCGGGAAAGCATACGGACGAAGATGGTACTGATGATTCATCCGCTGGTTCCCTTTGTCTGCCTGCTCATTCAGCGCATGGCGGGGGACTGGGGCCCGTCGCTGCTGCCGCTGGCGATGTGCAGCGCGGTGATTTTTCATTATACGAACGTCTATGTCCGGGTGCAGCAGGTGACCGCCCAGCGGGAGCAGGCGCTGGCGGAAAGCAAGCTGCGCTCGCTTCAGGCCCAGATTAATCCGCACTTTATTTATAATGCGCTCAGCTCCGTGGCCAGCCTGTGCGATTCCGATCCGACCGCCGCGCAGGAAATGGTTTATCAGCTGAGCGATTATCTGCACGATAATTTTTCCGATCTCAGCAAGCCGAATCTGACGAGCTTCGAAGAGGAACTGAATCACCTGAAGCATTATATCTCCATTGAAGAAAAACGGTTTCCCAATATCCGGATGGAATACGATCTGAAGGTAACGAACTTTCAGCTGCCGAGGATGACCCTGCAGCCCCTGGTGGAGAACGCGGTGAAGCACGGAATCTGCAAGCGGCGGAAAAGCGCCGGAACCATCCGGCTCACTTCGGAAACCGTGGGGGACGCCTATGAAATCCGGATCGAGGATAACGGCGTGGGGTTCGATACGCTGCCGGAAGGGCCGGATCATATCGGCATTGCCAATGTCCGGACCCGGCTGGAGCTCCTGTGCCAGGGAACCCTGACCGTGACGGGGAAAAAGGACGAAGGCTGTACCGTGAAAATCCGGATTCCGGCGGATCAGAACGGAACGGAAGAAGCCTGATCCGGAGCGCGGACCGGATTCTTGTCAGCTTCGTCCGGAGATGGTATAATCCTGCCGGAAACCCGGGCGGAAGAGAAGGAACGGAGGAATCAACATGACGATAGATCAGCTGAAAGCCTTTGGAGCCAATACGGAGGAAGGCCTGGGGCGGTGCCTGGGCAGGGAGGACTTCTATCTGCGCATGGTGCGGGCGGGCGTGGCGGACGCCCATTTTGAAGCGCTGGAAAAGCATCTGGCGGAGCATGATCTGAAGGGCGCCTTTGAGGATGCGCATGCCCTGAAGGGCGTCATGGCGACCCTGGCGCTGACGCCGATCGCGCAGCCGGTGGGCGAGATGACGGAACATCTGCGGGCCGGCGAGGAGATGGATTATGCCCCGCTGCTGAAGACCGTGCTGGAAAAGCGGGCGGAACTGGCCGCCCTGCTGTAATGCGGAAAAAAAACAGAGGCCGGGAAGAAAGCGTCCCGGTCTCTTCTTCTTTCGTCTCAGCGTCTCATTTCAGTGCCGGATGTATGATTTGTAGGTAATCAGATCCCCGGGCGTGACCAGGAGCTCCATCGGCTGATCCTCCCGGAGCAGGGACAGGGTCATCTCCGCCCCGTCGATCAGGGAAGCCTTGGCTTTTTCCATGGCGCAGGGATCCTCCACAATCGGGATGCCGTTGACCGCCCAGATCAGATCGCCGACCTGAATCTCCCGTCCGGCCAGAATTCCGCCGCGGATGCCGGTAACCAGATATCCGGCTTTGCTGACCCGGCGGGCTTCCGTCATCTCCGGATAGATCCGTTCGATGCTCACGCCCAGGCTGAAGCTGTAGCTTTTGCGAAAAACGGAGGCGTCCGGATAATCGTACCGGAAGGAACAGGGCGCGGCCGCCGCGTATCCGTCCCGGGAGGAAAACCAGCAAAGCTGGGATTCGGGAACCCGGTAGGTTTTCCCGTCCAGCGTGGTGTATTGCTGCAGGGCGATCTCCAGGGTGCTGGCGAAGGCGGACTGATATCCGTTTTCAATCCGGATGTCCCGGATGTCCCCCGGGAGAACAACCGAGGTAACGGGGGCGTTGAACAGCGCCACGTTCAGGCTGCCTTCCCCGCCGGCTTCCGCATCTCCCGCGGGAAAGGAAACGGACTTTCCTTCCCCGTCCGTACCGCGGATCCTGAAGCTGAGGGAGGTAATCTCATCCGTGCCGCGGTTCCTCATCACAAAGCCGGCGTCCTTCCCCGGGGTCACGCGGATGATCTCGACGGGAAGGGTATGGAGGGAATCCTCCGCCGCGGCGGCGGCAAAGACAGCCAGAATACAGAAGACGCACAGTGTCAGCACAGAATGAAACAAGGGCTTCTTCATCAGGATTCCCCCCTTTTTTTATATTGTACATCATCCGGGGAGCGCCTGCAAGTGGAGGAAGGCATCTTTGGGAAGAGCTTTCGCCGGAAGAAGACCGGGTGTATAATGGAACGGAAGAAGGACGGGGTTCCCGTATCCCGGATGAATGAAAGGAGGAACGGTCTGTGCAGAAGAAATGGTACCGGCTGGATACCGCGGCGCTGATCTTTCCGGCGATTGCCAGCCGAAACTGGAGCAATGTGTTCCGGTTTTCCGCCACGCTCCGGGAGACGGTGGATCCCGGCATCCTGCGGCAGGCCGCGGAGGATCTGCGCCCCCGCTTTCCGACCTTTTATGTCACGCTCCGGAAAGGCTTTTTCTGGTACTATCTGGAGGAAATGAAGCCCGGGGAAAGCCGCGAAGAGATTCTCCGTCCGGAATATGCCTATCCGCTGACCTTTATGAGCCGCGCGGAGCGAAAGAAAAGCTGCCTTCGGATCATCGGCTGGCGGAACCGGATCGCGGTGGAGTTTTTTCATTCGGTCACGGACGGAAGCGGAGCCAGAATCTTTCTGTGCAATCTGGTGGCCCGGTATCTTGAACTCCGGCACGGCCTCCGCGTTTCCCGGAATGAGATCATCCGAAGCCTGGATGAGCCTCCGCGGAAAGAAGAAACGGAGGACAGCTTCCTGAAAAACGCCGCCGGAGCGGGCGCCGGGCGCCGGGAGGAGCGGTCCTTTCACCTGCGGGGACACCGCAGCCCGGACGGGTTTAAGGACTGGACCGCGGGCATCGTGGAAACCGGGGAGCTGCTGGACGCCGCGCACCGCTTCGGTGTTTCCGTAACTGTTTTTCTCTCGGCTGTGATGACGGAAAGCCTGATCACGGTGCAGGAAATGAACCGGCCCTTCAGGCGCCGGCTTCCGGTCAAAATCACCGTTCCGGTCAATCTCCGGCGCCTGTTTCACAGCGAAACGCTGCGCAATTTCGCGCTGGCGCTCAACGTCGGCGTGGATCCCCGGTTCGGGGAATACACGCTGGAGGAGCTCTGCCGGAGCCTGGATCACCAGCTGAAAGCCGGCGCCACCCGGCAGAATATGGCCGGAATGATCGCGGCCAACGTGATTCCGCAGAAAAACCCGATTCTGCGAATCGCTCCGGTCGCCCTGAAGAACGCGGTCATGTCGCTGATCTACCGGCAGAGTGGGGAAACCGGGGGAAGCATCAATATCTCCAATCTGGGGGACACCGCCCTGCCGGAGGAAATGGAACCCTATGTGGAACGGCTGGACTTCATTATCGGCCCCCAGCGGAGCTACCCGAACAACTGCTCGGTGGTCAGCTATGGTGGAAAAACCTGTATCAGCATGATCCGGAATATCCGGGAATCCGATCTGGAGCGGCAGTTCTTTTCCAGACTGGTGGAGCTGGGCATCCGGGTTACGGTGGAAAGCAACCGGTAAAAGCGGCGGATCAGAATATGCGATCGCCCCGGCGGCCGGTCAGGCCGCGAAGGACGGAAAGAGGGAAATATGTACTGTGTCAGATGCGGCGTCAGGCTGCGGGAGGGCGTGAACACCTGCCCCCTCTGCGGGACGCCGGTATGGAATCCGGATCAGATGACGGAGGAAAAGAATTTTCCGGCGGCGCTGCCCGTCCGGCATGAGGAATCGGGCAAGCCCGCGGCCATCGCGCTGACGGTGCTGTGCGTCCTGGCGGCGCTGATCATCTTCATCGCCTGCCTGAAACGGTACGGGGAGCTGCGCTGGGGAGGCTATGCCCTGACCGGAATCGCGCTGGGATATATCCTGTTCGTCCTCCCGCGATGGTTCAGAAACGCGCCGGCGGAGGTTTTTGTGCCGGTGGACCACGCGGCGATCGCGCTTTTCCTGCTCTATACCTGCCTGAAATCCGGCGGGCGGTGGTTTCTGTCCTTTGCCTTCCCGGTCACGGGAATCAGCTGCCTGCTGATGACCGCCCTGGTCTGCCTGCTGAAGTATGCCCGGGGAGGAAAGCTGATCATTCTCGGCGGCTTCATGATCCTGCTGGGCGGTTTCACGATCCTGATTGAGTTCTTTGAATCCATTACCTTCGGAACCCGGATGTTCCAGTGGAGCCTGTATACCGTGGCGGTCTGCGGAATCTGCGGGGTTTTTCTGCTCGTGTCCGGACTGATTCCCGCCATGCATCAGCATATGAAGAAGCGCTTTTTCTATTAAGGCGGCGGAGACCGATATGAAAAAACACCCTTTTCTGATCGAGAAGCGAAAAATTCCGGCGGGGGATCATTCCGTCGGCATTCTGATTCTGCGCCCGCTGAACCGCTCCGCCGGACCGGCGCCCGGCGTGCTGTGGGTTCACGGCGGGGGCTATCAGTCGGGATCCGCGAAGGAGGTCTTCGCGACGCGCGCCCTGTCCCTGGTCACGAAATTCGGCGCGGTGCTGGTGGCCCCCGATTACCGGCTTTCCCGGAAACATCCGTATCCCGCCGGCCTTCAGGACTGCTATGCCGCCCTTTTGTATCTGAAGGAGCATGCCGGGGAGCTCGGGGCGCGGCCGGACCAGATTATGGTCGGCGGGGAAAGCGCCGGCGGAGGCATGACCGCCGCCCTGTGCATGCTGGCGCATGACCGGGGGAAAGTGCGGATCGCCTTCCAGATGCCGCTTTATCCGATGCTGGATGACCGGGATACGCCTTCCTCCCGCGACAATCACGCGCTGAACTGGAACACGAAGCGCAATCACAAGGCGTGGAAGCGCTATCTGCGGGAGGCTTATGGGACGGACATCGTGTCCTGCTACGCGGCGCCGGCGCGGAGAACCGATTACAGCGGGCTGCCGCCGTGCTATACCTATGTCGGGGAGATTGAACCCTTTTACTGCGAAACGCTGGACTACGTCCGGCATCTCCGGGAGGCCGGTATTCCCGCGGAGGCGGATGTTTATCCCGGCTGGTTCCATGCCTATGATATCCTCTTCCCGGCGAAGAAAGAATCCAGACAGGCGATCGAAACCTTTGAGAAGCATTTTCAGTATGCCTGCGATCATTATTTCGCGCCCCAGGAGGATCGCCCCGGGGAGCCGGGGAACGCCGTCCCCGGAATAAATCTTCCGGAATGAACCGCGGGGCCGCCGTATTGAGAGAACCGGGCGGATATTGTATAATGGGGCGGTTCTGAAAAAAAGAGGGATGAAGGATGCCCTGAGAATGAAGGAGGGGATCAGCGATGCCGGAACCCAGCAAACCGCTGGACCGCCTTCGGTGCGTGGTGGAACGGATTACGTATCAGTCCGAGGGATACAGCGTGCTCCGGTGCGCCGCGAAAGGCTATACGGATCTGGTGACCGTCGTCGGCACCATGCCGGACGCCCATGTCGGATCGGTGCTGTCCCTGGGGGGAATCTGGAAGATCGACAGCCGGTACGGCCGCCAGTTTCAGGTGATCACGTTTGAGGAAACGCTTCCCGCAACCGTATACGGAATGGAAAAATATCTGGGCTCGGGCCTGATCCGGGGGATCGGCCCGAAGTTCGCCAGACAGATCGTGAACCGCTTCGGGGCGGATACCCTGAACGTGATCGAAACGGATCCCGGCCGGCTGTTCGAGGTGCCGGGAATCGGTGCCAAACGGGTGGAGCAGATCACCCGGAGCTGGACCGAACAGAAGGAAATCAAAAATATCATGCTCTTTCTGCAGGGGCATGATGTCAGCACCGCCCACGCCACCCGGATTTATAAACAGTACGGCGCGGACAGCCTGAAAATCGTGCAGGAGAATCCCTACCGGCTCGCGGACGATATCTGGGGGATCGGGTTTAAAACGGCGGATACCATTGCCGCGAAGCTGGGCTTCGGAAAGGATCAGTTTGTCCGGCTGCGCAGCGGCCTGATTTATACGCTGAATAAGCTGGCCGAGGAGGGCCACTGCTACGGGACCCGGGATCAGCTGCTGGAAACCGGCAGTCAGCTGCTGGGGGTGGAGGAGGCGCTTCTCTCGGCCGCCCTGGAGGATATGACCCAGGTGCAGGATGTGATCACGGCGCAGATTCCCGATACGGACCAGATCGCGATCTATCTGCCGCCTTTTTATTACGCGGAGGTCGGCGTGCAGAGCCGGCTCAGCCGGATTGCCGGCGCCGAAGCCCTGCGCCCGGCCGCGGAGCAGCAGGAAATGTTTCCCGGGATCGAATATGACGAGACCCAGCTCCGGGCGATCCGGACGGCAGCCGGCAGCAAGGTGATGATCCTGACCGGAGGACCGGGCACCGGCAAGAGCACCACCACCCTTGGGATTATCCATGCCTTTGCGGGGCAGCGGATTCTGCTGTGCGCGCCCACCGGCCGGGCGGCCAAACGGCTGGCCGAAGTGACCGGGATGGAGGCCAAAACGATTCACCGGCTGCTGGAGTTCAAGCCGCCGGAGGGATATAAGCGAAACGAAAACACCCCGCTGGACGGGGATGTGCTCATCGTGGATGAATGCTCCATGGTGGATGTCATCCTGATGAACGCGCTTTTGCGCGCGGTGCCGGATTCCATGCGCCTGATTCTGGTGGGAGACGTGGATCAGCTGCCCTCCGTCGGGGCGGGCAACGTGCTGCGGGATATCATCGACAGCGGCGTTTTTCCGGTGATCATGCTGACGAAAATCTTCCGCCAGGCCGCCTCCAGCCGGATCATCACCAACGCGCACCGGATCAATCACGGCGAGTTCCCGGATCTCTCCAACGGAAAGGGAACGGATTTCTTTTTCCAGGCTTCCGAGGATCCGGAGCAGGCGGCGCAGACGATCGTCAGCCTGGTCCGGGACCGCCTGCCGAAGTTTTTCCATACGGAGCCCCGGGCGATTCAGGTTCTCACCCCCATGCAGCGGGGAGCGGTCGGTGCGATGAACCTGAATCAGCTTCTCCAGGCGGCGGTGAATCCGCCGGTTCCCCCGCCGCGGGACGGCGAACCCGCGGAGCTGCGCCGCGGCGGATATCTGTTCCGCCCCGGGGACAAGGTCATGCAGATTAAAAACAATTATGACAAGGAAGTGTTTAACGGCGATATCGGCGTCATTGACAGCCTGGATCCGGCGGAGCGGACGCTGACGATCCGCTTTGACGACCGCTCCGTGGCCTATGACGCCATGGAGCTGGATGAGGTCGTGCTGGCCTATGCCACCACGATCCATAAAGCGCAGGGAGCGGAATACCCGATCGTGGTGATGCCGGTCATGATGACGCATTTCATGATGCTCCAGCGGAACCTGCTGTATACGGGCGTCACGAGAGCGAAAAAGGCGATCGTGCTGGTCGGCCAGAAAAAGGCAGTCGGATGCTGCGTGCGGAATATGAACGTCAGCCGGCGCAATACCCTGCTGGCGGAGCGGCTGAACGGAAAAACGGACCGGCTGCCCGAAAACCAGCGTTACATCTGCTTCGATGTGGAAACGCCCAACGCGGCCAACGAGCGCATGAGCGCCATCGGCATCTCCGTGATTGAGCGCGACCGCGTGGTGCGGGAGTTTTTCAGCTATGTGAATCCCGAGCAGCCCTTCGATTACTTCAACGTCCGGTTAACCGGAATTGACGAAAAAAAGGTCGCCGGGGCGCCGACCTTCGGGGAGCTGTGGCCGCGGATCGAGCCCATTCTGTCCGGCGGGATTCTGGTGGCGCATAACGCGCCCTTCGACCTGACGGTGCTGCAGAAATGCCTCCGGGCTTACGGCATTCAGTGGAAACCCCTGGTGCGGTATCTCTGCACGGTCCGGATCGGCCGGGCGGAGCTTCCGAAGGTCAGCCATAAGCTGAATGACCTGTGCGCGATGTACGAGATTCCGCTGGATCATCATCAGGCGGACAGCGACAGCCGCGCCTGCGCGGAGATTCTGCTCCGCTATATGCGGGACCATATCCGGATCGGCCGCTACATCCGTTCCTTCGGCATGACCGGACCCGCGGAAATCAAAACGGAAGATCCGTGACAAAATACAGGAAGGGGAGGGGCTGCGGCGATGCTTTCTTATGTGATTGTGGGATCCGGCGGGCCCTCGCCCTATCCGTTCCGGGAAGCCGCCGGGGACGCGCGGTTCTGGCTCAGGCTGCAGGCGGCGCTCTGACCGTCCCGGCCGCGGCGGTACTGCAGCGGCGTTTCGCCGGTGACCTGCTTGAAGCGGCGGATGAAGGAACCCGGGTCGTAGTAGCCGCTCTGCGTGCTGATTTCCCGGATGGTCAGCCCGGTGGTCGCCAGCAGCTCTTTGGCGTATTCCACCCGGAGAAGCGTCAGGTATTCCAGCGGGGACATGCCCATCTTCTCCTTGAAGGAAACGCTGAAGCGGGCCGTGGACATCTCGAAGGAGTCGGCCAGCGCGGTGATGGAGATTTCGGGATCGCGGAAGTGCTCCTCCATATAGCGGACCACCTGGCTGATTTCATCCGCCTCGGCGGGCGGCCCGCCGCTTTCCATTTCCCCGCTGAGCAGGCGGTCGCACAGGCTCCGGAGGAGCTCGTCCAGATCGTCGATGGACTGGCAGGAGGTCAGGGAAAAGATATTGTAAAGCTCATGCACGGGGCCGCTGCCCGACAGGGCGGCCGAATGGGTGTGAATCAGGGAATTGATCACGTCGCTGTAAATCATCCGGAAGGCGAAGGGCGACATATTGGTGTTCTTCAGGAAATGCAGCAGATCGCTGATCCGGCCGTCCAGCACCTCCCGGCTGCCGAGGGTCAGCGCCTGGCTGATGGAGGTCGTGATCCGGCGCGCCTGGGGCAGAACCTCCGGCAGGTTGGAGGCGATATCGCTGTACCGGAGCACCTTCTGGCTGCCCATCACGAAGCGGTTTTCATAGGCGGCGGACGCCTCCAGATAGGCGGAAGGAGCCTCCGAAAAATCGCCGTGGGGAAGGGAAACTGCGGTCACGCAGAGGCCGCCGCCGGCTTCTCCTTCCCGGCGGATGGCCTCGGCTATGCCGAAAATCGTTGCGGGCTCGTCGGTGAAAATGAGATACAGGGCCGCCTTCAGCGCGACCAGCTCCACCCCGGCTCCGGAGTAACCGTTAAAACCGCTGAAAAGGGGCGCGCCCAGGTCCACGGGGTGATCCTCGCCCCCGCTGCCGCCGGAAAGAATCACCGCGTAGACCGCCCGGTCGATTTCCAGTCCCACGGCCCGGCCCGCGGCGGCGGCTTCCTCTTTTGAAGCGAACCGGCCTTTGACAAACCGGAACACAAAATCATGTCGCTGAACGGGAAGGGCCCGGTCCAGCCGGGAGGTCAGCTCCTGGTTCCGCGTGGTCAGCTGACGGATTCCCGTGGAAATCTGCTGCAGCTCGTCGCGGGGCGTTTCGCTTTCCCCGCCGGAGAGCATGCCGGTAATTTCGCGGATCGGTTGGGCGTGGCGCCTGGCCATCCACAGCGCCAGGAGAATGCTCAGGCAGACAAAAACCGGCAGAATGGCCAGGTTGCTTAGCAGCTGCCGGCCCACGGCGGAATCGATCTCCGCGTTCCGGAGAACCGCGGCGTACCAGAGCCCCTGGTTTTTCCCGGAAAAGGTGACCTGCGTCCAGTCCTCTCCGTTCCAGCTGAAAAGCCGGGAGGCGGTTTCCCGGGAGGGCTCCAGCCGGTCGCGGGGCACCGGCAGCTCCTCGGAGGAGGCCAGCAGCACCTCCTCCTGCAGGATATAGGTGTTGATGTGCCCCTCGATGGCGTCGGCAAAGAGCGACTGGTATACGCTGTCCTTGACCGGAAAAATCAGCAGGCCCCTGACGGCTCCCGGGCTGGTGCCCAGGGGAACGAGAAAGGTGACCACACGTGAGCTGTCCACGAGGGTGGAGGATACCTGCTGGGCCGGCAGGATCGTCAGCCTGTCGGCGCTCTTGATCAGGGAGGTCAGGCGCTCCATGGGCACGGATTCGTACCGCATCATGCGCGCGAAAAGGGAAAGCTCCATGGAGGAAGAGGAGGAATAAATCCGGTCGTCCCCGGAAAAATACAGAAAAACCTGGCCGCAGAAGGTGTTGGCGGTGGTGGTGTAGGGAACCAGCTTCAGCTGCAGGTCATAGGCCTTCCAGGGCTCCTCGTCGTACCGGAAAAATCCGATGTCCGGACTGAGGCCGATTTCCTCCGCGGTGTTCAGCATGGCGGAGAGATAGCTTTCGTGCTGCGCGGAAATCCGGGAGAGCCGGTTGATCTGGTTTTCGATGATATCCTCCCGGGTCCGGGCGCTCAGCCGCACATACAGATAGCCCGTGATGCTGAAAAAGAGCAGCAGCACCACCGCGATATACGAAAACGCGTAGCGTATGAAAACGGAGGATCTGCTTTTTCTGATCACGGTTCCTTCTCCTTCCAGCGGTCGTATATCTGCTGGTAAATCCGCTGATAGTCCCCGCTTCCGTTTTCCCGCAGCTGCTTCCGGAAGGCTTCCCGCTGCTCCTCCGTCACGCCCCGGGTAACCATGGCGACGATCCCGGCGTCCGTCAGCGCCTTCAGCTTTGCCTTCAGCCGGGAGACCGCGGCGGACTGCTCCAGGGTCTTGGACGCGACGGAGGTCAGAATCTTGCAGGATACGGGTTCAAGTACTCCGGATTGTTCGTACAGGGCGCAGTAGCCCGCCTTTTCCTGCCGGTGCGCTGCCGGAACGTATACGGAATTATAGTATTCCGCCGGCGCGAAAAACTGGCCGCAGATGACGGGAACCGACTGATACAGCTCGTTGTCCGGGGGAACATAGCGGACCTCGTAGCGGCCGTCCTCCCGGCGGATCAGCGTGTCGCCGACGGCGCCGTTCTGCGATATGAGCATGTTTTCCGTTTCAAACTGGGCGTCCAGCCACCGGAGGCTGGCCTCGATGTTCCGATTGTCGACGGTCAGCGCCGCCCCGAACTCGATGATGTCCATGTTTCGCGGCAGGCACGCTTCTTTTCCCTCCGCGTGAACCGGCAGCATCACCCGGTACTGTTCGGCCACGCCGGGGGAAAGCGCCGTGTTCTGCAGCCGCCAGTAGCTGAAAAGCCCCGTATTGCCCTCGTTGACCCGGGCGGCCCAGATGCTGCTTCCCTGGCTGATGAAGTCCGCGCTCAGAAGCCCTTCCCGGTACAGCTGGTGCAGCCAGGCCAGCGCGTCGAAAAACGCGTCCTCCTCCGGGGCGAAGCGTACCTTTCCCTCCCGGTCTACGTAGATATAGTCCTCGTTCAGGGGCAGCCCGAAGAAGGAAAACAGATTGTAGATCCCGGTAATGTTGTCGTCAAAGGTGCATTCCAGCGGGATTTCATCCCGCTGTCCGTTGCCGTTGGGATCGTCGTCCCGGAAATGCCGGAGGGTTTCTGTCAGCTGCTCCGCGGTTTCGGGAACGGGGAGCCCGAGCCGGTCCAGCCAGGCCTGATTGATGAAAAAATGGCCGTTCGTGTTGACGCCCTGGGAAATCAGAAAGCCCAGCTGATAGATGTGCCCGTCGGAAGCGGTCAGCTGTTCCCGCAGGCCGGCCTGATTCATCCGGGCGGCGTAGTTGGGCAGGAAGCCCCGGTCGATATAATCCTCCAGCGGGATCAGCAGATGGCGGGTTACGCCGTAGGTTTCCACGTCCAGGGAGCCCCGCAGGATCATATCCGGCATTTTTCCCCGGACGAAGGCCAGGCCGACGGAGCTGCTCCACTCGGAATCCTTGACCTCCGTAAAATCCACGTGGACGCCCGTCTGCGCTTCAATCTGCTGATAAAACCACATGTTGCTGAAGTCCACCGCGATGTTCTCGATTTCGTACTGCAGCGCCGAAAGCGATACACCGGGAGCGGCGGCCTTTTTCTCCGGCTGCGGGGAAGCGCACCCCGTCAGCAGGAGGAAAGAGAGCAAAACGGAAGTCAGCAGGCGGATCTTTTTCACGGAATGATTCATAGCGGCTCCTTCTGAAAACAAAACGGGCACTGCCGCCGGAAAACGGGTTCCCGGGGCAGTGCCCGGCGGCTCCGGATGCTGATATTTTAGCATCCCGGGCCGCCCTGTTCAAGGTTTTTACTTGGCCAGGTAGGCGTCGTACGCGTTCTGATACAGGGCGATATACCGCTCCGCCCCGATGGCCTTCGCCTGCTCCTGGAAGGCGTTCCAGCTCTCGTCGGTGACGCCGTTGCGCACGAAGTTGGCAAAGGATTCCTCGACCAGCTTCTGCAGCTCGGTATAGATATCCGCGGCTTCGGTGGCGTCCTCGTTGCTCATCTTGCTCAGATCCCGCAGATACTGGAAGCTTTTGCTCTCCAGCACGCCGGCTTCCGCGTAGGTCTTGCTGTCCTCGTAGCGTTCCACACGGTGGGGCGCCATCTGGTAGATGGAGGTGTAGTAGTCGCCGGGGGCGAAGAACTGGCCCATCGTGACCGGCACGAACTGATACAGGCCGTTGTCCGCCGGGATATCGATCACTTCGTACTTGCCCTGGTCGTTCAGCACGATCTGCTCGCCGACCTTGCCGTTCAGGGAAACCATCATGGTTTCGGTCTCCAGCTGGGCGTCGATCCACTTCAGGGCCGCCACGGGATCCTTGCAGTTCTTCGTCAGGTAGGCGCCGGCTTCGGGCACTTCCAGAATCTGGGACACGCAGGCCTTGAAGCCGTCCGCGGCGGGGGGCAGGATGGACTTGAAGTTTTCCACGTTCTCCGCTTTGATGGCGGTGTTGATCAGGCGCAGGTAGCAGAAGTAGCCGACCTCGCCGTCGTTGACCTTGTTGGCCCACAGGTTGGAATCCTGGGTCAGGGATTCCGGATCCATCAGTTCCTCTTCATACAGCTGATGCAGCCATTCGACGCAGGCGCGCCAGCCGTCCTGGGCGCAGGTGAACTGCACCTTGTTGTTCTCGTCGATGAAGTAGTAGTAGGTGTTCTCCGGCACGCCGAAGGAGGCGAACTGATTCCAGATGGTTTCCGGCCCGAACTGGGTGTAGGAGGCGGAGAAGGGCCACTTGATCCCGTCGGCCTTCATAGCCCGGAGCAGCTCGGTGACTTCGCCGATGGTGGTCGGAACGGCTTTGCCCAGTTTGTCCAGCTCCTTCTGATTCACGTACCAGGTGCCGGTATGGTTTACGTTCTGGGCCATCAGGAATCCGATGTAGTAGGTTTTGCCGTCGCTGGCGGGAATGGAGTCGCCGGCGTTGTTGATGTGCAGGCGGCTGACGTAGTTGGGCATGATCTCCTCGGTCAGGTATTCATCCAGCGGAAGCAGCAGGCCCTGGGATACGCCGTATTCCTCCACGTCCACCGCGTGGCGGAGGATCATGTCGGGCATCTGGTCCGGAACGGCGAACATCAGGTTGACGTTCGTGGCCCAGTCGGCGTCCTTCACCATCTGGAAGGTGACGTGGGTGCCGGTCTTCTTCTCCAGCTCCTCAAAGAACCAGAGGCCGTTAAAGTCGGTGTTCTGGTTCTCCAGGGCGTACTGGAAGGCGGTGAGTTCCGTCTTCGCTTCGGCGAAGGCGGCGCTCAGGCTGAGCAGCATGCAGCATGCCAGCAGCAGGGAAACGAGTTTCTTCATAGGGGATTCCTCCTTTTCTATTTTCAGGGCCCGATGCCCCGGAATCCGTAAGCGGGTGCGGGCGTTACCCTTTCAGCGAGCCGATCATGACGCCCTTCACGAAATATTTCTGCATGAAGATGTAGAGTACCACGGCCGGCACGGTGGCTACCACGATGCAGCAGTACTTGGCGACCTCCGCTTTGCGCAGCGCGGCCTGCAGGCCGCCCAGGTTGTCCGCGTAGGCCGCGAAGAAGGTATCCGAGGAACCGGTGGAGGTGAGGGAGGCCAGAATCTCCCGCAGCACCAGCTGCAGGGGATACAGGCCGCGGTCCCGCAGCATGACCAGGCCGGTGAAATAGTCGTTCCAGCGGGCGACACCGTAGTAAACCGACAGCACCGCCACGATGGTGCCGGAAAGGGGCAGCACGCACCGGAAGAAATAGGTGAAATGATCGGCCCCGTCGATGACGGCCGCCTCGTACAGGTCGTTGGGAATGCTGGTCTGAATGTAGGTCCGGGCGACCATCAGGTTCCATACGGAAACCAGATTCATCAGGATCATCACGGCCCGGGTGTTGTACAGCCCCAGATCCCGCACGTTGAGGAAGATCGGGATCAGGCCGCCGGAGAAGAACATGGTGAAGGTGATCGCCAGGTTCACCAGCTTCTTGCCGGCGAATTTCCGGGAAAGGGCGTAGGCGGCCGCCAGGGAGATGATCACGCTCAGGGCGGAGCCGGCGACGGTGTAGAAAATGGAATTCAGATAGCTGCCCAGCAGCTCGCTGTTCTGAAAAACCGCTTCATATCCCATCAGGGAGAAATCCACGGGCCAGATCAGCACCCGGGCCTGCAGCACCGCGTCCGGATCCGAAACGGAGGCGATCAGAATCAGCCAGAGGGGATAAAGCACGATGAACAGAATGATCCCCCAGAATACGAGATTCAGGACGTTGAAAATCCGGTCCTGCCGGGTTTCGCGGACGCGTTTCATCCCGACCGCTCCTTTCTCAGAACAGGCTGATTTCGCTCAGCCTGCGGGATACGCCGTTCACCAGCATGATGATGGCGAAGTTGATCACATTCAGGCACAGGCCGATGGCGGAAGCGTAGGAATACTGCGCCTTGGAGGCGGCGATGCCCACGTTGTACACGTATACCCCCAGAATGTCGGAGGTCGCCATGTTTCCGCTGGTTTGCAGCAGCAGCGCCTTGTCCGTGTTGGAGGACAGCAGCGACCCGCAGTTCAGGATCAGCATCATCACCGCGATCGGAACCAGATGGGGCAGGTCGATATGCCGGATTTTGTTCCAGCGGGTGGCGCCGTCGATCGTGGCCGCCTCGTACAGCTGGGGATCGATGCTGGTCAGCGTGGCGATGTAGAGGATCGTGTTCCATCCGGCGTTCTGCCAGATTTCCGATCCGATGAACAGCGGCCGGAACCAGCCGGGCTCCATAATGAAGTAAATGCTTTTCCCTCCGGCGGCGGTAATCAGGGAATTGATGATTCCGTTGGTCGGCGAGAAAAAGAGGTAGATCATGCCGGCCAGCACCACCGTGGAAATGAAGTGGGGCACGTAGATCGCCGTCTGGGCAAAGCCCTTGAAGCGTTTCCCCCGGAGCTGGTTCAGCATGATGGCCAGCAGGATCGGAACCGGGAAGCCGAAAACCAGGCCGAACAGGTTCAGCAGGAAAGTGTTCAGGAACATTCTTCCGCAGTAGTAGCTGGAAAAGAATTTCTCGAAATATTTCAGCCCGACCCACTGGCTCCCGGTGATTCCGAAGGCCGCCTTGTAATCCCGGAAGGCAATCTGAACCCCGTACATCGGAAAATAGCAGAAGACGATGAAAAACGCGAGGCACGGAAGCATCAGAACCCATAGCTGCCAGTCCCGCCGCAGGGCCAGGGCCATTCTGCGCCGGAGACCGCCGGAGCGGGGCTGGACGGATGCTGAAACACTCATCGAATAGAACCTCCTTCATGGGCTTCGGGGCTGTGAGATTGGACCGGCTTGTTTTCTTTCACCCCGATTATGGCCGAAACGGGGGCGGGAAGGAAGACGCACAATTTTTGCGTATCGTTGAAAAATAAGGGCCGCGGCCTCCTTCCGGCATATGCAGTATTTTTGCGCCTGCCCGGACCCCCGCGAAAATCCCGGCCGCGAAATCCGCCGGGGGCGGCCCGCGCTTCCGAAAAAAGCCCTCCGGAGAGGCAAAAAAAAGCATCCGGGGCGCCAGCCCCGGATTGCGGATAACCGTTCGTACCGGAACGAAAAAGCGAAGGCTTTTTCGTTTACGGCGTGTAGAACTCCGTTGTGGTTTCGTTCGCGTGAATCAGCACGGAACTCTGATGAAAGGTTTCCACCATTTCCGCCGCGGCGTCATGCACCAGCTCCGGCGTTGTATCGCTCAGATAGATGATCAGCGTGTATTCCTGAAACACCTTTCCGTTGTCGATCCACCCGCCGTGGGCTTCCTGAATGGTGTATCCACCGAAACGCCGGATCAGGATATCCCTGGCCTTTTCCATGGCTTCGTCCTGTGTGAATACCGGCTTGTTGGTGTCCTTGTCGTTGGTTCCCAGGAAAAGCACGTACTGTACGTCTTTCTTTTCCTCCGCTTCGGCCGCAGGCGCGCCGGAATCCGATTCCGCGAAGGCCGGAAGCGCGGCCAGCGCCGTCATGACGGCCAGCAGGACTGCAATCCATTTTTTCATTTCTGTTTTCCTCCTCTTTTTTTGTGTGGCGAAGAACCGGTGGCCGCCTGCCGGCGGGCCGTTCCGTCTTCCCCTGCCGGTAAGTATAACCCACGGCCGGGGCTTTTCGCAAGAAACACTCTTGATAAGCCTTGCCGGGCGGATATATAATCATAAGAAGGGACTGAAAACAAGGAGGAAGATACCGCCCCGGTCCGCGGTATGGAAGAAAACATGAAAAAACTGCTTGTGCAGGGAAGCTGCCAAACCCTGATCCTGATGATTTCGCTGTTTCTGTTTTCCGCGTCGATTCTGCTGTTCGCGGCTACGGGCATGCAGGAGCTGAAGGAAACCGAGCCGGAAACCTTCGCCGCCCTCGAGGCGATCCAGCTGACCGTGCAGTCTCTGCCGGGGGCGGGGAATGGAGCGGAAAACGCCGGAACGGAGCACGAGAAAACGACGGTCCGAATCACGGCGGAACCGGCGGACGGATCGGATTCCCTGCAGCAGCGGATTCTGCGCCTGATGACGGAGCGCCCCGATATCTTCGGAATGATCTATGCAGGACTCTTCGGGCTCCTGATCGCGGCGATGATTCCGGGCGCTCTGCCGTGGGAAAAATGCGCGAAAAAGAAACGCCTTCTTTACGGAATCGACGCCGCGGCTTATCTGGGCTGCGGAATTCCTTTCCTGTTTCTGGGCGTGACGGGAATTTCCATCCTGATCATGAATCTCGTGTACAGTCTGAGGCTGATCGTTAAAATGGCCCTCCGGCTGAAGGAAAAGCACCGGATCCGGGATATCACGCCGGCGCTGATGCTGTTCATTCTGATCGCGGTTCAGTTCAGCGTTTTACCGACGTCCCCGTATATTGTGCTGGCTCTGATTTCCCTGATCTCCCTGAAGGAAATCCTGAAGCTTTCCTTTTCGCAGATCCGGCTGGATGTGCTCCGGAAAGTCATTCGCAAGTCCTATGCCGCGGAAATCCTGTTCGGAATGCTCCTGCTTATGATCGCCTTCTCCATTCTGCTGTGCACGATGGATGATAATTTCAGGAGCTTTGAGGACGCGCTGTGGTTCTGCTTTGCCACCGTGACTACCATCGGCTACGGGGATGTGACGACGAACGCCCCGATCGGCCGGATCCTGGGGGTGGTTCTGGGAGTTTACGGCATTGTGGTGGTCGCCCTGATTACCTCCGTCATTGTGAATTTCTATAATGAAACGAAGGCGGCTCCGGAAGAGGCGCTGAAGGAAGAGCGGGAAAACCTGCCGCCGCCTGAAAAAACGGCGAACTGAAAAAAGCGAACTGAAAAAAACAGCGTACGGAGGGAAACAGCATGAACTGGAACGCGATTCAGAATTTCTTTACCACGGCCGGAGTGGATCTGCTGCGCGGCCTGCTGACCCTGGCGGTGGGCCTGTTCCTGGTTCACTGGGTCATGAAGTTTTTTGACCGGTATGAAAAAAAGATCAAACTCGAACCCACGCTGAGGGGGTTCATTAAAAACCTGATCCGGATTGTTCTCTACGTGGTGGTGATCATGACGGCCGTGAACACCATGGGTATTCCCATGACGTCGATCATCACGATCATCGGTTCCGCGAGTGTGGCGATCAGCCTGGCCATGCAGGGCGTTCTGACCAACCTGATCGGCGGGTTCATTCTGCTCCTGTTCAAGCCCATCCGGGCAGGGGAGTATGTCAAAATCGGGGAGAACGAAGGCACCGTGAAAGTCGTCGGAACCTTCTATACGGAAATCGTCACCTTTGACAACCGGCATGTCAGCCTGCCCAACGGCACCCTGACCAACGCCCCCATCGTGAATTTCAGCCGGGAGGGCACCCGGCGGCTGGATCTGACCTTTTCCGTCAGCTATGAGAGCAGTCTGGATCAGGTTTATGAGGTGCTGAACCGGATCGTGTCGGAAGAAAAGGCGGTCCTGGCGGATCCGGCGCCGGCCGTCAATCTGAGCAAATGCGCGGACAGCAGCCTAGATTTTTCGGTCCGGGTGTGGGTGAATTCGGCGGATTACTGGCCGGTGAATTTCCGCCTGCTGGATAACGGAAAACGCGCCCTGGACGAGGCGGGAATCTCCATTCCCTATCCGCAGATGGATATCCATATGAAATAAGCAAGGAGGGATGAGCATGTCCCCTCTGATCATCCGGCTGACGGCCCGCGCCAAGGACGGACCGGAAAACTACGAATCCTTCGAACGGCATTCCCTCCGCGGGGAGGTCCTCTTTTCCGAAACAGGGGAGAGGACGGACGCGCGGATCCGGATCACGGCGGACGCCGGTTTCGACGGCGTCATCCGGATCGCCCTGTGCGCGGAGGAGCCGGATCCTTCCGCCCGTTTCTTCCTGCCCGGCTTCATGTACGGCACGAACCGCGGCGCCGCGCCGCTGGTGACGGACAGCAAAACCCCGCGCCTGCGCATGGACGGCGGCTGCCCGGCTTCCCCCTGGTGGATGGTACGCGGCGACCGGCTGTCCCACCCCTGCGCGATGATGTTTCTGAAAAACAGGCTCCTGGGCCTGTCCGCCGCGCCGTACCGGCTGCGCTGCGGCGGAGAATCCCGGGCCTGGCAGCCGGGGCTCTCCGGAGCGTTCGGCGGTTACGCGGGGTTCGGCTGTTCTCTGGAGGACGGCGAACTCTGGTATACCCTGGGATACGAAAACGCGCCGTGGCTGTTCGTTGATTCCCATCATATCCTGCCCCGGAAGCCGTTGGATGAAAACAGCTTCCGCCTCCGCCGGGGGGAGACGGTCACCGTCACGCTACACTGCTTTGACCGTCCGGCGGAGGATGAGCGGGAAATCCACAGCGTCCTGAAGCAGGTTTACGCCCTCTGGCATGAGCCGCCCCGCAGGCGGCGCACCGTCTGTGAAACCGTCCGGGAGATCGCCGGCGCCGTCGCCCGGGACGCCTGGATTCCGGACGCCCACTGCTATGCCGGCTTTGTGTTCGACCGGGGAACGCATTTTGAAACCCGTCTTCTTCCCTCCGTAGCCTGGACCAACGGGCTCGCGGCGGCGGTGCCGATGCTTCTGGCCGCCCGGCGGCTGGGGGATGAAACGATGCGCGCCCAGGCGCTGGACTGCGTCGGCCATATCGTCGGCGGCAGCCTGAATCCCCGCAGCGGCCTGCCCTTCCTGGCGGAGGAAAACGGCGTCTGGAGCAACCGCGGCTGGTGGTATGACAAACAGCCGGTTCCCGGCCACGCTGCGTATCTGGTCGGCCAGAGCGTGTATCTGATTCTGAAGGCTTATGAATGCGAAAAAGCCTGCGGCGCCGAACACGCGGACTGGCTCGCTTTCGCGCGGCGGGTGCTGGACCGCGCGGAGCGGGGCCGGAACGCCGACGGCGAGTATCCCTATATCTTTTCCGACCAGACCGGCGCCGGCCTGGAATATGATTCCTTCTCCGGCGCGTGGTGCCTGGCGGCCGCGGCCCTGTACGTCCGCCTGACAGGGGAACGGGGAAATCTGCCCGCCCTGCTGGCAAGCGAAACCTGGTATCATGAAACCTATATCCGCCATGAGGCGTGCTGGGGCGGCCCGTTGGATATTGACAAAAATATCGATTCCGAAGGCGTGCTGAGCTATATTCGCGCCGTCCGGAATCTGCACGCGGTCCTGGATCCGGAGGATCCGGCGGACCGGGCCCGGCGGGAAACGCTGCTGGACCATCTCCGGGACGCGCTGTACTATGAATTCACGTTCAAGTTCTGCTATAATTCCCCGATTCAGGTGCCGCCCCTCAGCACGGCCGGCTGGTCCAGCTGCGGCGGCAGCATCACCTCCGTCACCAACCCGCATATCCATCCGATGTCCTCTTCCGTTATGGATGAAATGGCGTATTACCTGCGCTTCCGGGATGACCCCTATATCCGAGGCCGCCTGGAGGATACCCTGCTGTGGAGCTGCCAGTGCCATAATACCCGGGACGGGGAATACGGATACGGAAAAACCGGCTGGATGTCCGAGCGCTTCTGCCACAGCGAGGGCCTGCTGACGGAAACCTGGCCCGACGGCTCCCCGGCGTCCACCTGGTTCGCGCTGATGCCCTGGGCCTGCGGCTCCATCCTGGAGGGGCTCGCCGGGGAAGCCTGGCGCGATGATCCGGCGGTCCTTCATGTCTGTACCCGGCCGGTCAGCGAGGAAGATTATCCGGCCGGCCTGGCCAACAGCGTCCATCTGGCTCTCGAAACGGAGGATACCGGGCGGATTCCCTTCAATAAAAACTATGGCGTGCTCTTCGCGGAGGGCCGGGTTTCCGCCGAAAATACCATCGTCCCGCTGGGCGTCCGCAATCCCGGAATCTTCCGGGCGGAGGACGGTACCGTCTGTATCTGCGCCGAGCGGATTCACGAGGACGGCAGGCCGGATGAAGAGGCCGCCGGGAAGCGGCTCCTGTGGAAAACCCGGGATCTGATCCGATTTGAGTGCGCCGGCCTGGTGGATGCGGACTCGCTCCCCGCGGATTGCGTCTCCACGTCCCTGAAGGTTGGCCGGGCGGAGGCGGAAACCGCCCTGCGCCGGTGGAGCCCGGTCGTGTATACCGGAATCAGCGTTCCGGAGGAAATCCGCGCGGACAGCGCGCGGGCGCTGGACGCGGTTCCCGCCCTGGTCCGTTACAGCGACTTGTCGGTCCGGAAAAAGAAAATTGCCTGGGATCCGGCGTCCGTCCGTTTCGGCGGGCCCGGCCGCTTCGCCGCGCGCGGCACGGTTTCCCAGCGGTCCTTCCGTTTCCCCCTGGCCGAAGGCTACGGGGATCCCGTTCTCTTCCCCTGGAAAGGGAAATGGTACTATATTTCGACCAACGACAATCTGGATGATATCGGCCTCTATGTCCGGGAGGCTGATACGGTGGAGGAACTGTTCGAAAAAGGCGTCACGGAGCACCTGATCCTTCCCTTCAGCCCGGAGCGCGGCTTTGAGCAAACCTTCTGGGCGCCGGAGTTCCATGTCATCGGCGGTGAGCTGTATCTTCTCTTCGCGGTCAGCGGCCATGAATGGGGACCCCAGTGCCATATCATGAAAAAGAAAAAAACCGGGCGGATCACGGATCCGGACGGCTGGGAAAACCCGGTTCGCGTGGTGCGGAAGGACGGAACCCCGCTGGCGGATACGGCTATCACACTGGATATGACGTATATCTCCGCGCGCAGCGGATCCTATGTAGTCTGGTCCTGGCGGGAGCATATCGGCACGCCCCTGGATTCCGGCTCCATGCTGTATATCGCCTCCGTGGACGAGCGGGAGCCCTGGCGGCTGACCGGCGACCCGGTGCTGCTGACCCGGCCGCTGTACGGCTGGGAAAACGTGGCCGGAACCATTAATAACGAAGGCCCCCACGCGTTCGGGCGGGACGGGAAGATTTATCTGACCTATTCCGGCGGATCCGCCAACAGCTATACCTACGCGCTGGGTCTGCTGACCGCGGACACCGGCAGCGACCTGCTGGATCCGGCCTCCTGGACGAAGAGCGCCGTTCCGGTCCTGACGTTTTATTCCGTGGAAGGCGAATACGGCCCGGGACATAATTCCTTTTATACCGATGAGGAAGGGGACCTGATGATCGCCTATCACGCGGAGACCGGCCTGAAGGAAAGCCTCCGGTGCGACGGAATCCGCCGGGTGCATTTCCGGCCGGACGGAACGCCCTGGTTCGGCCTGTCCCGCGCGGAGGACCTGACGCGGGCCTCCGTCGCGTCCGTAGTGATTGCCTGCGGCGGATAAATCTCCTCCGTGGCCGCGATCTTTCCCGCCTCCCGGACCGGGGCGGTTTGCGCTGTTGACGTCCGGCAGGATTCATATTATAATTCCTGACATTACGAATCGAAAGAGCGGTATCGTTGTTATGCGGATTCATCTTCGGAAGCCGGGAACGTCGGCCCTCTCCCTCCTCTATGATGAATTTCAGCTGCCGAAGGTCATTCGGCGGAGCCTGAATCTGATTCTGCTCGCCAATCTTTTCGGCAATCTGCACGGCATTATCTGCGGCGGAGGAACGACCGCCATGGTCGGCCTGGCCAATGAGCTGCACGCGGGCGATCTGGCCTTCGGGCTCATCAACGGGATTCCGCAGGCCGCGGCCCTTTTGCAGATTCCCTTTTCCATGCTGGTCAACCGTACCCATCAGCGAAAACGCTATATGCTGACCCTGGGGCTTTTTTCCCGAGCCCTGTGGATCCTCTTCGGCCTGATTCCCCTGGTGATTCCGACAAATCCCGCGTGGCTCCCGCTCTGGACCATGATTTTTCTGCTGGGGATTTCCTCCTGCTGCGGGGCGGTCATCAATGTCTGCTGGCTCCCGTGGTTTTCCGACCTGGCGCCGGCCCGGCTCCGGGGAAGATGGTTCTCCTTCCGGGATATGCTGATCGCGGGATTCAATCTGGCCTTCGGCCTTCTGACGGCCTGGATGCTGGATACCCTGCCCGTACCCACCCGGTACGTCATCGTCTTTGCCCTGGGGGGCTTTCTGGGCATGCTGGATATGCTGTGCTTCGGCCTGTGTGAGGAAAAATACAGCGACGCTCCCCGGAAGCTGCACATGGGCGCCGTGCTGAAGCGGATCCGGAAGGAGCGGCCCTTCTGCCGCCTGATTGTGATGTGGACCGCCTGGTGCTTTGCCTCCAACCTGACCGGGCCGTATCTGGGAAGGTACTCCATCAATGAGATGGGCCTGTCCTTCATGCAGATGACGGTTTTCGGCACCGCGGCGGCCGCGGTGGCCACGATCCTGGTGATGTCCCGGTGGGGCAAGGCCATGAATCACTACGGATGCCGGAGCGTCATGCTGATTTCCACCGTCGCGACTTCTCTGACGGACGCGTTCTATCTGTTCTCCGTGCCGGGAAGCATCTGGCCGGTGCTGCTGCGCAATTTCTGTGGCGCCGCCTGCTGGAGCGGCTGCAATCTGGCGGCGAACAGCATGCAGCTTTCCGCCTCTCCGGATGAAGCGCGTCCCTCCTATATCGCCATCTTTGCCTGCATCACATCCCTGGTGGGCGTAGCCTTCGGCACCCTTTGCGGCGGGGCGCTCCTGGAATTCTGGGAAAACGCCGGCCTGTTTTCCGGAAGGCCGGACCGTCTGCAGGTCCTGGTGATCATCGGCGTTGTGCTGCGGCTGCTGGTGGCGCTGCTGCTGGTTCCGCCGCTGGAAAACGACCGGGACGGAACGCCCCGGCAGATGCTGGCCGGGATCCTGGAAAGGCTGCGACATATCCGGTTCCGGAGGGCGGTTTCCCGATGAACGCAAAAAAACGCCGGTGACGACTCACCGGCGTTTTCTTTGTGAAGGAATTCATTCTTTTATCCCGTGCGCGTTATTCGATCGTCAGAATATCCGCGAATCCCATGGCTTTCATGACCTCCATCACGAGATCACCGACATGGATCACCTTCATGGTGCCGCCCTGCTTGAGCATTTTCTTATGGGCCAGGAGCAGCACGCGCAGTCCGGCGGAGGAAATATAGATCAGCTTTTCAAAGTCCATGATCAGTTCGGTCACGCCGCCGTCCAGGTTTTTGATCTCCCGCTCCAGGTCCGGCGCGGTGGTGATGTCCATCCGGCCGTCCAGGGCGATCGTCAGGCTTCCGTTATGCTGAGTTTTGGTGATAATCATGTTTTTTCCCTCCTGTTCTTTGCCTTCGGCGGTCTTCAGGCGTTCAGTTTCCTGAAAGCGGCAGCGTTGGCCTTGTATAATCCTTTGAAAACGCTGTAGTTGCGTTCGTACACTTCCCGGTTCGCGGGGTTGGGAACGTAGGTATGGCGGACTTTTACCAGCCGGGGCGCCAGATCCAGCACATCCGTCCCCTGAATTCCCGCGGCCACAACAAGCGCTGTGCCGATCGCGCCGACCTCCTGGGTGTTGGAAATCGTCTCGATTCTGCGTCCGGTGATATCCGACAGCATCTGGCAGGTAACGGGAGACAGGGCGCCCCCGCCGACAAACCGGATGGTATCGGAGGTTTTCACTTTCTTCATGACGTTCTCCAGCAGCCAGCGCAGGTGATAACAAATCCCTTCGAGAACAGCCCGGATCATATCCCGCTTGCCGTTCCCGATTCGGATGTTGAAGAACATCCCGCCCGCCCGGGAATCCTCAAACGGACAGCGGTTGCCGTGGAGCCAGGGGGTAAAGATGACGCCGTTGGCCCCCGGAGGGACTTTATCGACTTCCGCGGAAAGAAAGTCGTACAGGCTCAGCCATTTCTTCTCCAGGTCGGTGACTTTCGTGTGATTCATATACACGCCCACTTCATCCAGCGCGAGGTGATACGCGACCCATTCAAAGCATTTTCCGGCAGTTTCCAGCTCCGCGTAGTAATTAAAGAATCCTTTTCTGGCCGACAGGACGCCGGTGATCATCGCGTTGATGTCAACGGCCTGGCGATTCATGAAGGTGGAAACCCATCCGGAAGTTCCGATGTAGATATGGGTGTCTCCCGGTTTTGTGCATCCGGCGCCGATGTTGACAAAAGTCATGTCGCCGCCTCCGCCGTAAACAGGAATGCCTTCCGGCAGTCCCAGATCCTTCGCGGCCTTCCCGGTGAGCCTGCCGGCCAGGTCCGTACAGTCAATGATCTCCGGCATGTGGTCGGGGTTGACTTTATACATTTTCAGCAGGCCCTTGTTCCAGCCTTCCTTTCCCTTCCGCGTGTCATAAAGGAAAGTCGCGAAAGCGGTGTCGGCCGTCCTCACAATCCTGCCTGTGCAGCGCGAGGTAAGATAGTCGCCCACATCCAGCCATTTGTATATTCTTCTGAAAACCTCAGGCTCGTTGTTTTCCACCCACTTGTATTTCCAGACCGGATCCTTGGCGCTGGTTGAGCCGGCATAATTGACGATCAGGTTCCGCCCGAGCTTGTACAGGCTGCATCCGGACACTTTGATCACGCCCGAGCCCATACATTCCTTGAATTCTTTGGCGCCCTTCTGATCCAGATAGCTCATCGGCCGCCGCAGGGCGTTTCCCTGCTTATCCACGAGAACCGATCCCTGCATCTGGGAGCAGAAAGCCATGCCCTTGACCTGCCGGGGGGTGACGTCCGTTTTCCGGAACAGTTCGCGAGTGGTGGAGCACAACGCTGCCCACCATTCCTCCGTATCCTGTTCCGCGCTTCCGCCGTCCGAAATGTAGAGGCCGTAGTCTGCGGCGGCGCTTGCCTCAAGGCGGATCTCAGAACCGATCTCAAACAGGCAGGTTTTGACGGTGCTGGTGCCAAAGTCGTAAATGACGATATACACTTGTCAGTCCTCTTTTACATAACTGTTCCAGCCCGTGTCGATCTTCTGCTTAACCTTCTCCATGGTTTCCGCGTCCAGCTTCGGCCAGTCCGTCACGGTGCTGGCGTTGTTGGTGACCAGATGCGCCTTTTCGGCGCACAGGGCAAGCGGGGTATCGGCGAGAGAGTCGGAATAGAAATTTTCAATCACCGGAAAGCCCTGGTCGATGATATACCTGGCTTTTTCCTTGGCGTATTTCATTTTATTGAGAAAAACCCCGTATTCCCGGTCAAAATCCGTGGCCATGAACCGCACGCCCAGCCGGTTCGCGATCGGCTCGATGATGCAGTTCGGCGACGCGCTGATAATCAGATCGTCCGGCCGCTTCTGCGCCAGATACCAGGCGGAGATTTTCTTTTCGTTTTTGTTCCAGTACCGTTCAATCTGCTGATCAAAGTCGTGGATCAGCGTCAGATAGCCGAAGAACTCCCGCTGCATCTGCGCTTCGTTGATCTTTCCTTTTTTTCTCAGAAGGATGTTTTTAATCGTCTTCGGGAAATAGGTGAACCACAGCTTCGGGTGGCTTTTCAGACACCAGAAGAAAAAACCGATGGAACAGTCTCCGGGAAAGATCGTACCGTCAAAATCATATACATTCATCCGCCAGTCTCCTTCCGCCGCGCGCTTTACGCCTGCGCGAAGCGAATCATGTTCCGGTTGTAGCCAGTGGTTATGAGATAGGCTTTTTCCCGGTGCGCTTCCATCAGGCCGCTCAGGATGAAGCTGCTCAGCTCGCCGACCTGGACATCCGATTCCGTCAGGTTAAACAGAATTCCGGAATCGCGTATGATGATGAGAACCGATTCCTTTTCAAAGAAGAGGGACAGTTCGACCAGCAGCGGTTTCTTCGCCTTTTTGTTCCGGTCCAGAATGGTCAGGCCGATTTCCTCCACAAAGAGGGCCGCGTTGTTGGCTGCGGTTCTCTTATACTGATGGGCAAGCAGGCTGTCCCGGACCTTGTCCGACAGGTGCACCGCGGATTCCGGCGAAAGGGTATCGTCCATCACCACAATCTCGGAATCCATATCCTTCAGCAGGTACGGGAAATTCGCTTTCCCGAACCGCAGATACACATAGGTGAAGGCAATGATCAGCGTCAGGATCGGCGATGCCACAAAGCCTGCCCACAGTCCGTTCACCCCGAAGGCCAGTCCTCCGAGGACCGGCAGGAGAATATACAGGATGCCGTTCTGCAGGCACGCGAAGGTGGTCGCCATGGCGATCTTGTCCACCAGCATATAGTACGATGTCGTCAGGGACACCATACTGCAGAAGGTAAACCCGAGGGATACAATCCGGAGCGCCGTGATCGCCGGGGTCAGCGCCGCTTCTTCCCGGATTCCGAACAGGCCGCAGAACTGCTTCGTGAAAATCCAGATCAGCACGGTTACCACCACGCCCTCCGCGACCGCGGCCTTGACGCCCGATTTCATGATCCGTTTGATCAGCACATGGTTCTTCTCCCCGAAGTAGGTGCTGATCAGCGGCTGGAGCGCCATGCCCACGCCGTCCATCACGACGCTGAACTCAATCAGGTTGACCACCACCGCCAGGGTGACCTGCGCGGCATTGCCGAAGCGGCTGGATACAAAGCCGATCATCACATAGTCCATGATACCCCAGCAGATATAGACGGAAGAGTCCACGATGCTGTACCGGGAGGTCAGCAGGAAGTCCCTGAAGGACAGGTGCCATTTGAAGCGCAGCGTGTTTTCCTTCCGGAAGTAGTGCCAGAAGCAGGTCAGGATTCCCAGGCTGTTTCCGATCACGGAGCCCAGGATGATACCCTTCATGCCGAGGGTTCGGGTCAGAAGAATGGAAGCGATAATGTTTCCGCCGACCTGGAATCCGTAACAGATGTTGTTGCACAGCTCGTCGCCGTCGCTGTAGACCATCTGCTCCAGGTAGAAGATGACAATGGTCAGGAAGGCGTTGATCGGAACCAGGCGGTAGTACTCCAGCGCCCGGTCCAGGATCTCGCCCGTGATGCCGCTTACGGCGAAATACGTATTCTGCAGTGCGAGGATCAGCAGCGCGGAGAGCAGGCCCATGCCGATGCTGATGATCAGGCCCTGGCTGTAGATCTCATTCGCCCGGTCCTTCTTCATGGCGCCGACTTCCCGGGTAAAGACAATCCCGACGCCTGTGGATACCAGGTCCCCGAAAAAGGTCACAATGGCCGTCACCGGTGTGATTGCGTTGATGCCGGCAACGCCGGACGGGCCGATAAAATGTCCGGCAATGATGCTGTCGCTGAGCAGCATCAGGTACATCACCGCTTTGGTGAAGGTGCCGGAGATCAGCATGGAGCTGAATTTCTTCTCGCAAAAGCCGTTTTTCATGTGTCTGTCTCTCCCGTCAGCCGAAGCTGCGCGCTGTGTGGTTTCAGATGCCGAACACCGCGTCCAGGCCTGTGTTTTTCAGTACGTCCTGGAAGTTCTCCCCGACGTTGGCCAGCGCCATGGTGCCTTTTGCCGCTTTCATCTGCTTGAAGGTGGCCAGCAGAACCCGCAGTCCGGCGGAAGAAACGTAGTCGCACTCTGCGAAATCCAGGGTCAGTTCTTTTACGCCGCCCAGTTCCTTGTCCAGGAGCGCGGTCAGGTTCGGCGCGGTCATGGTGTTGAGCTCACCGGAAAGGTGAACCGTCAGTTTCGTCCCGCTTTTGTCTGTGGTCAGTGTCATTTTGTGTTTCCTCCTGTTGTTGAATTTGGTTTCAAAGCTTTTTTCAAAGCTGTTTGCGCATCATCAGCCGGTTGCATCCGTCCCGGTATTCGTATGCCAGCTCGTCCACCATGGTCTTCACCATGTAGATTCCCAGGCCGCCGATGCCCCGCTCTTCCCCGGAAAGCAGGATGTCCGGATCCTCCCTGGCCAGGGGGTCGAAAGGCGTTCCGCCGTCGATCAGGGTAAAGGCTGCCGTGCCGTTCTCCACGCAGCCGCGAATTTCCACCCAGCCGTCTCCCGACGGATAGGCGTAAAGGGTCTGGTTGACATAGATTTCTTCCACGGCCGTTCGCAGCTGTGTGCGGGCCTTGCCGGAACAGCCGTTCAGATCCAGAAGATAGCTGACAAAGGCCAGAATGAGGTCCATGCCTTCCGTCTTCGCGGGGATTCTCAGTACAGATTCTTCAGACATCACGTTCCGCTCCTTCGAAAAAAATACTCTCCCTTTGTCACTGAATGGTCAGAATGACCATGGTGATGTCATCGAACTGGGGAACTCCCGTGGCGAATTGGTTCACATCGTCGAAAATACGGTCCAGCACCTGCTCGCCCGGGCAGTCCCTGGCGCCGTCCAGCACCTGCTGCAGGCGTTCGTTGCCGTAAAGATTTTTTCCTTTATCGTGGGCTTCCACGACACCGTCGGTAAACAGCAGCAGCCGGTCGCCCGGTTCGAGCTGAATCTCATCCTGCTTATAACGCGTAAACTCCATTCCGCCCAGGAACAGTCCGTGATTCTGTTTGATTTCCTCACAGGGCTGGCCTTTGCGCTGGATCATGGGATAATTGTGCCCGGCGTTGGTGTACTGGAGGGTCATCGTCCGCGTGTCCAGAATACCGATCCAGGAAGTGGCAAACATCCCGGCTTCGTTGTTTTCGCACAGGCGGGCGTTGACGGAGGTGAAAATCCCCGACGTGCTTCCCTGGGTCAGCGCGTAGTCCTTGATCATGGTCTTGGATGTCATCATAAACAGCGCCGCCGGCGTGCCCTTGCCGGATACATCGGCGATGAGGAAGCAGATCCGGTTATCGTCAATGGCGAAGTAATCGAAGAAATCGCCGCCTACCTCCTTGGCGGTATGCATGCTGGCCCGCAGGTTCACATTCGGATGATCCGGGAATTCCGGCGTAAAGGGCGGCAGGGCGTCCAGCTGAATGCGGGTCGCCATGTTGAGCTCGGTTTCCGTGGCGGCCAGTTTGCTGCTCTTTTCGTTAAAAATGATGCAGTACATAATAATCAGGGAGACCAGGATCATTCCGTACTGGGAGGCGTAGCCGAAGGTTCCCCCGACCATGAGGTAAGTGATCAGCGGCAGGATGATGAACGTCAGGCCGGCGATCTTCTGGTTGACCGGACGTTTGCACCGGAAGATCAGGATCACCGTAATGACCGATGTCACGATGAGGCAGATATCCTCGATGATCGAAAGTTCAGCGGACTGATAGAATCCCTGTGCATTGATGGAGAAAGTCAGCGGATAGAAAATATTGGTCAGGAGAACCAGGGCTTCCCCCGCCATCAGGATCGGGATCCCTTTATCCGCCCACAGAGCGAGCTTCCCTTCAAAGCCGAGGGTCTTCCGCACATACTGATAGAAATAATAGATCATCAGCAGATCGAACAGCTTGCTGAGCATCGCGAAGATGAAGGGAAAAACGGTCTGCCCCGGAATCCCCGCTGTGAAATAAAGCAGGAAATTGACGGCGAACCCGGCGCTGACAAAAAGATTCAGTCTCCGGAACGCGTCCGTCCCTTCCCCTTTCTGCTTCATGCATCCGTAATACAGTCCTGCGGAAATCAGCGCCCCGATCGCATCCACGCCGCAGTCGAACAGGAAAGTCTGCATCCGCGAAAAAACATCCGGATTGATGTAGGCCACCCCGGTCATGGCCAGCGCAAGCAGCGCGATGGCAACCGTAAAAACCAGTCCGATTATGGCAGGGTTTTCTTTCAGCTTCCGGATCATCCTGTTCGGGCCTCCTGATGATTAATCTTGCCTGTGGTCAGAGTATTGGAAATCCGTTGCGATTGACATAAAATGCCAATGGTAATATACATTTTTCGGATTTCGCCGTCAAGCTGTTTTTCCGCCCGGACCGCATTCCTTTCCCTCTCATTCATCATCGTCGTCCCAGTCCTCTTCATCCCAGTCTTCTTCATCCCATTCCGGGTACTGGGGCGGCGCTTCGCCTTTTTTGCGGATAATGACCGGCTCGGCAGTGATTTCGTCCAGCTCCCGCAGCACCCTGCACTGGAAGGTCCAATCGTCCCCGAAGTCAAAGACGTATTTAAACTTTTTCCCCGCCGTCATTCCCGCTTCCGCCAGGGTGACCTGATCTGTTGCCGGACCCTCTTCACTGCCGCGGGAGTAGTAGGCATCCCAGGGGCTGTAGGCCTGATTATCCATAAAGAAGCCGTGAAGATGATCGTTGTCGAAATTGAAAGCGCGCAGGATCGCCAGGGACAGGTCTTCCAGCAGCGCCTGATCGGAAATCCGGATATGCCGGTAACACCCGGTATCCAGAGATACGCTGATCACCAGGGATTTCTCCGGGACGGTTGTTTTTTTGCCTTTTTTGCCTTTGCTTTTTTTACCTGTGCTTTTTCCGGCTTTGCCGGCTCCTGATTGCTGCCGGCTCTGAAATTTGTCATATCTTTCCAGAATCTCGCTGACTTTGGCGCGAATACTTTCCGGCGTATCCAGATGAAGCTGCAGCTCCCTGAAGTGCGCGATATATTCCGCAAGCTCGGGCTGATTCAAAAACAGTTCCTGATCCGGAAGGAGGAGCATCAGATCCAGCATTTCCTCCATGAACTGCATGGAATCCTCTTCGCCCATATAAGCCTGCGCATCCGCGAAGTCTTCCAGATTTTCCAGTTCTTCCGGGATTTCTTCTTCCATGGAAAGCGCTATACCCATCTCAGCGCTCCAGTCCTCCAGCAGCGAGAAGGTTCGTTCATCGTAAACGCAGAAGGCTTTCGGGCAGACATTTTCCCGGAACATGGCTTCCATCATCTTGTCCAGCATCACTTCTGTCCGGGTCTCGTAGTCCCGGACCGGCTGGACAGGAATCTCTCTTCCCGTATCCAGGTCCACAGTCAGCAGCATCCAGGGCAGTACTTTCTCCTCTATGCCATCCGCTCCTCTCAGGACAGGATCCAGCCTGATTTTGCAGGCCCAGGATCCTGTCTTTTCCAGTTTTCGGACCCGCGCTGTATACATCTCATTGAAAGTATGCCCGATGGGATAGGAGATATCCGGCTCCGGCGGCATGGGCATATTTTCGATTTTCCAGGAATCCCCTTCCCGGCGCAGCAGGGGCAGCGTCTGATCGTGTTCAGACAGATGCGCCAGCGTATCGATCGGCCGTCCGGAGTTTCCGCTCAGCCAGCAGGCGGCTTCGAGGGCTTCGGTCATCGTCTCCGCATCCGCTTCGCCATACGCATACACGAACTCACGGTAAGGACGGCACCGGAGAATCTGAGGCCAAAGAGCTTTTTTACCGCGTATGGACATTCCGCGAGCTTTCAAATAAGGGGAAAGAACCGCGAGCGATTCGGGTTCAAGTTCATCCCTGGGAACAAATGCACAAATCAGTGCAGAACGTCCAAAAAACGCGGCCATCTCTTCGCTTTCTGATACAGCGGACATCTGATAGATTCGCCATAAGCTGTCGATGCCTTCCTGACCCGGATAAACCCCCAGGGAATAATGCTCCCCCAGCATTCCCGTTATACTGATATAGCAGATCTGATCCTTCATCTGAATCGCGAAAATCTGGTCATCCGCCAGCTTATCCCAAAGTTTCAATGCCCGGAAGGCAAATGCCGCATCGTACAGTCGATTCCGGTTCATGGACATCCTCCTCTGTTTTTGTCAGTCGTTTCCCGGTTCCTTACAGGCCGGATTGCAAATCAGTATCCCTCTGATATCCCGATTATTATAACCTCGTGCGAAGTAGAGATCAACCTTTTGGGATCGGAAAAGGCCGGAGGCGTAATGCCTGATTCCCGCCCGGAATCGTTATTGTGCGGAGCAGCGCTTTGTTATATAATAGAGGCCGGTAACACCGAAAAGTGAAACAAGGAGATATGGATGTGAAGAAGCTGATCGCCTTCCTGCTGATACTGTCGCTGATGTGCCCGGTATACGGATCTTTGGCTGAAGAAACGGAAAAGACAGAAGTCCTTCCGTCCCGGTGGGAAACCGGCGCGGAGCATCAGCTCGTCCGAAAGGATTACCCTTTTTACCTGGCGAGCCTTGATTTCCTCTGGCCCGGGGAATTCCCGCTGTACTTCGCGGACGGGGTGGACGATCTTCCTTTCATGGATCTGAAAGATTTCATGGCGTTCATGAACTATCTCTGGGTGAACATGGATGCGGATTATCAGATCACGGCGGAAGTGAATCCGGATACCGGCATTGTCATGTTCACCCGGGAAAACGGCAGCACGACGGTCTTCAACTTTGAAAACAGCCGGATCGTCTGGCCGGAATATTATGGTTTCCTGAACTTCAGCAAAGAGCTGGATTATCTGGGTGTGCTCGGCAGCGTCTACAAAACGGATAAGGAAGGCCGTCCGTATCTGCTGACCAGCGTCAGCGCGCGCGAGCGCAAGGGCGAGCCGGTCATGCTTGACCTGAAGGAATACGGTATTCCGATGCTGGCGCAGGACGGCCTGTACCTGGTCCCTGCCCAGACGCTGTCCGCTTTCTTCCTGAACAACCGGGGGCTGGGTCTGTTCTTCAACGGGAAGAATCTGATCCTGGCCCATGTGGATTCTATGAATGAAACCGTTGCCAGGAACACAGCCCTGATGAGTGTGTTTGCGGAGCTGACGGAAAGCGGTGTGTATTCAGATTCCGGCGCTGATACAGAACAGAACCAGGCGGCCGTGATGGTGCAGGTGATGCAGATGGTTGAGAAGAAGCTGGCGGAGCCGTCCCTCCTGAACACCTATCTGGCCGGCGAAAAAGGCGGCCGCAGCCTGCCCCTGCGGGATTTTGCCGTGCGGGAGCTGGCCATGGAGCTGGATCACCTGTACGGTCTCAGGGAAACCCACGATATCGACAGTTTCATGATGTTTTTTCTCGAAACCGGCATGTATGAGGCTCTGATGGGGGAGGATACTGTCAAAGCGGACCAGGCGATTCGCGACATGGTGAGCCTGTGGCTGGACGACGGCCATTCCACTTACTACGGAGACTCTTTCCTGCTGGAAAAGCCAACCGCCGCGATCAGCAGGGGCTATTCCAACGCCGCCTTCCTGAACCTGCAGGAAAAGCTGACCGCTCTCCGTAAGCAGTATCCCGCCATGACGGAAGGCTCCGGCACCGGCTATTATGAGGTGGGAAACACTGCTTATGTCACGATGGACACCTTCCAATACACCGGCGCGGACTATTACGGCGATCCGGAAGCGCACGTTTCCGCAATCGATACCTGCGGCCAGATCATCCATGCGCACCGGCAGATCACCCGGGAAAACAGCCCTGTTGAAAACGTCGTGCTGGATCTGAGCTGTAATACCGGCGGCGCCGCGGCCGCGGCGGTCTACCTGCTGTGCTGGTTCCTTGGGGATGCCAAGCTGTCCGTTAAGGATTCCTTCAGCGGGGCGGAAACAACCACGGTCTTCCGGGCGGATGTCAATCTGGACCGGGAGTTTGATGAGCAGGATACGCTGGCGGGGCGCGGGCTGAACCTTTACTGCCTGATCTCCCCGGTCTCCTTCTCCTGCGGCAACCTGGTTCCGTGGGCTTTCAAGATGGACGGCAATGTCAAACTGCTCGGCAGCAAATCCCGCGGCGGCAGCTGCGTGGTTCTTCCCTTGACCACGGCCTGGGGAACCTCCTTCTCTGTCTCCGGGCCGCTGCGCATCTCCTTCATGATCAACGGCGCGTACTACGATGTGGATCCGGGCGTGGAACCGGATTATGTCATCCGAACTTATGATCACCTCTATGACCGGGAAGCGCTGACGAATTATATCAACAGCCTGTACTGATGAAAGCAGAGGATGTCCCGATGCGCCGAACCGGTTATCCATGGCGGCCTTTCCTGAGGAAAATCGCGTTGATCGCGATTCCGGTCGCCCTTCAGAACCTGCTGACCACCACCGGATCCATGGTGGATACCATGATGATCGCCTCCCTGGGGCAGGCGGAGGTCGGCGCCGTCGGCCTGTGCGCCCAGTTCTCCTCCCTGATGTTTTCCGGATACTGGGGTTTTGTCGGCGGCGGTATGCTGTTCTTCTCCCAGTTCTTCGGCGCGAAGGATGAAGACGGAATCAACCGTTCCTACGGGCTGACCCTGACCTGTATGATGACGGTGGGAATCCTTTTCGGCCTGATGGCCGTCTGTTTTCCGGAAGCCGTCATGCGGCTGTATACGGACAAGGATTCAATCCGGGTGATCGGAACGGAATACCTCCGTATTGCGGGTTTTGCCTATCCGCTGATGGTGTTTTCCATGGCCATGGCCGCCCTGCTGCGCTGCACGGGCCAGGTGCGGCTGCCGCTGTACGGTTCCGTCTGCGGGGTGCTTGCCAATATCCTGCTGAACTGGGTGCTGATCTTCGGCAACCTGGGCGCGCCGAAGATGGGAGTCCGCGGCGCGGCGCTGGCAACGGTCATCTCCCAGCTGGTCAGCATCACGGTGGTCATCGTCGCGGCACAGCGAAAGGGCCATCCCTACCTGCTGGCATTCCGGAAGCATTTCCGCTGGGACAGAATACTCGTCCGCGCCTATATGAAGAAATGCTTTCCGATCATCTGCAATGAAGTGCTGGTCGGCGTGGGCAACATGGTCATCAACATCGTGCTGGGCAGACAGCCGGAGGAAGCCATTGCCGCGCTGGCCGTATTCCGTACTTTGGAAGGCCTGGTCATCGGCTTCTTCGCGGGATTCTCGAATGCCTCCTCCGTGCTGGTGGGAACGGTTGTCGGCGCGGGAAAGCCGGATGTCGCCTATGCGCGGGCCTGGCGGCTGATCTATCTGTGCCAGGGAATCATCGGTCTTCTCGGGGTGGCGCTGATCGCGCTGCATCAGCCGATTTTGTCCGTTATGGGAATGAAGGGCGAAAGCTTCCGGCTTGCCTTCGGCATGCTGTGCATCTATGCGGCAGCCGCATTCATCCGGATGGGAAACTGGACGCACAACGATACATTCCGGGCTGCGGGCGACGCTACGTACGGAACGGTGCTGGAAATCGTATTCATGTGGGTGATGGTCATCCCCTGCGTCTGCGTATCCGGCCTGGTTCTGAAATGGCCGACGCTGGCCGTGTTTGCGCTCTGCTACGCGGATGAGCCGATCCGCTATGTGATGATGCAGGTGCACCTGTTCCGGGGAAAATGGATCCGTCCGGTCACAGCGGAGGGGCGCCGGGCCATGAAAAACTGGAAGCCCGATATCCGCCTGATTCCGGATGAATAATGATTGGGAAGATGAAGACTATCCATGCTATGATCCGGGTCCGGGATAAAGAAGGGCGGAATAGGGGAACGATGAACCGGCCCTGCCGCTGAACGAAAAACAGAATCAGGGGAGGATGACCTATGCACTTTCAGGATCAAATCCCGCTCAGGGACGGATGGCTGTTTGCCAAGGGAAGCTGTGAAGGCGCTGAACGCGTTGATTACGATGATCATGGCTTTATCCCGGTCACCTTGCCTCATGACTGGCAGATTTCAGAAAAGCGGGATCCGGACATGGAGATGGGCTGGTCGCAGGGATATTATCCCCGCAATGAAACAGGGTGGTACCGTCTGCGGTTCGACGCGCCGATGAACTGGCTGGGCAGGTGTGTCTGCCTGAAACTGGACGGCTGCCAGCGATTCTATGATATTTATCTGAACGGAGTGCGTGTCGGCGGCCATCGCTACGGTTATGTTCCCACCCTGACCGCGCTCGATTCACAGCTCCGGTACGGCCGGGGCAATATTCTGGCCATCCGGGTCAATCGTGAAAAGAATCTGGGGGATCGCTGGTACAGCGGCGCCGGACTGTGCCGCATGGCGTCGCTGCTGGTGGATGAGAAAGTTCATATTGCGCCCTGGAGTGTTTTCGTAAAATATGAGCTGGACGGCGACGCCGTACACGGGCAGATTGAAGTCGGATGTGTGAATACCGCCGAAACGGAGAGCGGCAGCTGCCTCTCTCTTTCCCTGAAGGATGCGGCCGGCGAGCAGGTTTGGCAGGCGAAAACGGAAATGCGGCTGAAAGCAGGCAGCCGCACCGTGACGGTCCCTTTTGAGATCGCTCATGTGCTGCGCTGGGATGTGGAAACGCCGCGCCTGTATCACCTGGATGTATCGCTGCGCAGCGAATATGGCGTGGACCGAGTTTCGGAAAGCGTCGGCTTCCGCAGTTTTGCTTTTGACGGGGATACGGGGTTTACGCTCAACGGACGGAATATGAAAATGTACGGCGCCGACCTGCATCATGACGGAGGCGTCTGCTTCGGCGCGGCGGTTCCGAAGGCTGTGCTTCGCCGCCGGCTGACCGCGCTGAAGAAAATGGGCTGCAACGCGATCCGGTGCAGCCATAATCCTCATGACGAGGCGATGTATGAACTGTGCGACGAGCTTGGGCTTCTGGTGATAGATGAAGTCTATGACAAATGGTGCAAAAGTAAGCTGTACTTCGGCGATTTGTTCGAAGAGGACTGGCGGGATGATCTGAGAGCCATGGTGCTGCGCGACAGAAATCATCCCTCCGTCATCTTGTGGAGCCTCGGAAATGAGATTGAGGTCCAGTTTTCAGATTATTTCTACGAGCAGCTGAAAATCATGATCGCGGCATGTAAAGCGCTGGATCCCACACGCCCTGTGACGGAAGTGCTTGTTGGCTTCTGCGGAGGGGATTACAGTGACGCAACGCCGCTGGAGAAGAAGGTTGGCGCCGCCCTCCGGTACTCTGAAATTGTGGACGTTTTCTGTGGCAATTACATGGAGAATTACTATACCGCGTTCCGTGAAGCCGGAATGAAAAAGGCAATCATCGGCACGGAAGTGTTCAGCTATTACCGCCATGAAGAACTGACCGCCACCGGGGTTGCCGCTGTTTCTCCCTGGAAGGATGTGGATGAACGCCCGTATGTCTGCGGAGGCTTTGTGTGGGCCGGCGTGGATTATCTGGGAGAATCCACCGGCTACCCCTGCAAGGGCTGGACCGGCTGCCCGATCGACAGCACAGGCACCTGGAAGCTGCGGGCATGGCATCTTGCCTCCCAATGGCTGAAGGAGCCGGTGCTCAGGCTCGGCGTCATGGACGGCGAGCAGGTTCCCTGGGACGGCGCCAGCAGTATGTGGGGGTTCCCCAATGTAACAGGGCACTGGAATTACCCCCCGCAGGACCGTATTCTTCATGTGGTTGCCATGACAAACTGCGATGAGGTTCGCCTGTATCAGAACGATGATTTTGTTCGCACGGGCCGTTCCGGGTCTCCCGACCGCATGATCCATATGTATGTCCGTTACCGCCGGGGGACGCTTCGGGCGGAAGGCTGGAAAAACGGACAGAAGGTCATAGAAACCGTCCTGAAAACCAGCGAAAAGCCGGAACAGCTGACGCTTTCCTGCGATCCGGCGATGGATGACGGCCTGATGCAGGTGGATTGCTGGCTGCTGGATGCGTATCGGCAGCCCTGGGTGCATACCAGCCCTGAGATTCGGATCAGGGTGGAGGGGAACGGCAGGCTGATCGGCCTGGATCATGGCGACTTTATGCGTGAGATCGATCCGCACAGCCCGTGCTGTACGGTGAAGGACGGTCATCTGACGGCCTACATTCAGCGTATCGGCAACGGGGAAATAAAGGTTTACGCGGAAGGGCCGGATCACCTGAGCACAGAACTGACCTGCGGCTGACCGGCTGCGGAAACCGCCTGTGACGCCTTCGCCTGAAAAAAAACCCGCGCCATGGAGGCGCGGGCGGCAGGTCAGGCGACCAGGAATTTGTATTTTTTCACACTGTACAGCGGGATGAACGGAATGATGATGGGAACAGTCCGGACGTATTCCTGATACGCCGGATCGCTGCCGTAATTCCTGTCCTGGCGGATTTCCAGCCGGCGCGCACCGCTGAACATGACCCAGGTGATCAGGACAAAGCCGAGGATCGCAAGCACCCACTGCCAGACGCCCCGCAGAGCGGGAATGCCGGTGATGAAAACACCCAGCCAGAGGAGCAGTTCGCCAAGGTAATTCGGGCAGCGGACCACCCCGTACAGGCCCGTATCCACGAAACGGCGGCTGTTCTTCTTTTTGGCGGCGCTTTTCTGCATGTCCGCAACCAGCTCCAGAAGGATTCCGGCGGCCATGATGACGACGCCGATCCAGAGGGCGGGATCCGGCGCGGCGTGGTTCTCCAGCCGGAAATAGAGCGGAATGGTCATCAGGGTATACAGGAAGCCGCAGGAAACCCAGATCGAAACCTTCGCAATCATGGGCATTTTTTTACTGCGCTCCATTTCGGGATTCAGCACCGTGCGATAGGCAGCGCTCTTCCTTTCCCGGAGGAACAGGTAACCGGACAGGCGGAGTCCGTAGAAGAACAGCAGCAGGCAGGCGATCCATTCCGCCGCGCCCATCGACCCGTGGTACGCGATCATCAGGGCCGCGCTGATGGCGGAGATGGCCAGTCCGAAACCGACGGAGAAAAACCAGATATACATGCGGAAACCGACTGAACAGGCGGCCATGCTGACCAGGAAAACAATCCAATAGCTCATTTCTTTCCTCGCTTTCTCTGACAGGCTGCGTTTTTTTTCACAGCAAAACATATTCTTTCTGATGAACTCAGCCGGTTTTTCCTCGCCTGTCATCGCCCTGACCCGGTTCACAGCGGGGAAGAAGCCGGCTTTCTGCATAATTTTTCCAGCTCTTATTTTACACGGTTTCAGGCATGAAGTAAATGGCTTTGATAGCTCACAGAATTCCCTGGTTGTTTCCCCATTCCCTGACCTGCTTCCTGATTTGCGATCCACTCGCTCCATGGCGTCGTATAACTGCCGTTCATTTCCTGCAGGTAATCATAAATCTGCCGGATACGCTTCGCCCGCTTTGCGTGCACCTCGGCGATGTCGCTTTCCGGATCGGCATAAGGCAGATAGCTGCCGCCGGTCATGGCCTGGCGGAGCATGATATCTTCAAACGCAACGTCCGGGTTTTTCATCATATCGTAGATGGCCATGAAGATTGCGGTCCGGCCTTTTCCGGCGTGGCAGTGGAAGTGCAGCCAGCTCCGGTCCGGATCGATGGTCTGCACAAAACCGATAAACTGATCCACTGCTTCTTCATCCGGCCAGCTATGGTCCAGGCAGGGGAGGCGGAGATAGTGGAAGCCTTCGTTTTCCACCAATTCCTTTTCGAACATCACGGACGTGACTTCCATCTCGACAGATTTCCCCAGGGTATCGCCCGAAACCGTGTATACGGTAACGACGGATCCTTCCAGCGCTCCGAAGCGGGCGCGTTCGTCCTCCTCCGCTTCCGCCAGCGTCTTGCCCTTGTTGGCCCAGTTCCTTTTGCCGTACCAGGAAACGGAAATCCCGTTTAGCAGTGCGTGATCCTCGATCCGGCAGTCGACGATATAGATCTCCTTTCCGTTCGCCAGTTCGCGGAGCCTCTTTGCCAGTTCGCGGAACTGATCCCCGGAAAACTCCGCGCTGCCGGAAATGTTCAGGGTATCCATTCCCTTTGTGTCCGGCATATATTCCGGATCCACTCCGTATTTATCCGCCTTCTTCGGATCCAGCGGCGTGAGGGTATACGCGCCCTCCGTCAGGAAACGCGCGTTCGTGGGCGCCTTCTTCCGTGCGTTCAGACCGGAATCGAAACAGAAGCAGGGCTCAAATTCAGATTCCGCGGCCGCAGCCGAAACAACCAGAAACATGACGGCCAGTACTGCCAGGATCTGCACAAACCGGAATGGAACAGGACGGGATTTCTTCATACAGTCTGCCTCCCTGATTTCTTCAGCATCTTTGTTTTCAGCCGGGGTAACGCCGGCGCCCGGTCTCTTTCCCTCAGGACTTCCACCGGGCAGGTAATGTGTATCATGCGAAAAGGATCATTTACATAGTCCCGCCTGTCCGCCCGGGTTCCCGAGACCCGTTTCTTCCCGGCTGGATCTGTCCTTACAGGGACAGGTCCAGCTTTTCAAAGCTCCTGGCGCTCCTGATCTCAGCCATATATGTGCCCGACGCGAAGAGCGCGGCCGCGCCCAGGGTGAACAGGCCCTTTTCTCCCATATATTCCGGATCCGGCCGGTCCAGCACAAACTGTACGAACGGAACCGTATAGGTCGCAATGATCTCCAGCGCGATCCAGAGGAAGACTGCCGTCATCCCGAAGACGAACGCCCGGCCCGGCTTATTGATGTCCCTGTAGTATGCCGGGAAAAAGATCATGTTGAACAGCGCAAAGATCAGGAATCCTTCCCCGATCATCGCCAGTCCCGCGTTCAGGCCGGCGGGATTCGGCGCGTCCAGGATCGCTTTCTTGAGCAGCATAAACAGGCCCATGAACACCATCTGCAGGATCTCCAGCAGCGCGCTGAACAGGATCCGGGCCTGTACGGCTTCCCGCCGCGTGATAGGCAGCGTCAGGGTATAGGCGGCGTCATGGTTCTCCCGCGCCGTAAGGCAGATGAAGTAGATCGCCAGCGCCATATAGAAGCAGCAGACGCCGTAAGGATACCCCGGCACCAGCACCAGCATGGAAAGCAGCGGCGCGATGTAACCGAAGGGATGCATGCACAGCTTCCATTCCTTCATCAGCAGTTTCATTTTTCCTCCGCCTCCTTCTCCAGGTGGATCATGATCTCTTCCAGGGAAGCCTCCCGGGTTTCCGCGAACCGGCCGTCCTCCCCGGCCAGAAGGACCGTATAGCCGTCCTTCGTCCTGCACTTTCCCCTGGCCGCCGCCTCAAGCTCCGGGGAGACCTGCGCCGTCTCCAGGATCCGGTAGCTCCTCCGGAAGCTCTCAAGATCGTCATCCGCCTTCAGTTCCCCCTGCTGGAGAAAAAGGATGCGGTCGGCACACTTCTCCAGGTCGGACGTGATATGCGTGGAAAAAAGGATTGTTTTCCTTTCATCCTTCAGCCGGAGGAAGACTTCCACAAGCTCCTCCCGGCTCACGGGATCCAACCCGCTGGTCGGTTCGTCCAGGATGAACAGTTCCGCCCCGTGGCTCAGCGCCAGCGCCAGCGCGTATTTGATCTTCATACCGTTGGAAAGCTCCGCCGGGGTCTTGTCCTCTTCCAGGCCGAATGCCCGCATATACTTTTCATATGCGGCATCGTCCCATTCCGGATAGAAGCTTTTCGTCACACCGGTGATCACCTTCAGCTTTTTCCGGGTATAATATGTCATACCCGCGGAAACAAAGCCGATCTTTCTCCGGATGTTCTGTTCATCCTCTCCGAGCAGCGTGCCGCGGTACAGCACCTCCCCGCTGTCCGGCTGCACAAAAGTCAGGATGGAATTGATCGTTGTTGTCTTTCCGGCCCCGTTGCGGCCGATAAACCCGGTGATCATCCCTTCCCGCAGGTCAAAGGAGATCTCCTTCAGCCGGAATTTCGGATATGTTTTTGCCAGCTTCCGTACGGAAAGCAGGATTCCCTGATCATCTGCCATTTTTCATTTCCTCCGCTGCTCTGATAAATAACTGCGCGTTCACAAGCGCCAGTCCCTGGTTCTCGTCTCCCAGCACCATCAGCTGATCCCCCGGCTGAAGGTTGAATACCTTTCTCGCCCGGGCGGGGATCACGATCTGACCCTTGTCGCCGACCGTCACCAGGCCAAATAGATGCTTGCCCTTCATGCTCCGGTCGCTCTCAACCTCCCCCTCCTGGGTATTCACCAGGTCATCCAGCGAGATCCGGAGCACGTCTGCGATCCGCCCGGCCGTTTCCAGATCCGGTGTGCTCTCGCCGGATTCCCATTTGACGATGGTCTGCCGGGCAACCCTCGCGAGCTCGGCCAGCGCTTCCTGTGTCATGTTCATCTGTTTCCGATAAGTCTGTATGTTCTTGCCGATCATACATTTCCCACCTTTCGGAAATATTATAGACGGCGCCCGGCCTCCCTTCAAGCAACGGGCGCTTACTTTTTCAGGCTGTTTTGTCATTTTCCGGTGACTTTTCCAAAGATTCTGATCGCTTCGCGTGAATCGTCTCACAGATTGGACAATTGCAGTGGTGGGATTGGCACCGTAATGGTATAATGGCAAAGGCTTCAGAATCTGTGAGCCTTGGGTTTCCAATTTTGAATTTCCTTTGCTTATTGGGACAGGGATTAACTGCTGACCCGTTGTATTTCTGAAGGCGGTGATAAACTGTGAGACGAATAATGGCAGTCCTTCTTGGCATAATTATTTCCAGTATCCTTGCCGTTGCGTTACGGGCTGGTTCTTTTCTTCTTTGCGGAACAGCATCCGCCAACAGCTGGGGGCTGAAAGGAAAACTCCTGACAGCTGTCATGGCGGATCACACCTGGGATGACTATACGACCCTCAGCAATCAGGAAGGTTCCTTCGCGGTGATGCAATCACGCTATCACAATGCGCTGTTTTTTGTGGACAGCCGGGAGCATCTTCATATCTATACAACGGCAGTCTTTCAGCCGGAGGCAAAAAGAAAAGCACCGAAGCTGTATTGGGACGGACATTATCTGACGATTACATATGGCGAGTCTGAGTACTATACATTTTGTGAATGGGATGAGGGCAGCGGAGAGTATCAGCTGTCAGAAGCGGTTGTAAATGAATTTAAGCTGACCGGTATCCCTGGTGAATCCGGTTTTTCCTGGCGGTACCAGGCAACAGACGATGATCATGACGCGCCCGCAGCCTGGCCGGAAAAGATCATGCTCGCAGATTTCAACATTGATCTGTTTCCGCATTCCGTGGACGAAGTATGCCATCTGAATGATATGCGTGCCCGGTTTGCCGGCGGACTAAACGTGCTGGGAACAGCTTTTTCCGGTGACGTATATAATCCCGATCATCCGGGAGAACTCCTTCAGCCGAAGAAGAAAGGAACTTCCGCCGTTTACAGCGCTCCTTACGGGAAATCCGCATGGCGTGCCGGAAAAGGAAAAGCGGCAGTCGGGCTGAATGGCGACCTGTGGGTACTTTCACAGTATAAAAACGAGGATGGACAATCCTACGCCTGCATCCGGTATAATGTCAGCGAGCGCACGCAGCGGATCGGCTATGCGCTGTGCCGGGATCTCGGCCTTCCTGAGATCACGGAGCAACGCACTGAGCCCGGCCGGTTCTTTGTCCATATTGATGTGGAAGCGGCTGCAGACACCTTCCTGACGGATGATCCCGATGTCAGCCAGTTCCGCCAGTTTTCTGTTCCGAAGGGAACGCGGTTTTCCTGCCTGGGATTGTATAATAGCAACTATGCTTATGTTACAGCAGAAGTAAAGAACGGGAAGTTTACGGACGGAGGAGCTGTCGTATGGGGCTTTGTCCCGATCCGGGACCTGGAGCCCATGGAACAGGAAAAAGCACCGGAAGCTGACGGCTTGTTCACCGCGCCGGGAATGACAGACTAGGTCGCGGAAGCAAGTCGTGTATAAAAATGTTCCATATTGCTTTTGCTGCAGATGCCTGCTATAATTATGGCAAATGTGGGAAAAAATCCCAGAATTGCCGCAAGGAGGGCTCCGCTATGGAGTATATCCAAAGAGCGATTGAAGATATCGTACTTCATTCAGACAAAACCTTCAAAAGTGTTCTGATTACCGGCGCACGCCAAACCGGAAAATCCAGAATGATCAAGGAACTTTTCCCTGATAAAAAATATGTGGCGATTGATGATCCCTTTATTGAGGATCAGGCGATCAATAATCCGAATATGTTCATGATGCTGAATCAACCACCTGTCATTTATGATGAAGTGCAGCGTGCTCCAGAGCTTTTCCGGTTTATCAAAATTGCCTGTGATGAGCGTACAGATAAAGGCCTGTTCTGCATCTCCGGTTCCCAGCCCCTTGAACTGATGGAAAAAGCCTCTGAATCACTTTCCGGCCGCGTTGGTATTATTGAATTACTGCCGCTGTCGCAAAGGGAGATAGATAGGGTCGCTTTTACACAGCCTTTTTTACCAACGATGGCATATATCAGCGAACGCAATCAATCGGTCAAAAAACCCGGAAATCTTTGGGAAAGAATCCATCGCGGCGGATACCCGGAACTGCAGGACCCTGATGTTGATTGGGGAATTTTCTTTTCCAGCTATGTCAAGACCTATCTGGAACGGGACGTTCGTAAACTGACAGCAGTACAGGATCTGAATGATTTCCGCCGGTTCATGGTCGCCGTTGCCGCGCGGACAGGACAGATGGTCAATTATGCCAATATTGCGGATGAGATCAGCAAAGACCAGACAACTGTAAAGGCATGGATGTCCATTCTGGAAGCTTCCGGGATCATTTATCTCCTGGAAGCATATACTCCAAGCGTACTGAAGCGGGCAATCAAAACACCGAAGGTATATTTCCGCGATACAGGGCTGGCAGCATATCTGACCAGGTGGCTGACGCCGGAAACCCTGGCAAACGGGGCGATGAGCGGACCGTTTTTTGAAACGTATGTCATTTCTGAAATCCTCAAGTCCTACGCGAACCGGGGAATCGATTATCGCTACTGCGTTTCATATTACAGAGGCAGAGACAAACTGAAAAAGAAGAAAAACGGCGATACAGTAGAGGTTGAAAGTGAAATTGATCTGATCATTGAGGAAAACGGCATTCTGTATCCCATAAAGATCAAAGAAAGCGCAGCTGTTTCCGCTGACGAAACAGCGGCATTCACCGTGCTTGATAAGGTCAATGATAAAAAGCGTGGAACAGGAGCAATTATATGTGCCTGCCCCCAGCCTGGCATGCTCCGGGAAAACATTCTTCAGATACCGGCTTGGTATATCTGAAGCCAGTTCTGAATTACACAGCCGCCTGACTACTGCCTATAAGTTGACCTTCCGGAAAAGCGGGCCGGCTACTGTCAAAAGTGTACTTTGTGTAAAAGTCCCCGGATTTTTGGGAGTTCATCGTTATGCTACGGGATGCAGCAGGCTTGCAGCCAGGTTCTTACGAGCCGGACTGCAGGCCTCTTTTTTGTTTTTCAAGGGGAAGAAAAATTTTGAAAATTATTTGTTGTAACTATTGACATTACATCTACGCTGTGTTATGATCATCTCGTCGGATGAAACCATGATAGTTACATCCGAACAAACGATCAGGAGGAATCCACCATGACAAACATCGAAAAGGCTCTCGCCCTCATCAACACCTTCGCAACCGGTGACACCGAAAAAGCCACCTCTCTGCTGGCGGAAGGTTATATCCAGCACAACATCGCCTACGGAACAGGCCGGGACGCCTTTGTGGGCAGTGTTGCCTGGCTGGCTTCCGCGCCTGTGAAAACCACCGTTCAGAACATCCGCGCCTTCGAGGACGGCGACAAGGTGTTCCTGCAGACTGTCTATAACTTCGCCGGGGCCGGTGAGCAGGTGGCCTTTGATATCTTCCGTTTCAATGCCGACGGCAGGATCGCGGAGCACTGGGACAATCTGGCCGCCAAAGCTGATCCCAATCCCTCCGGCCACACCCAGATCGACGGTACGCTTGAAAAGAAAAACGTTGATAAGGAAGAGACCCGCCGAGTCGTTGCAGGCTTTGTGGGCGACGTGCTTCGCGGGGAAAACCCGGATAAGCTGACCTCCTACTACGATGGTGATCGGTACATCCAGCACAACATCTCCATCGCTGACGGACTCTCGGGCCTTGGCGCGGCGCTTGCGGCCATGGCGGAGCAGGGCATTTCCATGGTTTACAATAAGACGCACATGGTGCTTGCCGATGGGGATTATGCGCTTGCCTGCAGCGAAGGCTCTTTCGGCGGTGTACCGACCACCTACTATGACCTGTTCCGTGTGGAAAACGGATTTATTGCGGAGCATTGGGACGTCATGGAGACGCTTGCTGCGAAGGAAACCTGGCAGAATCAGAACGGAAAGTTCTGATCGCAAAGTAAATTGAGGAGGAAACCACGATGAAGAAATTTGTTGCTATGCTGCTTGCCGCGATGATACTGCTGACGGCTATGACTGTTTTTGCTGAGGAAAAAACTGTTGTGGACTGGGCTTACGGCGCGATGCCGCTGAACAATGGGAACGTCGGAACGATCTATTACACTGCCGCTTACTATGAACTGGAAGGCATTGTGAATCCCACCAACCCTGAATACGCTCCCTACACCGCCGAAGAGATTGCCGCCATCAAGGACGGCGCGGTAGAAGGCGCGGAAGGATACCGCTTTGATGCTCCTGCAGCTGCCCTGATCGGCGTGAGCGTTGCGGACTCCGATGTGATCTTCTGGTACGATGCGGAGAATGCCGCTGCTATCGTCGGTCACGCCGATCCCCTGACTCTGGACGCTGAGACCGGAAATTTTGTAACCGCCGAGGGTACAGCTGTTGCTTCTCCCATCAAATAAGGCTATAATAGGCATGAAAGAAAGCGTCTGCAGCATAAGGACAGCAGACGCAGGGAGGTGAGCGCATGCAGATATCAAGCCGGTTTACCATCGCGCTGCATATCTTCGCCTGTGTCGAAACCTTCAAGGACGAGTACAAGGTCACCAGCGACTTCCTGGCGGGCAGCATCAACACCAACCCCGTCATCATCCGCCGGATCCTGACGCAGCTGAAAACCGCCGGACTGATCAAAGTAGCCCGGGGCACGGGCGGCATCGAACCGACGAAGCCGCTGGAGGAGATCAGCTTCTACGATGTGTATCAGGCCATCGAGCCGGTGGAAAACGGCGACCTGTTCCACTTTCACGAAGCGCCGAACCCTAAATGTCCGGTGGGCCGGAACATCCATGCCCTGCTGGACGACAAGCTGAAGGCGATCCAGAACGCGATGGAAGAAGAAATGAAAAAGTATACCCTCGCGGATCTGCGGGAAGGCATGCACGATCTTCTGGCAAAGGAAAACTGATCAAGGGAGGCTCCGGTGCGGTTGACATCGGAGCCTCTTTCAAAGGAGCGGCACATGGAAGCGAAAGATTATCTGGCCTTTATCGTGAGCGAAATCCATACGACCATCGTGGCAACGGTGGATGATGAGGGCCTTCCAATCACTGCCGCTATCGACATGATGGACAGCGATGAAAACGGCCTCTACTTCCTGACCGCAAAGGGAAAGGGCTTTTATGACCGGCTGAAGAAGCGCGGTTTCCTGGCCCTGACCGCGATCAAAGGGCAAGACACCATGTCCAGCGTCGCGGTATCCGTTCGAGGGAAAGTCAGAGAGCTCGGCTATGAGCGGATCCCTGCGCTGTTTGAAAAGAATCCGTACATGCATCAGATCTATCCAACGAAGGAAGCCATGCACGCCCTGACGGTTTTTCAGGTTTATGAGGGTACCGGTGAATGGTTCGATCTCTCAAAGAGACCCATCGAGCGGGCCTCCTTCACCTTCGGCGGCGTTCAGGAGAAGACGGAAGGCTTCATCATCACAGACGCCTGCATCGGCTGCGGAAGCTGTCTGAAAGTATGTCCGCAGGATTGCATCAGCGCGGACAGCATCCCTTTCCGCATCGAGCAGGCGCATTGTCTGCACTGCGGCAACTGTATGACAGCCTGCCCTGCAGGGGCAGTGCAAAAGAGGTAAAGTACGATGGACAAAACGATGACGCAGGACCAGCGGCTGAACTTCCTTGTTGAGGCTTTCAAGGCAGATTCGGGCGATTATCAGAATTTGACCACGCCCAAAGATACCAGCGGCAGGCAGCGCATCCTCCGCTCACTGATGAACATCCGCATGCCCGGCACAATGCCGGAAAATGTGCTGCGCGTACAGGATGATTACCTGCAGGGTCGCGCAAGGGAGAAAGGAATCGTTACGCCGGACGATATTCCGGTGCTGCATGACGGTCTCTCCATCTGGCAGGGCGATATCACCAGGCTTGCAGTGGACGCCATTGTGAACGCGGCCAACTCCCAAATGCTCGGATGCTTTGTGCCTATGCACGCCTGCATTGACAACTGTATCCACTCCTTTGCGGGCATCCAGCTCCGCGCCGCCTGCAACCGGCAGATGGAAGCGCTGCGAATGCGGTATGGTCCGGATTACGAGCAGCCGACGGCTGTCCCGATGCTGACGGATGCCTATAACCTGCCCGCAAAAAAGGTGATTCATATCGTCGGACCGATCGTTGAAAGCAGGCTGACACAGGCGCTGGAAAAGGCGCTTGCCGACTGCTACACGAACACACTGGACATGTGCCTGGAGAACGGGCTGAAAAGCGTGGCCTTCTGCTGCATTTCCACAGGTGTCTTCCGCTTTCCGGGCCGACGGGCGGCTGAAATTGCCGTGAAAACCGTAAGAGACTGGATGCTCAGGCATCCAGGTGTCGTGGATCGGGTGATCTTCAACGTTTTCAAGGATGAGGACAGAGAATACTATGAGCAGGAATTACGATAAACGGCCAAACGGCTATCTGGAGACCATTCAGCAAGGCCTGGATGGCGTGCAGAGCTTCCGGGACGGCTTGTCCCTGGGCATCGGCACCCGTGCAGATCGGATTGAGCGGTTAAAAAAGGAACTGAAGACGGCGGACGCTGTCGTGATCGGCGCGGGAGCCGGATTGTCCACCTCGGCAGGCTTTGTCTACAGCGGTGAACGTTTCCGGTACTGGTTTTCGGACTTTGCGGATCGCTTCGGGATTACGGATATGTATTCCGGCGGCTTCTACCCCTTCCCGGATGAAGAGACATACTGGGCCTGGTGGAGCAGACATATCTACTGCAATCGATACGCGAAAGCGCCGAAGCCCGTCTATGAGAACCTTCTAAAGCTTGTAGCTGACAGGGATTATTTTGTGATCACCACCAATGTGGATCACATGTTCCAGAAGGCGGGCTTTGACAAGAAGCGCCTGTTCTATACCCAGGGCGACTATGGCCTTTTCCAAAACCAGCGCCCGACTGTACAGAAGACCTGGGACAACGAAGAATGGGTCATGCAGGCCATGGCTGCGCAGGGCTTTGTGAAGAACACGGACGGCTCGTTTATTATGCCGGAAGGCAGGAAAGTCGCCATGCGCATTCCGACTGCATTGATCCCCCGCAGCCCGGAGGACGAGCGCAAAGTGATGCCCAATCTCCGGTCGGATGATTCTTTTGTGGAGGACGAAGGCTGGCACCGGGCATCCGCTGCCTATGCCAATTACCTCCGGCAGCATCAGGGACAGCACGTGCTGTTTCTGGAGATTGGGGTCGGCAGCAACACACCGGTGATCATCAAATACCCCTTCTGGCAGATGACAAACGATAATCCGAATGCGGTTTACTGCTGTCTGAATTATGATGAGGCTTTCTGCCCAAAGCAGATTGAAGCGCGCAGCATCTGCATCGACGGGGATACCGGAACACTCTTAATATCTGAGTTGGCTGTTCCGGCAGATTACGGCTGCTAACCACAATTTCACGGATGAGTTTCTGGAAAAACTGATGCCGTGGAGCGAACAGGCTCAGGAAAACTGCTGACGCCGGATCGCTTGACGGTTACGGATGATCATCGAGAACAGACAAATGAGTCACCCACCAACCCAAACGGCTCTCCAACCGTCCTCCACTCAGGGACGATCTGAGAGCCGCTGTTTTTCTTATCCCGGAAGGGGGCTGCCCTTACGGAACAACGACGGTGCTGACATCGCCGTATTCGCCGTATTCGATCCGCTTGTAATACTCCGGCGCATCGGCAGCAGCGCTGGTGTTATCCACAAAAGCGCGCGCCTGCACTTCATATTCGCCGGCAGCCAGGCTGCCGATCACCAGATCGGTCCGGCCGGCCTCAAAGGGGGCGGCAGTCCAATCATCGGTTCCCTTCAGCCGATAATGGGCCTCATAGCCATCCGCGCCCGTATCGGACAGATCCTTCACGGACAGACGGATTTCCCCGCTTTGGGCCGAGAGGGAGAGGATTTCCGGGCTGCAGGGAACAATAGAGAAATACTCTACAACAGGCGCTGCATCGGGATCCGCGCACGGGCCGATCCCCGTGATCACGGCCCGGCCAAGTCCGCACAGAATATTGTTGTCAAACGCCACCTGATAATGCTCGCCTTCTTTCAGCTGAGTATCGGCGTCGCTGTACGCCAGGACCAGGGGGATGACTGCCTGCCCGGTGTATGCCGGTTCCATCGCAATGACGATTGCGTGATCGAGACGGCCCTGTCTGACCGTGACCGGGAAAACCGTGGTCCCGATCCCTTCTGTCGTCACGGACAGCATGGCTGTCCCGGACTTTTTCGCGGTCACGTCAAGGGTTGCGCCTTCATCTCTCGGCACCAGCTCCAGGATGTCTTCCGAGCCGGGCAGCGGCTGCCATACAATGGACGGACGCCCGATGTCGAAGCCACTGTTCACAACAAACTGCACAGAATACCGGCCCTGATCGAAGCCTTCCAGCAGGGAAAGCTGCTCACTTCCAGACTTCAGTTTCATCCTGATGTCGTTTGCCGCCCGGTCGCTGAAAACCTTGATGGGAAAATTGTCATAGGACTGACCGAATGATATTTCCTCACCCGCGGCCTCTGTCGCCCAGGCATCCAGGACTGCCTTGTAATCCTGCCATTGCCCGTCCTGATACAGATAGCTTTCCCGTTCATTCACAATGGCTGCCTGGACGTCTCCACCGAGTCCGTATGTGCTGAACGTGACGACGTCATGGGTCCCCTCCTGATTGGTCAGCGTCACAACGGCAGAGAAATACTGGCCCTTCTGCACACGAACCTCGCTGACTGGGATGCGGTGGAAACCGGCATCGATGAAGGAGATGTCGCCTTCCGCCACCATCAGCCCGTCTTCAGGCGTCTCAAAGGCATCCCGGAGAAGATAAACCTGATAATGCACGGAGGTGTTTGCCGAGACGGTCAGGCAGGAAATGGCGCGGAGCGTTTTGGAATGATCTGCCCGGAACACATTGGCCATGGAGGCCGTCTGGATATAGGCATGGCTGCTCAGTTCGATCGGCAGGAAGTAATCGTGCTGATCTACGCTCTGCGGCGCTGTCGCAGCCTTCAGCTCCAGGGACACCGGATCACTGATCGAATGATCATAATACGAGATCCAGAAATACCCGGTATGCTGGCTTTGCTCGTTTTCAATGCCCCAGTTCCCCCTGGAATAGAAGGGAAAGGCCTCTTCCGCCGAGCCCCAGCTGTTTTTGGCCAGCCAGGCGCCGTCTGCCGGGGGCTGATGCTCCGCAAGGAAGTTTTCTTTGGGATAATTGTCGTTCCAGCCGACGATGGTCACCGCGTGGTTGGATGAGCCAAAGTCCCAGGTGTAATGCGCCCATTTGTCGCTGATGTATTTCGCCTCGTTCACGTTCGTTGACGACGGATTGCTGAGATCCGCCAAGATGTTGATCATCACACCGCGCTTTTCCAGCAGCTGCTGTTTGATGGCCCTCGTGCCGGCTTCGTTATAAGCATACTGTTCTGGGGCAGGCAGTTCAGCGGGGCAAGGAAGCAAGTGGGTATCCATCAGGACATAATCCTGGTGAAACCTGAATTCATCCGGAATGGTCCAGTCGTCTTCATCGCTGTAGTGAAAGCCGCGGAAAGCGCCGTCGATATAATCCAGGACGGTAGTGCGCTCTTTGCCGTGGTATTCGAAGGCTTCTCCGATATTGGGCAGGTCCGGATGCTCATCGGAGGGGCCGATGCCCTGGGCAAAGGCCTCCAGGGCCATCAGTGTCGATCCCCCGCCGTACACTTCAAACATATTCGTGGGATCGGCCGCCGTCGTGCCTTCCCCGTTCTGCGGGCTGGTCGGATCGTTCAGCAGCATATGGGAAAAATAGCCCAGCTGCTTTTCAGACAGGTCCAGGGTTTTCCAGGCCTCCGGGTCATCGGCGTACACAGACCCCAAAAGGCTGATTTCCGCGGCGGATATCCCCGCAAAGACCCAGCAGGTGGCGAAGGGATTCTGAAACCTGACCGGGGTCACATAGCAGCGGTCGCCGACG
>SVGS01000015.1 GCA_015056205.1 Clostridiales bacterium | reverse complement strand
TTTTTTGAAGAAAAATTTTAAAAAAATTGAGGAAAATCAACGTTTCCGGACATTGATCTCCTCGTCTCCAAAATCGTTCGTCTTTTTCTCCGTCCCTTGTGGTTCGCTTCTTCCTCAACCACAATTTAGTTCGCCCGGGTCCAGGATCTCCGTTACGATCCCCCCGCCAAGGCAAACCTCTCCGTCATAGAGCACCAGACTCTGCCCGGGGGTCACCGCCCGCTGGGGCACTTCCGACTCCGCCAGAAGCCGTCCCCCGCGCAGCGTGACCCGCACCGGCTGATCCGGCTGACGGTAGCGGTATTTTGCCGTACAGGAAAAGGTTTCCCCTTCCCGGACCGGCGCTTCGCCCACCCAGGTTACGTCCTCCGCCAGGCACCGGGTGCTGTACAGCATGGGATGATCCTCGCCCTGCGCCACCAGCAGGCGGTTGTTCACCAGATCCTTTCCGATCACAAACCAGCTTCTGCCGTCCCCGCAGCCGCCGATTCCCAGGCCTCTGCGCTGACCCAGCGTATAATACATCAGCCCGTCGTGGCGCCCCACCACCTTTCCGTCGGGAGCGACCATTTCTCCCGGCTGCGCGGGCAGGTAGGCGGAAAGGAACTGCTTAAAATTCCGTTCCCCGATAAAGCACACGCCGGTGGAATCCTTTTTATCGCTGACCGGCAGGCCTTTTTCCCGGGCCAGCGCCCGGACTTCTCCCTTGGTCATGCCGCCCACCGGAAACACGGCCTTTTTCAGCTGCTCCCGATGCACCATATAAAGGAAATAGCTCTGATCCTTCGCGCCGTCCGCCCCCCGGAGCAGCCGGCCCTCCCCATCCGTCCGGACAAAATGGCCGGTGGCCATCTTTCCGGCTCCCAGGCTCATGGCAAAATCCAGGAAGGCCCTGAACTTGATTTCCCGGTTGCAGAGCACGTCCGGATTCGGCGTCCTTCCGGCCCTGTATTCCTTCAGAAAATAGGAAAAAACCCGGTCCCAATATTCCCGGGCAAAATTGACGCTGTAATAGGGAATGCCGATCAGATCGCAGACGTCCCGCACATCCCGCCAGTCCGTTTCCGACGTGCAGACGCCGTTTTCATCCTTTTCCTCCCAGTTTTTCATGAAGACGCCGACGACATCATAGCCCTGTTCCTTCAGCAGAAGGGCCGCGACGGAAGAATCCACCCCGCCGCTCATGCCGACCACAATCCGTTCCTTCACCGCTCCGCCTCCATCAGCCGGGCCAGTACCTGATTCATCATCTCCGCCGAAACCGCCTCCCGGTCCTGATCGGCGTTTACCGTCAGAAAACGATCCGCTTCCGTGGCGGCCAGTTCCCGGTAAGCCTGCTCCGTCCGGGTATGAAAACCGTTATCCGCCAGCTCGATCCGGTCCGGCTCGCTGACAGCACGCCGCCGCCTCATCGCCCGCTCATGATCGATATCCAGCCACACGGTCCAGTCCGGCATGGTGCCGTCCAGCGCCGGCTCATTGATTTTCCGGACCAGCTCCACCCCCAGCTGCCGTCCGCCGCCCTGATAGGCCGCAGAGGAATCCACAAAACGGTCGCACAGCACCACCCGGCCGTCCGCCACCGCCGGGCGGATCACTTCCCGCACCAGCTGCGCTCTGGCCGCCGCATAGAGCAGCGCTTCCGTGATATCCGTCATGGCGCTGTTTTCCCGGTCCAGCAGAATCTGCCGGATCTTTTCGCCGATGGCCGTGCCGCCGGGTTCCCGGCAGGAAACCACCTCCCAGCCGTACCGCTCCAGGGTTTCCCGCAACACCTGAATCTGGGTTCCCTTGCCGCTTCCGTCCATTCCTTCCATGGACAGGAAGGCGCCCCGTTCCCAGGGGGTTTCCGGGCAGAGAATCCCGGGGATTTCCCGCGGAGAGGATGCCAGCCGCTCCGCGCCCGCCGACCGAAGCTCCTCCTCGTCCCCGTAGCCGTAGGTTACGCCCAGGGCATGGACGCCGGCTTTCACGGCGCCCTCCATGTCAAAGCGGCGGTCTCCCACCATCCAGACCTCTCCCGGGTTTTCCGGCAGCGCTTCCCGGATCAGAAATTCCTTTTCCGCGTGACCGTCGGTGGCGGACACCACCGTTTCCAGCAGCGGGCTGAGTCCGAAATGATCCAGAATCATCCGGGTGGGCCCGATGGGTTTCCCCGTCACCACGCCCAGACGCGCTCCCGATTTCCGCAGGCGCCGAAGCGCCGCCCGGACGCCGGGATAAACCCGGTTCTCCAGATAGCCGACGGCCTGATACCGCTCCCGGTAAATCGTCTGAGCCTGCCGCGCTTCCTCCGGCGTCATGCCCATGTATTCCCGGAAAGACCACTCCAGCGGCGGCCCGATAAACCGGCGCAGCGTTTCCGCATCGGGAACCGGCCGGCCCATTTTTTCCGCGGTATAGCGGACGCCGTTCCAGATCCCCTCTTCCGAACGGGTCAGCGTTCCGTCCAGATCAAACAAGACCCATCCGTTCATGTCAGCCTTCCACCCGGATCACGTTTTCCACCCGGCAGATTTCCGGATTCAGAGACTTCACCGCCCGCTGCACGGCCTTCTCCGACGCGCGGTGGGTGATAAAGATCAGCGTGGCCTTTCCGTCCGGAGCGGCACCCTTCTGCATCATGGCGGAAACGGAAATGCTCTCCGCCGCCAGTTTGCCCGTCACTTCCGCCAGCACGCCGGGGGCGTCCTTCGCCTTCATGCGGATGAAGTATTTGCTGTGCCAGTCATCCGCCACCGGCTTCGGCGTTTCCTGCATAAAGGGCATGGGATGCACGGCATTCTGCGCCGCCTGGATGATATCCCCCACGATGGCGCTGGCCGTGGGCGCGTCTCCCGCGCCGCGGCCTTCCAGCATCATATCCTTAAAGGAATGCCCGTACAGATAGACCGCGTTCAGGGAGCCGTCCACCCGGGCCAGGGGATGATCCGCCGGCAGGAAGGCGGGATGCACCCGCGCCTCAATGGAATCCCCGTTATCCTTGCCGATGGCCAGCAGCTTCAGCACATACCCCATTTCCCGGCCGAAGGAAATATCCTCGGAATTAATCTTTGTAATGCCCTCCCGGTAAACATCATCCACATGCACCCGGGTATGGAAACCGATAGACCCCAGAATGCTCAGCTTGTACTGGGCATCGAAACCCTCCACGTCCGCGGTGGGGTTCGGCTCCGCCAGCCCCAGGCGCTGGGCGTCCTTCAGCACGTCATCGTACTCCGCGCCCTCCGCCGCCATCCGGGTGAGAATATAGTTGGTGGTGCCGTTGACAATACCCATGATCTGCTCAATCCGGTTGGAGATCAGGGGACTCTGGATCGCGTTGATAATCGGGATGGCGCCGCCGACGCTGGCTTCGTAATACAGGCCCGCGCCCGTCTTTTTCGCCATTGCCCGCAGCTCGTCAAAATGCAGGGACAGGGCCATTTTATTGGCGGTCACCACGGATTTCCCGTTTTCAAGCGCCCGCAGCATCCAGGCCGCCGCCGGCTGTTCGCCGCCGAGGAATTCACAGACAATCTGAATTTCCGGATCCTCCAGGATATCGTTCCGGTCCGTGGTCAGCACTTCATCGGGCACTTCCCTGCCGCCATGGATCCGCTTGTCCAGTACCAGCGCCTTTTTCACCCGGAGCTGAACGCCGGTGCGCTTCGCGGTCTCGCCGCCGAACTCACGGATCAGATCCCAGACCCCTCCGCCGATATTTCCCAGACCCAGCAGTCCAAGTACTACTTCCTTCATTCTCCTTATCCTCCCCTGTATTGATCACGCAATCAGTGATTCATCCTTCCGTCCGGTTCCGTTCATAGATCAGCCGAAGCCCCTTCAGGGTCAGCAGTCCGTCCAGCTTATCAATGACCTTGCTCTCCTCCGCGATCATCAGGGCCAGCCCTCCGGTCGCCACCACCAGGGCTTCCTTGTCCAGCTCCTGTTTGATCTTGCGGACAATATTGCGCACCAGGCCGACATAACCGTAATACATCCCGCTCTGCAGATTGCTCAGGGTCGACCGCCCGATAACCGTATCCGGCCGGGTCAGCTCGAACCGGGGAAGTTTCGCCGTGCCGGTCACCAGCGCCTCGCTGCTCAGCTTGATTCCGGGGCAGATCGTGCCCCCCAGAAAAGCGCCGGTTTCATCCACGACCCCGAAGGTGGTGGCTGTGCCGAAGTCAATGAAGATCGTCGGCCCGCCGTATTCCTCATAAGCCGCGACCGCGTTGGCAATCCGGTCGCTGCCCAGCTCCCGCGGATTCTCATAGCGGATATTGATCCCGGTCTTCACCCCCGGCGCCACCAGCAGGGGCGTCCGCCCGAAGTAATTCTGCAGCATATGCTCAATGGTAAAATTGATCGGGGGAACAACGCTGGACACAATGATTCCTTCCACCACATCCATCGGGACGCCCTCATGGGCGAACATGGAAGCCAGCCGGACGCCGTATTCGTCCGAAGTGGAGGTAATACTGGTGGACATCCGCCAGTATTTGAACATTTCCTTCCCATCGAACAGCGCCGTTTTAATATTGGTGTTCCCGATATCCATCGTCAGAATCATCGCGTTCTCCCGTTCTCCGCGGCCCCGCCGCGGGACTATCTTACATCAGCCGCGCCTTCTTCAGCGCCGCGCCGGCCGCGCCGGACACCACCGCGGCGACAGCCATCTCCACCACGGCGTTAATGCCTACCGAGGTAATGATATACAACAGGACCCCCTTTTCCGCGATGGGGCCGGCCAGCTTATCGGTATGGCCGAAAAAGAGCACCAGCAGGGTCATAAAGAAAAGGGTATTGAAAAACGCCGCGGAAAAGCCGGTCACCGCGCCGCGGACATACAGCGGCGCCTTTGTTTTGCACATGGCCCTGTAGATCAGCGCCGACAGCAGGCCCACCAGCAGCCGGGATACAAACCGCTGGATAAACATCAGAACCGGGCTGACGTTCACCAGGGCCGCGCCCATCGCGCTGGAGCCGAAAATGCCGAAGCACTGCAGGAAGCTGATCAGCCCGAACGCACCCCCGACGATCATCCCGCCCGGAACCCCCATGGCCATGGCCGCCACGGCCACGGGAATCATATTGAAGGTAATGCTCAGGCCCATCGGCATCGGAATATTCACATAGGCCAGAACGATCAAAACCGCCACCAGCATGGCCAGCAGCGTCATCCGAACAATTTTTGTGTCACGTTTTGCAGTCGTCATTTTTCCCTCCGCTCGGGTTCCTCAGGATACCCGTCGATCTGTCTATTTCCGCGCCCCTTTCCGGCGTCCGGTGCCAGCGCTCCCGGCGCCCGGGGTGACGGATATCCTTATTATACGTTTTTTTATCCCCTTGTAAAGAGCGGGCCCGGAATCAAAAAACCGGAATTTTTTTATTCGAGATACCTTGACAGGCGATGTATATACGTGTATGATATGCATCGGGAGGTGATTTCATGAATTTGTCGGCGGATTTGCTCAGAGGATACACCGATCCGATTATCCTGCAGCGCCTGGAGAAAAAGGACGGATACGGATATCAGATCAGCCGGGAAGTCAGCGAGCTCAGCGGCGGCCGGGTGGAGCTGAAGGAGGCCACGCTGTACACCGCTTTCCGGCGGATGGAGACGGCGGGACTGATCGAATCCTACTGGGGAAACGAAGCGATCGGCGCCCGCCGCAGATACTATCATCTGACGGAGAACGGACGGAAGCAGCTGGCTGAAGAACGGACAACCTGGCGGGAAAACCGCGCGGTACTCGATCAATTGCTGAAGGGGGAAGAACAATGAACGATCAGATTGCTGCCATCGTGGACGCACTGTTTCAGAACACCGTGATCAACGAAGAAACCCTGGCCCTGCACGAAGAGCTGATGAACAACTGCCAGGAACACTACGCGGATCTGGTAGCCCGGGGCGAAACGCCGGAGGACGCGCTGGAGATCATCAACGACAGCCTGAACGGAATGAAGGAAGTTATCGCGGAATATCCCCGGAGGGAGGAACCGGACGCGGCGGCCGCCGAAGCGGAGGAAGCTCCGGAAGAGGGGCACTGGGTTTTCTCCGGCGCCGAAGGCATCCGGGTTCATCTGCGGGATCAGGATATCGAGGTCCTTCCCAGTACGGACGGCCGGATTCACCTGCGGTGCGATCAGCCGGACCGGATCAGCTGGACCCAGGAAGGCGGCTGGCTGCAGGTGACGGGGAACGACCGGTTCCGCCGGGCCGCCGAACTGGTGCGGGAGGAAGAGAAGCCCTCCGATTTTTCCCTGGACGGGATTCTGAACTATGTCGGCCGCGTCGTCAGCGTGTTCTCCAGGCAGATGAGCAGCGGAGGCCCGCTGAAAATCGCCGTTCCCGGCGGCATGGTCCGGGAAATGGATCTGAACACCAACAGCGGCGATATCTCCTGCCAGGGGCCGATCGTCGAAACGCTTCGCACGCACTCCACCAGCGGCGAAATTGAAATCGATCCTTCCGACGACGCGACCATGAGCCTGGTGACCGCCGGCTCCGCCAGCGGAGATATCCGGATCCGGTGCAGCGCCGCGGAAGCCGATCTGAACACCATCAGCGGCGACGTGTACACGGACGGAGCTTTCGATACCGTCCGGATGAAGAGCGTCAGCGGCGACGCGGAATTCAGGGGATCCGTGATCACCCTGTCGATCCAGTCGGTCAGCGGCGACGCGGAAGCCGTCATCGACAACACCAGCGTGACCGGGGTGGACGCCCATTCCACCAGCGGGGATCTGACGATCGTGCTCCCCGAACACACAGACGCCGTGCACGCGGAATGCTCCAGCCGTTCCGGAGACTGCGTGAACCGCATTTCCGACGCGGGCAGCAGCGCACGGGTCCAGATCCGGGCCGCCACCGTCAGCGGCGACGTCACGATTGAAACCCGTTAAACCTTTTCCGGATCATCCGGATTCCGATTTATCCAAACAGAGCGGCCCGCAGCGGCCGGGGGAGGTTCATCCGTTATGGAAAATGAAAACAAGACCGTTAGCAAAGCCATGAATGTTCTGCAGAAAATGTATCATTACCGCCTTCGGATCGACCGGAAGGACGGAAAGGCCATTCTGAACTGGTCCAGTCTTTTCAGCCTGGCCTGTCTGATTCTGGCGCCCCACATGACCATCGCGGGCATCATTCTCTCTCTGATTCTGGGATACCACATCAACCTGGAAACCGACCTGGAGGACCAGGAAAACCGGGATTTTGAGCAGCGGGTACGGCAGGCCGCCGATACGGTGCGGAAAACCGCCTCCGCCGCCGCCCAGACCATCCGCAGCGAGATTGAAAAAAACACCGGAAAGAAAGCCGGAGCCGCCGGCAGCGGGGCGGCTCCCGCCGAACCGGCGCAGGAACCCGTCCGGCAGACGCCCGTACAGCAGGCGGAACCCGTCCGGCAGGCGCCCGTTCTGCAGGCGGAACCCGTCCGGCAGGCGGAACCCGTCAATCAGGATGTGGTGCAGGATCTGGAAAAGCATGCCTATGAATTCCAGCACAACCCCACCGCCCGTTCCGCTTTCTCCGCCATGGGATCCTCCGTCCCCACCCTCCAGGTGGAAGAATCCGCTCCCGCCGGGCCGGAAACCCGGAAACAGTATCTGTAATTCAGTCCTTCCGGAAGGGCTGCCCCGAAGCGATCCTGAGCCCCGCGGCTCAGACGCGGGGGCAGCCCTTTTTTGTCAACGCATCCGGAGAAAGAGCGGTTGCCATTTTTCCGGCTTTCTGATAGGATATCACCAACAACCAAAGAGGAGGAAAACCTGATGAGCGAATTCGGTGCTTCCGCCACCGGACGGCGTTTCGGCTGTCCCGGGTGCGGCGGCGGTCTGCGTTACGACATCACCGCGGGAAGCATGATCTGCGACCGCTGCGGAGAACATACCCCCATTCAGCGTCTGCAGGACGCGCCGGCTGAACAGAATATGATGGAGGTGACCGAGTACCACTGCCCCCAGTGCGGAGCGGTGATCTATTCCACCGACACCTCGGCCACCGGGTTCTGCAGCTTCTGCGGAAGTGACGTCATTCTGACCGGCAAGCTGGGAAAAACCCGGCGTCCCTCTGCCATCGTTCCCTTTTCCGTCACGCGGGAAGCCTGCGAAGCCGCCTACCGGGAGCATCTGAAGCATTACCGGCTGATGCCCTCGGAGCTGAAAAGCACGGAAACCATTTCCCACTTCCGCCCGGTATACGTTCCCTTCTGGTCCTACCATGTGCAGTCCGAGGGCGTCGCCGAGCTGAAGGGAACCAAGTCCTACACCCGGGGGAATACCCGCTACGACGAGGACTATGATCTGAGCATGCACGCCGAAATCGATCAGCGGGGAATCCTGTACGACGCCTCCTCCGCCTTTGAGGATGAGACCGCCGCCATGCTGCAGCACACCGCCGACGAGACGGTTCCCTTTCACGCCGCCTATCTGAGCGGTTTTTACGCCCAGGCCGCGGACGTGCCCCAGGAAACCTACGAGGACGAAGCCGCCGCCACCGCCGTCCGCATGTTCATGAACCGGGTGAAGGAAGAATACGCCATGGATTCGGTCGAGATGACAGGCGACATTCAGAACGCTTTCGGTCTGCCGAATGCCCGGTACGAGGCCGAAATGATCATGATGCCGGTATGGCTGCTGGCTCACCGCCAGGGAGAACGGGTTATCTACACCGCCGTCAACGGCAGCAACGGGCGGGTGGTCTGCGACGTGCCGGTGAGCAACGGCAAGCTGGCCGCCGTCACGCTGGCGCTGGCCGCCGTTCTTTTCCTCCTGCTGCACCTTTTCCTGACCGTCAAGCCGGACCTGCTGATGGTAATCTGCGGCGTTCTGCTGCTGATCACCCAGTTCCAGTTCAGCGCCGCCCAGACAGCGCTGAACAACCGCCGCACCCGGGCCTTTGAGCCGGATTACTCCGGCAGCCGCCCCACCTTCACCGGTCCGGCACAGGCCCTGCTGAAACGGAAAGGCGACCGGGTCGCCCTGGCCGGATCCGCTCTGCAGAAAGGCGCCCAGCTGGGAGGGATTCTCCTGTCCGTGGCAGGCATCGCCCTGGCGGGATTCCTCTTTACGAGCGGACCTTCTCTGTTCAGCCGGCTCTTCAACCTGAGCGGCAGCAGCGGACACATGCTGCTGGCCATGGCCATGGTGCTGATTCTGATCATCATGATCGTTCACACCGTCATCAAAGTCCGGAAGGGCGGGAGCGGATCGATGATCCCCCGGATTCTGGCCCTCGTCGCCTGCGGCGCCGGAGTCTTTTTCCTGCTGCAGAAGAATTACGAGGATCTGCTGTACTACGGATGCGCCGCCGCCATGCTGCTGGCCGCGGCCTGGGAACTGGTGACCATTACCCGCGCGCACAATGAATACGCGTCCCGGCCGGTTCCCTTCTTTCAGGAGGAGAACACATGAAAAGACTGATTTGCCTGCTGACCGTTCTGGGGCTGATGCTGCTTTCCGGCGCCTTCGCCGACACCGCCCCGGTGATTCAGGACGACGCGGATCTGCTGACCGCGCAGGAGGAAGCCTCCCTGCTGGAGGTCATGAAACCCATCTGCGAATACGGCACCCCCGTTTTCTGGACCACGAACCAGTCCGGTGATTACCGGAAGAAGGCGGAAAACCATTACTACCGGACGCTGGGCAACAGCAGCGGTGTGCTCTTCGTGATTGATATGAGCTCCCGCCAGCTGACGCTGCTGTCGGACGGCGCCATCTACGAGATCGTCCCCACCGGCGAGGCCGATACGATTACCGACAACGTATTCCGCCTGGCCCGGAGCGGACAATATGCCGCCTGCGCGGAGGAAACCTTCCGGGAGGTGTACCGTCTGCTGCGGGGCGAACAGATCGCCCGCCCCATGAAGCTGGTCAGCAATATCCTGCTGGCGCTGGTGCTGGCGCTGATGCTCGTGTATCTGTTTATCAGCCACCGGTACGAAAACCGCTATAAAATCGGAAAGCGCAGCGCGCTTCCCGTAACCGCGGCGGCGGCCGCAGCCTTCACCGCTTCCCTGAGCGCCGGACGGGCCGTGATGACCCGGCAGCGCCGGGTCAACCTCAGCTCCGGCTCCGGTGGGGGCGGGGGCTTCCGCGGCGGCGGCGGCGGGCACAGCGGCGGCGGGGGCAGCTTCTCCGGCGGAGGCGGCAGCCACGGCTTCTGATACCGCCGCGGCATCCGCCCCGGCCATCGTATTGTAAAAGCAGGAGGGATCTTCATGGATCTGACATCCAGCGCCGCCAACCGGCAGAAAACCATTATCCGGACCAGCCTGATCGGCATCGTCACCAATGTGCTGCTGGCCGCCTTCAAGGCAGTGGTGGGACTGATTTCCCGTTCCATCGCCGTCACCCTGGACGCGGTCAACAATCTGTCGGACGCCCTGTCCTCCGTGATCACCATTATCGGAGCCAGGCTGGGCGCCCGGAAACCGGACCGGAAGCACCCGCTGGGCCACGGCCGGGTGGAGTATCTGAGCTCCATGATCGTGGCCGCCATCGTGCTGTATGCCGGCCTGACCTCCATCGTCGAGTCCGTAAAAAAGATTCTGGCGCCGGAACCCGCCGATTACAGTCCCGTATCCCTGATCATTATCGCGGTGGCCATCGTCGTCAAGCTGATCCTCGGGCGGTATGTGAAGCAGCAGGGGGAGAAGGTCAATTCCGGCGCGCTGATCGCTTCCGGTTCGGACGCCTCCTTCGACGCCATCCTCTCCGCTTCCGTTCTGGCCTCCGCCCTGATCTATCTGGCCTGGGGCGTATCCCTGGAGCCCTGGGTCGGCGCGGTGATTTCCGTCTTTATTATCAAGGCCGGCGTGGAAATGATGTCCGAAACCATCAGCGACATCATCGGCCGCCGGGGCGACTCCGAAATCAGCGCCCGTATCAAGCAGCTGCTGAATGAGGAGCCGGAGGTCCGGGGATCCTACGACCTGAACCTGTTCAATTACGGGCCGAACACCTATTACGGCTCCGTTCACCTGGAGCTGCCGGACACCATGACGGTCGCGGAGGTGGACGTGCTGACCCGCCGGGTGGAGCTGAAGGTGTATCAGCAGACCGGGGTCATTCTGACGGGCGTCGGCGTTTATTCCTACAACACGACCGACGAGGAAGCCGCCCGAATCCGGAACGCCGTTCAGAAAGCGGTTCTGACCCACGACTGGGCGCTTCAGATGCATGGATTCTATGCCGATACCACGGCTAAAACCCTTCGTTTTGACGTGGTGGTCAGCTTTGAGATCGACCGGAGCGAAGCGCTGCGGATCATGAACGAGGAGATTCAGGCCCTGTATCCGGATTACACCGTACAGATCGTAGCCGATCTAGACGCGACCGACGTGGAGGCGTCTGAGTAAGCCCCGCCCGAAAAGACGCCGCCGGGCGCACACCGAAAAAGACCGCCCCTGTTTCAGGGACAGTCTTTTTCATTTCATTCCTCAGGCCTTCCGGACGATATGCACCGCAAAGCCCCCGATTTCATCCCGAAGATAAACCGCGTTCAGGGTGCCGTCCGGCTTAAACTTCGCCGTGGACATATCCACCGCATAGCCCCGCTCCTCCAGATCCTTCACCGCGGCTTCGCAGTCCGGGGTCGCCATGCCGATATGGCCCAGCTTTCCCCGATAGGGCGTTTTCATCACTTCCACCGCGGTGCCGGCAAAGACAGAGCTGTTGCCCGCCTTGACCGGCAGGCCGAATACCGCCGCAAAGAGACCCGCAATCGCCGCGGCTTCCTCCGGATCCTTCCCGTTCAGTCCCACATGCGCCAGTTCATACTTCACTTCCGCCATTTTCTTCATCTCCTGACTTTTTCATTCAACAGGCTTTCTTCATCCATATTATGACAGATTCCGGTTCCGTTTTCAACCGTCTTCCGGCGTTTTCAAAAACCGCTCCCGGACGGCGGCCGCCTCAGAACCAGGCCTTCGGCAGCCAGGCTCTCTGATTCTCCAGCATATCATCAAAGAGCTTCTGCCCGTCCGGAACGGACACGCCGGCCAGCTGCGGATCATTCATAAAGGTGGAGAAGCCCAGCTTCCGGTCGCAGCGGAGAGCGGCGGTCAGGGTATTTTCCTGATTATATACATGGCGGGCCACCAGCGGGAGGATATTGGCCGGCATCGGGCCCGCGTACAGGGGCTCAATCCGGTCCCGGCCGAAGAGGGCATTGGTCTCCACCACCGCCCCCAGCGGCAGGTTCGGAATCTGACCGCGGTTGGGGATATTCACATTGGAAACCAGATCCCCCAGACCGAGAACCGCCTTCAGCAGCAGGTGTCCTTCCTCTCCGGAGGGCTTCAGCACCAGCTCTTCCTTTCCGGAAATCAGATCATCCGAGCGCTGCAGCCGGCGATGCAGATCCTCAATCCGCCAGTCCACCGTGGTCAGGCTGAACTTCCAGTCCGCGACCGCCTCCGGCGAAGAGGTATACCAGGGCGCCGTAAACTCCGCCAGATGACGGTCGCCCGCGGCGGCAATCGCCCCGTAACGCCGGAACAGATCGAACTTGACCCGGTGGGCGCAGTTAAAGAAGGAGTTCATCCAGTTGTTGTCTCCGCCCTCATCGTAGCCCGACTCAAAATACTTATCCGCCAGCCGGGCGTAGAGGGGCATCAGATCCATTCCCTGCCAGCTGGCCGTGGTCAGCCAGGTAAAATGATTGATGCCCGTGACCGTGGTATACAGATCCTGCCGCCTGACGCCCGGAATTCCTTCCTCCGTCTCCAGCATGGCGCAGAGCAGCTTCTGCGTTCCGAACACCTCATGGCAGCAGCCGAAGGCCTTGACCGCCGGGAAAACTTCATACAGGGTCCGCACACACAGGGACATCGGATTGGTATAATTGATTACCCAGGCCTCCGGGGCGTAATCCCGGATCGCCTCCGCAATCGTGACATACATGGGAATGGTCCGCATGGCCCGCATGAAGCCGCCGGCGCCGACCGTATCCCCCACCGGCTGATAAATACCCACCCGCTCCGGCAGATGCACATCGGACCGCATTTCCTCAAAGGTGGCAGGCAGGATGGAAATCACCACAAAATCCGCCCCGGTCAGCGCGTCCCGCAGGGAATCGCTGACCGTATACTCCCAGCGGGAAACCGCGCCGGGATGCGCGCTGATCTTATTCCCGATGATCCGGTTCCGTTCCGCGGCCGACCGGTCAATATCATACAGCCGGACCGTGCCGCACATCTCCCCGTCCATCGCCAGATCCATCATAAACCCCCAGGCCCAGCCTCTGGACCCGCCGCCGATATAGGCAATATTCAATTCCTTCGCTCTCGGATTCTCCTGCTTCCTCATCCGTATCCCGCTCCTCCTGTTTTGATTTCTTCCCGCGGGTTTCCGCTTCCGGCATCCCACATCCGGCATTCTACATCGCCTTTTCCGTCGGTTCAATCCCTTTCCGTCATTTTTCTCCCCGATCCCGGCCGGAAACCTTTTGAAAACCCGCCGGTCCCGCCTTGACATCATTGGAACAAGTGATAAGATACCCATGGAACACAAACTGAAGCAAAAGGAAGAAACGGCCATGACAATGCTGGAAATCATCGAGAAAAAGAAGCTCGGCCGCGAGCTGAGCCGGGAGGAGCTGGTCTTTTTTGCCCAGGCCGCCGCCCGGAAAACCGCCCCGGATTACCAACTGGCCGCCCTGCTGATGGCCATCCGGCTGAACGGCATGACCGACCGGGAGACGACCGATCTGACCCTCGCCATGCGGGATTCCGGCGATACGGCGGACCTGTCCGCGATTCCCGGCCTGAAAATAGACAAGCATTCCACCGGCGGCGTCGGCGATACCACGACGCTGATTCTGGCTCCGCTGGCCGCCGCCTGCGGCGTCACCGTCGCCAAGATGAGCGGCCGGGGACTGGGACATACCGGCGGAACGCTGGATAAACTGGAATCCATTCCCGGACTCCGGGTCCGGCTGACGGAAGAAGAACTGATCCGGCAGGTCCGCGAGATCGGCCTGGCCGTTGTGGGACAAACCGCCCATCTGGCTCCCGCCGACAAAACGCTGTACGCGCTGCGCGACGTGACCTCCACGGTGGATTCCCTTCCGCTGATCGTTTCCTCCATTCTCAGCAAAAAGCTGGCGGCCGGAACGGACGCCATCGTGCTGGACGTGAAAACCGGAAGCGGCGCCCTCATGCAGAATCTGGAGGACAGCATCGCGCTGGCCAACGCCATGGTACGCGTCGGGCACCTGGCCGGAAAGCCGGTCGCCGCCCTGGTCACCGGCATGGATCAGCCGCTGGGCACCCACATCGGCAACGCCCTGGAGGTTCAGGAAGCCATCGACGTTCTTGCCGGGCGGACAGAAGGGGATCTGCTGACCGTTTCCCTGAAGCTGGGCGGCTACATGATGCTGCTGGCCGGCCTGGTTTCCGCTCCGGAGGAAGGAGAAGCGCGGATGCGGGAGGCGATCGCAAGCGGAGCAGGCCTGCGGAAGCTGAAGGAAATGATCCGGGCGCAGGGCGGAAATCCCGCCGTCTGCGACGATGTCAGCCTGCTGCCGCAGGCTCCGTATGTGCGGACCGCCTGCTGCGGGCAGGAAGGCACGATTCAGGCCATGGATACCGCCGCGCTGGGCATGGCGGCGCAGGCGATGGGCGCCGGCCGGCTTTCCCTGGAGGATCAGCTGGATTATTCCGTGGGATATATTCTGAAGGTCCGGATCGGCGACCGGGTCACTGCCGATACGCCCCTGTGCGAGCTGCACGCGAAGACGGAAGCGGACGCAGCCCGGGCGGAAGCCGCGATCCGGGCAGCCATCCGGATCGGAAAAGAACCCTGCACCCGCGCCCGGAACTTTTACGCCGTCATCACCGCAGACGGCATACAGCATATCGGAGAAAACGTATGAACGGCGCTTTCCGCAAGGGGATCCGGCACGGCCTGCCCATCGCTCTGGGGTACCTGAGCGTTTCCTTTGCCTTCGGCATGAAAGCGGTCGGCGACGGGCTGACCGTGCTGCAGGCCGTCCTGATCTCCATGACCAATCTGACCAGCGCCGGACAGATCGCCGCGCTGCCGCTGATGACCGGCGGAGCCGCGCTGACCGAGATGGCGCTGACCCAGCTGACCATCAACCTTCGCTACGCGCTGATGAGCCTGTCCCTGAGCCGAAAGCTGGACAGCTCGATGGGAACGCTGCAGCGCATGATTTTTTCCTTCGCCAACACGGATGAAATTTTCGCCGTAGCCTCCTCCCAGCCCGGCAAGGTTGGCAAACACTATCTTTACGGGCTGATGCTGACCCCCTGGTTCGGCTGGAGCCTGGGAACGCTGCTGGGCGCCGCCGCCGGCACGCTGCTGCCGGCTTTTGTCCGGACGGCGCTGGGCATAGCGATCTACGGCATGTTTCTGGCGATTATTCTGCCGCCGGCCCGAAAGCAACTCTCCGTACGGGCCGTGGTGGCGATCGCCGTCGCGCTCAGCCTGTGCTTCCGGTATATTCCCGGCCTGAACCGGATTTCCTCCGGATTCGCCATCATCATCTGCGCGGTCAGCGCCGCGGCCGCAGGAGCGGCGCTTTTCCCGCTGAAGGACGGTGAAAGCGAATGAAATGGTCCGTCTTTCTTCCCTATCTGGCGGTTACCGCCGGGGTGACCTATCTGATCCGGATGCTGCCGATGACGATCTTCCGGAAGGAAATCAAAAACCGGTTTATCCGCTCCTTTCTGGCCTATATTCCCTATGCTGTGCTGGGAGCCATGACCTTCCCCGACGTGCTGTATTCCACCGGAGACATGAGAACCGCCATCTGCGGCGTGGCGGTGGCGGTTCTGCTGGCCTGGCGCGGGCGAAGCCTGCTGACGGTCGCGCTGGCGGCCTGCTGCGCCGTCGCCCTGGCCCAGGGCGTTCTGCTGCTGATCTGAAAAGCGCGCCCGGCGGGCGCGCCCACAAAAAAGCCGGTGCCTGACCGAATCAGGCACCGGCTTTTCTTCATTCTTCCTCTTCTTCATCCGGCAGATCCGCGTTATGATACACGTTCTGCACATCGTCATTTTCTTCCAGCAGATCCAGCATCTTCTGGATTTTCTGGATCGTATCCGGATCCGTCACCTCCACGGTGTTCTGCGGAATCTTCTGAACATCCGCGGAGAGGAAGGTCAGGCCCTGCTTTTCCAGGGCTTCCCGGACCGTGCTGAAATCATTGGGCGCCGTATAAATTTCAAATACGTCGTCCTCCGCCTTCACATCCTCGGCACCGGCATCCAGCGCGATCATCATCATCTCATCCTCATCGCTGCCGGGCTCCCGTTCCACCACCAGCACGCCGCGCTCGTCAAACATGAAGCCGACGGAACCGGTCGTGCCCAGATTGCCGCCGTATTTCGCGAAGCAGTGGCGCACGTCGCTGGCCGTCCGGTTCCGGTTGTCGGAGATCGTATCCACGATCACCGCCACACCGCCGGGGGCATAGCCTTCATACGTAATCTCCTCATAGATCACGTTGCTCAGCTCGCCGCTGGCCTTTTTAATGGAGCGCTGAATATTATCGTTGGGCATGTTATTGGCCTTCGCCTTGGCGATAATATCCCGGAGCTTGCCGTTGGATTCCGGATTCGCGCCGCCTTCCCGGACCGCGATGGCGATCTCCCGGCCGATCTTGGTAAAGACCGCGCCGCGCTGCGCGTCCGCCTTGCCCTTTTTCGCCTGTATATTATGCCATTTGGAGTGTCCTGACATCGTATCCCTCCCCGTTTACGCGTGATTGATCCGCAGCCTGCGCGGAATTATTTATGACCGATCCAGTCATAGTTCTTCAGATTCATGGTCAGATGCCGGGGCAGGCCTTCCACCATCATGGGAGAATACTGACCCTGAATCAGCGGCCGCACATAGTCCAGGAACTCTTCCGTGACATAGTTTCCGCTCTTGCTGATCCAGTTGCGCGGAACCACTTTCTCGTCGTTCGCGATGCGATGCACGTCGTTCACGTCCGTCGTGCTCTGATAGGGATCATCGGAAACCCGGACGATGACCACCATCACGCCCGTGCGGCCTTCATCCGCCGCCTTCACGCAGGCGCCGCCCACATTGAACGCTTCATCCACGTCGATTTTGCTGGCCAGATGCGCCGCAGCCCGCTGCAGGGTGGACAGCTCCACCGCCCTGGTTTTGCAGCCCAGTTCCTTCTGCACCAGACCGGCCAGATAGGAAGCCGTACCGGTCATCTGGATATGGCCGAAAGCGTCCTTCGTTTCGGAGCCGGAGGAATTTTCGCAGACATAGCGGCCGTCCGCGGTCTTGATGCCCTCGGAAACGACGGCCACCACCACGTCCTTCTTTTCCAGCAGCTTTTTCACGTTCTCGATGAACTTATCGATATCGAAGGTCACTTCCGGGAGATAGATCAGATCGGGGCCTTCGCAGTCCTCGCCGCGGGACAGAGCCGCCGCGCCGGTCAGCCAGCCGGCATTCCGGCCCATGATCTCGATGATGTTCACGTTCTTCTTCTTATAGGAGAAGCCCATGGCGTCGCAGATGATTTCCTTGGTGGAGGTGGCGATATACTTGGCCGCGCTGCCGAAGCCGGGGGTATGATCCGTCATGGCCAGGTCGTTATCAATGGTCTTGGGGCAGCCGACAAAGCGCTGCTTCGCGCCGGTCAGCATGGAATAGTCGGTCAGCTTTTTGATGGTATCCATGGAGTCATTGCCGCCGATATAAATGAACACCTCGATCTCCAGCTTGTTCAGCAGCTCAAAGATCCGCTCATAAATGGCCTTGTCCTCATGGATTTCCGGCAGCTTGTAGCGGCAGGTGCCCAGGAAGGCGGAAGGCGTCCGCTTCAGGAGCTCCAGATCCAGCTCATTCTTGATATGATCGCTCAGGTCGATATACTGCTCATCCAGGAAGCCCTGAATGCCGTTGCGCATGCCGTAAACCTTGTCGAAGCCGCGCTCCTTCGCGGTCTTGAACACGCCGGCCAGGCTGGAGTTGATGACGGCGGTCGGTCCGCCGGACTGTCCTACAATTACGTTCCCTTTCATGTTTCCCTTGTCCTTTCTATCCTTTTATTTCTTTGTCTTTAAAAGACTTAACCCCGACTGATAATGCTGTGGCGCTCCGGACCGACGGAAATCCACTTAATCACGGAGCCCACCGCTTCTTCAATCCGCTTCACATAGGCCTTGGCCTCTTCCGGCAGATCCCACCAGTTCCGGATGCCGGAAATATCCCGCTGCCAGCCGGGCATCTTCTCGATCACCGGCTCGCACCTGCTCAGAATCGACGGGAAGGGCATGGCATCCGTCTCCCGGCCGTTCAGCTTATACCGGACGCAGACCGGAATCTCCTCCAGCTTGCTCAGCACGTCCAGCTTGGTCAGGGCGATCTCCGTCGCGCCCTGAACCTGAACCCCGTAGCGGGTCGCCACCAGATCGATCGGGCCGACCCGGTGCGGCTTATGCCCGTCGAACTCGCCGCCGATCTCCCGCAGCCTGTCCGCCTCATCGCCGAAGAGCTCGCAGACGAAGGGACCTTCGCCCACGCAGCTGGAATAAGCCTTCACCACGCCGATGACCCGCTCAATCTCCACGCCCGGCATGCCGGAACCGATCGGCGCAAAGCTGGCCAGCACATTGGAGGAAGTGGTATAGGGATAAATACCGTAATCCAGATCCCGCAGCGCGCCCAGCTGGCCTTCAAAGAGAATGCGCTTATGCTGTCTGTGCGCCTCCAGCAGGTAGGAACGGGTATCCCGGATAAAGAGCTTCAGCGGAGCGCAGTACTGCGTCAGCCAGTCGTCAATCTCCTTTTCGGTAACCGGCTCGGCCCCGTAGACCCCGGTCAGCACCAGATTCTTCCACTCCCGCAGATTTTCGAGATGCTGCTTCAGAATCTCCGGATAGAACAGCTCGCCGGCCAGCACCGTCTTTTTCTGATACTTATCGGAATAGAAGGGAGCGATGCCCTTCTTGGTGGAACCGAATTTCTGATCCTTCAGACGGGCTTCCTCCAGGGCATCCAGCTGACGATGCCAGGGCAGCAGCAGCGAAGCCCGCTCGCTGATCATCAGATTCTCCGGCGTGATGGAAACGCCTTTATTCTGCAGCTCCCGGATCTCCGTAATCAGATGCTCCGGATCCAGGGCCACGCCGTTCCCGATCACGTTCACGACGCCCTTCCGGAACACGCCGGAGGGCAGCATATGCAGCATGAACTGCCCGTAGCGGTTAATCACCGTATGCCCGGCATTCCCGCCGCCCTGATACCGCACAACCACGTCAAACGACTCCGTCAGCAGGTCCACCATACGGCCCTTGCCTTCATCGCCCCAGTTGATTCCCACAATCGCGGTACAAGCCATTGTTCAACCACCTCTCGGGGACCAGCCCCTCTTCTTTTTTTCGATCCGCCTGCCTGAGCCCCGAACCCGGGAATCAATTAAGCCTACCGATGATTTTACCCCCGGCGGCCTTCTTTGTCAATGCGGCATCAGCTGCCCAGATACGCTTTCCGGACATTATCGTCATGCAGGAGATCCGCCGCCGCCCCGCTCATGGTGATCCGGCCCGTTTCCATCACGTAAGCCCGGTGCGCCACCGAGAGCGCCATCTGCGCGTTCTGCTCCACCAGGAGGATCGTGGTGCCGGAGTGATTCAGGCTGCGGATGATTTCAAAAATCTGTTCCACCAGGATGGGCGCCAGGCCCATGCTGGGCTCATCCAGCATCATCAGCTTCGGCTTGCTCATCAGGGCACGGCCCATCGCCAGCATTTGCTGCTCGCCGCCGGAAAGGGTGCCCGCGATCTGCCTTTCCCGCTCCTTCAGCCGGGGGAAGAAGGAAAACACATGATCCACGGAATCCTCCAGCTCCTCCTTCGGGCGGGAATAACCGCCCATCAGCAGATTGTCCCGCACCGTCATCTGCTGAAAAATCCGCCGGCCTTCCGGGCAGAGGCTTAAGCCCTTGTAAACCATCCGGGAAGCCGCCGTTCCTTCCACCGGCATTCCGGCGAAGGCAATCGTTCCCTGCCGGGGCTTCAGCAGCCCGGCGACGGTATTCAGGGTGGTGGATTTACCCGCACCATTAGCGCCGATCAGGGTAACGATCTCCCCTTCGCTGACCTCCAGGGAAATTCCCTTGATCGCATGAATGGCGCCGTAATACACATGGAGATCCTTCACCTTCAGCAACGGAAGCTTTTGCTCACTCATGCATTCTCCTTCTTTCGCTTGCCCAGATAGGCCTCAATCACCGCGGGATTCTGCTGGATCTGATCCGGCGTTCCCTTCGCGATAATCCGGCCGAAGTTCAGGACGCAGATATCCTCGCAGATGCCCATCACCAGGTTCATATCATGCTCAATCAGCAGCACGGCGATCTGGAAGCGGTCCCGGATCCGGATAATGTTTTCCATCAGTTCCTCGGTTTCCCGGGGATTCATGCCCGCCGCCGGCTCATCCAGCAGAAGCAGCTTCGGATGGGTAGCCAGCGCCCGGACGATCTCCAGCCGCCGCTGGGCGCCGTAAGGAAGGCTGCCCGAACGATGATCCGCCAGGTCCGCCATATCGAAGATATCCAGCAGCTCCATGGCTTTTTCATGCTGCTCCTTTTCCGCCTTCCAGTAGCGCGGCAGCCGCAGGATTCCGCTGAACATCCCGTAACGGATCTGATTATGCAGACCGATCCGCACGTTTTCCTCCACGGACATATTGTCAAACAGACGGATATTCTGGAAGGTCCGGGCAATTCCCGCCTTGTTGACATCCACCGTGGTCATATTGCCCATATCCCGGCCCTCCAGCATCATGGTGCCGTGGGTCGGCTGATACACCCGGGTCAGCAGATTGAAAATGGTCGTCTTGCCCGCGCCGTTGGGACCGATGAGCCCGGCGATCTCCGTTTTGCCCATGATCACACTGAAATCATCCACCGCCTTGAGCCCGCCGAACTCAATGCCCAGATGGCTGCACTCCAGGACGGGGATCGTCCCCAGATCCCGTTCCGGCACGATCGCGCCGGAAGGATAGGGCACCATGGGTGTATTCTGCCGCGTCTTTATTTCACTCATGACCGTCCGCCTCCCTTCCCGTCATCCGGGCGGGCTTCCGCCGCCGGGGTTTGTTTGTTCCTTCGGAAGAACTTTTCCCGGATTCCTTTCATCCAGCCGCGGATGAGCGGGTTATTGGAAACCAGCATCATCAGGATCAGGACGACCGCATAGATCAGCATCCGGTAATCCTTGAGGAAGCGAAGCTGCTCCGGCAGGATGGTCAGCAGCGCGGCGGAAATCACAGAACCGCTCAGGCTGCCGAGGCCGCCCATGACCACGAAGACCAGGATATCGATCGACTTTGTGTAGCGGAACAGCGTGGGTTTGGTCGCGGTGCTCATGAACAGGCCGTACATGGCGCCGGCCATGCCGGCCAGCACGGCTGCCGTAACAAAGGCGGTCATTTTATATTTTGTCACGTTAATACCGACGGATTCGGCGGCGATCCGGTTATCCCGGGTCGCCATGATCGCGCGGCCGGTCCGGCTGCGAACCAGATTGTTCGCAACGATCAGGGTCAGAATCACCAGAACAAATCCGGCCGGAATCAGCGCAATCTTGGTTATATTATCCGGCCCCTGGGCGCCGGCCAGCAGCGGAATGCCCGGCAGGCCGCGGCCTTTCAGGAATTTGAAATACAGCGTGCCCTGGTCCAGATTCACATAGAGGTTGATGATCAGGCTGTTGATAATCTCGCCGAAGGCGAGCGTGACAATCGCCAGATAATCGCCCCGCAGGCGCAGGACAGGAATACCGATCAGGAAACCGAAAATACCCGCGATCAGGCCGCCGGCAAGCATCGCCAGCACCAACCGGGCCAGCGGGCTCTCCATCTGCGCGGCATGCTGCAGCCAGCCGGCCGCAATCAGGCCGGTAAAGGCTCCGAGGCTCATGAAGCCGGCATGCCCGAGGCTCAGCTCGCCGGAGATTCCGACCACCAGATTCAGCGAGACCGCCATCGTGACCCAGCAGCAGATCGGGATCAGCTGGTTCCGGATGACCGGCGAAAGCGCGTTCTGCTGCATCAGCACTTCACAGACAATCCAGAAGCCGACCACGACGAAGTAGATCCAGTAGCGGCCGAACCATTTTTTTGCTTTCGTTTTCATGCCGGCCACCTCACACTTTCTCCTGGATCGGCTTGCCAAGCAGGCCGGTCGGGCGTACAAGCAGCACAATGATCAGCACGGAGAAGACAATCGCGTCGCTCAGCGCCGTAGAAACATAGGCGCGGCCGAAGATTTCAATAATTCCCAGCAGGATACCGCCCAGCATGGCGCCGGGAATGGAGCCGATCCCTCCCAGGACGGCCGCCGTAAAGGCTTTGATGCCGGGAATCGCGCCGGTGGTGGGCTCCAGCTTGAAGACCTTGGCCCAGAGCAGGACACCGGCAATGGCGGCCAGCGCGGAGCCGATGGCGAAGGTGATGGAGATCGTCCGGTTGACGTTAATTCCCATGAGCTCTGCCGCGCCGCGGTCCTCAGAGACCGCACGCATGGCTTTGCCGATCTTTGTCTTTCCGATGAACAGGTTCAGTCCGACCATGACGGCCGCCCCGACGAGGATCGTGATCAGGGTCGCCCCCTCGATTATCAGCTGTCCTCCCAGCAGTTCAATCGAGGGCAGGGTGATAAAATCCGCCGGGAAGTTGACCGGCGTAGCACCCCAGATCAGCTGGGCCATGTTCTGCAGGAAATAGCTGACGCCGATGGCCGTAATCAGCACGGACAGGGAAGTTGCCTGGCGCAGCGGTTTATAGGCCGCCTTTTCGATCGTGATGCCCAGCAGCGTGCAGACGACCATGGCCAGCAGCATGGCGACAACCGGCGGCAGGCTGAGCGAGCGAAGCGCCACATACGACATATAGGCGCCGACCATAATGACGTCGCCGTGAGCAAAGTTCAGCATCTTGGCAATCCCGTAGACCATGGTATAGCCCAGGGCAATAATCGCGTACACGCTGCCCAGGCTCAGGCCGTTGACCAGATTGACCAGAAAATTAACCATTTGGGTTTCCTCCTGTTCGGGAGACAGAGTATCATGGCATCTGAAGCAACTCAAATCCGGCCCTGAGAAGGCTCAGGGCCGGACGGAAACATACGGAAGGACGGTTACTGCTCCACATAAGCGCCGTTCTCGATTTTGTAAACCTTCGGCAGCTTGGTAACCGCGCCGGACGCATCCCAGGTGCTGGTGCCGGTCAGGCCGGTGAATTCCAGCTGCTGCATGGCGGCGATCAGCTTATCGCAGCATTCCGCGGCGCTCATACCGTCGGTAATGCCGGCAGCATCCGCGGCGGCCACCAGCGCGTACACGCAGTCATAGGAGTCGGCGGCGAACTGGATGGGCGTATCGTTGAACTTCGCCTGGTAGGCGGAAACAAACTTCTGGGTCCGCTCGTCGGGAGAAGAAGCGGCGAAGGGGCACAGCAGCATGACGCCTTCCGCCAGGGAAACATCGAATTCCGGGATGGCCAGGATGCCGTCCATGCCGTCCACGCCGAAGAAGGCAGGCTCAAAACCGATGTTCTTCGCAGTCTGGATGATCATGGAAGCAGGCCCGTAATAGATGGGCAGGAACACCAGGTCAGCGCCGGCGTTCTTCGCATCATTGACCTGCACGGTGAAATCGGCATCGCCTTCGTTGAATTCAGTCTCGCTCACAATCTCGAGGCCGCGGGCTTCAGCCGTGTCCAGGAAAGCGTCCCGGATTCCGGTGGAGTAGGGGTCGGACACGTTAGTGATAACGGCGATTTTGGTGCCGAGGGCCTTGTCGGCAATGTAATTGGCCGCGGTTTCACCCTGGGCGGGATCGGTGAAGCACATCTGGTAGACATTGTCCTTGCCCGCGGTAACCTTGACGGAAGACGCGGAAGGGGTCAGCATGAACACGCGGTCCACGAACGCGTCTTCGCCTACGGCGATGCAGGGATCGGAGGTGGTGGTGCCGACGATCATCTGGGCGCCCTGGTTCTTCGCTTCCTGATAGGCGTTCTTGGAGATCTCCGGAACATGCTGGTCGTCTTCATCAATCAGTTCGATCCGGAACTTGCCGCCGGCAGCGTTAATCTCCTCAACGGCGATCTGCGCGCCGCGGCTGGTGGCCACGCCATACAGCGCGGCGCCGCCGGTCAACGGACCAATATGCGCGATCTTCAGCGTCACTTCCTCCGCAAATGCAGAGCACACCGTCAGCGCCAGGCAGACCGCCAAAGCCAATGCCAAAACCTTTTTCATGGATTTAACCTCCTTATTTTTCATCACCCGGGAAGCCGAAGCCTGCCGGATTTGTTTCTTATCATACGCCGGAGAAAAAACCTCCGTCAAGGAACCCCTTGTTCTCTTTCTGTTTTTCCACGGCGCGGCTGTCCTGGCGGCGGAAAAGGCGGATTACCGCGCCCGGCCTTCCGGGTTCAGCGCTTTTCGCAGGTATTCCCCGGTAAAGGATCCGGGCGTCGCGGCCACCTCCTCCGGCGTGCCTTTCGCCACGACGGTACCGCCGCCGTCTCCGCCCTCCGGCCCCAGATCGATCAGATAATCCGCCACCTTGATCACATCCAGATTATGCTCGATGACCAGAACCGTGTTGCCGGTATCCGCCAGGCGCTGCAGCACCTGAATCAGCCGGTCCACATCCGCCATATGCAGGCCCGTGGTCGGCTCATCCAGGAGATAAATGGTCCGGCCGGTCGCCCGGCGGCTCAGCTCCGTAGCCAGCTTGACCCGCTGGGCTTCCCCGCCGGAGAGGGTGGTGGACGCCTGGCCCAGCTTCATATAGCCCAGGCCGACATCATAAAGGGTTTCCAGCTTCCGGAGAATCTGGGTGTGATTCTCAAAGAAGGCCAGCGCCTCCTCCACCGTCATCTCCAGCACTTCATAGATATTCTTTCCGTGCCAGGTGACCTCCAGGGTCTCCCGGTTATACCGGCGGCCCCGGCAGACATCGCAGGGAACATAGAGATCCGGAAGGAAGTGCATCTCAATTTTCTGCACTCCGTCCCCCTGGCAGGCCTCGCAGCGCCCGCCCTTCACATTAAAGGAAAAGCGGTTTTCCTTATATCCCCGGGCCTTGGCCTCCGGACTCAGGGCGAAAAGCTTCCGGATCAGGTCAAAGAGGCCGGTATAGGTCGCGGGATTGCTGCGGGGCGTACGGCCGATGGGGCTCTGGTCGATCATGATAATCTTATCCAGCTGCTCCACGCCCTCCAGCCGCTCAAAGCGGCCGGGATGGGTATGCGCCCGGTTCAGCTTCTTCGCCAGATATTTATAGAGAATTTCATTCACCAGGGAGCTTTTGCCGCTGCCGCTGACGCCGGTCACGCAGGCGAAAACGCCCAGGGGGATCCGGACATCAATCTGCTTCAGATTATGCTCCGCCGCTCCCCGGAGCGTCAGCCAGCCCGAGGGCGAACGCCGGACGGCGGGCACCGGAATCCGCTTTTTTCCGCTCAGATACTGACCGGTCAGGCTGTCCGGGCAGGCCATGATCTGATCCGCGGTGCCCTCCGCCACAATCCGGCCGCCGTGCAGCCCCGCCCCGGGGCCCACATCCACAATCCAGTCCGCGGCGAGCATGGTTTCCTCATCATGCTCCACCACGAGCACCGTATTGCCCAGATCCCGCATACGCTGCAGGGTCGCGATCAGCTTCGCGTTATCCCGCTGGTGCAGGCCAATGGACGGCTCATCCAGGATATACACCACACCCATCAGTGCGCTGCCGATCTGGGTCGCCAGGCGGATCCGCTGGGCTTCCCCGCCGGACAGGGTCGCCGCCCCGCGGCTCAGCGTCAGATACCCCAGGCCCACATCCTCCAGGAAACCCAGCCGGTTATCAATCTCCCGCAGAATCTGGTCCGCGATGATCCGGGCGCTCCCCTCCAGCCGCAGGCCGCGGAAAAACGCCCGGGCTTCCACAATGCTCATCGCGCTGACTTCCGGCAGGCTTTTTCCTCCCACCGTCACCGCCCGGGCTTCCGGTTTCAGCCGCTGGCCCCGGCAGTCCGGACAGATTTCCTCCGCCATATACTCCTCATACGCCTGCTTCATGGCTTCCGAGGAGGTTTCCCGGTAGCGGCGCTCCAGCGTCGGGACCACCCCTTCGAAGGAAGCCGCGTACTGCGAGGTTCCGTGGGCGCCCTCATAGAAAATCGTGATCTGATCCCGGCCCGTGCCGTAGAGAATCGCCTGCATGCCCTTCTCCGGAATACGGGAGACGGGGGTATCCATCGTAAAGCCGTACTTCCGGCCCATGGCATCAAAGTACTGGGCGGCAATGCCCCCCTCGTCCGTCGCGTTAAACCCCATGGCGTTCAGCGCGCCCTCCCGCAGGGACAGGCTTTCATCCGGGAAAAGCGCTTCCCGGCTGATTTTCATCAGCGTGCCCAGCCCGGAACAGGTCGGGCAGGCGCCGTAGGGGCTGTTGAAGGAAAACATGCGCGGGCTCAGCTCCTCCACGGAAATGCCGCAGTCCGGGCAGGCGTAATTCATGCTGAAGAGCGTTTCCGTGTCCGGCTCCCCTTCCTCCCGGCCGATCCACTGGGCAATCACCAGGCCGGCGCCTTTCGACGCGGCCGTTTCGAGATCGTCCGTCAGCCGCTGGCGGAACTCCCGGCTGTCCCGGAGGATCAGCCGGTCCACGACCAGCTCGATGGTATGCCTTTTTTTCTTGTCCAGGGAGGGGGTATCCTCCAGATCATACAGGGCGCCGTCAATCCGGGCCCGGACATAGCCGCTTTTGCGGGCGCCGTCCAGCAGATCCCGGTGCTCCCCTTTCCGGCCCCGGACCAGCGGGCTGAGAATCTGCATCCGGGTGCCTTCCGGCTTCCGGCAGATGATATCCACAATTTCATCCACGGTCTGCTTCCGGATCTCCCGGCCGCAGCTGGGGCAGTGCGGGACGCCGACCCGGGCCCACAGAAGGCGCAGATAATCCTGGATCTCCGTCACCGTACCGACCGTGGAGCGGGGATTGCGTCCGGTAGTTTTCTGGTCAATCGAAATCGCGGGGCTCAGCCCCTCGATGGCATCCACATCCGGCTTATCCATCTGGCCGAGAAACTGCCGGGCATAGCTGGACAGGCTTTCCACATAGCGGCGCTGGCCTTCGGCATAGATCGTGTCGAAGGCCAGCGAGCTTTTTCCGCTGCCGCTCAGCCCCGTAATCACGGTCATGCGGTTCCGGGGAATCCGCAGCGAAACATTTTTCAGATTATGTTCCCGGGCGCCGGTAATTTCAATATATTCATTCATGACGCTGTTCCCTGTTTTTCTCCTTTTCCAGGGCCGCCTGGCCCCGGGCATTGGTATCCTCCGTTCCCCGGTAGACGACATACTTCTGGAACAGGAATTCGGTAATAAAGTTGATCAGCATGGTACCGCCCTGCACCACATAGTTATTCACCAGGGGAACCGCATCCGCTCCGGCGCCCGTAAAAGGATTTTCTCCCGTCAGGGCCGCCGTCCACCAGGTGCTCAGGGGCGTGAAAATCAGATAAAACAGCCCCACCAGCGCCATGCTCCGTCCCACATCCGCGTCGCTGCGGAAGGTATAGGTCCGGTTGAAGGTAAAATTCCAGAGCACGCTGAGAATCAGGCTGACCAGATACGCCAGCCAGGGCGCCCAGTGAAACACTTCATAGAAAAGCGTATAGGAGCCGATCTGAATCAGCCCCGCGGAGATGCTGAAGAGCGTAAACTTAAGCGCCTGCCAGAGATTCCGTTTCGAAGCGGCCTTTTTCTGATCCGCCGAAGCCTGAGGGTTCATCGCAAACTGTCCTCCCGATTCTCATTCTGCCGCGTGGTCGCACGGCCCAGCGCCTGTTCCAGCAGATTCTTTGAATAGAAGACCGCGCTGTTGCCTCCATCCGCCTTGGAGAAGTACATGGCGATATCCGCCGCCCGGTAGAGCTCGCTGTAGCTGCGCTCCACCATTTCCGTCGTGACCACGCCGACGCTGGCGCTGATCTGAACATGGGTTTCTCCCTCGCCCACCCAGCGGCGCACCGTGCGAACCACCTGCTCGGCCCGCTGTTCCGCCCAGCTGCGCTCGGGAACCCCCTTCATATACACAATAAACTCATCCCCGCCCAGACGGCTGAGGACATCCGAGCTGCGAAACATTTTCTTCAGATCGGAAGCGACCTCGATCAGCACCCTGTCCCCCATCTGGTGGCCCAGCTGGTCATTCACGCTTTTAAACCGGTCCAGATCCAGGAGCATCAGCACGCCGCTTTCCTTCGACTCCTTCAGGTGGCGCTCAATTTCCTGCTGGGCGGCGGCCCGGATCGTCAGCCCCGTCAGCAGATCCGTTTCCGCCCGCTGCCGGGTCTGCTCCCGGCTGGTGATCATGGCGATCCTGCTTCGCCCCTGCGCCCACGTGGCCACCATGCCGCAAAGCAGAAACAGGGTGGCGAACAGCATCCGCTGGCCGTCCAGGCCTTTTCCGGTAACATCCCAGGCCAGAATCAGCGAAAAATAACTGACCAGCTGCAGTCCGAAGACGCGCCAGGCGTAATCCAGCATAAAGCCGCACAGGCCCATCTGCACCCCGACCCAGAACGCGCCGTTATTATGATTCACCGACCCGTAAATCCCCAGCATATAAAAGGCGATATAGAGAAAATAGCCCGTCAGCAGCAGCTGCAGGCGGCCGCCTTCCCGCCTGTGGCACTGCCAGAGCGTCAGGACGCCGGCCGCCAGCAGGACGCCGCTGAAAAAGAACCCCGGCGTGCCGGCGCGAACCGCCAGATTATACGCAAGCAGACAGACGCTCAGCGCCACGGCGCCGAAGCCCAGCACCCGGAGCGCCCCCCGGTTGCTGCTGTGCATCGCCGTCCGGTACTTGTCAAAGGCATCCATCTCGTATCCATACTGGTTCAGCCACCGAAGCCGCTCCGATTTTTCCACCGCGTTTTTCATCTCCATTCCTTAAGACGGAATCTGATCATGAACTCCCGGGTCTTCCGCCAGCCTGAGCGAAGGTTCCGCATTCAGGGACAGATCCGCGAGATCCCCTTTACGGAGCTGATAAAAGGCGGCGCTGCCGATCATGGCGCCGTTATCCGTGCAGAGGGCAATCTCCGGCATCCGGAGAGGGATCCCCAGCTCATCACACAGCGACGCCATCATCCGGCGAAGCTCCCGGTTGGCGGAGACGCCTCCGGCCATCGCCATCGCCCGCGGCGGGCGCCCTCCGGCGATCCGGTCCGTCAGAAGCCGCCGGGTCTTTTCCGTCAGCTCCCCGCAGACCGCCCGGCGAAAGCTTGCGGCCAGGTCCGCTTTCGGAAGGGGCTCTCCCCGCTGCTCCAGCCCGTGCACCAGATTCAGGAAGGCCGTTTTCAGCCCGCTGAAGGAGGTATCATACCGGCCGCCGGTCCGGGGAGACGGCAGGGTAAAGGCTTCCGGATTCCCTTCCTCCGCCAGCGCATCGATTCTCGGTCCCCCGGGATAGGGCAGGCCCAGCACCCGCGCCGCCTTGTCAAAGGCCTCCCCGGCGGCGTCATCCACCGTCTGGCCCAGCAGGCGGTAAACCCCGTAGTCCGCCACCTCCACCAGATGGCTGTGGCCGCCGCTGACCACCAGGCACAGAAAAGGCGGCTCCAGATCCGGATGGGTCAGATAATTGGCGCTGACATGACCTTCGATATGGTGGACGCCGATCAGGGGCTTTTCCGCCGCAAAGGCAAGCCCTTTCATGCAGTTTACCCCGGTCAGCAGGGCGCCCACCAGCCCCGGGCCCCGGGTAACCGCCAGAGCATCCACTTCCCGCAGCGTCATTCCCGCCTGCTGCAGCGCCTCGTCCACGACCCGGTCGCAGGCTTCCATATGCGCCCGGCTGGCGATCTCCGGCACCACGCCGCCATAAAGCGCGTGCAGGTCAATCTGGCTGAAAACCACATTGCTCCGGATGATCCGTCCGTTTTCCACAACCGCCGCGGCGGTCTCGTCGCAGCTGGTTTCCAGGGCCAGGATGCTGACCCGTTCCTTCCCGGCCAGCTCCCTCGCCCGCTCAGCTGAAAGCGCCTGAAACGTCATTGCCCGCTTCCCCTTCTGTTCGATGGTAATATCCGGAAACTCAGTATGCCCAGCGCGCAGGGAACGGCCAGCGCCGCCAGCGCGCCTTTCCGGCCCAGGCTGATGAAAAAGCTCTCCGGCATCAGACGGATCAGCAGATCCGTGCGGGGATTCAGCAGCCAGCCGTCATTCGTAAAAGCCAGACGATGAAACGTAATGAACAGGCCGTCAAAATTCACAAGCGCCCAGAGCGCGGCCGCTCCGGCCAGAACGGCGAAAATCAGAAGACCCGTCCGGACCCCCCGGCGAAACTCCGGCGCGGCACGCCGGGAAAGCAACCCGTAAACCGTCAGCGCCGCGGCCGCGGCCAGGGAAATCCACAGAACCGTCCGGTCCAGGCGGATCAGGCCGCGCACATCCGCCATATGCGCCTCCTCATGCGGCTGAAAACACCGGATCTCCGCCCCGGAGGAACCGCGGTACGTATACTGAAAGCGTTCCGCGCGGTCCGTCAGGTAGTCCGCAACCAGGGCGCCCACCCCGTCATACTCCGAAGCCGGAAGACCCGTGGTTTCCGGCGGCGCCCAGGCGCGCATTTCACGGGACAGCAGGGAGCCGCTGCCCGCCATGATCAGAATCACCGCGGTCACGCCGGACAGGATCCAGCACAGAGCCGCCGCCGCGCCCGGAAGGCGGCGGAGAAACGGCCGGGAAGAGGCCGGCCTCACTGCATTTTCAGATAAGCGGTGACGAAGCCTTCCAGGTTTCCGTTCATCACATCGTCAATATTTCCGCTTTCATAGTTGGTCCGGTGATCCTTCACCATGGTATAGGGCTGGAAGACGTAGCTGCGAATCTGGCTGCCCCATTCAATCTTCTTCATTTCGCCCTTGATATCCGCCATCTGCTGTTCCTTTTCCCGCTCCCGGAGCTCCAGCAGCTTGGCTTTCAGCATTTTCAGACAGGTGGCCCGGTTCTGCACCTGATCCCGTTCCGTCTGACAGGCCACCACAATACCGGTCGGATAATGCGTCATACGGACCGCCGAGCTGGTCTTATTCACGTTCTGGCCGCCGGCTCCGCTGGAATGATAGGTGTCCACCCGGACGTCCTTCATATCAATCTTGATTTCATCCCCTTCGTCATCCAGCATCGGGGCCACATCCAGGCTCGAAAAGCTGGTATGCCGCCGGGCGTTGGCATCGAAGGGAGAAATACGCACCAGGCGATGCACACCCTTTTCTCCCCGGAGATAACCATAGGCATGATCCCCGCTGACTTCAAAGGTCACGCTCTTGATTCCCGCCTCATCTCCGTCCAGCAGGTCCAGCAGCTTGACCTCAAACCCCATGCGCTCGCAATACCGGGTATACATCCGGTACAGCATCTGGGTCCAGTCCTGCGCCTCCGTTCCGCCCGCTCCGGCATGCAGGCTGAGGACGGCGTCATTATCATCATAGTCCCCCCGCATCAGGGTTTCCAGCTCCAGGGCGTCCGCCTGTTCCTTCAGCGCGGCCAGCTCGGTGCCGACCTCCTGCACCATGTCCTCATCGTTTTCCTCCCGGGCCAGCTCCATCATGGTATCCACGTCATCCGCCGTGGACAGCAGCTTTTCATAATGATTCAGCTTGTTTTTCAGATGGCCCAGCTTCTGATTGACCCGGGTGCTGCGCTCCGTGTCATTCCAGAATTCCGGCTGATTCATTTCCTCCGTCAGCTCATCGATCTGCTCCTTCATATGATCGATATGCAGAGCTTCTCCGGCCGCCAGAATCGATTTGCGAATCCCCGCAAGGTCCTGGGTATACTGCTCCAGTTCCAGCATGATTTTCTCCCCCGCTCCTTATGCCTGCTGATCCTTCAGCATGCAACAGTTCTTATACTTCTTTCCGCTGCCGCAGGGACAGGGATCGTTCCGGCCCACCTTCTGCGCCGGGCTCGCTTTTCTGGGCTGCCGGGGACCGTCCCCCGCCGTCCGCGCTTCCACCGGCTTCGCGGTCTGAACCCGTTCCGGCGTCACCTGCACCTTGGTCTGATAAACCCGGCGCACAGTATCTTCCCGAATCAGATGGTTCAGCTCCTCAAACATATGACCGGCTTCGATCTGATACTCCGTAACCGGATTCTTGCCGCTGTACGCCCGGAAGCCGATACCGTCCCGCAGCTGGTCCATGGCGTCGATATGATCCATCCAGCGGCTGTCCACGCTGCGCAGCAGCATCACCCGCTCCAGCTCCCGCATATCCACATGGAGATCCGCCATCATGGCTTCCCGTTCTCCGTAGAATTCCGCGGCATCGGCCTTCAGGGCCTGAATAAAGCCCTCGCGGTTGTCCGCCTCCGCCAGGCTCCGGTTCGCCTCCAGCGCACCATGGTGGCAGCAGAGGTTTTCCAGATACAGCGTCGCTTCCTTCCATTCCCACTCGGAAGCGTCCTCCCCGTTCATCCACCGGCCGGCGGCGAAGTCGATCACATGCTCCGCCATCCGGGTGATGCTGTCCCGGACGTTCTCTCCCATCAGAACCCTGCGCCGCTGGCCGTAGATCACTTCCCGCTGGCGGTTCATGACATCGTCATATTCCAGGACGTGCTTCCGGGTTTCATAATTCCGGTTTTCAATCCGCTTCTGCGCGTTTTCAATCTGCTTGGTGAGCAGCCCGGCTGTCAGCGGCTCATCATCCTTCAGGCCGAGCCGGTCCACCATGACGCCGATGCGCTCGCTGCCGAAGAGGCGCATCAGATCGTCCTCCAGGCTGATAAAGAACTGCGTGGAACCCGGGTCCCCCTGGCGGCCGCTGCGGCCCCGCAGCTGATTGTCGATCCGCCGGCTTTCATGACGCTCCGTGCCGATAATATGCAGGCCGCCGGTCTGCAGCACCCGGTCATGCTCCCGGTCCGTCTCTTCCTTAAAACGGGTATAGAGCTCCTGATAGCGTTTCCGGGCTTCCAGCACCTCCGGACTGACCTGCTCGCTGTGGCCGACGGCCTCCTCGATGATCTCATCCGCGACGCCCTCCTGGCGCATCGCCCGGCGGGCCAGGAATTCCGGATTTCCTCCCAGCAGGATATCCGTTCCGCGGCCGGCCATGTTGGTGGCAATGGTCACGGCGCCCCAATGGCCCGCCTGCGCCACGATCTCCGCTTCCTTGGCGTGATTCTTGGCGTTCAGCACCTCATGGGGAATCCCCCTGCGGCGCAGAAGCTCGCTGAGCATTTCGCTGACTTCCACGGAGATGGTACCCACCAGGAGGGGCTGGCCCGTGGCGTGATGCTCCTCGATACTGGCCACCACCGCCTGGAACTTGGCCGCCTTGTTCTTGTAAACCATGTCCTCGAGATCCCGGCGGATGTTTTCCCGGTTGGTCGGAATCTCCACCACGTCCAGGCTGTAGATGCCCTGGAACTCCGCCTCCTCCGTTTTGGCGGTACCGGTCATGCCGGAGAGTTTGCCGTACATACGGAAGTAATTCTGGAAGGTAATGGTGGCCAGGGTCTTGCTTTCCCGCTCCACCTTGACGTGTTCCTTGGCTTCGATCGCCTGATGCAGCCCTTCGCTGTACCGGCGGCCGATCATCAGACGGCCGGTAAACTCATCCACGATGATCACCTGGCCGTTCTGAACCACATAGTCCACATCCCGCTTCATGACCGCATGGGCTCTCAGGGCACAGTTGACATGGTGATTCAGCTCACTGTTTTCCGGATCGTTCAGGTTTTCAATCCCGAAGGCGGTTTCCACCTTCCGGGCGCCCTCGTCCGTAAGGGTGACGGCCTTTTTCTTTTCCTCCAGCGTATAGTGAACATCGGGCTTCATGCCGCGGACCACCGCGTCCACCCGGTCGTACAGCTCCGTGCTTTTTTCGCCCTGACCGCTGATGATCAGCGGGGTCCTGGCTTCATCAATCAGAATCGAGTCCACCTCGTCCACGATGGCAAAGGCATGGCCGCGCTGCACCAGATCCCCCTGGCGGATGACCATATTATCCCGCAGATAATCGAAACCCAGCTCATTATTGGTACCGTAGGTAATATCGCAGGCATAGGCGGCCCTGCGCTCCTTCGGCTCCAGATCATGAACGATCAGGCCGACCGAAAGGCCCAGGAAGCGGTGCACCTTGCCCATCCATTCGCTGTCGCGCCGGGCCAGATAATCGTTCACCGTGACGATATGAACCCCGTTGCCCCGCAGCGCGTTCAGATAGGCGGGCATGGTGGCCACCAGCGTTTTTCCTTCGCCCGTCTTCATCTCGGCAATACGGCCCTGATGCAGCACGATGCCGCCCAGAACCTGCACCCGGTACGGCCTCATTCCCAGGACGCGGTCCGCCGCCTCGCGCACCGTGGCAAAGGCTTCCGGAAGAAGATCATCCTCCGTTTCCCCTTTGGCCAGGCGCTCCTTAAACTCCGCGGTTTTGGCCTGGAGCTGCTCGTCCGTCAGCTTGCGGTACGCATCCTCCAGCGCCATCACTTCATCCACGGGCTTTTGTAGTTTCTTCAGCTGCGCATCGTTTCCGGAGCCCAGCATTTTCTTTAAAAACTCAAGCATATCCTTCCCCCAGCTCCCTTAATCAAAGGCAAAACAATACAGAATATTATACCATCCGCCCCCCTCCTGCGCAAGTAGCCCGAAACGAAGGAGCGGGGATCCCCTTTCGGAAATCCCCGCCCGTTTTTCAGATCCTTATTCCGTTTTTCTCCGCCGCCTCGGAGCCTTGCTCTCAGCCGGTTTGTTTTCCTGAGCCTCCGGCTTCGCGCCGGTTTCCCCCGCACTGCCCTGCGCGGCTTCCGCCGGCTTCGCGGCCGGCGCTTCCTCCACCGTGACCGCCGGTTCCTCCACGGGCTTATCCTCATACAGGCGCTTCAGCGTCTCCGCCATAAGCTCGCTGTTCTGAGCGGTTCCTTCCGTTTCCTTCCCGGCCGGAACGGGCTCCTCTTTCTGCTGAAGATTATCCGTAATCTCACTGCGGCGCCGGCCTCTGGGAGCGGCGCTGTAATCCCGGTAAACCGCCCCGTCGAGATGATCCATCGCCCGCCTGGACTGGCTCCGGCTCCGGCCGCGGCGAACCGCGCCGATCGAGAGCAGAATCAGCATCACGCCGCCCAGGCCGGCCAGCACCCACTTCGCGGTGCCCGCGACCGATTCGGCCGTCTCCAGCCAGGCGGGAGGAAGCTGTTCGGTCGGCATCGGCTCCATCCGGGGCGCCGGAGGCGTCACCAGCGGCGCTTCGGTCGGCACGGGCGTCGGCGGCGCGTAGGCGATGGCAATCGCGTTGCTGGTAAAGGTCTGGGTCTGATTCAGCATATCCCGGCAGGAAGCCGTGAACTGATAGGTTCCCGCCATGCTGACATCCATATCCCGGGCAAAGGTCAGGCTGGCGCCCGGCGCCATGGTGTCGATCGTATACACCGCGGTATCCACCGCTTTGACCGTCACGTTTTTGACCTCAACGGCGCTGTCATTCTGGACCGTGATGGTAAACCGCACCGTTCCGGGCAGCTTATACACCTTATCCCGGTCCGCGGCGGCCGTCACCGTCATCATCACCTGCTGCGTCGGATCCATACAGACCACGCTGACCCGGCCGGTCGCGGTTTCGACCCGGCCCCCGGTTTCATCCTCCGCCGTGACGGCAAAGAGGAGATCCATATTCTGGGACAGCGTAACTTCCTTCGTCAGGGTCGCGGTTTTGCCGGCGGCCACAACCTCATTGCTGAAAACCGTGCCCAGGGACGCGTCCGTCACGGTCACGTTTTTGAAATCCACGTTGCCGGTGTTTTTCAGCGTCAGCGTCAGCTTGACGGTATCGCCCGGAACGCCGCCCTTTTTATCCGCCGACAGGCTGGCGCTGAGTTTCACCTCACCGTACCGGACCGTGGCCGCCTCCACCTTCGTGGTAAAGGTTTTATTGTTGGCCTTATACGTCACCGTAGCGGCGCTGGTCAGATCCTTCGTGCCCATGGCGGTGGTAAAAACATAGGTCTGCGTGGCTCCCACCGCCACCCGGTCGATGGTCCCCGACTTGGCGGAAACGGCAGCGTTTTCCTTGATGGTCACATTCGTGACATCCACCGTACCGACATTGGTGATCTCATAGGTCACCGTCACTTCCTGCCCCTTGGTCGCCAGGGAAGGGATGACCGTACGCCGGACCTCAATCACCGGATCGGCGCTGACCGAAGAGATCTTCTTTGAGAAATACTTGACCTTATTGACCAGTTCCCCATCCTGATTATAGGTCGAATACTTGCAGGAGAAGGTCAGCTTTCCGTTATCAAGCTCGTTCTGGGTCACCGTCCACGAACCGGACCAGTTTTTGCTGGAGCCCACCGCCAGGGTCGGCGAACCGAACTCTTCCACCTTTTTCCCGCTGGGGTAATAAAGCGTGATCGGTCCGGGCAGATCCCCTTCCCCCACGTTGCTGAGGGTAATGGACACCGTGACCGGGCCCGGCTCGGTAAATTTATTCTTGCTCAGTTCCATGGAAATCTTAACCGGATCCGTCAGGCTATCGGCCAGGGCGACACCCGCCAGCAGCACCAGCATCAGCGCCAGAACCAGGAACAGACATTTTCTGCGCATCGTTTTTCGGAGCAAACGCTCCTTCCCCCTTCCTCCGCCGAAGCACTCTCGCCGGATCCCTGTGGATATAAATACAGCAAATCAACCTTATTGTACAAAGAAAGCCTGCCCATGTCAAGAAAAAGCCTGCCCGGGCAGGAAGCGTCCCGGCCTTCCCGGGGCAAAAGCCCGCCCGGGTCAAGGTTTCAAAAAGGGACGCGCTGTGATATAATCCGATCCGGAACGGAAACAACAGAAAGGACGGGAGGGGAGAGACCGTGGACGAACCAACGCTGCTGACAGGCATGGACATGGAGCCTTTGACCGGGAATTCCGCCGCGGGACAACCGCTGGCCGCCCGGATGCGCCCCTCCTGCCTGGACGAGATCGCCGGGCAGCAGCATTTGCTCGGGCCCGGGAAGGTGCTGCGGCGCCTGATTGAGGCGGACACCGTCAGCTCCATGATTTTCTGGGGGCCTCCCGGGGTCGGGAAGACCACCCTGGCCCGGGTCATCGCCCTGCAGACGCAAGCCGCCTTCATCGACTTTTCGGCGGTGACGAGCGGGATCAAGGAAATCCGCCAGGTGATGCTGCGGGCGGAGGAAAACCGGATCTACGGGCAGCGGACCATCGTATTCGTGGACGAGATTCACCGGTTCAACAAGGCGCAGCAGGACGCGTTTCTGCCCTTCGTCGAGAAGGGGAGCATCGTGCTGATCGGCGCGACGACGGAGAACCCCTCCTTCGAGGTCAACAGCGCGCTTTTATCCCGGTGCAAGGTGTTTGTGCTGCAGGCGCTCGGGCGGGAGGACATCCTGACGCTGCTGCGGCGGGCGCTGACGGACGAGCGGGGATTCGGGAGGGACCGGGTTACCATCAGCGAAAGGGCGCTGGAGGCCATCGCCGATTTCAGCAACGGCGACGCCCGCAGCGCCCTGAGCACCCTGGAGATGGTCGTGCTGAACGGGGTCGCCGGGGAGCAGGGCATCGAGGTGACCGACGAGATTCTGGCCCAGTGCCTGGGGCGGAAAAGCCTGATGTACGACCGGGACGGAGAGGAGCACTACAACCTGATCTCCGCGCTGCACAAATCCATGCGCAACTCCGACCCGGACGCCGCCGTATACTGGATGACGCGGATGCTGGAGGGCGGAGAGGATCCCCTGTACATCGCGCGGCGTGTGCTGCGCTTCGCCGCCGAGGACGTGGGGCTGGCGGATCCCCGGGCGATGGAGGTCGGCGTGGCGGCCTACCAGGCCTGCCACTTCATCGGCGTGCCGGAGTGCAGCGTGCATCTGGCGGAGGCGGTGGTCTACATGAGCCTGGCCAGCAAGAGCAACGCCATGGAGATGGCCGTCATGGAAGCGAAGGAGGCCATCGAAAAGGAGCCGGACGCGCCGGTTCCCCTGGTGATCCGGAACGCGCCCACCCGGCTGATGAAAGCCCTGGACTACGGGAAGGGGTACCAGTACGCCCACGACTACGCGGAGAAAATCACCGCCATGGAATGCCTGCCGGAGGGGCTGAAGGGACGGCATTTTTACCATCCCACCGGGCAGGGGCAGGAGGCCCGGTACCGGGAGCGGCTGGAGCAAATCCGCGCCTGGAAAGAGGAGAAACGGAAGGAAAACAAGGGATAACGAAAACCCGTCCGGGGAAGCCGGGCGGGTTTATGCGTTCGGGGTTCCGGGGCGCGGGGCCGGGCCGGCCGGGACGGGGATCAGAAGAGACCCGTGATTCTGCCGTCCTCATCCACATCGATGCGCTCGGCCGCGGGGGATTTCGGCAGGCCGGGCATGGTCATGATTTCCCCCGTGAGGGCAACGAGGAAGCCCGCGCCCGCGGAAACCTTCAGATTCCGCACGGTGACGGTGAAGCCCTCCGGCGCGCCCAGGAGGGTGGGGTCATCCGAGAAGCTATACTGCGTTTTCGCCACGCAGACGGGGAGCCGGTCAAAGCCGAGGGCCGTGAGCCGCTCCGCCTGCTTGCGGGCCGCCGGGGTCAGGACGACCCCCGCGCCGCCATAGATTTTCGTCACCACGGACGCCAGCTTTTCCTCGATGGACTGATCCAAAGAATAGCTGAAGGTGAAATCGCCCTTTTCCTGCTCGCAGAGGCGGACGACCTCCCGGGCCAGATCCTCTCCGCCCCGGCCGCCTTCCGCCCAGACGGTGCTCAGGACGGTATTCACGCCCAGATCCCGGCAGGCCCGGATGATGAAATCAATCTCCGCGTCGGTATCCGTGGGGAAGCGGTTGATTGCCACCACGCAGGGGAGCCGGTAAACTTCCCGGATATTACGGACATGGCGAAGGAGATTCGGAATGCCTTTTTCCAGAGCGGAAAGGTTTTCCTCCCCCAGCTCCTTTTTGCTCAGGCCGCCGTGCATCTTCAGAGCCCGGACCGTGCCGACCACCACGACGGCATCCGGGATCAGCCCCGCCATACGGCACTTGATATCCAGGAACTTTTCCGCCCCCAGATCCGCGCCGAAGCCGGCTTCCGTGACGGTATAATCCCCCAGGGCCATGGCCATACGGGTCGCCATGACGGAATTGCAGCCATGGGCGATATTCGCGAAGGGGCCGCCATGGACGAAGGCGGGGGTGCCTTCCAGGGTCTGGACCAGATTCGGCTTCAGGGCGTCCCGCAGGAGGGCCGCCAGGGCGCCGGTGGCCTTCAGATCCCCGGCGGTGACAGGCCGGTCATCCACCGTATAGGCCACGATCATGCGGGAGAGCCGCTCCTTCAGATCCTTCAGATCCGAGGCGAGGCAGAAAACCGCCATCATTTCGCTGGCCACCGTGATATCAAAGCCATCCTCCCGGGGCACGCCGTTCGCGCGGCCGCCCAGGCCGTCCACCACAAAGCGCAGCTGGCGGTCGTTCATATCCACGCAGCGCTTCCAGGTGATTTTCTTGACATCAATGCCGAGGGCGTTGCCCTGCTGAATATGATTATCCAGCATCGCCGCGAGGAGATTGTTCGCCGCGCCGATGGCGTGGAAATCCCCGGTGAAATGCAGATTAATATCCTCCATGGGCACCACCTGGGCATAGCCGCCGCCGGCCGCCCCGCCCTTGACGCCGAAGACCGGGCCCAGGCTCGGCTCCCGGAGCGCCACGGTGACATCCTTGCCGATGCGGCTCAGGCCGTCCGCCAGGCCGATCGTGGTCGTGGTCTTTCCCTCCCCCGCCGGTGTGGGGGTCATCGCCGTGACCAGCACCAGTTTGCCGGGCTTACGGGTGGTATCCTTCAAAAGGGCCGGGTCGATCTTCGCCTTATAGCGGCCGTAGGGCTCCACATATTTCTCCTCCACATGGGCCCGGCGGGCAATTTCGGCAATGGGTTTCATCCGGCACCGCTGCGCGATTTCAATATCCGACAAATAAGCCATGGTTGCCTTCCCTCCTGTTTTTGCTGACGAGTTTTTTATATTTGTTATCCCAGATACTTCACCGCGGAGGCGAAGAGACGAAGATCATATTCCCCGGGCACATTACGGTACAGCCCGGCGCCGACGCGTTCGCTATGGCCCATCTTGCCGAAGACCCGGCCGTCCGGGCTGGTGATGCCTTCAATCGCCTGCATGCTGCCGTTCGGATTAAACCGCACATCCATGGTGGCGCGGCCTTCCGCATCCACATACTGGGTGGCAATCTGGCCCGCCTCCGCCAGACGGCGGATCACGCCTTCCTCCGCGAAGAAGCGGCCTTCCCCGTGGCTGATTGGCACCGAAACGATCTGGCCCACCCGGGCTTCCATGAGCCAGGGGCTCAGGGTGCTGGCCACCCGGGTACGGACGATCCGGCTCTGGTGGCGGGCAATGGTATTAAAGGTCAGGGTCGGGCAATGGACATCCGTATCCACAATCCGGCCGAAGGGAACCAGGCCCAGCTTAATCAGCGCCTGGAAGCCGTTGCAGATGCCCAGCATAAGGCCGTTCCGACGGTCCAGCAGCTCCGTGACGCCCTCCCGGACCGCCTGATTCCGGAAGAAGGCCGTGATAAACTTGGCGGAGCCATCCGGCTCGTCGCCGCCGCTGAACCCGCCGGGGATAAAGATGACCTGGCTGGACCGGATCTCCCGGGCAAAGGCTTCCACGCTGCGGGCGATGCCCTCGGCCGAGAGGTTATTGACCACCATAATCCGGGCTTCCGCCCCGGCATCCCGGACCGCCCGGGCGCTGTCCACCTCGCAGTTCGTGCCCGGGAAGGCCGGGATCAGCACCCGGGGCTTCGCGCTGCGCACCGCCGGCGCAGGGAAGGCGGGGGCTTCGGAAGCGGAGAAGGTTTTGGTGCTGGTAAAGGTTTCCACCGGACGGGGATCGGCGGGGATATTGCAGGGATAGACCGACTCCAGCCGGTCCTCCCAGAGGCGCTGCAGAGCGGCGAGGGGGACGCTTTCCGCCCCCAGGGAGAGGCAGCCGTCCTCCGTCACAGTGCCCAGGAGGGTTTCACCCGGCAGGGCCCGGTCCACCTCCACCACAAAGTCGCCATAGCGGGTACGGGCCAGCTCCGGCACCGTCCAGCCCTCCGCGAAGCGGAAGCCGAGGGCATTGCCGAAGCTCATTTTCATCACCGCTTCCGCCAGGCCGCCCATGCCCGGCGTATATGCCGCGAAGGCGCGGCCGGAGGCCCGCAGGGCTGTCACAAGGCGGAAGGTTTCCTTCAGGGCGGCGGGGTCCGGCAGGCCATCCCCGGTATACGGTACGGAGAGGAGGATCAGCTGATGCCCCGGCTGCTTCGTTTCCGGGGAAAGGATATCCCCCGTCTTCGCCATGGTGACGGCGAAGCTGACCAGGGTCGGGGGGACATCCAGCCGCTCAAAGGAACCGCTCATGCTGTCCTTGCCGCCGATGGCCCCGACGCCCAGATCCATCTGGGCCCTAAAGGCGCCCAGGAGGGCCGCCAGGGGCTGGCCCCAGCGGCGGGGATCCCGGCCGGGCTTCGCGAAATATTCCTGGAAGGTCAGATACACATCCTCAAAGGCGGCGCCGGTAGCGATCAGCTTCGCCACCGATTCCACCACCGCCAAATAGGCCCCGTGGTAGGGGCTCTTTTCCATGACGAAGGGATTATAGCCCCAAGCCATGAGGGAGCAGTCGTCCGTATGCTTCGTTTCCATACTGACCTTCTGGACCATGGCCTGGATCGGGGTCAGCTGGTTCTTTCCGCCGAAGGGCATCAGCACCGTGCCGGCGCCGATGGTGGAATCAAAGCGCTCCGAGAGCCCCCGGCGGGAGCAGAGATTCAAATCCGAGGCCAGAGCCTCCAGGGTTTGCCGGAAGCCGGGGGCGGAATTCAGGGCTGGGAGCACGCCCGCGAAGGGTTCCGGCCGGGCGGGGGTGATATCGATATGCTTCGGAGCGCCGTTCGAATTCAGAAATTCCCGGCTGATATCCACGATCGTCCGCCCGTTCCAATTCATCCGCAGGCGGGGCTCCTCCCTCACCACCGCTACCGGGCAGGCCTGCAGGTTTTCCTCCGCCGCCAGGGCCAGGAAGGCCTCCGCGTCCTCCGGGGCCACGACCACCGCCATACGCTCCTGGCTTTCGGAAATGGCCAGCTCCGTGCCGTCCAGGCCCTCATATTTTTTCGGCACGGCGTTCAGGTCGATTTCCAGCCCGTCCGCCAGCTCGCCGATGGCCACGCTGACGCCGCCGGCGCCGAAGTCGTTGCAGCGCTTAATCATACGGGTCGCCTTTCCGTTTCGGAAAAGCCGCTGCAGCTTCCGCTCCTCCGGCGCGTTTCCCTTCTGGACCTCCGCGCCGCAGGTTTCCACGCTATGGGCGTTATGCGCCTTGCTGGAGCCGGTCGCTCCCCCGATGCCGTCCCGGCCGGTGCTGCCGCCCAGGAGAATGACCACATCCCCCGGGGCGGGCCGCTCCCGGCGCACGTTTTCCTGCGGGGCGGCGGCGATGACCGCGCCGATTTCCATCCGCTTCGCCGCGTAGCCGGGATGATAAAGCTCATCCACGATGCCTGTCGCCAGGCCAATCTGATTGCCATAGGAGGAATAACCCGCCGCGGCCGTGGTGACCAGCTTCCGCTGCGGCAGCTTGCCGGGGAGGGTCTGGCTCACCGGAACCGTCGGATCCGCCGCGCCCGTCACCCGCATGGCGCCATAGACATACGCCCGGCCGCTCAGGGGATCCCGGATCGCGCCGCCGATACAGGTGGCCGCGCCGCCAAAGGGTTCAATCTCCGTCGGATGATTATGGGTTTCATTTTTAAACAGCAGGAGCCAGGGCTCCTTCTTTCCGTCCGCCTCCACTTCGATCTTCACCGTGCAGGCGTTGATTTCCTCGCTCTCGTCCAGCTTCGGGAGTTTGCCGTGAGCCTTCAGATACCGGACCGCCACGGTGGCCAGATCCATCAGGCAGGCGGGCTTATGCTCCCGGCCCAGCTCCCGCCGCACCGCCAGATAATCCCCCCAGGCCGACTCCAGCAGCGGATCCTCAAAGCGGACGCTGTCGATCTCCGTCAGGAAAGTGGTATGGCGGCAGTGATCGGACCAGTAGGTATCCAGCATGCGGATTTCCGTAATCGTGGGATCCCGTTTTTCCCCGCGGAAATAATCCCGGCAGAAGGCAAGGTCGTCCGCATCCATCGCCAGGCCGTAAGAGGCGATCATTTTTTCCAGGCCCGGACGGTCCAGCTCCGTGAAGCCCGCCAGGGTCGCCACCTCCGTCGGGACCGCGTAATCCGTTTTCAGCGTGGCCGGCTTCTCCAGCGCTGCTTCCCGCGCCTCCACCGGGTTAATGACATACTTCTTAATCTCCGCGATCTCCGCCTCCGTGAGGCTGCCGGAAAGCATATACAGCTTCGCGCTGCGCACCGCCGGACGCTCGCCCTGGGAAATAATCTGGATGCACTGGGCTGCGGAATCCGCCCGCTGGTCAAACTGGCCCGGGAGATACTCCACCGCAAAAACGGCGGCTCCGGCCGGATCCGCTTCCTCCGAGACGAGATCCAGCTGGGGCTCCGAGAAAACCGTTTTCACCGCGTAATCAAAAAGATCCCGGGACAGGTTTTCCACATCATAACGATTCAGAAGGCGCACCTTTTCCAGCCCCCGGATGCCCAGAAAATCCCGGAGCTCGCCGCAAAGGGCCCGGGCTTCATGATCCAGACCCGGGCGCTTTTCCACATACACTCTGTAAACCATCGGATTTATTTTCCTCCCTGAAAGAACAAAAGATCGGATAAAAGGAGCGGCTGACCTCGCCGCCGTCAGGGCTTTTCGGCCAGGCAGGCGAGGGCCCGCTGCCCAATGTCTTTTCTCATATACCGGCCGGTGAAGGTGATCTGATCCGCCAGGCGGTAGGCTTCCTTCACTGCCTCCGGCAGGGTCGGAGCCGCGGCGGTGACACCAAGGACCCGGCCTCCGGAGGTGACCAGCCGGTCCTCCTTCCGGGCCGCGCCGGCCACATAAACATGGCCGCGGACTTCCGGCGGGATCGTGATTTCAAACCCCTTCTCATAGGATCCCGGATACCCTTCCGAAGCCAGCACCACGCAGCAGGCCGAACCCCGGGAAAATTCCACAGGGCAGTCCTTCAGGGTTCCGGCGGTGACCGCCTGCATCACCGTCAGGAGATCCGTCTTCAGCAGGGGCAGGACGACCTGGGTTTCCGGATCGCCGAAGCGGCAGTTATACTCGATGACCTTCGGGCCGTCCTTCGTCAGCATGAGGCCGAAATAGAGGCAGCCCCGGAATTCCCGGCCCTCCGCCTTCATCGCCCGGACGGTGGGGAGGAAAATACGCTCCATGCACTCCTTCGCCACGGCCTCCGTATAAAAGGGATTCGGGGCGATGGTACCCATACCGCCGGTATTCGGGCCGGTATCCCCGTCTCCCGCCCGCTTATGATCCATGCTGGAGACCATGGGGACGACGGTCTCGCCGTCCGTGAAGGAGAGGACCGAGACCTCCGGCCCCTGCAGGTATTCCTCAATGACGATGCGGCTGCCGCTGTCGCCGAACTTCCGGTCCTCCATGATTTCCCGCACCGCGGCAGCCGCTTCCTGCCGGGTCAGGGCTACGGTGACGCCCTTGCCCAGGGCCAGGCCGTCCGCCTTCACCACCGTCGGGACCGGCGCCGTTTCCAGATAGCGCAGGGCCGCCGCCGGATCATCGAAGACTTCATAAGCGGCGGTGGGGATGCCGTAGCGGCGCATCAGATCCTTGCTGAAGACTTTGCTGCCCTCAATCATCGCCGCCCGCCGGTTCGGCCCGAAGCAGGGAATGCCCGCCTCCTGCAGGGCGTCCACGCAGCCCAGCACCAGCGGATCATCCGGCGCCACCACCGCGTAATCCACCGCCTTTTCCCGGGCGAAGGCCACGATGGCCGGGATGTCCTTCGCGCCGATCGGGACACAGACCGCGTCCTCCGCGATGCCGCCGTTGCCGGGCAGGGCATAAATCGTTTCCGTCAGCGGGTTTTCCTTCAGCTTTCGAATGATGGCGTGTTCCCGGCCGCCGCCGCCGATCACCAGGATTTTCATCGGGCTGCCTCCGTATCTCTTTGTTCGGAATGGGGTTATGGGGGGTTCGTATGGGGTTCAGGGTTCGGATCAGGTTTGGATGGGGTTCGGATTGGTTTCAGTTCGGACAGGGTTCCGGGGGTTCGGGGGATCCGGGGGCGGCTCAGTGATGGAAGAGCCGCATGTGCGTGAAGCACAGCGTCATGCCGTACCGGTCGGCGCACTCAATCACCGCGTCATCCCGGATCGAGCCGCCGGGTTCGGCGATATACTTCACGCCGCTCTTATACGCCCGCTCAATATTATCGCTGAAGGGGAAGAAGGCATCGCTGCCCAGGGCCACATCCCGGCGGGTATCCAGGAAGGAGCGCTTTTCCGCGACCGTCAGGGGGTCGGGACGGGAGAGGAAGTATTTCTGCCAGTTGCCCTCGGCGCAGACATCCTCCTCATTCTGGTTAATATAGCCGTCGATGACGTTATCCCGCTCCGGGCGGCCCAGGTCCGGCCGGAAGGGCAGGGAGAGCACCTTTTCATGCTGGCGCAGGAACCAGGTATCCGCCTTGCTGCCCGCGAGGCGGGTGCAGTGAATGCGGGACTGCTGGCCGGCGCCGACGCCGATGGCCTGGCCGTCCACCGCGTAGCAGACGCTGTTGGACTGGGTATACTTCAGGGTGATCAGGGCCACGATCAGATCCCGCGCCGCGGTTTCCGGCAGGGCATGGCTCTTCGTCACGATATCGGAGAGGAGCTCCCGGTTGATTTCGAAATTATTCCGCCCCTGCTCGAAGGTGATGCCGAAAACCTGCTTGGTTTCCCGCTCCTCCGGCACATAGTCGGGGTCGATCTCCACGATATTATAATTTCCCTTCCGCTTCTGCTTCAGGATCTCCAGCGCTTCCGGGGCATAGCCGGGGGCGATAACGCCGTCGGAGACTTCCCGCTTCAGCATTTTCGCGGTGGTCACGTCGCAGACGTCGCTCAGGGCCACCCAGTCCCCGAAGGAGCACATCCGGTCCGTGCCCCGGGCCCGGGCATAGGCGCAGGCCAGGGGGGAATCATCCAGGCCCTCGATATCATCCACGAAGCAGGCGCGCTTCAGCTCCGGGCTGAGGGGGATGCCCACCGCGGCGCTGGTGGGGCTGACATGCTTGAAGCTGGTGACCGCCGGCAGGCCCAGGGCCGCCTTCAGCTCCTTCACCAGCTGCCAGCTGTTGAAGGCATCCAGAAAATTGATATAGCCCGGGCGGCCGCTCAGGATCCGGATCGGGAGATCGCCGCCGTCCCTCATATAGATTTTCGCGGGTTTCTGATTGGGGTTGCAGCCGTATTTCAGTTCAAATTCCTTCATGGTTCAGATTCCTCCTTCTGCCTTCAGGCCGGATCCGTCGGAAGACGGGATTTCATTACGGGGGTCGCGCGGGGGGCGGGGCGCTCAGCCGTGCTTGTTCACCAGGCGGGTTTCCGCGGCGCCGGTGGCGAGATCGGTATAACGGACATAGAGGCTGATTTTGTTCTGTTCATTCAGGGAGGACCAGAGCCGGCGGGTCATTTCGTCAATATCATCGCAGAGGGCCATCCGCTCCGGCTCCCCCTGGAAGGTGGGAATCGGATTGCCGTCGCAGACGTAGGTATGCAGGAAATGGCCCAGGCCGGGACGGGGAACATAGGCATAGGTAAAGCGGTTACAGGCGGAGCCTTCGGCGTCCGCGCTCTTGAGGATGCTCATCTGGTAGGTGAAGCTGCCTTCGGCAAAGGACAGCAGCCCGCTGATGCGGGGCGTCCAGTTCGGGCCGTCCGGCTCAAAGGCGCGGCTTTCCAGCGATTCGGCGAAGGTTTTTCCCGCCTTCAGCCCGTCCCAAACCGTGTCCGTCTGATTGCCGTTGGTCACGATCAGGTGATTTTCAAAGGACCGGACCGCCGCGTAAATAATCAGGGAGGGATCCTGAACCTTCGAGGGATCGAAGGGCTCGGTGAAGACCTCCCCTTCCCTCTCCGTAAAGATCCGGTTCCGGCTGTTTTCGCTGCGGCCCATAATGAAATACGCCGCCACCGCTTTTTTGCCGTCCGGGGTCTGGCCGAGGACGATTCCGCGGCCGGGATAGGCGTTATGCTCCAGCAGCTGCTCCGGGGTCTGAACGGCATAAATATCCATGGCTTTTCTCTCTCCTTCTCTTATCCGCTGATGATTTTTTTCCGGGCCGGCGCCGGTTTCCGGCGGGCGGTTCCGGGAGGGTTCCTTTGATTTACGGGCGCGGGGTTTCGGAACGCAGGATTTCGGCGCACACCTGCTCCACGCTCCGGGGCAGAATCACCCATTCCGCCTGCTCCATGACCCGGCGCTGCAGCGTCGGCGGCGTATCCCCCGGCAGGATTTCCACCGCCTTCTGGGCGATGATCTCTCCCCCGTCGGGAATCTCATTCACGAAGTGGACCGTGGCCCCGGTGACCTTCACGCCCCGGGAAAGGGCCGCCTCATGCACCTTCAGGCCATAGAAGCCCGCGCCGCAGAAGCTGGGGATCAGGGAGGGATGCACATTCAGGATCCGGCGGGGCCAGCGGGACGTGAAGCCCTCCGAGAGGATGCTCAGGAAGCCCGCCAGGACGATCAGGTCCGTGCCGTTTTCCTCCAGGGCCGCCTCCAGCGCCTGCTCAAAGGCCGCCTGGGAGCCCGCCGCCTTTTTATCGATCAGCCGGGAGGGCACCCCCGCCTTTTCCGCCCGGAAAAGGGCGAAGGCCCCCGGCCGGTCGCTGACCACCAGGGTAACCTCCCCGCTCGTGAGGACGCCGGAGGTCCGGGCATCCAGAATCGCCTGCAGATTGGTTCCTCCGCCGCTGACCAGCACCGCGATGCGCGCTTTTTTCTTTTCCATACGCTCCGCCCCTCAGATGATCCGGATTTTTTCGCCGCTTTCCACGACGCGGCCGACGGGATAGGCGTCCACGCCCCGGGCCGACAGGATTTGCAGCGCCCGGGACTGATCCTCCGCCGCCACGACCACGCTCATGCCCACGCCCATATTATACGTATTGAACATATCCCGCTCGGAGATGCCGCCCTTTTCCGCGATCAGGCCGAACACCGGCAGCACCCGGACTTTTTTCCGCTCGATTTCCGCGCCCAGGCCGTCGGGAATGCTCCGCGGGATATTCTCATAGAATCCGCCGCCCGTAATATGGCTGATGCCGGAAACCCGGACCTCCTTCAGCAGGGCCAGGACCGGCTTCACATAAATCCGGGTCGGGGTCAGCAGCTCCTCGCCGAGGCTCTTTCCGCCCAGCCGGGCCACCGGGGCGTTCAGATCCGCGTGGTCCACGTCAAACACCTTCCGCACGAGGCTGAAGCCGTTGCTGTGGACGCCGGAGGAGGGCAGGGCCAGAATCACGTCCCCCGGGCGCATGGCGCGGCGGTCGATCATCCGCTTTTTATCCACAATTCCCGTGGCATACCCCGCCAGGTCATATTCATTCTCCGGCATCAGGCCCGGATGCTCCGCCGTTTCTCCGCCGATCAGGGCGCAGCCGGCCTGTACGCAGCCTTCGGCGACCCCCTTCACAATCTGCTCGATCCGCTCCGGGACATTCCGGCCGCAGGCGATATAATCCAGGAAGAAGAGCGGCCGCGCGCCGCAGCAGATGATATCATTGACGCACATCGCCACACAGTCGATCCCGACCGTATCATGCCGGTCCGTCAGGAAGGCGAGCTTCAGCTTCGTGCCGACGCCGTCCGTGCCGGAAACCAGCACCGGCTGCTCCATTCCCGTGAGATCCGGCTCAAAGGCGCCGCCGAAGCCGCCCACGTCCGGATCCGCTCCCGGAATCGTCGTTCTGCGGATATGCTTTTTCATCAGTTCCACCGAACGGTAGCCGGCCGTGATATCCACGCCCGCCGCCGCGTAGGCTTCGGATTTCGAAAGATCGTTCATGGCTGTTTCCTTTCCGACCGCTTTGATCCGGTCCGGCTTATTCGTCATCGGTTCTGCCGTCCCAGCAGTAGGTGCACAGTTCGCAGGGATCGAGCCCGATCGCCTGGATCACGCCCTCCAGCGTCTGGAACTCCAGGGAGGCGAAATGGAATTTGTCGCAGATGGTTTGGCGCAGCTTCCGGCCCCGCTCCGTCGCGCCGTCCGCGTATTCCGCGATATGCTCAAACCCGGGCTCGCCCTCCAGCTCCAGGATCACCCGCCGGGCAATCAGCTCCAAATCGCTGTTCGACCGGGAGAAATTCAGATACCGGCAGGCGTACATGATCGGGGGGCAGGCGCTGCGCATATGCACGCTCGCCGCGCCGCTTTCATACAGGAATTCCACCGTCTCCCGCAGCTGGGTTCCCCGCACGATGCTGTCATCCACGAAAAGCAGATGCTTGCCCCGGATCAGCTCGTTCACCGGAATCTGCTTCATCTTCGCGATTTTATCCCGGTCCGTCTGGCTGGCGGGCATAAAGCTGCGGCTCCAGGTGGGCGTATACTTGATAAAGGCCCGGGCGAAGGGCCGGCCGCTGCGGTTGGCATAGCCGATGGCGTGCGGGGTGCCGCTGTCCGGGACGCCGCCCACATAATCGATCGGATCGTTCCGGCCGGCCGCGGCGTCGTTTTCCGCCAGGATGGCGCCGTTCCGGTAGCGCATTTCCTCCACGTTGACGCCCTCATAGGTCGAGGTCGGATAACCGTAATAGCTCCAGAGGAAGGAGCAGATTTTCTTCTTTTCCCGCGCCGGGCTGAGGACCGTCATCCGATCCGGCGTCAGCTCCACGATCTCTCCCGGGCCCAGCTCCTTCACATCCTCAAAGCCGGTTTTATGAAAGGCAAAGCTTTCGAAGGCCACCGCATAGCCGTCCTCCCGCTTTCCGACGGCCACCGGCAGGCGGCCCATCCGGTCCCGCGCGGCGATGATATGCCCCTGTTCCGTCAGGATCAGGATGCTGGCCGTGCCCTCCACCGACTTCTGGGCGAAGCGGATGCCCTCGCTGAAATCGCTTTTCTGATTGATCAGCGCGCTGAGCAGCTCCGTCTGGTTGATCCGCCCGCCGGTCATGCTGTCAAAATGGCCGCCGCTGAAGCTGAGATACTGCTCGATCAGCTGTTCCGAATTATTGATGACGCCCGTCATGCAGATGGCGTAGGTGCCCAGGCTGGAACGGATCAGCAGGGGCTGGGGATCGCTGTCGCTGATGCAGCCGATGGCGCTGGTGCCGCGCATTTCCTCGAAGATATGCTCAAACTTGGTCCGGAAGGGCGCGTTGCAGATATTATGAATCTTTCGCTGGAGGCCGATTTCCTCATCCCAGGCCGCCATGCCCGCCCGCCGGGTGCCCAGATGGCTGTGGTAATCCACCCCGAAAAACACATCCAGCATGCAGTCCCGGGTCGAAACGATGCCAAAGAATCCGCCCATGATACCTCTCCTGCTTTCTCCTTATTACGGGGGAAAACCCCGGGGACAGACTGCGCGGAACCGGCTCAGCGGTCCCGCGCGGGATGAAACCGAAATCAGGCAAAGAACAGCTTGCTCAGGGTCATCGGATCGATGTACTTTCCGTCCTTATACACCCGCATATTGCCGCTGGCGATCTCATCGATCAGCATGACGGAACCGTCGGCGTCATAGCCGAACTCGAACTTGATATCATACAGCTCCATGCCGCGGGCCGCCATTTCGTCCGCCACGATGCGGGTAACCTTCCGGGTCATCTCCCGGATGGCGTCATACTGCTCCCCGCTCATCACCTTCAGGTCCACCAGGCCGTCCCGGGTCACCAGGGGATCGCCCTTGGCGTCATTCTTGAAGGTCATTTCCACATAGGCGGGCAGCGGGGCGCCCTCCTCGATATAATCGCTGTAACGGCGGTAGAAGCTGCCCACCGCGCGGTAACGGCAGATGACCTCCAGGCCCTTGCCGAAAACCTTCGCCGGCTTCACTTCCATGGTGGTCCGGGCGGGATCGGCGCTCACAAAATGGGTCGCAATGCCGGCGGCGTTGATCTTTTCGAAGAAATAGATGCTCATCCGGAGGTTCACATCGCCCACGCCCTCGATGGTCAGGCCGATGCTGTTCTCCCCGGGATCGAACACCCCGTCCTTGCCGGTACAGTCATCCTTGAACAGGAGCTCATAGTTTCCGTTCTCCAGCGCGTAGACATTCTTGGTCTTTCCGGTGTAGACAAGCTTCTTTTCCATGCCTTTTTTCTTCCTCTCCGTCATTGTTTTTTCATTCTTTCCGAATCCGGGAAAGCGCCGGGAACCGCCTTCCGCCGGGCTTACAGCCGGGCGGCGATCCCCGCATCCTTTTCCAGCACCGCCCGGGCGTCGCTCTCCCTTTTGGCGTCCAGCCGGGCCGCCAGCGCCGGGTCGGAGACCGCCAGAATCTGCGCCGCCAGCAGGGCCGCGTTCACGCCGCCCCCGACCGCCACGGCCGCCACCGGGACGCCGGAAGGCATCTGCACCGTGCTCAGCAGCGCGTCCAGCCCGTCCAGCAGGGGGCCGGCGCAGGGAATGCCGATGACCGGCAGCGTGGTCGCCGCCGCGAGCGCCCCCGCCAGATGCGCCGCCATCCCGGCCGCGGCGATCAGGACACCGAAGCCGCTCTCCCGGGCCGACAGGGCGAAGGTGCGGGCGGACTCGGGGGTACGATGCGCGGAATAGACATGCACCTCAAAGGGAATATCCAGAGCCCTCAGCTGATCCGCCGCCTTTTTAACCACCGGCAGATCGCTGTCGCTGCCCATAATGATACCGACCTTTTTCATGGCTCTTTCTCCGCCTTTCCCCACGATGCTTCCGGCCGGAAGAGACGCTAATCCTTCCCGAAAGCACGGTGATTCTTCGGCAAGGCGCCGGAGCCCCTTCCCGAAGGCACGCTTATCTTAGCTTAAAACACGAACGTTGTCAATCTTTTATTCCGAAATATTCCTGTTTTCGAACTAAAAATCCGAACGTTCGGCAATAAACGTTCGGCTTTGTCCGTCCTTCGGAGGGGAGAGCAGCTTACAGCCCCGCGGCTTTTGTCTCGCAGTATATGCACCGGTATTCCTTTTTTTCCCGGTTGGCCAGACGGAAAACCTGCTCCAGCTCCTGCTCGCAGCTGGAGATGCAGCGGGGATTTTTACAGGAGATCACGTTGACCAGCATCTCCGGCATATCGATCTGCTTTTTTTCCCGCAGTTCCCCGTTGCGGATAATATTGACCGTGGCTCCCGGATCCACATAGCCGATGACATTGAAGTCCACGGGAATATCCGCGTCAATCTTGATGATATCCTTTCTTCCCCGCTTCTCGGAAGCCACATGGGTAATCATGGCCACCGGAACCTCCAGCGCTTCCAGCCCCAGCAGCCGGTACAGCTTCATACCGCAGCCCGCCGAGATATGGTCAATCACAATTCCGTCCCGAATGGAATCCACGTTCACAGTTTCCCCGCCTCCTTCAGCAGCATCAGGATCAGCGCCATCCGCATATATTTTCCGTTCAGCACCTGCTTGAAATAACAGGCCCGGGGATCCTCATCCACCGCCACGCTGATTTCATTCACGCGGGGCAGCGGATGCATCACGCACAGATCGGGACGCGCCTTTTTCAGTTTTTCCGGCGTCAGAATATAGCTGTCCCTCAGCCGCAGATAATCCTCTTCGTTAAAGAAGCGCTCCCGCTGCACACGGGTCATATACAAAATATCCAGACCGCCGATCGCTTCCTCCAGCGAGGTCGTCTGCTGATAAGGAATCCCGTTTTTCTTCAGGTGATCATTTTTCACATAGCTCGGAACCTTCAGCTCCTCCGGGCTGATCAGAATGAAGGAGAGCCCCTCATACCGGCTCAGCGCGCCGATCAGGGAATGAACGGTACGCCCGAACTTCAGATCGCCGCACAGGCCGACCGTCAGATTCCCCAGCCGGCCTTTCTCCCGCCGGATCGTCAGCAGATCCGCCAGTGTCTGGGTCGGATGGCAGTGGCCGCCGTCGCCCGCATTAATCACCGGAACGGAGGCATTCCGGGCCGCCACCAGCGCCGCGCCTTCCTTCGGATGCCGCATGGCGATCAGGTCCGCATAGCAGGAAACCGTCTTTACCGTATCCGCCACGCTCTCGCCCTTCGCCGCGGAGCTGGTTCCGGCTCCCGTTACGCTGAGCACGTTTCCGCCCAGCTCATACATGGCCGCCTCGAAGCTCAGACGCGTGCGGGTGCTCGGTTCAAAGAAGAGGGTTGCCAGCTTCTTTCTTCGGCAGGCATCGGCATAGTCATCCGGCCGGGCAATAATATCCTCCGCCGTATCCATCAGAGCGTCCAGTTCACTCAGGGACAGATCCGGAACATCAATGACGCTTCGCATGCTATACCTCCTTTGACCAGCTGTCATCCTCCGGGTGATTCCGGAACCGGATCAGGCGGGAGATATCATCCGGACGGATATAGCCTTCCTTCGCGGCTTCCTCGGCAATGATATCGAAACTGGTCAGGGAGACATTCTTCACGCCGGCGGCATTCAGCCGGTCCAGGCCTTTCTGCATTCCGTAGGTAAAGATGCTGACAATACCCAGCACCTCCGCTCCGGCCGCCCGCAGGACCTCCACCACCTCCAGCACACTCCCCGCGGTAGAAATCAGGTCCTCCACGACCACGACCTTCTGGCCCTTTTCCAGCCGGCCTTCAATCTGATTCTGACGGCCGTGGTCCTTGGCTCCGGAGCGCACATACCCCATCGGCAGATCGAGCAGATGCCCCGTGATCGCCGCGTGGGCAATGCCCGCCGTGGAGGTTCCCATCAGCACCTGGACAGACGGATATTCCTCCCGGATCAGCCGGGCCAGTCCTTCCTCGACATCCGTCCGCACCTCCGGCGCGGTCAGCGTCAGCCGGTTATCACAGTAGACCGGGCTCTTGATTCCGCTGGCCCAGGTAAAGGGCTCTTCCGGACGGAAAAATACCGCCCGGATCTTCAGCAGATCCCTGGCAATCTGTCGGTTCAGTTCCTCTCTGGTCATTTTTCCTCCTACCTGCCTTTCTGTTTTTTTATGCATTCCAAAGGACGGGCTCACCGGTTTTTTTAATCAATGTTTTTTATTAATCAATGAACTCGCCGCAGCAGCGTTCATAGGCCGCCACCGGATCCTCCGCGGCGGTAATCGGCCGGCCCACCACGATATAGTCGCTGCCGACCCGTTTTGCTTCCGCGGGGGTCATCACCCGTTTCTGATCGCCTTTATCCCCATCCGCAAAGCGCACGCCCGGCGTCACCGTCAGGAAATCCTTTCCGCAGCTTTCATGCACCTTTTCAGCCTCCAGCGGGGAACAGACCACCCCGTCCAGCCCGGCCTTCCGGGCGTTCTTCGCGTAATGCATGACCACCTCGCCGATGGGCTTTTCAATCCAGAGATCCTTTTCCATCGCCTCCTGGTCCGTGCTGGTCAGCTGGGTCACGGCGATCAGCAGCGGCCGCGTTCCGTCCGGCCGGGTCAGGCCTTCCAGCGCCGCTTCCATCATCCGCACCGTACCGGCCGCGTGAACATTGCAGATATCCACATCCATCCGGCTCAGCACCGCCATGGCCTTTTTCACCTGATTCGGGATATCATGCAGCTTCAGATCCAGGAAAATCTTATGCCCGCGGCTCTTGATCTCCCGGACAATCCGCGGCCCTTCCGCATAGAACAGTTCCATGCCGATTTTCACAAAGGGCTTCCGCGCCTGCCCCTCAAAGAGATCCAGAAACGCCAGCGTCTTTTCCATGCTGTCAAAATCACAGGCCACGATCACGTCTTTTCCCATGTCATTTTTCTCCTTTCAGCTCTTCCAGGGTTTGGATCCCGTACCGGTCCATCGCCGCGGGCAGATCCTCAATGATCTTTCTGCAGGCGCAGGGATCCGTCAGATTCGCGGCGCCGATTTCCACCGCAGAGGCACCGGCCATCATCATTTCCAGCACATCCTCCGCGGAGGAAACGCCTCCCATGCCCACCACCGGGACGGAGACCGCCCGGCAAACCTGCCAGACCATCCGCAGGGCGACCGGAAAGACCGCCGGGCCGCTGAGTCCGCCCGTCTGATTCGCCAGGATCGGACGGCGGGTTTTCAGATTGATCCGCATCCCCTGGAGGGTATTGATCAGGCTGAGGCCGTCCGCCCCCGCGTCCTCGCAGGCTTTCGCCACCGCCGTGATATCCGTCACATTCGGGCTCAGCTTCATGATCACCGGTTTCCGGGTCACCCGCTTCACCGCCCGCGTCACCGAGGCTGCCGCGGCCGGATCGGTGCCGAAGCTCATGCCGCCTCCGTGCACATTCGGACAGGAGATATTCACCTCCAGCCAGCCCACCTGATCCTGCGCGTCCAGCAGCGCGCAGGTTTCCGCGTATTCCTCCAGGGAAAAACCGCTGACATTCGCCATGACCGGCTTATGGAACACGGTTTTCAGCCGGGGAAGCTCCTCGGCGATCACCCGGTCCACCCCCGGATTCTGCAGGCCGACCGCGTTCAGCATGCCGGCAGGGCATTCCGCGATCCGGGGCGTCGGATTACCGAAGCGGGGGTCGCGGGTGGTTCCCTTGAAGGAAAAGGTGCCCAGGAGGTTGATATCGTACCATTCGGCGAATTCATATCCGAAACCGAAGGTGCCGCTGGCGGGAATGACCGGGTTATCCAGCTCGGTTCCGCAAAGATTTACGCTCAGTCTTCCCACAGGATTTCCTCCTTCCGCAGCACCGGCCCCTCCCGGCAGATTCTTTTGCCGCCGGTAACCGTACGGCAGGTACAGCCCATACACGCGCCGAAGCCACAGCCCATCCGCTCCTCAAAGCTGAACTGGCCCGATGTTTTCGTCGCGCGGAAGACCGCCCGCAGCATCGGTTCCGGGCCGCATGTGTAAAAATACGAATAATTTTCCGGCAGTGCCCCGGTCACGAAGCCCCGGACGCCCTCGCTGCCGTCCTCCGTGGTCACGGTGACCCGGCAGCCCAGCGTGCGGAAATCCTCCACCGCGAAGACCTCCTTCGCCGTCCGGAAGCCCAGCACCGCCGTCACTTCCCGGCCCTGTTCCCGCAGCCTCCGGGCCAGCAGATACAGCGGGGGCACGCCGACGCCGCCGCCGATCAGGAGCGGGGACGCTCCCGCGGGCGCAAGGTCATACCCGTTGCCCAGGCCGGTCAGCACATCCAGCGTTTCTCCAGGCCGCATTGCGGCCAGCTGCTCCGTTCCCCGGCCGACAACCCTGTAGATCACCGTCACCTGCCCCGGCTCCCAGTCGCAGACAGAGATCGGCCGGCGCAGAAACAGCCCGTTCAGCCGGATATTCAGGAACTGGCCGGGACGCTGTTCCTCCAGCCCTTCCCCGCTCAGCGTCAGGCGGCGGATTCCCTCGGCCAGCGGCCGGTTTTCCGTCAGAGTCATCCTCATCTGGTTCATTTCATCGCTCCCCCGCCCGGGGATTCCGGCAGCCCTCCGGCCGCCCGGCGTCCGGGCTTACGCGTCAATCGTGGAAATGGTCAGCGTGGTTTCCTCCAGCACATCCAGCAGCACCCGAACCGTGTCCAGGCTGGTGAAGATGGTGGCGTTATTCTCCGTGGCGCAGCGGCGGATCTGCAGCCCGTCGCTGACCGAATCGGTCTCCCCGATCTCCCGGGTGTTGATAATATACGCCACGTGGCCCGCGCGAATGCTGTCCGGGATTTCCGTGCTTCCCTGCGAGATTTTCTTCACCGCGTGGGTGCGGATGCCGTGCTCCTTCAGGAAACGGGCGGTGCCGCGCGTGGCCTCGATATTGAAGCCCAGGGCGTAGAACCGGCGGATCAGCGGCAGTGCCTCCTCCTTGTCCCGGTCCGCAATCGTCGCCAGCACCGTGCCGTAGTTCTTCAGCTTCGTGCCGGCGGCCTGCAGGGCTTTATACAGCGCCCGGTTCAGCTTGTCATCATAGCCGATGGCCTCTCCCGTCGATTTCATCTCCGGAGAAAGGTAGGCGTCCAGCCCCTTGATCTTGTTAAAGGAGAACACGGGGACCTTTACATAGTACCGCTTTTTCTCCTCCGGATAAAGATCAAAATATCCCTGCTCCTTCAGGCTCTTTCCGAGAATCACCTCCGTCGCGATATCCGCCAGGGAAAATCCGGTGGCTTTGCTCAGGAAGGGAACCGTCCGGCTGGACCGGGGATTCACCTCGATGACATACACATCCTCATGCTCATCCACGATGAACTGGATATTATACAGACCCACGATCCCGATTCCTGTGCCCAGCTTCTTCGCGTACTGCAGAATAATCCCTTTCACCCGGTCGGAGATGGAGAAGGAAGGATAAACCGAAATGCTGTCGCCGCTGTGAATACCGGTTCGCTCGACCAGCTCCATGATCCCCGGCACAAACACGTCCCGGCCGTCGCAGATGGCGTCGACCTCGACTTCCTTGCCGCGGATATATTTATCCACCAGAACCGGTTTGTCCTCATCGATTTCCACCGCCGTGCGCAGATAGTGGCGCAGCTGTTCTTCATTGCCCACAATCTGCATCGCCCGGCCGCCCAGCACGAAACTGGGGCGGACCAGCACCGGATATCCGATCTCCTCCGCCGCGCGCACGCCGTCCTCCACGCGGGTCACCGCCTGTCCCTTCGGCTGCGGAATGCCCAGCCGGATCAGGATCTTTTCAAAGCTGTCCCGGTTCTCGGCACGCTCGATCGCCGCGCAGTCGGTGCCAATGATTTTCACCCCGCGGTCCATCAGGGGCTGCGCCAGATTGATCGCCGTCTGGCCTCCCAGGGAGGCCACGACCCCTTCCGGCTGCTCGAAATCGAGGATGGCCATCACGTCCTCCGGCGTCAGCGGCTCGAAATAGAGCTTGTCCGCGGTGGTATAGTCGGTGGATACCGTCTCCGGATTATTGTTGATGATGATCGCTTCGTAGCCAGCCCGGCGAATCGTCTGCACCGCGTGCACCGTGCTGTAGTCGAACTCCACACCCTGGCCGATCCGGATCGGACCCGCCCCCAGCACCACGATCTTTTTCCGGTCCGTCAGCCTGGAGTCATTCCGGCCCGAATAGCTGGAATAGAGATAGGCGATATATTTCCCGGTATGCAGCGTATCCACCATGCGGAAGACCGGCACGATCCCGTTTTCCTTCCGCAGGCGATAGATTTCAACATCCTTCCGGTTCCACCGCCGGCCGATTTCCTCATCGGAAAAGCCCATTTCCTTCGCCTTTCGCAGCAGCTCCGTATCCCCGGGAGCGGCATCCAGCCGCTTTTCCATCTCCGCGATCTTTTTCAGGCTTTCCAGGAAGAGCTCCGTGATCATGCTTCTTTCATGCACGGCCGCGATGCTTTCTCCCCGGCGGATCAGCTCCATGACCGCATAGAGCGTATCCGCGTGGAACTCGCCGATATAGTCCATCAGCTCTTCGGTCGGCACCGCGTCGAAACGAGCCAGGTGCAGATGACAGACGCCGGTTTCCAGGCTGCGGACGCTCTTGAGCATGCATTCCTCCAGCGTGCTGCCGATGCCCATGACCTCGCCGGTAGCTTTCATCTGCGTGCCCAGCGCGTTGCTGGCCGTTGTGAATTTGTCAAAGGGGAAGCGGGGGAATTTCGCCACGATGTAATCCAGGCTCGGCTCCGTCGCCGCCGTTCCTCCGGCGACGGGGATTTCCTCCAGCGCCATGCCCAGCGCGATCTTCGCCGTTACCCGGGCGATCGGATATCCGCTGGCTTTGCTCGCCAGCGCCGAGGAGCGGCTGACCCGGGGATTCACCTCGATCAGATAATACCGGCTTGAGCAGGGATCCAGCGCAAACTGCACGTTGCAGCCGCCCTCGATTTTCAGCGCCCGGATGATTTTGATCGCGCTGTCGTTCAGCATCTTCAGATCCCCGGGGCTCAGACTCAGAATCGGCGCGACCACGACGCTGTCGCCGGTATGCACCCCCACCGGATCCACGTTTTCCATTCCGCAGATGGTGATCGCCCGGTCATTGCTGTCCCGCATGACCTCGAACTCGATTTCCTTGTATCCCCGGACGCTTTTCTCCACCAGCACCTGATGCACCGGGCTGAGCCGGAAGGCATTGGTGCCGATTTCCGTCAACTCCGCCTCGTTATTCGCGAAGCCGCCGCCGGTGCCTCCCAGGGTGAAGGCGGGACGCAGCACGACGGGATAACCGATTTTCTCCGCGGCGCTCCGGGCCTCCTCCAGACTGTAGGTAATCTCGCTGGGAATGACCGGCTCCCCGATGCTCTGGCAGAGTTCCTTGAACTTTTCCCGGTCCTCCGCCTTTTCAATGCTTTCTCCCGAGGTACCCAGAAGCTCCACGCCGCATTCCCGGAGCACCCCTTTCTTTTCCAGCTGCATGGCCAGATTCAGCCCCGTCTGGCCGCCGATCCCCGGAACGATGGCATCCGGCCGCTCAAAGCGCAGGATTTTGGCGATATATTCGAGCGTCAGCGGCTCCATATACACCTTGTCCGCAATGGACGTATCCGTCATGATGGTGGCCGGGTTCGAATTGCACAGCACCACCTCGTAGCCCTCTTCCTTCAGTGCCAGACACGCCTGGGTTCCCGCATAATCAAACTCCGCCGCCTGGCCGATTACAATCGGGCCGCTGCCGATAATCAGCACCTTTCGAATATCAGTCCGCTTCGCCATACCGCTTGTCCTCCTCCATATAAATCGTTTCTCCGCGCCGCACCGTTTTCAGGCAGCGCCCGTAAACCGTCCGGCCGGCAAAGGGCGTGGCTTTTCCCAGCCCCGCGAACTCCTCCGGACGAATTTCATAGCAGGCATCCAGATTCCAGACGCACAGGTCGCCCGGATCTTCCGGAATCCCGAACCGGCGGCGGGGCGCTCCCGCCATCCGGTCGACCAGGGTTTCCAGCGGCAGGATTCCGGTACGCACCAGCCCCGTATAGAGCACCGGAAAAGCGCACTCCAGGCCTACCACGCCGAAGGCGGATCCCGCCAGCCCCCGGCTTTTTTCCTCCTTGCTGTGGGGCGCGTGGTCCGTGGCAATCAGATCGATGGTCCCGTCCAGCAGGCCCTCCACCAGCGCCTCCCGGTCCTCCCGGGAACGGATCGGCGGATTCATCCGGAACCGGCCGTCCTCCTCCAGCATGCTGTCATCCAGCAGCAGGTAATGCGGCGCCGTCTCACAGGTGACATCCACGCCTTCCCGCTTCGCCTTCCGGATCAGGGAAACGCTCTCCCGGCAGCTGATATGGCAGACGTGATAGGCGCAGCCCGTCTCTTTCGCCAGGCGGAGATCCCGCGCGATGGGCCCCCATTCGCTTTCCGAGCAGATTCCCCGATGCCCGTGGCGCCGGGCATACTCCCCGTCGTGGATATAGCCTCCGCGCAGCAGGCTTTCATCCTCACAGTGGGCGGCGATCAACTTGCCCAGCTTCCGGCAGCGCTCCATCAGGGAGCGCATCATGCTTTCGCTCTGCACCCCCCGGCCGTCGTCGCTGAAGGCGATCACCCGGGGCGCGAGCGCCTCCAGATCCGCGCTTTCCAGTCCCTTTTCCCCCCGGGTCAGCGCGCCGTAGGGATACACATCCGTCACCACGCCCGGCGAACGGATCAGCGCTTCCTCTTCCGCCAGATGCTCCGGAGTGTCCGGCACCGGATTCAGATTCGGCATGGCGCAGACGGCGGTATAACCGCCCCGGGCCGCCGCCCGGCTGCCAGAAACCATCGTTTCCTTATACGAAAAACCCGGCTCCCTGAAATGCACATGCACATCACAGAAGCCGGGAAAAACAGAAAGTGCCATCGCTTATGCTCCTTCCGCAATAAAAAGCTCCGCCGGAAATCGGCAGAGCTCGGAACGCATCAAAACAGCAGCCCCCGCATCTTGCCGACATCTCTGTATCGACTTAAAGATCGGTACCGCAGTACTTTTTACCATAATCATCCTTCCTTGTCAAGGGAAGATTCGGGAGTTTCCTCCTCCTTTCGGTTGCGAACCCGTTCCATCACATTGCCAAAGCCCAGGGTGACGGCCTGCGCGATCAGCCGGTTAAAAATCCTGCGCGCTTCCGGCGGAACTTCCTTCCGGTTTCCGATCATCTTCATCAGGCTTTTCAGCTTTTCATTGGTCAGCTCGCTCATCGTTGTCGCCTTGGTCGATTCCGCCAGACGGAACATCGTGTCCACAAAGGCGCCCCGCTGCTCCGGTGTGCTGTTTTCCAGCCATTCGTGAAGCGTGTCCCGTACGACCGACGATGTCCGGTCGATGCTTTCCAAGGTTTCAAAAGCCGGCCCGTAAACCTGCCAGGTCATAGGATCATGCTGGGAGATGCCCGAAGCGACCGAGCGCACAACCGTATAGCGCTCGCAGTAATCCATCAGCAGACCGATAATGCTCGTCTGCGGAAGATAACTGTAAATCCGGTCCACGATCCGCGCATAGCCCTCGCTCACGAACACATCATGATGCATGCCCGGACCGTCAAAATTCCAGACGCCTTCGATTCTCTCCTGCAGCTCCGGAGAAACACAGGCAGCCGCATAGACCGCAAGGTTGCCCCCCTTGCTGTGTCCCACCAGCCGCAGCGGCCGGTCCGTCAGCCCCGCCACCTGCTCCAGATAGGCCTTGGCGGCCTCCTGGCCCGGAACCACCGGCTGATAGGCCATATTGAAATCCTCCCGCCAGCCGATCAGCGTATTATCCGTACCGCGGAAAGCAACGCAGAGCGTATCATCCGGCAAATCAATGCACATGGCGGAAAACTGCATCTCCATGGCCGGATTGGTCAGGGCAATATAATAATGGATCCGGCAGTCTTTGAAGCGCCGGCTTCCGGCCATCGCCCGGAAAACCTCCTTCCGGGGCGGAAAGCTCGCAAAGGGGCGTTCCTGCAGCAGATCGATTCGCTCTGCTTCCTCCAGGGTCCATCCGCGCGCGTTATCCACACTGTGAAAATCCAGATAGCTCAGGGTGGCCATCAGCAGCGCGTCCACCGCGTTCCAGGGTGAACCGGTCAGGTCGATATCCCCGCGCCAGGCCACATAATCCTTCATGTTTGCCATTCTCAGTTCACTCCTTCCGCAGCCTTTTTCATTTCTTCCCACTCTTCCCGGGTAATCAGGCATTTCCGGGGTTTGCTGCCGTCCTTGGCGGCAATGATGCCCCGCTCTTCCATTTCATCCGTCAGCCTGCCCGCCCGGGCATAGCCGATTTTCAGCCGCCGCTGCAGCGTGCTGGTCGAAATCTGGCCGTCGTTGATGGCGTATTCCACCGCCTGGTCAAACAGGCTTCCGTCGCCCCCGGGCGCGTCTCCCAGCCCGGTGATCAGATCCGCCCCCGCTTCCTCCGACGCGCCGGAGATCGCCTGCAGCTTCTCCAGAACATCCGGATCATACGTACTGGGATTGGCGCTCCGGACATGGGCGGCAATCCGGTTCACTTCCTCATCGCTCAGGAAGCAGCCCTGCACCCGGACGGGCGCGAAGGAACCGGTCGGCAGATACAGCATATCGCCCCAGCCCAGCAGCTGGTCCGCGCCGCCGCGGTCCAGGATGGTCCGGCTGTCCACCGCGCTGGAGGTTTTAAACGCGATCCGGCTGGGGATATTGGCCTTGATCAGTCCGGTAATGACGTCCACGGACGGCCGCTGCGTTGCCACGATCAGGTGGATGCCGGCAGCCCGGGCCAGCTGGGTCAGACGACAGATGTATTCCTCCACATCTTTTTTGCATACCATCATCAGATCCGCCAGCTCGTCAATAATGATCACAATCCGGCTCATCGGCTTTTCCTGAGGGCCGAGAACCGCGTTATAGCCGTCCAGATTGCGGACCTTCCGCTCCGCGAAGCGATCGTAGCGCTCCATCATCTCGGCCACGGCCCAGGCCAGGGCCGCCGCCGCCTTATGCGGATCGTTCACCACGGGAATCAGCAGATGCGGAATATTGTTATAGCACTGCAGTTCCACCACCTTCGGATCCACCAGAATCATCTTCACCTCATCCGGACCCGCCCGGAAGAGCAGACTGTTGATAATCGTATTGATACAGACGGATTTACCGCTTCCCGTCTGACCGGCGATCAGCATATGCGGCATTCTGGCCAGATCGCAGACGATCGGATTGCCCGCAATATCTTTTCCCAGGGCGACGGTCAGGATGGAAGAGGAGTTCTGCATCTTGTCGCTTTCCAGCACTTCCCTCAGCGTCACCGTGGAAACCTTCCGGTTCGGCACCTCCACGCCAACCAGGCTTTTGCCCGGGATCGGCGCCTCGATGCGGACGGAAGTGGCCTCCATGCCGTAGGCGATATCCTTTTCCAGCTCCGCCACCTTATTCACTTTGGTTCCGGATGCCAGCTCCAGCTCAAACCGGGAAATCGCGGGGCCGTGCGTCACATGCACCACCCGGGCCGCCACACGAAAGCTTGACAGCGTCTCCTCCAGCCGGCGGGACCGCATCTCATCCTCCGCCGCCGTATCTTCCTTTCCCTGCACCGGCCGGGCAAGATCCGTCATGGGCGGGGCATAATAGGGAGTCGGCGTCCACGGTTCCTCTGTCTCCTGCGCTCCGGCGCCCTCCTGTTCCGCCTTCGGCGGCAGCTTCACCGCCGGCTGATACGCCTCTGTACCCACGGTCATCTGAACCTTCGGAGCCGCGGGCTGCTCCGCCCGTTTCTCCGGTGCCTTCCGGGTTTCCCTGTTCTTCGGGGCCGACCACTGGTTTTTCAGCTCCTCGGCCAGCGCCTCGGCATCCTGCGCCGCGGAAAGAGGATTCTCCCTTTCCGTCTTCGGCTTCATTTCCCTCCGTGCTCCGGCTTCCGGTTCCGGGCTGAATTCGGCAGGCGGATTTTCGCCCGGTGCCGGCCTGATTTCCTCCGCCGGCTCGGGGATCACGGCTTCCTGCGGTTCGATCCGGGGTTCCTCCGTCTTACGGCTGAATCGCTCCTGTCCCTGGGTCCAGCGGGTTTCCGGCCGCCCGATCGGTTCGCCGGTAGCCGTACGGCGGGTCCGGCGTTCATGTTCTTCCCGAAGCTGACGCGCCGCCTGCTCTCCGGCATTCTGAGCCAGCGTGGAACCGTCGCTCAGCCCATCATATTCCTCTTTTTGCCGCCCGAAAATCCGGCTGCGATGCGGTGTTTCTTTTCCGGGTGTTTCCTGCGGCGTACCGCCGAAGATCCGGCTCAGCCATCCTCCGGGCGCCACCGCCGCCGTCTGATCCGCCGCCATTCGGGCGGTCATCTGATCCTGCCAGGCTTCCACGCTGGTATTCCGGCCGGTAGCCGACCGGTTCGCTTGATCATTCACCGGCGGCTGAACCGCCGGGGGATAGTTTTGCTGCTGCCGGGCAATGATCCGGGCCTGTTCCTGCTGCCAGGCTGCCTGCTGCCGGGCCTGCTCCTGCTGCCAGGCCATCTGCTCCTGCTCCGATACGGCTCTCTGACGCTGCTGCTCTTCCTTTCGCTGGCCGGCCTTGCCCGTTACCAGTCCCCAAAGCCGGGCCGGAGTCAGTCCGAAGATCATCAGCGCGCTGAACAGAAAAAGGAGAAAGGTCAGAATAATTCCCAGAACGCCGCCCAGAAAACGCCACAGGGGCCAGGCCAGCGCCACGCCCAGGGCGCCTCCGCCCGTTCCGGTGCTGGCGCAGTCCTGAAACGCTCCCGCGATCACGCCCCCCCAGGTTCCTCCATACTGCCGGGAAAGATGGTCCATGGCGTTTCCGCTGATCAGCATGATAAAAGCGCTGAGAATAATAAAACAAATCGTTCCGTACAACCAGGGCTGCACCGGTGCCTTCCGCTGGCTGGACCAGATCACCAGGATGCCTGCCCACAGGGGGAGAATCGCCAGAATTTTTGCCAGACTGCCGCACAGGCCGAAACTGATCCGCCTCAGGCCTTCAAAAATATTTCCCGTCATCCGCAGATTCACAGCCAGGAAAATCAGCACGCCCAGCGCTGTCAGCGCCAGGCCCGCGATCATCCTCAGGGCCAGCAGATCCGCGGAATATGCGGGCGCCTGTTTTCTGCCTTTGCTCTTTTGAGCCATTTCTTCCTCCGTTTATTCGAGCTCCGTCAGCAGAATGCTGATCAGGGTTTCTTCCTTATTACATTGCAGCCGCAGCTGATACGATCCCCAGGAATAATAATCACAGCTTCCCGGTTCCGTCCGGTTCAGTTCCGCTTTATCCTCATCAATCAGAAGCGATGCGTCCGGCTCGCCCAGCAAATCCCGCCAGGCCGATGCTTTCGTCTCCCCGATACACAGACCGGCATAGTTCCCGCGGTCCGCCCGGATTCCCTGAACAATGCTCTGATCCCAGTCCTCACTGAGATAATCCGTCATCAGAAAAATACGCCGAAAGCAGCCTCCCTCCAGCGAAAAAAGGCGGCCTCCCTCATATACATCCGGATCGGTAGCCAGATGCCACTTTTCCACCAGTGGAGAAAGCGGATCCCCGACCTTCACGGGAATGCCCGGAAGACAGCCGTTTTCCGTCATCGTCCGGATTCGGGAAACGCCGGCCTCCGTCAGCGAGATCTCCTCCGGCACACCCAGACGATCCGCCGGAGCGCCCTCATCCAGATTCAGCAGATCCCGGATCTCACACCAGGCCAGATGAATATCTCCCGCACGGTCGTGCAGCGTGCACAGCTGATCCGCCGGATACAGAAAAGTCAGTCCTTCCCGGTCCATCCGGAAAAGCTCCGGAAGAGGAGTCACCGCGCTGGAAAGCAGCATAGCGCTCAGATCAGACGCCGCGATTTCTTCCAGACGGGCTGCGAGCGCCGTCTCCGCCTCCTGTGGATCCCGGAACAGCTGCCGCCAGGAGAACGGCGCTCCGTCCGTCAGATCCAGGTTCACGGCTGTCCAGACAGAGGACTCCCGCCGGGTTTCCACCATTCCTTCCGTCAGCAGGGATACGCTCAGCAGATTCCCCGTTATCGTTCCCTGCCAGTCCGTTCGGATCCAGCCGTCCGAAATCAGCTGGCTCATGCGGGCCAGCCAGTCCGTAATCCGGCCTTCCTCTACAATCGTCCGGTTCACCCGCTCCTCCAGTTCCGCATTTCCCAGGCCGGCCGCCTGCGGCCAGGCGATCCGGCTTTCTCCCAGAGCAAGCGTCTTTTCCTCCAGGACCGCATCCGCCAGACCCGATCCTGTCATAAACAGTATCACAACGAGCATCAGAACCCCGGCTCGCCGCTTCAAACAATATCCGCGCATTGCATAAACCTCCATTTTATGATTTTACATCGGTTTGCCCCTGAGTGCAAGCCGGCCTGAGCCGGTCCGGTTTGACAGCCCCGATCCCTCCCGGTATAATAACGATCCGGAAGAATAAGAGCAGGGAGGGGGATGATTCCGGCGTCCGGAAAGGCTAAAAGCGCAGGCAGAAAAATCCGAAGGACATTGCTTCGTATTCTTTCCGTCCTGCTGTCCCTGATCGCTCTCGCTGTCGCCTGTTTTTCCCTGATCATGGCTCAGCCCCGTTCGGATCAGGCTCCGGCTGTTTCACCGCAGCCTCTGCTGGCTCCCAGCCCCGCTCTGAATATCACGGACGAAAAGGATCTGCGCAATCTGATCGCCGCGTTTCCCGTTCCGGTGATGAGTTTTCTGAGCGGTTCGGGGATCCGGTTTGTTTCCGCCACTTCCTCCTATGCTGCCTGGCGCTCCGGTTTCGCCAGAATTGCCACCCTTTACTGGCAGACGGCGGACGGAGAACCCCTGATTCTTCGCAGTATCTATCCGGCGGACGCCTTCGGTCTGCTGGAGAAAGGGTTTCATTTTACACCCGTAGCCGGCCCGACGCTCTTCGGAAACGCCTCTGTCCGTATGGAGGACGGGGGCACGATCCGGATTCATACGGCTACCGATACCGGCCTCTATGCCGTGAACTGCCCCAAATCGCTGTCTGATCATATTTCCGTGATCAGCCGGTCCCTGCAGCTGTTCACCGTAGACGAACCCGCCGGGTGACCGGTTCTGCTTCGCGGCCGGTCTTCCTGTTTTCCCTGTTTTCCGAAACAACACAAAACGGACCATCCGGGACAGCCGAAGCCGGAATGGCCCGTTTTTTTGATCCGTCCGGATGGTTCGTTTGTTCTGCCGTATTCTGTTCCCGCCCGTTTACAGCTTTCCCCGGTTCAGACGGGCGATCGAAGCCAGGGTTCGGATCTTCATCGGGCAGATTTCCATGCAGGACAGCGATTTTGAACAATCTTTACCAAAGTGATCCGCATAAATGGTCCGTATTTCCTCCGTTTTGGAGCGATTCCGGGAGGCTGTTAAATAACAGTCATTGGCGAAAACCGCGCCAAAAAAAGTTCGGCCGTTCACGTAATTCGGACAGACTTCCAGACAAAGCCCGCATTTCAGACATTTTGCCGCTGTATAGTGATGCGCGTGATCGGGATCCGCCGAGGGCTGATATTCCCCGATACTCACATTCGCCTGTTTCAGGTTTTCATGAATGGAAGAGCGGTCCGTCACCAGATCGTGAACAACGGGAAACTTCCGCAGCGGCTGGATCCGGATTTCCTTTCCCTTCAGATCCCGTATAAACGTTTCGCAGGCCAGCGCAGGCCTTCCGTTAATCACCATGGCGCAGGCGCCACAGACTCCCTGAAGGCAGGAACATTCCCAGCCGATCCGGGTCGTATGTCTTCCCTCCGCGTCGATGATATCGTCATGATAGTTGAGATAATCCAGCATCCCGGCCACGGAATTATGATCCGGTCCGTCATACTCGAAAGTTTCCCAGTAGGGTTCGCTGCCGGGATGCTGCTGCCGCAGGATACTAACTTTCATAGGCTCGCTCCTCATCCAGCCGTATGCTGTATTTTCCGCCGTCATAGGATATGACGGTCGCTGACTGATACGCTTTCTCCGTTTCCGGATAATCGCTGCGATAATGCGCGCCCCGGCTTTCCCGGCGCGACAGGGCGCAGGCCACCGCCGCCCTCGCCAGGATGAGGATTGCCGGCAGACTGTAGTTGAAATAGGGCATCACGCTGGAATCATAACGAATCTTCCCGGCGATGGACAGGTAGTAGTCGATATCCTTCAGCCCCTGGGCAAGGTCCGTCTCATTCCGTACGATGCCCATGTGTTTCCGCATGGTTTCCGCCAGCAAATCCCGGATATACATCACAGGGAAGCGGCTTTGTGTATCCCGGTGCTGCAGGAGCCGATGCTTCTCCCGCTCGGTTTCCCCGCTGAAGTCGGGTGGTGCGGTCTGCCGGTTTTCGCGGCCCGCAATTGCGTTTGCCGCCACGTTTCCGCTGTACAGGGCCGCCAGCAGGGAATTGCCGCCCAGCCGGTTCGCCCCATGGTACATGGACGCGCATTCGCCTACGGCGAACAGATTGCGGATCCGGGTCTCGTGATTCAGATGAACCGCCAGCCCGCCCATAAAGAAATGAACCGCCGGCCGGACGGGAATCGGCTCCCGGGTTATATCGATTTCCCCGTATTTGGCGCAAAGATCCCGCAGCTCGGAAAGACGTTTGTCAATCACGCTCTTTCCCAGAAACGAAACATCCAGAAAAGCCGTATCTCCCAGCGCGTCGATTTCCCGTGAGATGATATCTCTGGTCATCAGATTGCCGCGCTGACCATACTTTTCTTCCATAAAATAGACGTTCCTGCCGTCCTTCCGGACGAACAGCCTTCCGCCCTCGCCTCTCGCCGCTTCGGTAACCAGCATACACTTCTGAGCGGTTTCCAGAGTCGTTGGATGATACTGGATGAACTCCAGATTTTTCAGCTCCGCCCCCTGCATGAACAGTTTCCCTGCCGCGTATCCGTCACACTGAGTGGAGCCGGTTGTTTTTCCGAAAAGTGTATTCTGGCCGCCTGTAGCGATCACTACCGCGTCGGCGTACACCGCGTCCAGCCCGCCGGATGTTTCATCAAACAGAAGGACCCCATAGCAAACGCCGTCCCGGATCAGAGCCGAATGAAAACAACACCACAGTCTGCGCCGGATCAGCCCCTGCGCCTCATGGCGGCGAACCTCCATCACCAGAGCGGATACAATCTGCTTGCCCGTGGAAGCGCCGCAATAACAGGTCCGTTTATAAGACTGACCGCCGAATGCCCTGCGCAGCAGACGGCCCTCACGGTCCACCGAAAACACGGTTCCGATTCCTTCCAGCTGACGCAGAATCTTCCCGGCGTTTTCACAAAGGCCGGTGACAGCCTTCACGCCTCCCAGACGGCATCCGCCTGTCAGCGTATCCTGAATGTGACATTCCACAGAATCCCCGCTGCTGTCCTCCGACAGAACGGCGTTAATGCCCCCCGCCGCCATCACGGACTGGGATCGCTCGGAAGGGAACGGGGAGACCAGTGTCACGTGAATCCCTTCCTCTGCGCAGCGTACGGCACAGGCCATACCGGATATTCCGCTGCCGATGATCACAACATGCTTCATACCGTTCCACTCCCCGGAAGGAACATGCTCAGTTCCGTTTTGATTACAATAACGGTTGCCGCCGCAAAAGCTGCCGCACAGAGGATATAGACCACCCTGTCGATCCGTTTCTGCCGCTCCGGGGAGGACAGCCATCCAAGGGTGATCAACGCCCGCGTTACAGATACCGCTATGTGGGAAAGAACCGTACCGTAAAACAGCGGCTGACTGATCATCAGCAGGGCAAACCAGATCCACTGCCCTGCTTTTGCGCTGGACTGAAGAAGCTTGAATGTATTGATATGCAGAATCAGAAGCGGAAGAATTAAAGCGGCGGATACCCGCTGAATAATCGTTCGCAGGTTTTCCTTTGGATACAGGTCAAGCCGTGTGCCGTCAGCCAGTGTAAACACAATCAGCATGCCACACAAAGCATGCAGGCAGGTCACCACCATAAAGGGAATGGCCGTAAGCGTTTTCAGCGACGGATTGTAATAAAACGCCAGATAAGCATAAATCGTATACCCGAGATGCAGCAGAATGGCCGCTATGGACAAAAGTCCCAGGGCAGCGTTGATCTTTTTCAGCTTCAACTCATTCATCCTTTCCCCTGCGATTTTTTAAACGTGCAATCAGTTTCAGTTTACAGGAACATCTTCATATATGCAAGGGAAGGAAAGCAGAACAGGATACAAAAAGACCAGATCCTTCGATCTGGCCTTGATGCTCCCCAGCCAATTCCATATCCGAACCGGTTTTCTCCGTTTTCGTTTGCTTATTCAGTTCATCAAATGTGATGGTTTTCTGCCCTTCCTTGAAGTTGAAGGTCAACACCATCTTGTCATCGTACAGAAAAATGGCATTCACAAAGGTATCGATCAGCATCTTTCTATGCTCTGTCTTCTTCATGTCCAGCTTCCGGAAACGCTCCAGCCAGAACCTCATGAATTCTTCGCTGATCCTCGGCCGCTCCATTTTCTCGTTGGCAATCTTGATTTCAAGCTCATCACGGGCCTGCTCCAGTTCATCCAGCCGCTGCTTTGTGGATTTTGTCAGTACGCCTTGCTGAATCGCATTGAGCATATTATTGATCGCCACATTGGTTTCCTGCAACTGCCTCTCATACAGCGGAAGGTCGCGGTTTTCCTCGTCCTGAATATGCATCAGCAGGGAAACGACGGCTTCGATCCAGGCATCATCCATGATTCTGTCCATGGTTTCCCGGACCACAATATCTTCGATCCAACCCTTACGTACCGGCTTCTTCTTGCAATCTGCCCGCCTTTTCTTCACGGAAACGCATTTATAATAATGGTAGATATCCCCTGTCCGGCTGGTTCCACATTCTCCGCACAGATATGCCCCGCAGTATCCGCAGAACAGTTTTGTTGTCAGAAGATACTCTTCTTCCTTTGCTTTGTGTCTGGCCGGAGCCTTTGCGCTTTCCTCAATCCTTTTCTGCACCCTGTCGAACAGCTCTCTGGACATGATCGGCGGGATCACATTCATGTTCACCTCGCCCCGGAATTCATATTCGCCAATATATCGCCTATTATGCAGCATATACCGGACGCTGTTATGTGACATCTCGTTTCCCCGGGGATTCTTGACGCCTCTCTGATTCATCCAGATCCGGACTTCTTTCATCGTCGCCCCGGCAGCATACCGCTCAAAGGCCTCCACGATCAGCGGAGCAATCACCGGATTAACCTGAAAGTGCTTTTCGCTATCAATCGTATACCCCAGCGGAATAGATCCCCCGTTGAATTTGCCTTTCAGCAGGTTTTCTGTCATTCCACGAATCACTTTTTCCGACAAATCCTGAGAATAGTATTCAGCATAACCTTCCAGCACGGATTCCAGAATGATTCCCTCCGCGCCTTCCGAGATCACTTCAGTTGCAGAAATCACCTTGACTCCATTGTGCTTCAGAGTGTTCTTATACCGTGCGCTGTCATACCGGTTCCTGGAAAACCGATCCAGTTTCCATACGATCACCACATCAAACAGATGCTTTGCGCTGTCCTTGATCATTTCCTGGAACGCCGGACGATGATCAGTCTTCGCGGAATAGGCTCGATCGATATAATGACGAAGCACCTGAAAGTCATTCTTCTCCGCAAAAGCAGTACATTCCCGGATCTGTCCCTCAATACTCTCCTCCCGCTGATTATCGGAAGAGTACCGGGCATAGATTACAGCTTTCATCCGATTTCCACCTCGTCCAAAGTCAATCTTCGTTTTCTGATCAGGCGGTGTTTGTTACCAGTCTCTGAGCATCATTCTTCCGTCAGTTTTTTCTGTTCCCGTTCAATCTGCTTGATGCTTTTCCCGGGCGTCGGAAGATCTTCCGGCATCGTTCCGCCCAGTTCTTTAATCGTCTCCCTGACTTTCCGGCCAACCTCATAATGTGTCTGATTGGCCTTTTCCTTTCCCTGAATGTTTTCCCGGCGAAGCTTTTCATCTGTCTGCGTAGCACGAAACAAGTTTGCAGCCAGCTCAGTACTTCCCATATGATCGAGGATTTTCTGACTCTTTTTCAAGCCTTTCCGCGCATGGATCTCCTGAACGCCAAGACCGCCATATAACCCCTTGTACCCCATATTCTGGAAGATTGCATAATCCCGTTGCTCAATAACCCCAGCGTTTTTCGCTGCATCCGCCAGCGACTTGTTGTGTTCTGCCATTTCACGCCGAATTGCTAAACGTTTTTGATCTTCTGATAACTGATCGTACTGATCAATCAGCTCCTGCTGACGGGTTTTCACCGCAAAATATGTCTGTCCAACTGCAATGACTTCTTTTCGGGGATCGCCATTCATGACAATCAAATAGCAAGCATAGCGAGAGAACTCGTAATCATCAATTTCGCGATAAGCTCCCGAACCAATCTCAACCATTTTGCGGATGTGCGCAAAATGGTCTTCCGAATCAATTCCGCTTTTCTCACACGCTTCCATTGCCCTTTCGATTGCTATTTCGAAATACCGCCATTGCGAGTATTCCAATACCATTTGCAATTCTCTGGCAAGCCAGTATTCCTGTCCAAATTCATTGATGTGCTTAATGCTTTCAAAGGTATCCTCTGAATAGTGTTTTATTGCCCCATCCATCTTATTCTTCCCTCTCCTCCATAATCCGCAACATGCTTTCCTTCAGCTTCAAATTCGCAGGCGTCCCCGGCTCAAAGCACATCTCCAGGAACTGCCGCATTTTTTCTCTGTCCGGGGGCAAATCAGGATGATAAGCATACAGCTTTCCTTCTGGCATGTCCGCTCGTCCAAAGATATAATCCAAGGATACATCAAAGAAATCCGCAAATTTGCGGAGAAATTCCACAGTCGGCTCGGATTGTCCATTTTCATAGCGGTTAATGCTGGACTGCGTAGAGCCCAGCATATTGGCCAGTTTGTCCTGCGAGACACCTATCCCTTCCCGCAGATATTTTAGCCTTTTCCCGACTTCTTTCATAAATGTTGTCTCCGTTTCTGTATGATATTTATCTCAGCTCTCTCAGCAGAGTATAATCGGTGGCTGTTTTCAGATATAAATCAGGGAAGCCTTCCCAAACAAGTTCAGCATAAGCCTTCGGATCATTGTAAATCAGATAATCCAATTCTGACCTTTGATACATATTATCCGCAAAGGCATCTTCCACTGCGTCACAGTCAATCAGAATAAGATTGCCGTCATCTGTCCAGGCATAAACACATCCAGAGTCCATATCAAATTGGGCAAATACGATATTATCCATGCTATAATTCCCTCCTCGTCATTTCCGTGCTTCTTCTTTCTGTTCCATCACACTTGACTCAAGTTTCAAAATCATTATAACCCATTTAGTGATTTTATGCAATCCATTCTGCTGTTTCCTTCGGCATTTTCCACCGCTCTAATTTGCTGCAATGAATATACAAAATATAGTGGCTACTTTTTTTGTTATCCACTATATATAGTGTAACAATTCTGCAATTCAATTCTAAGGCAATGAAAGGAACGGATTTGGGAAAATACACATCAGGTGCTAAAACAGCTGTTCTCAGAGCAAAATTGCTTCCAAAGTCTATGAAGATCTCATTCTTTTCTGTGTTGTAAAACAAGGCTTTCAGCCGTCTCGCCTTCCCGCAGCCTACGCGCCGCAACCACCAGCCGTTCCGTATCCCCGTCCAGACAGGTCACGAGCAGCAGAATCTGATCGTCCACCTGCACATCCAGGGCGCTACTGATGACAGATAGCCTTTCCATTGCCCGGATTGCCTCTTCCCGGTCAGATTTGCTGTCCTTTGTCAAGGTCCATAGGTCATACCACCGAGCAACTCCCGGGATTGTACTCATTTCTATCACCGCAAACACTGCATACTGACCATCTTCGTACATGGTATCAAAAGTAATGATCCGGTGCTTATAGAAATATGCGCTCTCCTTGTATTTCTTCAGCCTGCCGAACATATTCCCGCTTTTCATGTTATGCCCGTACAGGATGATTGTATAAGGCCGTGTTTTCAGACTGATCCCGGAATCCAGGAAAATCGCTCCGTTGCTGTTTTTCTTCCCCTTGGCATCGTGGGTCAGGAAGTATGTGTTATCCTTCTGAACAACCGCTTCGTCCACTTCGTCAAAGCTCAGCCAGCCGATGATATACTTGCCTTTCTTCCGCAGCTTCCGGAACCGTTCTGATATCTTCAGGTTTGGATTGTCCGGATAAGCGATGGGGTTTAGCGTATCTTCGTCCTCTTCAGGCTGCGGCGTTTCTGTTGTCATCGGTCTTTCCGGCACAGCTGTTGGCGATATGGATGGCTGTGCAGTCAGCTCCGGTGCTCTGGGATCAGACTCCGCCTCCTGCTTTTTCTGGTTGTGTATCTGCCGCAGTTCCCGGGCGGTATCCCGGGAAGCATTCAGTTCTGCATAATAAAAGACCAGCCGGCCAGATCCGTATAGAATCAGCAAGCAGGAAAAGACGGCAACAGAAAGGCGGAGAAGCCGTCTCTGCTTCTCCGTCATCTTTGTTTGTTTTCGTTCTTCGCCGGATGTCCCCAGTTTCTTTTCCGGATAATAAGGCATGGCTTACTTCCTCTTCCGGGAAACCTTTATTGCCGCAAGTGCAGCCAGACCCGCAATGCCCAGCAGGATCAGTCCGATCCACAGAACAGGATGATCACTGTCACCTGTTTTCGGAACAGGACGAGGTGTCGATGTTGGCGCAGGTGTCGGTGCTGCTGTCGGTGTCGCTGTCGCAGTCGGCGTTGCCGCAGCCTTAATTGTCAGCGTCGTATCAACCTGCCCGTCATCAAAGAGGATGCTCACCGTATACGCACCGACAGCAAGCTTTTCGAGCATTGCTGCCTTCAGTGTCACAACCGTGCTGCCCTCATGAGCGTCATAGTCTGTCCCCTTTGTCAGCTTTGTTCCGCCAAGCTGGACACCGGTAAAGTGAGCATACGAATTATCTACAGTGCCATTCAGCTTCACCGTCATATCAACATCATTGGTGTTGCCTTTTGTCCACGTATGGGACTCGCCCTCTGTTGTGCCGGTGACTGAGAACAAAGTATATTCTGCTGTTACAAGTTCAAAGACTGCCTTGACTTCCACATTGGCAGTTCCGATGGAAAACTTGTTTTCCGTAATCGTAACCCCACCGGAAACAACCTGCCATTCCTTGAAGCGGTAACCTTCGCTGGGGGTGGCAGTCAACGTAACTTCTGTGCCTTCTGCGCCGGAAGCGACATCAGCGGAAGCGGTGCCGTGGCCGTCATTGGTAACGGTGACGGTATATGTGGTAGGGGTTGCCGGGAACTGGACTTTCTTGTAAGGCGACAAATCCAATGGAGATGTACTGGCTGCAATCGCTGTTTCGCCCGTTGTTCCGGCTGTATTCGTCCATCCTTTTCCATCGACTTCGGATTTTACATCATTCCCCGTAACCGCAGAATCGTTGCCTGTCGCTATCACTTTTGTGACGCCGCTCTTAATCCGAAGTAACTGTTCAAAACTACTGATACCCTTGCTGCGTCCACTGCTGGCAGAACCGCCTGTAGCCTCCAGTGTTCCTCCATCCATGAGCAAATAACCGGAAATACCGGTGCTTCCACCGTTTGCACCGCTTGCTGTTCCGCCCGTTGCCTTTACGGATCCTCCGCTGATTGTAGTTTCACCGATTATGCCGCAGCTATATCTCGACTCTCCGCTTACACTTCCGCCTGTCGCATTCACGATGCCTCCGCTGATCGTCTTACGCCCGCAGATACCGTAACTGCGTGCAATTGCGCTTCCTCCCGTTGCTGTCACTTGACCGCCCTTAATGATCATTTTGTCGTCGTACCCACTGAAATCCGCGTATATGCCGGTGCTTTGTCCATCGGTACCGCTGGTCGCTCCACCGGTGGCATTCACTTGACCGCCCTCTATGATCAGTCCCTTGTTTACATATATGCCGCTGCTTTTTCCATAGGTGCCGCTGGCCTCTCCGCCAGTAGCATTCACGGTTCCGCTTTTGATTGTCAGATTGTATGCATGAATTGCATAGCTCGTCGTGCCCGTTCCACCTTGACAGGTCAGGCTGCCATCACCCTGGATCGTAATGGTGCCTTGCTGGAAATACATACCCGGAGTGTTTCCATTCGAAAAAGTATTCTTGAGAGAACTGTTTCCTTTCAGCACGATCGTCAGATCATTTCTCCCGGTGTAATAGATAACACCGCTTGAAGTTCCAGAGGGAGCATAACCTCCGTTCATCACTAAACTGTCCAGGGTCAGGGTATAGGTTTCCGGTGAAAAAGACCAGCTCCCTCCACCGGAGCCAACGCCGCTGAGATTAGTGTCCGAAACGGTTGCAGCAGCTATATGCAAGTCGTATGAAGCTGCCTCCACTGTACGCATCATTCCCGGCAGCATGCCCAACGTCAACATAACGGACAAAACGAAGCAAAAGATTGCTTTGCCTGTAATATAGAATTTATGTTTCATCGATTTCCCCTCCCGTTGCTCTCCGTAGCATCAACACACTGCTCGTAATGAAATAACATCCTATGAGAGCACTTTATCTTATTGGAATCAGACCTGTTTTGTCTATTACGGGAACCCGTAATAGACTTCGAAAGGTATGAAAAAACAGGCCTCCTCTTTGAAAAGGCCTGTGATTATTTTATCCATTTCATGTCCGGCGTCGGTTGTCGTGATATAACACTGTCAGACCCATCCGTGTCGCGACACCCGTCTTGCGATAGAGCTGCGTCACATAATACTGCACCGTTCTTGGCTGGATGGACAGTCGTTCACTGATGACCGTCTGCTTGTCCTCCGTCATCACCAGTTCCCGGAGCACTTCCGTTTCGCGCCGGGTCAGGTCATAGCGCTCCCGCATCTGATCCAGTGCTTCTTCCGGGCTGAGCAGCTGCCGGGTATCCGGTCCTGTTACGGGAAGGTCGGGTACAGTCAGCATCGAAAGCATCTCCGCCTCGACGGGGGCGGCGTCCGGCAGGATCGGCGAAAGCACCGGTTCCGTCTCCGCCCTGCCCGGCCGGGAGGCTTCCGGGGACGCGAACAGATTAAAGTCCCCGCTGACCGCCATCAGCAGGATCACCAGGACCACACCGGCAATATCCACCCCGAGCACCACCGGCGCCGGAAGCTCGGAAAAACGGATCGCTCCGGTGAACAGCACCATGGCGCTGTCCAGCATCCGGCCGAAAGGCGCCCAGAACGCCGGATGCTTCGTGCCCGGGGCCAGACGCCAGAAGGTCAGCAGGTAATAGGAGCTGAACGCAGCAATCGCGAAATAAAACAGGCACATATTCAGCCAGTAGGTTCCCACTTTGCCAATCAGGATGACATTCAGCAGCGCGATCAACATGATGCACAAAGAGGCAATCGACACATACTTCCCGTTTTTCCGGTCACCAATTGTAGCAAACAGAAGATATCCGGGAACAAGCATCAGACGCGGCCAACTGTACACATTGGCGGTCGTATAGCCGGACTGAATCTGAAGATGATGGATTGTTTCATTGTAAAAGCACGCGAACAATATGAAGGTCGACGCGATCAGAGCAGAGGATACAAGCCTGCGTGACAGCGTTTTTTCCGGCTGTTCAGCTTCCGAAATAACCGTTGCCGGATTCTTGTCCGTCAACGTAAAAAGGAGCAGAAGAAACGCTACGCCCGTAAAAACCGGTAACAACGGCGACACGCCTTGCCGGATCTGGAACAGGTATTGCAGGATCACGGCGGCAGCACTTCCAAAGCCCATGTGACGAGCGACCTGCGCACCAGCTGCAGCTTCCCGGCTCATCCGATAATGAACCGCGCCGCCGATCCCTCCGACACAGAGCGCAGCCGTCATGGAAGCAATCACATTCAGGACTGAATCCGTGCCGGCTGCCAGCATCCATGCCACACAAACACAGAATAAGCCGCAGACCATATATTCGATCGTATTCCGGATGCGTTTTTCCACGCAAAAGCGGGAATACAGGACATGCAGCAAATAACCGAGAATGACAAAAACCTGAAGCGCATAGTAAACCAGATCACGCTGTCCCTGGGTAAAATATCCCTCTCCGGCATGATTTGCCAGCCCCAGAACGGTAAACTGCAGAAAAACAAACGAGCCAAATAAGCCGGTCAGCGCAATGCTTTTTTGTGCTGTCCCGGAAAAAGAGCGAAGAAGGGTATAATGATTATTCTGTTCGTCCGCTTGTCTGAGCGCATGCCAGATCGTGGTCATTGTCAATCCCTTTCAGCAAAATTGCTACCATATAGATGATTGATTCATCTCGGGCATTTTCTTGTTCTCCGGTTACCTCTCTTGCCGTATCAACATACCCTGAGAAGGTAAAATAATCCAGATGGCAGTATATCATACGTCACAACCATCTGCAATTGCGAAAGATTATGTTCTGCGCTTGGTATCAAAATGATATCATCGGATATTGAGCGCCGGAAAAATGGTATCACTTTGATATCATTCCGCTGATAAAGAGATGATGCAGATTGCATCACAGTATGCATCATTCTGCATCAGAACAATGCAGTCTGGTGTCAGACACAATGAAGGAGACAATCTTCATTTCCATCGTGACACCAGACTGTGACATACTGACACCGGAAACAGAAAAGTATTCCGGTGTCAGTATCCGGTATGAATCCCAGCCGATCACACTGCGGCATGCGGTATGATTGCGGGATGAATGCCGGGGGGAGGATTCCAAAGGAGGGCGGACGCCTTCCTTTGGCGCAGGGTCATCCAATAGGGAGCGCGCAGCATCCCTGTTGGCAGGGGAATCCAAAGGGGACAGCGTCCCCTTGGCGGGAAGAATCCAAAGAAACCGGAGGTTTCGTGGCACACGACTTTGCTTGCAAAGTCTAGTGTGTTATACCTTTGCGAAAGGGATGGCCCGCAAGCGGGTTGATTCGCCCTCCGCATGGGAGAGGGCGAGTCAAGCTGATTGCACTGTGATTGCGGAGCGGTCACAGCATCAGACGACAGTCTGAGCCATTCCTTTCGCAGAGGTATACAGCGTAGCTGCCCCCGTACTGCCTCTGGAAAATGCTGATGCTTTGCACCAATACAGAAGAAACTGGCGGAATTGTGGCTGCAAATTATGATGATTTTGCAGCCAGTTTTCTTCCATAATCAGCAAGCAATTCCGGTCATTTCTGGGAAGTTGCTTCAATCCGGCAGAAGATTGGAGCCACTTCCCTCATGCTGGCTTTCCGACTCTGGTTTGTTTTGTTCTGCCAGCCTGTGTGGGTCTGAGCAAAGCTTCAGCATTGTCGAGCGGATCTCAGCCTGCTTCTCTTCATCCAATTCCAGTCGGGCAAGAGATGCAACGACAGAATCCGCGATCATCTCGGGAGTGATTCCCTGCAGCTTCATCGGATTGTTCAGGCGTTTCCGGAGATTGGAAGTAATCTGCCCCATGATCTCCGAGGTCAGTTTTTCATATTCCTGTGAATATTTCAACGCGCCCTTTTTGATATCTTCCATGATCAGATGGAAGGTTTCTTCAATATGCGCTGTTTCTACCTGTAATGGTGCCGGACGTAATGCCCGCATATTCTCTATCATTTCTTTCGCCGCGCGCCTGTCATCCGGATCGTTGATGGTAAACTCATCCAGAATACAGCAGGCCTGTTTTAATATGCCATTGATTGATCCGTAATTCGCAGCATACGTTCCTTCTCTCAGCAGTTTCAGCTGATTAATCAGCTTTGCGAACAGCGGCATTTCGATTAACAGGCTGAGCGTTTCAGGGTCAACTGTTTTCTGTATAAGCCTTTCGCCTGCTTTCACGCTGAACCCGAGTGCCTGGATTTCTGAGCTGGATGGTCTTTCCACATCTGTCAGACACATGATAAAATCCGTTGACACATTAAAGAACCGGGCAATCGCAACGATATTCTCTGTTGACAATTTATCTGTATTCCCGCTGACAAACCGGCTGATCGTACTTTCAGATATGCCGGTTGCCGCCGCCAGGTCTGCCTGGCTTTTTTTGCGGCTTTTCAGTAGATCTGCGATCCGTAAACGGGTATCGCTGACTTCTTTCGGAGGACATCCCTGTTTCTGTGCTGCCATGATTCTTCTCACCTCTGTTCCTATGGCTGATTCTACCATACCGGTCTTTTGAAAGAAAGGCGAACAAACATTTTTCCTTGCAGTTTTGCAAGAATCTTCATTTTCAGAGGCCGGTTTTTGCATAGGTGCCTGATTTTCAACGTCTAGACCGGTTTTACGATAGTCTTTTTGCGGAGCCTGGCTCCACGGAACCTTCCCAGCTGAACAGCCGTCCCGAACCTGTCGAAACCGCGATGATCCCTCCCGATTCGGAGGGGAGCGCCCCACTGGGGCCGGTACCGAGCCAAACAAGGTGTCCTGCCGGAGACAGCAAGGGATACGGCGACCAACAACCCCGGGCATTCAATGAGAATAGAGAGGAGGTTTGATATAAATTGAAAGCCCAGTTTGGAATCATGAGATTCCAGAAGCATAAGGGGGCCGCGATCAGCAGTATCGAGGCTCACAACGAGCGGAAGAAGGAAAAGTACGCCAGCAATCCTGATGTGGATACCAGTCGAAGCCATCTGAACTTCCACCTGGTAACTCCGAACGGTCACTACAGGTCAGAGGCGGACAGGCAGATCGCTGAAGCGAAATGCCGGACCCGCTCTGACAGCGTCAGGCTGGTGGAAACCCTGTTTACCGGAAGTCCTGAATTCTTCAAGGGGAAAACGGATAAACAGATCCGCGAGTATTTCGAGTATGTGCTGGATTTTCTGAAAGAGTACATCCGTCCGGAAACGATTATTTCCGCGGTAGTACATATGGATGAGAAAACCCCGCACATGCACGTCTGCTTCGTCCCTTTGACCAAAGACAACCGGCTTTGTGCCAAGGAGATCATTGGGAACAAGAAGCGGCTGATTCAATGGCAGGATGATTTCTGGAAGCATCTTGTCAAGAAGTATCCGGAACTGGAGCGCGGCGAAAGCTCCAGTGAAACAGGCCGGGATCACATCCCACCCCGCGTATTCAAGGAAATGGTTCGGCTGGAGAAGAAGCGCGGTAAGATAGAAGAAGCGCTGGATAGCGTAAACCTTCTCAACGGGAAGGCCAAGGCGCAGGAAGTCAGCGAGATGCTGGATTCCTACATCCCCGGTGTGGAAAAGATGGCGACTCAACTGAAAAAGTACAAGGGTGCCTTTACAGACACCAAGGCTGAGAACGAATCTCTCCGTGCTGAAAATGCGGATCTGAAATCTCAGCTGGATGCAGCGCGACGCACCTCGGTTGCCGAGGAAATTGAGGATCTGAAGATCCGGGACGAGCTTCGGAAGATGAAATCTGTACTCGACCGGATTCCGAAGGAAGTTCTCGAACAATACATCCCTTCCAGGGACAGGATACCCCGGAAGGAACGGGAAGGCAGGTGATGATATGGCTCGAAAGAAGAAACCTGTCAACAAGTCTCCTTATCCGGATCACGTGATCGAGACGATTGCGCGCTGTGTGTGGCCTGATATTCAGGCCTACTTCGAAAGCGAGGAAGGGCAACGGGAATTTGCCAAATGGAAAGCCGAACAGGCCGAACAGGAGGCCAGTGATCCGGACAAACCTTCCGGGAGCATGGCTGCCTGATGGATACAGGGTGTCACCGATCATGGTGGCACCCTGTCTTCTATTGCCGTTTCATCCGGTTCCTCTTATGGGATGCGGAAAGCTGGGAAACGGTGAAATATAACAATAATCCGAACCCTTCTCCTATCCGGAAAATCTGGTTCGGATTATGTTTATTTGGCTCCCCAGATAGGACTCGAACCTATAACCCTTCGGTTAACAGCCGAATGCTCTGCCATTGAGCTACTGAGGAATATGGAATCCGGCGGCGACCTACTCTCCCGGACCGTTACCAGTCAAGTACCATCGGCACTGAAGGGCTTAACTTCTGTGTTCGGTATGGGAACAGGTGGAACCCCTTCGTCATAACCACCGGAAATGGTGATCTTTCTGACCGTTCCTCTGGGAACGGTTAGCCCCTTCCATCGTCCTTGTCTTCCTCTTCAGGGGCTATTCGAGTAACTTGCGTCACCCTGACAACTGCACAGCTTTTCGATTCAAGTGACCGTTCTTTTCAATTGATCTCATTCTCGCGTAAAATCAAGCCCTCGACCTATTAGTATCATCAAGCTCCATCCGTTACCGAACTTCCACCGATGACCTATCTACCCGGTCG
>SVGS01000014.1 GCA_015056205.1 Clostridiales bacterium | reverse complement strand
CCCTGACCCTGAAGGGGACAAACACGATTACCGACAACACCGCGAAATACCAGGGCGGCGGCCTTTATTTCAGCTATAACGGAAAGATCCTGAATATCGAGGGAACCCTGAAGATCAGCGACAACTAAAGTTATAGTTTTCGGCAAAACGATCAGCACAGATTGTGATTTTGCCCCGGATACCGGAATGCTCATTGAAACGCCCGGTTTCCTGATTCATGAAACAGGTCTGAAGAATCTTCTGTGGCTGGCGAAACTGGGGAAATGCGCAACGCGCGAAAAAGTCGCTAATCTCATTCGCGTGGTAGGGCTTGATCCTGCCATGAAAAAGAAGGTGGGTCAGTATTCCCTGGGGATGCGGCAGCGGTTGGGCATTGCGCAGGCGCTGCTTGACGACCCATCCCTGCTCATCTTGGACGAGCCTATGAATGGTTTAGATAAGAACGGCGTCAAGGATATTCGCTCTTTGCTTCTTGATCTGAAAGCCCAGGGCAAAACCATCCTCCTTGCCAGCCATTTCGCCCAAGATATTGATGAACTGTGTGATACTGTTCACGAAATGGATCAGGGAGTGATAAGTTTATGAATCACCGTTCTGGTTGATTCCGCGTTTTATTACTGATCAGTATTTTCTGCTGATCGCGGGTTCTTTCTTCTGCTCTTTCGACGGTATAGGCCTGATATCTGATTTTCATGAGCCTGTCGACCTTTTTCCGGATCGGTTTACACTGTTCTTCCAATCCGGTCTTTTTTACCCGAAGCTGCTGCTTTTCCTTTTTCCAGGAGGATAGGGCGATTTTCGGTACTTTGCATTTTTCTTTTAGTGTGCGTTTTGCAGAGTAGTACTGGTTGATTTCTTCCCTGTGCGTCTGAGCGAATTTCTCCCGCCTGGTTTTAAAATGGATCTCGTTCATCTGGTCGATGACTGGCTTGTTTTCTACGACGGTTTCGCCCAACTGTATTTTGGTATCCAGATCCCTGATCTGACTGTCAATCTCCCGGCATTCAGCCAGGATGCTGCTGACCTGACTGTCCAGTTCCCCGACAAACCTGTCCAGATCATCCATGGTCTGAATTCCGCTTTCCTCCATCAGCCGGATACTGTCTGCCATTTCCTTCAGAAGCTTATCAGTTTCCGGATTCTTCCCGGATTTGCGGGTTTCCTGTTTGTAGTACTGCCTGATCCGATCAATGGGCGTAATCGGGGCTGGTTCCTTCGATTGCAGCAGTTTTGCCTTCTGCTCTTTGATCCATTCAAGAATGCTCTGGATTTTGGATTTCAGTTTTTCAATCAGGTTATTCGTCGCCTTGATCCAGCGGTTCTTGTCGCCCTTTTCAGTCGGGATGCCACGGGCTTCCATCTGCCGAACCTGCGGCCCCTCATGAATGGTTGGAATCTGGTCGATGCCCCGTTCCTCATAACTGCGGGGATCGAGCCGGATATCGAGACCCTTGCGTTCAAAGAGTTCATTGTTCAGTTTGCACCAGCATTCCCGCCACCAGATCAGCGTTTCCGGCGTATGCCAGTCCGTGGTGTGAACGGCATTGAAGATGTAATTCCCGTTTTCATCCTTCTTCCGGTTCCCGTTTTCGTCCAGCACATACTCCCGGCGCTGTTTGTTGCCCCAGGAACCGTCCGGATTCAGCGGACGCATGGTTGTCATCACATGGAAGTGTGGATTCGGGATGCCATCGTCCCCCTTATCCGGTTCATGGATCGCCAGATCCGCGATCATCCCTTTATCGACCAGGCATTCCTGTACGAATGTCCTTGCCAGCTCGAGGTTTTCTTCCGGTGTAAACTCATTCTGAAGGGCAATATCAAAGCTGTATGCCAGCTGCGCCTTCTTGTGCTTCTCCACTTCTTCCACCGCGTTCCAGAGCGTCTGCCGGTCTTTGTATTCCGGCGGCGCGTTCGGCGGCAGCATGATCTCCGTATAGGTCACGCCGCCTTTGCGGGTGAAATCGTTGGTTTCCCCGTAGTATTCGCTGTACAGTTCTTCTCCCGCTCGGTAGGCGGAGGACGCGATGGCGCTCTGACCGCCGGCGCGTCCGATATGGCCTACATGGAAATGACACAGTGCCATATCAGCCCGCCTCCTTTTCCGGATGAGGATCTACATGCAGGGCAGCCCTTTCCTGAAACAGTGCCTTCACGGCGGGAATATCATGCAGCATTTCCGCCAGATCGTAAAACTCTGTTTCCGTCAGGTACTTGATTTCAGGAAAGAAGTGTTCGATCTCGGCTCCGCGGGTGATCAGGCGATGCGCACGTTCTTTTTCCTTTTTCGAGCGCTGATACGCCTTCTTGTTTTCTTCCCGCTGGAGACGATGCTGCGCCTGTTTGAGCTGACGCTCAGCGTCAGCAAGATTGGTGTGAGGCTGTTCTTTCTTTTTCATATGCAACAGCCTCCTTCATGATGGATTGCACGCGGGTAGCGTGCACAGTGATGGGAAGGATGAATGTCGCAGGCAGCGACGTTCATCCGTACTTCGGGATAGCCGCAACGCGGCGCAAGGGCGATTGAGCCCTTGGACAGAGCCGGGAAAGCAGCATTGCTTTTCCCGGCTCCACCTGACCGGCTGCATTGGGATGCAGCGGGCAGGTCCCCCGGAGGGCGCACGAATACAGGTGGGACACCTGTATAGAAGTGCGCACTTCTCAGTGACGTATGCCGCAGGCTCCGATTGAAAACCCGCCGTCCCCGGGGCCGTTGTTTTTTCCTGGTTTCCATGGGTTCTTCTCCTTTCCGTACTGGTTGGTTTTCCTGCCATTTCAGATGGCTTCGATTCCGGTTCATATTGGCTGTCCTCCTTCTATCGGAATCTCCCAAACTGGCTGCAAATCTGCTTGTTTTTGCAGCCAGTCGGGAAAAGTGGCTTCAAAATCGGGGGAAATTGGCTGCTGCTCAGCCAAAGACGCTCAGCGCCTGATCCGCCAGTTCTCGGTTGCGCTGCGCCTGGTCGTCGGGGATCGCGGTCGGTTCGTTCCTGCTTTCGGGGGCAGGAACAGTCTGGACGGTGAGATTGGCAAGGATCGGTTTCAGATCGCGGACGACGGAATCGGACAGTTTCCGGCAGAAGGCATCTTCGCGTTCCCTGGTTTCCAGCAAAGGATCTTCCGCCAGCATCTGCTGCCGGCGGAAGAAATCATTCAGCGCTATAACGACTGTTTTGCTGTAAGAAGGGAACAGGGTTTTATCCCTGCTTTGCAGATGCTCCCAGGCCAGACGGTCCTCCTCCCGGTTCAGGTTGAGGCGGAGATTGGTGTTGACGATAGCGCTTTTCCCGCTCACAGCATTCCCTGCCTCTCCAGTTTTCCCTGAGCGAGGTACTCATAGCCCTTGGCCGCGGCCATGATGTCGTCGTTGATCGTGACCCGGCTTTCGTCATACGTTCCGAAGTTTTTGATGATGCACCCGCCGCCTCCGACGATGTGCAGGTTCATCAGGTCCGGAGTGTATCCGAGTTCCCGGAGCAGTCCCATGACTTCATCCGCGTACTTCGTCGCTTCTTCCCGGATGATGGCCAGCGCCTTTTCTCCCATCCTGGCGGTGCCGGTGATCAGGACTTCCTCAACGAGTTTCTCTTCCGCGGAAGTCCCGTATTCCTGCTGCATCCTTTCCTGAATCCGGATCATGCACTGGTTGACGCCGAGCCTCCGCGTATAACACGCTGCCTGGCTCGGAATCCCATTGGTCAGCTTCATCACGTTGATCGTGCCGTTGCCGATATCACAGATCATGGTGATTCCTTCCAGCTTGGCGATATAGGGAACCACATGGGCGAATCCCTGGGGAAAGATCTCCACGCCGTCGATGTCAACGGTGTACTGCTCGCCGTTCAGCCAGAACACCACATGCCTGTTCGCCTGCAGGTATTTCCGGAAGCGGTCACGCTGTTCGGCAATCCAGTTCAGGGGAACGCCGACTGCTAGGAAGACAAGGGCGTAATTCATTCCTGCCAGCTTCATTTCTTTGGCGATAGCCGCAAGGGTGAGGACGTAGTAATCCTCATCTTCATCCTTATCCTTGATGAAGGCCTTGTGCTGTTCGCCGATGACATAGTACTTCCCGCCATAGAAGACCATGTCTCCCTTGAAATAGGGATCCTTGTCATAGACGGTGACGCCTGCTTTGAAGCAGGCGTTCGCCGTCTTGATGTTGCCATACCCCTGATCAACACCGATGATCACGTGGTAGGACTTCAGTTCACGAGAATCAGTAATCATAACTTACCTTCCTTTCATAGTTTTGCCGATTTACCGCATCGGCAATGCGGTTTTGCCTTCATCAGGCACTGCACGGGGCGGGAGTAATCCGGTCGTTCTGATCGAACTCAAGTCCGTAGAACTTCTTCCGGAAGTAAGCGATGGGGCACTTACCGGAGATGGTAATGAACCCCTGCGCCTTCAGCTCACGATTCATGCCCTGAACGATCTGGTAAGCCTTGCTGCGGCTTACGCCCAGGACATCCTGAACTTCCTCCGCGGTGATAAACTGCGCTTTCATGGACAACCCTCCTTTCCAATCTCGATTCATGCATCTTTCATGCGGCTATCTTGGAATCTATTTTCCAAAAAACGCACTTATAATGCGCATATCAAATTATAGCATCCAAAATGCATTTGTCAACATCAAAAAGAAATAAAAAACGTACTTGCAATTCGTATAAGTTTGTGATATCTTATGTACGAGGTGATACTTCGTGGAGACTTTCGACTATTCCGCTGTCGGAGCAAGAATCAAGGCGCTCCGCAAGAAAAAGCATCTGAACCAGATCGAGCTGGCGAACCTGATCGGGAAATCTCTTCGCACTGTTCAGAAATATGAAACGGGCGAGATTGAGGTTTCTGTCGGGGTGGTCAATGATCTGGCGAAGGTACTGGACAGCACGCCGACCTATATCCTTGGCTATGATACGGAGGTTACACCGATCACGAGCATGGCGGACGTGCTGAACTTCCTCTTCCACATTGAGCAGGTGGACGGACTGAATTTCTCAATTAATGTAAACCGTCCTCCGCACAGCCGGGAATGGCAATGTGCGCTGACTTTCAAGGGGAAAGATAAACAATCTCCCCTGAACGCGGACATGTGCCTGTTCCTGGAAGACTGGGAGGGACAGCGGGAAGAACTCCGCAGTTACGCTCTGACGCAGGCAGCCTATCAGAAGTGGCAGGAACAGACGCTGGCGTATTACGCGGCGACGCCTGTTGAACTTGTCGAGCCAAAGGAGCTGTCCAAAGAAGAGCGGATCAGGCGGAGAAACGAGTATCTGGAAAGTCTGCAGAAGGAGGGATCACCGAATGAGTAATCACGGAATGGCGGATATAAGTCTGAGGGAAAGGAGGTACTATGTCGGTAACCAGGGATGGCGATACGGGGCGTTGGATGAGTCAGCTCCGGATCACGGACTGGACGGGTAAAACCGTTCATAAGAAGAAGCGCGGCTTCGCGACAAAGCGTGAAGCCGTACAGTGGGAACAGGAATTCATCAGTCAATCCACTGGCAATGTCGGGATGAAATTCGGGAGCTTCGTGGAGATCTATAACGAGGACATGAAGCAGCGCCTGAAGGAAACCACCCTGAGCAGTAAAAAGTGGCTGATTGATACCAAGATCCTTCCGTACTTCAGGAAAATCCCGCTGAATGAGATTAAGCCCACGGATATCCGTAAGTGGCAGAACTCGCTGACCAAGTATCGGGATGCAGATGGAAAGCCTTATTCGCAGACTTACCTGCGGACGATACAGAACCAGCTGGTTGCGATCTTCAATTACGCGGTGAAGTACTACGGACTGAAGGAGAACCCCTGCCATAAGGCGGGCGGCATGGGGAAGAAGCAGGCGGACGAGATGCAGTTCTGGACGCAGGACGAATTCCAGAAATTCATCGAATCCGTTGAAGATGAGCCGGTCTGGTACGCAATCTACATGACGCTGTACTATACCGGAATCCGGGAAGGGGAACTGCTGGCGCTGACACCGGCGGACATCGATCTGGAAAAGAAGATGCTGACGGTGAACAAGAACTATCAGTACCTGAACGGAAAAGAGATCATCACGACGCCCAAAACGCAGAAAAGCATCCGCACGATATCCATGCCGGATAAGCTGTGCGAATGCCTGGAAGAATACATGGGGCTGTGCTACGGGCTGAAAAAGGATGATCGAATCTTCCCCTATAAGAAAGAATTCCTGTACAAGATCATGGAAGAAGGGTGCAGGCGCTCCGGAGTGAAAAAGATCCGGGTCCATGATACGAGACACAGCCATGCGTCGCTGCTGGTGGAGAAGGGGTTCTCCCCGCTGCTGATCGCGGAACGGCTGGGCCACGAAAAGGTTCAGACCACCATGGACATCTACAGCCACCTGTATCCCAACAAGCAGCAGGAAGTGGCCAGAATACTGAACGAGACGATCGACCCGAAAAGCTCGGACAGTGCTGGCTACAAAAAAAGCGAAAAAATGTAGCCAATTTGTAGCCAGGAAAAAGACAACATCCCCGGAAACGATTGAAAATCAACCGATCCGAGGATGAGGAAGTTAAGAAATCATTATTCCCACTCGATAGAGGCCGGGGGTTTGGTGGTTACGTCCAGCACAACCCGGCTGACGTGGGGAACCTCGTTGACTATCCGGGCCGAAACCCGTTCGATCAGCTCGTAAGGCAGACGGGCCCAGTCTGCAGTCATGAAGTCGTCTGTGGTCACAGCCCGCAGCGCGATGGTATAGTCATAGGTGCGCTCGTCGCCCATGACACCGACGCTCCGGAGATTTGTCAGCACCGCGAAGTACTGGCTGATCCGGCTGTCCAGGCCCGCGGCGGCGATCTCCTCCCGGAAAACGGCGTCGCTCTCCCGAACGATGGCCGTCTTTTCCGGAGTGACCTCGCCAATGATCCGGACAGCCAGTCCGGGGCCGGGGAAAGGCTGACGCCAGACCAGCTCCCGCGGCAGTCCCAGGGTCTCCCCCAGCGCGCGGACCTCGTCCTTGAAAAGCATGCGCAGCGGCTCGATCAGCTCCGTGAAGCCCAGCTCATTCGGAAGGCCGCCGACATTGTGATGGCTCTTGATCACGGCGGCATTGCTTCCCTGCCCGCTTTCGATTACGTCCGGATAAATGGTTCCCTGCGCGAAATAGTCCATTTTCCCCAGCGACAGGGCTTCTTTTCTGAACACCTCGATAAAATCCCGGCCGATGATGTGCCGCTTTTCCTCCGGATCGGTCACCCCTTTCAGATCCGCAAAAAAGCGATCCGCCGCGTCCGCCCGGATAAACCGGACCGGGAAAAGATGGCTGAACACATGACAGACCTGATCGCTTTCACCTTTGCGCAGCAGGCCGTGGTCCACAAACACGCAGGTAAGCCGGTTGCCGATGGCCCGGTAAATCAGCGCAGCCGCCACAGAGGAATCCACTCCACCGGAAAGGGCGAGCAGCACCGTACCTCCGGGTCCCACCGCGTCCTGAATCTGCCGGACGGCGGTTTCGGCATAGGCCTTCATGTTCCAGTCCCCGGAGCACCGGCAGATTTTAAAGAGGAAATTCAGCAGAAGGATCTTTCCTTCCGCCGTATGGGTCACTTCCGGATGGAACTGGACGCCATAAACGCGCTTTTCCCGGTTCTCCATAGCGGCGACGGGGCAATGCTCCGTTTCGGCGACGGCATGAAAACCGGAAGGGCATTCCGTCACCTGCCAGGTATGGCTCATCCAGCATACGGAGGATTCGGTCAGGCCTTCCAGCAGGCCGTCGCGATCTTTCATTCGTACCGTAATCCGCCCGTATTCCCGCTCCCGGGCCCGCTCCACCCGGCCTCCCAGCAGCAGCGCGGTCAGCTGCATGCCGTAGCAGATCCCCAGGATTGGGATTCCGGCCTCATAGATTGCCGGGTCAATCCGGGGCGCTCCTTCGTCATGCACGCCGGAAGGTCCGCCGGACAGGATGATGCCGCGCGGCTGGCGGGCCAGGATTTCCGGAAGAGGCGTATGCCAGGGAATCACTTCCGAATAAACATGGCATTCCCGGACCCGGCGGGCAATCAGCTGGGTATACTGGCCCCCGAAGTCCAGAATCAGAATCATTTCTTTCATAAATACGCTCCCCTCAGTCTTCCGCAATCTCAATCGGCGTGAAAGCTCCTTGGGGCGGAGCTTTCACTTGTTTCGATTGACTCCCTCGGCTCGCTTCCGGCTCCGCCGGACAGCGCACTGCGCTGACGCTCCCCTCAGTCGCCGCTGGCGCCGTAATTGGACAGCACCCGGGCGGAAGGATCGTCCACATCGCAGCCCGGCCAGGTTTTATTCGGCATCCAGTACCCCGGAATCAGGTGCGCCTGCCCGGGATAGTACTGCTCGAACAGCTCCCGGTACAGCAGGCTCTCCTTGGTAAAGGGCGGGCAGTAATCATACCCGGCCGCCTTTTCGGCGAACTCCTGATCCGTATACCGCTTCTCCGCATAGGCCTTCAGATCATTGACCATGCTGTGGCCGACCGCGTCGGAAAAGGCCGCCTTCTGGCGCCAGAGAATCTCGTCCGGCAGAATCCGGTCCTCCGCGAAGGCTTTCCGGATCAGGTACTTCCCCATCTGATGCCGGTTCATCTTCAGCTCCGGATCAATGCTCATGGCATAGCGGACAAACTTCAGATCCCCGAAGGGAACCCGGGCCTCCAGCGAATTGACGGAAATGCACCGGTCCGCGCGAAGCACGTCATATACGTGCAGCTCCCGGATGCGTTTTTCCGCCTCCTCCTGAAACGCGGAGGCCGAAGGCGCGAAATCCGTATACTTGTATCCGAACAGCTCATCGGAAATTTCTCCCGTCAGCAGCACCCGGATATCGGTATGCTCATGAATCCATTTGCAGACCAGATACATGCCGATGGACGCGCGGATGGTGGTGATATCCCAGGTTCCCAGCAGCCCGACAACCGTTGGCAGCGCGTCCAGCACGTCCTTTTCCGTGATGATAACCTCCGTATGCTCGCTGCCGATGTATTCCGCCGCCTTCCGGGCATATTTCAGGTCGATCGCGTCCACATCCATCCCGATGGCGAAGGTCCGGATCGGCTGGTCCAGCATCCGCTGCGCGATGGCGCAGACCAGGGAGGAATCCAGGCCGCCGGAAAGCAGAAACCCCAGCGGAGCGTCCGCGTCCAGCCGTTTCTCCACGCCGTCCATCAGCAGTCGGCGGAGCTTCGGGCACACCTCCTCCTCGGTTTTCATGGTAAAGTATCCCACATAGGCCGGATCCGCGTACTGCACAAACTCCCCGTCCATCCAGTAATGCCCCGGCGGGAACGGCAGAATGGTGTCGCACATGCCGATCAGGTTTTTCGGCTCGCTGGCGAAGGCCAGCCCGCCCCCTCTCACTTCCCCGTAATACAGGGGCCGGATCCCGATCGGATCCCGGGCGGCGATCAGCTTTCCCTGCTTTCCGTCCCAGAGAATCAGCGCGAATTCCGCGTCCAGGGTTTTGAACATTTCCACGCCGTATTCCCGGTAAAGCGGAAGCAGAATCTCGCAGTCGCATTCGCTCTTCAGCTCATACCGTTCCATCAGGCGGGCCCGCAGCGGCCGGAATCCGTAGAGTTCCCCGTTGCAGACCACATAGTCGTCCTCCAGGCGGAAGGGCTGCATGCCCTCCTCCTGCAGTCCCATGATGGCCAGCCGGTGAAATCCAAGCACGCCCCCGGGAATATCGACCATGCGGCTTTTGTCCGGTCCCCGGGAAATCGTCCGGTCAAAGCAGGTTTTTACCAGGTCCCGGGGAAACCGGGCGCCGATCATTCCAAAGATAGAACACATTCTTATCTCGCCTCCGAATCAGTGAGATCGTTTCAGCAGCTTCAGCAGACGGCCGGCCGCCTCCCGGGTATCGCCGGGATCTCCGAAAGTGGAAAAGCGGAAGAACCCTTCCCCGCAGGAGCCGAAGCCTTCGCCCGGGGTACCGACCACCTGAATCCCGTTCAGCAGCCGGTCAAAGAACGCCCAGCTGCTCTGCCCGTCCGGGCATTCCATCCAGATGTAGGGCGCGTCCCGGCCGCCCCAGTAGCGGATCCCCGCCTCATCCAGGGTGTTCATCAGCACCCGGGCGTTTTCCTTGTAAACCCGGATGTTCTCATGAATCTGACGCTGCCCCTCCTCTGTAAAGACGGCGGCGCCGCCCCGCTGCAGGATATAGGAAATCCCGTTGGTTTTGGTGGTCCGGTTCCGCACCCACATGGCGTTCAGGGAAAGGCCGCTCCGCTCCAGCTCCTTCGGAATCACGGTATAGCCCAGCCGCGTGCCGGTGAACCCGGCGGTCTTGGACAGGGAGCAGATTTCGATGGCGCAGGTCCGGGCGCCGGGAATCTCAAAAATGCTGTGCGGCAGATCCTCTTCGATAAAGGCCTCATATGCCGCGTCAAAAAGGATGACCGCGCCCCGCCCGTTGGCCCACCGCACCCAGCGGGAAAGCTGGTCCCGGTCATAGGCGGCGCCCGTCGGGTTGTTCGGGGAGCAGATATAAATCAGATCCGCCTGCAGGCCGTCCTCCGGCAGCGGCAGAAAATGGTTTTCCGGCCCGGAGGGCAGGTGCAGAATGTCCCGTCCGGCCATGATATTCGCGTCCACATAGGCGGGATAGGCCGGCTCCATAATCAGCGCCCGGTTCTTCCGGTCAAACAGATCCAGCAGATCGCCCAGCTCGTCGCTGGCCCCGCTGGATACAAAAACCTCATCGGCGGAAAGCTGCACCTTCCGCTTCTGATAATAGGCAGCAATCGCTTCCCGCAGGAAAGGCGCGCCGCATTCCGGCATATAGCCGTGAAAGCTTTCCTTTTCCGCCTGATCGTCCACCGCCCGGTGCAGGGCCTGAATCACGGCCGGCGCCAGGGGCAGCGACACGTCGCCGATTCCCATGCGGTACAGATGCGCGCCGGGATGCGCCCGCAGGTAGGCTTCGGTCTTTCCCGCGATATGATGAAAAAGATAGGATTCCTTCAGATTCGCGTAGCTGAGATTGGGCGTCAGCATACAATCACCTCCAGCTTCTTCCGGTGCGGAAATACGAAAACAAGGCAAAGAGCCCTGAACCAGGACGCCTTTGCCTTGTCGGAAGGTATGGTATCATTCCAAAAGGAAAAATGTCAAGAATGAAAAACGCAAAACAGAAGGGCAGTACAAAGGGAATACAATTCAGCCACTTGACAGCGCCGGAGCGGAATGTTAGGATACGCGCATCGGGGCAAGGGTGTCGGGATGCGATACGCCTTGCCCTCTTCTTTTATTCCGAAACACGCTGAATGGGAGGTCAGAACAATGAGCAGGTACACGAAGGAAGACATTATCCGTATGGTTCGCGAGGATGATGTGGAGTTTATCCGCATGCAGTTCACCGATATCTTCGGCCAGCTGAAGAATGTGGCGATCACGGCCAGCCAGATTGAAAAAGCCGTGAATAACGAAATCATGATCGACGGCAGCAGCATCGAAGGCTTTGTCCGCATCAATGAGAGCGACCAGTATCTGCGCCCGGATCTGGATACCTTCGCCATCCTGCCCTGGCGCCCCCAGCACGGAAAAGTGGCCCGGCTGATCTGCGACGTTTTCAATCCGGACGGAACCCCCTTCTCCGGCGATCCCCGCGGCGTGCTGAAAAAAGTGCTGGAGCGGGCGGCGAAGCTGGGCTATTCCTTCAACGTGGGCCCGGAATGCGAGTTCTTCCTCTTCCAGACGGATGAGAACGGAAATCCCACCACCACGACCTCCGATGAAGCCGGTTATTTTGATCTGGGGCCCCTGGATCACGGGGAAAGCACCCGCCGGGAAATCTGCATGACCCTGGAGCAGATGGGCTTCGAAATCGAAGCCAGCCACCACGAAGTGGCCGCCGGCCAGCACGAAATCGATTTCCGCTATGCCGACGCCCTGACCGCCGCGGACAATATCATGACCTTTAAGCTGGCGGTCAAAACTCTGGCCCAGAAAAACGGCCTGCACGCCACCTTTATGCCCAAGCCGGTCTTCGGCATCAACGGCAGCGGCATGCACACCAATATGAGCCTGTTCCGGGACGGCAAAAACGTCTTCGCGGATCCCGCGGACAGGCGGGGCCTGAGCGCCGAAGCCTATTCCTTTATCGCGGGCATCCTGGCCCATATCCGGGGCATGGCCGCCATTACCAACCCGCTGGTCAACAGCTATAAGCGGCTGGTGCCCGGCTATGAAGCCCCCTGCTATCTCGCCTGGAGCGCCAGCAACCGCAGCGCCCTGATCCGGATCCCGGCCTCCCGCGGCATGGGAACCCGCGTGGAGCTGCGCTGCCCCGATCCCAGCGCGAACCCCTATCTGACGATGGCCGTCTGCCTGGCCGCCGGCCTGGACGGCATTGAAAAGAAAATGACCCCGCCGGATGAAATCACGGAAAACATCTTCGCCATGGACAGCGAAACCCGCGAAGCCCGGGGCATCCTGTCTCTCCCCGGCACGCTGAAGGAAGCCGTGGATTGCCTGAAGGAAGATGAGGTCATCTGCGCGGCCCTGGGCAGCCATGTGCTGAGCCAGTACGTGGAAGGCAAGGAAAAGGAATGGGACGCCTACCGGACCCATGTCAGCAAGTGGGAAACGGACCGCTACCTGGTGATGTACTGATCCGTCTCCCCGATCGGTCGTTGCTCTTAATTCTATCAGAGAAGGCAGGTGAAGCCGATGGCCAGAATTGTGATTGTCAGCTCTTCAGAGGACAGCCGTTCAAAGCTTGCCGGGCTTCTGACCTCCTCCGGTTTTCAGGTGTTCCGCAGCTGTTCCTCCGGAAGCGAGCTCCGGCGGGCCCTGAACGAAAGCGAAGACTGCGTGGTTGTCATGGTCGGCTTCCTGCCGGACTGCAAGCCGGATGAGCTGGTCTGGGATTACCGGGACAGCATCCAGCTCCTGCTGATCGCCAAACAGCAGGTGCTGGAAAATACCGAATCCCCGGAAATCTTCCGCCTGACCCTCCCGGCTTCCGGACAGGCGGTGATCGGGGCGGTGGAAATGCTGTCCCAGCTGCACCGGATGCGGCTCCCCCGCCGGACGGGCGAGAGCAAAGATGTCGTCAACCGGGCCAAGGCGGTGCTGATGAAGCAGAAAGGCCTTTCGGAACCGGAAGCGCACCGGGCCATGCAGCAGTATGCCATGAACCACGGGATGAAGATGGCGGATTTCGCCATGCGGATTCTGGAAAAATCGGAGGAAGCGCAATGAGAGACCGGCAGTATCCTCTTTACCATACGGAACTGGAACACGAAAGCTGCGGCGTGGGCGCCGTGGTGGATCTGAACGCGAAGGCGACGCACCGCACGGTGGATCAGGCTCTCTCGATCGTGGAGCGCCTGGCCCACCGGGCCGGCAGCGACGCGGAAGGAACGACCGGCGACGGCGTGGGAATCATGACCCGGCTGCCCCATGCCCTGTTTGCGGCCTGGGCCCGGGAGGAAGGTATTCCGCTCGGCGCTGCCGGAGATTACGGGGTCGGCATGTTCTTTCTGCCGGAGGACGATGTCGGCGCCGGGGACGCGGTTCAGATTTTTGAGCGGCTGGCGGAATCCGAAGGGATTCCGGTGCTCGGATGGCGGGAGGTTCCCTGCCATCCGGCCCAGCTGGGCGCGAACGCGCGGCGCACGATGCCGCGCATCCGCCAGTGTTTTTTAGCCAGGCCAAAGGAAATCGGCGCCGGACTGGATTTTGACCGGCGCCTTTTTATCCTGCGCCGGGTTTTTGAGCGCCAGCAGACGGGCGCTTATATCTGCTCCCTTTCCGGACGGACGGTCGTGTACAAGGGTATGATGCTGGTCGGGCAGCTGCGCTCCTTCTATGACGATCTGCAGGATGTGCGTTACACCAGCTGCATGGCCATGGTGCATTCCCGCTTTTCCACCAATACCTTTCCCTCCTGGAGCAAGGCGCATCCGCACCGGATGCTGCTGCACAACGGCGAAATCAATACGATCCGCGGGAACCACGACCGCATGAAGGCCCGGGAGGAAACCATGCGGTCCGAGGTCATGGGGGCGGAAATGAACCGCGTCCTGCCGGTCATCGATCCGGAGGGCAGCGACAGCCAGATGCTGGATAACACCCTGGAATTCCTCGCGATGAACGGTTTCCCGCTGGCCCTCGCGGGCATGGTGCTGCTGCCGGAGCCCTGGCAGAAGGCGCCGGAGCCCGCCCCCTGGCGGGATCTGTACCGCTATTACGCCACCATGATGGAGCCCTGGGACGGGCCCGCCGCGATCCTTTATTCTGACGGGGAAAAGCTCTGCGCCTCCCTGGACCGGAACGGCCTGCGGCCCCTGCGCTGCGCTCTGACGGACGACCGCCGCCTGATCCTCAGCTCCGAAGCGGGCGTCCTCTTCGAGGAAAACGCGCACATTCTCCGCCGGTGGAAGCTGAAGGCCGGGGATGTGCTGGAGGTGGATCTGAAAACGGGAAGGCTGGCCGAAAGCGAGGCGCTCAAATCCGCCTTTTCCCGGGAGCATCCCTACGGCGAATGGATGAAGAAACTGGTACGCCTGGAGGATCTTCCCCGCCGGGAAACCGTACCGGACGGTTTTTCCGGGGAGGAAACGGAGACCCTCTGCAGAGCCTTCGGCTACAGCTGGGAGGATCTGCAGGATCTGCTCCTTCCCATGGCGGAAAAAGGGGCGGAACCGATCGCCTCCATGGGCGCGGACGTTCCGCTGGCCGCCCTGTCGAAGCGGCATCCCTCCGTGTACGATTATTTCCGCCAGCGCTTTGCCCAGGTCACCAATCCGCCCATCGACGCCCTGCGGGAAGAAGTGAAAACCGACTGCTCCGTCTATGTGGGGGACGACGGCAACCTGCTGTCCCGGGAAGCCGGCAACAGCGCCGTGCTGGAGCTTCCCTCCCCCGTTCTGACGGAGGAGGAGCTGCGGCGGATCCGGGAGATGCGCCGCGAGGATTTTTCCGTGCGGACCGTCTCCCTCCTCTATCCGAAGCGGAGCACCCTGCGGGATGCCCTGAACAGCCTCTTTGCCGCCTGTGATCAGGCCTGCCGGGACCGGGTCAATATTCTGATTCTGTCCGACCGGGGGGTAAATCCGGAGCGGCTGGCGATTCCGTCGCTGCTGGCGGTCTCCGCCCTGGAGCAGCATCTGATCCGCATCCGGAAGCGTACCGCCGTTTCCGTGATCCTGGAAAGCGGCGAACCCCGGGACGTGCATCATCTGGCCATGCTGACCGCCTACGGCGCCCGCGCGGTGAATCCCTATCTGGCCCATGCCTGCATCCGCGAAATGTGCGTCTCCGGCCGGATCGGCCGGCCGGCGGAAGATGCGGTCCGCAGCTATGATCAGGCGCTGACCGCCGGCGTCCTGAAAACGGCCTCCAAAATGGGCGTCTCCGTGCTCCAGGCCTATCAGAGCGCCCAGCTGTTCGAAGCCGTGGGCCTGGACAAAGCCTTTATCGACGTTTATTTCTCGAATACGCCCTGTTCCCTCGGCGGCACGGATCTGACCCGGATTGAAGCGGACAGCCGCTTCCATCATACAGAAGCCTTCAGCCGCGCCGCCGTCTCCGGGCTGCCCGCCGCGGGCATCCATAAATACCGGAAAGGGGAATCCGCGGAGGAGCACCTCTATTCCCCGGAAACGATTCACCTGCTGCAGCAGGCCGTATGGACGGACAGCCGGGAAACCTTTGAGCGCTATGCCGCCCGGGTGGAAAATGAAGGTCCCCGGACGATCCGCTCGATGCTCACCTTCCGCTTCGACGCCTGCCGGCCGGTTCCCCTGGAAGAAGTGGAACCCGCGGCGGAAATCGTCAGGCGGTTCAGGACCGGCGCCATGAGCTACGGTTCCATTTCCCGGGAGGCGCACGAATGCCTGGCCCGGGCCATGAACCGCCTGGGCGGCCGCTCCAACAGCGGCGAGGGCGGCGAGCTGCCGGAGCGCTTCGGCACCGACCTGAATTCCGCCATCAAGCAGGTTGCCTCCGGCCGCTTCGGCGTCACCCGGGAATACCTGCTCTCCGCGAAGGAAATCCAGATCAAAATGGCGCAGGGAGCCAAGCCCGGTGAGGGCGGCCATCTGCCCGGCGCTAAGGTTACCGCGGATGTGGCCCGGACCCGCTGCTCCACGCCCGGCATCTCCCTGATCTCCCCGCCCCCGCATCATGATATCTATTCCATTGAGGATCTGGCGGAGCTGATCTATGATCTGCAGTGCGCCAATGAGGAAGCGATAATCACGGTCAAGCTGGTCTCCTCCGCCGGGGTCGGAACGATCGCCAGCGGCGTGGCCAAGGCCGGCGCCGGCGGTATTCTGATTTCCGGCGGTGAGGGCGGCACCGGCGCCGCTCCCCTGAGCAGCATTCATCACGCGGGCCTTCCCTGGGAAATCGGTCTGGCGGAAGCCCATCAGACCCTCTGCCGGAACCGGCTGCGCCGCAAGGTGACGCTGGAGACGGACGGAAAGCTGATGACCGGCCATGATGTCATGGTCGCCCTGCTGCTGGGCGCGGAGCAGTTCGGCTTTGCCACCGCCCCGCTGGTCGCCATGGGCTGCCGCATGATGCGCGTCTGTCATCTGGGCACCTGTCCCTTCGGCATCGCCACCCAGAATCCGGAGCTGCGCCGCCGCTTTCAGGGCAAACCGGAATATGTGGAACGTTTTATGCTCTTCATCGCGGAAGAGCTGCGGGAACTCATGGCCCGGCTCGGCGCCCGCACGGTCGGCGAGCTGGTCGGCCGCAGCGATCTGCTGATCCCGAAAAATGATTCGGCGATGGATCTCTCCGACCTGATCGGTTTTGCGCGCAACATCCATTTCCAGCCGCAGGCCCGCCATGATTTCCGTTTGTCGGAACGGGCGGATGTCCGGCTGTATCAGGATCACGTTCATCTGATGACCACTGACCGGGCCTTCGGCACGACGCTGAAGGGAAAGCGCCGGATCCAGGCCCGGGGCTGCGGCGGCCAGTCCTTCGGCGCCTTCCTCCCCGCCGGGCAGGAAATCACCCTCTACGGCGTCGCGAATGATTATCTGGGCAAAGGCCTTTCCGGCGGCACCCTGGCGGTCTGCCCGCCGGCGGACGCGGTCTGGAAGGCGGAGGATACCCTGATCGGCAACGTCGCCCTGTACGGAGCCACCGGCGGCTGGGCCTTCGTGGCCGGCATGGCCGGAGAACGCTTCGCGGTCCGGAATTCCGGCGCCTGGGCGGTGGTCGAGGGAGTCGGCGATCACGGATGCGAATATATGACCGGCGGCCGGGTCGCCGTGCTGGGCCCCGTCGGCGATAATTTCGCCGCGGGCATGTCCGGCGGCATCGCCTGGGTGCTGGATGAGGACGGCCTCCTGGAAAGCCGGCTGAACCCCGGCCACGCACGGCTGTATCCCGTACCGGAAGATCAGACGGACGAGCTCGTCCGCCTGCTGGAAAAGCATCTGCAGGCGACCGGTTCCCGGAAGGCCGCCGAAATCCTGGATCATTTCAGCGACTGGCTGCCGAAATTTAAAGCGGTCATTTCCGACGAGTATCTGAACTGGCTGAAGGAGAAGGAGGAGAAATTATGATCAAAGGCGCGCAGCTGTACGAGGGAAAAGCGAAAAAGGTCTTTGCCACGGAGGATCCGGATCTGCTGATTGTGTTCTACAAGGATGATGCCACGGCCTTTAACGGCCTCAAACGCGGAACGATCAGCGGAAAGGGCGTCATCAACAACCGGATGAGCAACGCCCTGATGCGGCTCCTGGAGCGGCAGGGCATTCCCACGCATTTTGTGGAGGAACTCAGCGAGCGGGAAACGCTGGTGAGAAGAGTGAATATTGTCCCGCTGGAAGTGATTGTGCGGAATCTGTCCGCCGGATCCTTTTCGAAGCGCTACGGCGTGGAGGAAGGGCTTGTCTTTGCCGAGCCGACGGTGGAGTTCTCCTATAAAAACGACGCGCTGGGCGATCCCCTGCTGAATGATTCCCATGCCCTGGCCCTGGGTCTGGCCACCCGGGAAGAGCTGAATCAGATCAGGCATTACGCCCTGGAAATCAACCGCCTGCTGAAGGAATTCTGGCTCTCCTGCGGCGTGACCCTGGTGGATTTCAAGCTGGAGTTCGGCCGGCCGGCGAACGGAAGCATCATCCTGGCGGATGAAATCAGCCCGGATACCTGCCGTCTGTGGGACAGCGTCACCGGCGAAAAGCTGGATAAGGACCGTTTCCGCCGGGATCTGGGCGGCGTGGAGGACGCCTACCGGGAAGTCATGGCCCGCCTGGAGCGCCGGCTCGGCTCCTCCCGCTGACGCCGAAGCATGCAGGAACCTTTTTGTTTCGCGAATGATCCGAATGTTCCGATCGTGTTTTTTGTTGGCATTCGGCTTGACAGCCGGGCTCTTTCCCCCTATAATGCGTGCATCCCGATGAGGCGCAAGGGTGCGGTCAGCACCCGGGCGCCTCTTTTTTCGTACAAGGGCGTACAGACGGGGAATTTATATGGAAACGGAGTGATCTGTATGACGTTCTCTGCTGCCAACACCATCTGGGTCCTGCTCGGGGCCGCGCTTGTCTTCTTCATGCAGGCTGGATTTGCCATGTGTGAAGCGGGTTTTACCCGGGCCAAGAACACCGGCAATATCCTGATGAAGAATCTGATGGATTTCTGCATCGGCACGCCGCTGTACTGGCTTTTCGGCTACGGCATCATGTTCGGAGCCGGTACCGCCCTCTTCGGCTGGATCGATCCCTTTATCATGAAGGATTACAGCCATATTCTTCCGGCGGGCGTTCCCCTGTGGGCCTACGCCATCTTCCAGACGGTTTTCTGTGCCACCTCCGCCACGATCGTATCCGGCGCCATGGCGGAGCGCACGAAATTCTCCGCCTACTGTATTTATTCCGCTGCGATCTCCCTGTTCATTTATCCGGTCTCCGGCCACTGGATCTGGGGCGGCGGCTGGCTGGCCGAAATGGGCTTCCATGACTTTGCCGGCTCTACGGCTGTGCATATGGTCGGCGGCGTCTGCGCGCTGATCGGCGCGAAGATTCTCGGACCCCGCGTCGGCAAGTACGGAAAGGACGGAAAGCCCCGGGCGATCCTCGGCCATAACCTTTCCATCGCCGCCCTGGGCGTGTTCATCCTCTGGTTCTGCTGGTTCGGCTTCAACGGCGCCTCCACGGTCGGCATGGACAGCGACGGGCTGATCGCCAGCGCTTCCCTGGTCTTCTTTAACACGAACCTGGCCGCGGCCGTGGCCACCCTGACCACCATGCTCTTCACCTGGCTCCGCTACGGCAAGCCGGATGTGTCCATGACCTTCAACGCAGCCCTGGCCGGCCTGGTGGGCATCACCGCCGGCTGCGACGCGGTCGATCCCTTCGGCGCGGCCCTGATCGGCCTGGCCTGCGGCTTCGTGATCGTCCTCGCCGTGGAATTCTTCGACAAGGTGGTCAAAATCGACGACCCGGTGGGCGCGATTTCCGTGCACGGCGTCTGCGGATGCCTCGGCACCGTTCTGACCGGCCTGTTCGCCACCGGTGGAACCACCATGAAGGGCGTTTTCTACGGCGGCGGATTCCGCTTCCTCGGCATCCAGGCTCTCGGCGTGCTGGCCACCATCGCCTGGACAGCCACGGTCATCGCCGTCGTGTTCCTGATCATCAAAAAGACCATCGGCCTGCGGGCGGACGCCGCGGACGAAGTCATGGGCCTGGACCGCAGCGAGCACGGCCTCGTGACGGCTTATTCCGGATTCGTCATCAATCCGGAGGAGGGCTATGAAGCCCCGGCGGAAATGGTCCCGGCCGTCTCTCCCGCCCCGGCTTCCGCTGACGCTCCCGCCGCTCCCGCCGTACGGACGAAGCCCGAAAAGGCGCCCGGCGAACCGGTATATACCCGCGTCCAGATTATCTGCCGGCCGGCCAGCCTGGAAAGCCTGAAGCAGGCGATGAACAAAATCGGTATTACCGGTATGACCGTTACCAACGTCATGGGCTACGGCATGCAGAAGGGCAAGCCCGAATATTACCGCGGCACGCCGGTTGAGGTCACCCTGCTGCCGAAGGTGCAGGTGGATATCGTCGTGACGAAGGTGCCGGTCAGCCAGGTGGTCGAAACCGCCCGCAGCGTGCTGTATACCGGCCACATCGGCGACGGCAAGATCTTCGTGCAGGATGTGGAAAACGTGATCCGCGTCCGCACGGGCGAGGAGGGTTATGACGCCCTCCAGTCGGAAGAATAAAGAAAAACGGCACCACTCCCCGGATGGACAAGTCAGCGCCGCAGGCGATTCACCCCCCCTCAATGATCTTGAGGGGGGATTTTGAAGCCGGCCATCGGCCGGTAAGAGAAACCGATGCCGTTTACCTGCTCGTCCGACAGCTTCCGCAGGGCTCCCGCTGAGCTTTCCGCGGAACAGACACCCAGCCGGCTGCTTCCGGAACGCTCTCCGGAAGCAGCCTGTTGTTTTCTGTCTGTATTTCCGGCGCTCTCCTGATTGACAAGCGAATCGTCAGAATTCTATAATACGCCAGTTTTATTTCCGGTTTTCTTTCCGGTTTTTCTTCCCGGACGGAAGAAAGATAAAAGACTCAGATCAAAAAACAGGAGGTTTCACCATGAAAAAGCACGGCATCAAAACGTTCGTTTCCCTGCTGATGGCTCTGACCCTGCTCTGCGGCGCCTGCCTCATCGCGTCCGCCGAGGAAAAAACCTATACCGTCGGGATTCTGCAGCTGATTCAGCATCCGGCGCTGGACCAGGCGACCCAGGGCTTTAAGGATGCCCTGACCGAAAAGCTGGGCGACAGGGTTGTTTTCGACGAAGGCAACGCCTCCGGCGATTCGAATAACTGCGCGCAGATCGCGAGCCGGCTGGTTTCCCGCCCGGTGGATCTGATCATGGCCAACGCGACGCCGGCCATGCTGGCCTGCGCCACCGCCACGGCAGATATTCCGGTTCTCGCCACCTCCATCACCAATTATGAATCCGCCATGGAAATCGAGCTGACCCCGGAAGGCGCCACCGGCATGAACGTCTCCGGCACCAGCGATCTGGCTCCCCTCGACGGCCAGGCGGCCATGATTCAGGAGCTCTTCCCGGACGCCAAAACCGTCGGCCTGATCTACTGCAGCGCCGAGCCCAATTCGATCTTCCAGATCAAGACCATCGAAGGATATCTGACGGCGATGGGATATGAATGCCGGCGTTACGGCTTCAATGATTCCAACGACCTGGCCTCCGTCGTCCAGTCCTCCACCGAATGCGACGTGCTCTATATCCCCACCGACAATACCGCCGCGGGAAACACGGAAGCCATCGCCAATATTGTGCTTCCGGCCAAAGTGCCGGTGGTCGTCGGGGAGGAAGGCATCTGCGCCGGCTGCGGTGTCGCGACGCTGACCATCAGCTATTATGACATCGGCTACAAGACCGGCGAAATGGCATATGACATTCTGGTGAACGGCGCCGATATCGCCTCCATGCCCATCGCCTACGCGCCGCAGTTTACCAAAAAGTACAACGCGGCCAACGCGGCGGAGCTGAACATCACCATTCCGGAAGGCTATCTGCCCATCGAATAAGGGAGGAAAATCCTTGAACTTCGCGCAATTGCTGAATCAACTGCCGGGCGCCGTTGCCCAGGGCCTGATCTGGGGCATCATGGCGATCGGGGTGTATATCACTTTCCGCATTCTGGATATCGCGGATCTGACGGTGGACGGCTCCATTGCCACCGGGGGCGCGGTCGCGGCCATCCTGATCGCGAACGGCGTCCATCCGTGGCTGGCGGCGCTGATCGCCTTCCTGGCCGGCATGGCGGCCGGCGCCGTAACCGGTCTTTTCCATACGGCCATGGGCATTCCCGCCATCCTCGCCGGAATCCTGACCCAGCTTGCCCTCTACTCCGTCAACCTTCGGATCCAGGGCATCGGTACGGATCTGGGCTCCCGGGCCAACGTTCCCCTGAGCATCAACAAGTATAAGAACATGCTGGTTTCCCTGCGGAATGTGGGCAGCTTCACCCTGGAAAACCCGATCTGGCTGATGCTGCTGATCACCGCCGTGCTGATCGGCCTCATGTACTGGTTCTTCGGCACGGAATACGGCTGCGGCCTGCGCGCCGTCGGAGCGAATCAGCAGATGGCCCGGGCTCAAGGCATCAATACCAGCCACGGCAAGGTGATCGGCCTGATGATCAGCAACGGCCTCGTGGCCTTCTGCGGCGCGCTGATGGCCCAGTACCAGGGCTTCTCGGACGTGTCCATGGGACGCGGCGCCATCGTGATCGGCCTGGCCGCCGTCATTATCGGAGAAGTGATTTTCGGCAAACTGTTCCGGAATTTCGCCCTGAAGCTGCTGGCCGTATCCTTCGGCGCGATCATCTATTATCTGGTCATCCAGATCGTGCTCTGGCTCGGCCTGAACACGGACGACCTGAAGCTCCTGACCGCCGTGGTGGTAGCCCTCTTCCTGGCCATGCCGCACTGGAAAGCGCAGGTCACCGCCCGGAAGATGAAGGGAGGGACGAGCCGTGTCTGATCCGGATATGCTGATCCTCCGGAATGTGTATAAAACCTTCAATCCGGGAACCACCATGGAGAAAAAAGCCCTGTCCGGCCTCAGTCTGAATCTGCGCAAGGGGGATTTCGTCACCGTCATCGGCGGCAACGGCGCCGGCAAAAGCACCATGCTGAATGCCGTCGCCGGCACCTTTCCGGTGGACAGCGGCGACATTCTCCTCAGCGACCGGATCATCACGCATCTGCCGGAGCACCGGCGCGCGGTGTTCCTGGGGCGGGTTTTTCAGGACCCGATGACCGGCACGGCCGCCTCCATGAATATTGAGGAAAACCTGGCCCTGGCGATCCGGCGGGGGCAGCCCCGCGGCCTTCGCTGGGGCATCACCTCCCGGGAACGCGCCCTGTACCGGGAAAAGCTGGCTTCCCTGGAGCTCGGGCTGGAAAACCGTATGAGCAGCAAGGTCGGCCTGCTCTCCGGCGGCCAGCGCCAGGCGCTGACCCTGCTGATGGCCACCCTGAAACAGCCGGAGCTGCTCCTGCTGGATGAGCATACCGCCGCCCTGGACCCCAAAACGGCCGAAAAGGTGCTGCGCCTGACCGCTCAGCTGATTCAGGAAAACAGCCTGACCGCCCTCATGGTCACCCATAACATGAAGGACGCCCTGGCCATGGGCAACCGGACGATCATGATGCATGAGGGAAACGTGATCCTGGATCTGGACGCGGAGCAGAAACGGCATATGACCGTGGAAGACCTGCTCGCCCAGTTTGAAAAAGTCAGCGGCCGGGAGCTGGCCAACGACCGGATGCTGCTGAACCGGTAAGGCCTTCCCCGGCCGAAACCGCTCCAACGCATAGGATGTATTATAACGTATTGACATCAGTTTCATAACGTGGTATGATTTCCACAGGCAAGGCAAAGGCGTCATGTACAGGATCCCTTTGCCTTCTTCATTTGCCGGAGGATTGAATCATGTGCGGAATCGTCGGATACACGGGGCGCGATCAGGCGGCCCCCATTCTGCTGGACGGGCTGTCCCGGCTGGAATACCGGGGCTATGACTCCGCCGGGCTGGCGGTGCGGGACGGAAGTGCCCCCGCCGAGGTGGTCAAGGCGCTGGGAAAGCTGTACCACCTGGCGGACAAGACGGATCAGGGGCGGGCTCTGCCCGGCACCTGCGGCATCGGCCATACCCGCTGGGCCACCCACGGGGATCCCAGCATGGTCAATGCCCATCCCCATGTCAGCGGCAACTGCTCCGGCTCCGGCTCGGGCCCGGTGGAAAGCGACGTGGTGGGCGTGCATAACGGCATTATCGAGAACTTCACCGAGCTGAAGGAAAAGCTGCTGCGCCACGGCTACACGTTCTACAGCGATACGGATACGGAAGTCGCCGTCAAGCTGGTGGACTATTATTACAAGAAGTATAAGATCGGCCCGGTGGACGCGATCACGCGGACCATGGTGCGCGTGAGGGGCAGCTATGCCCTGGCGCTGATGTTCCGGGATTATCCCGATGAAATCTTCGTCGCCCGGAAGGACTCCCCCCTCGTGATCGGCACATCGGAGGGCGCCTCCTTTCTGGCCTCCGATGTGCCGGCGATCCTGAAGTTCACCCGCCAGGTGTATTATATCGGCAATCTGCAGGTCGGGCGGATCCGCCCCGGCGAGGTCCTGTTTTACGACCTGAACGGCGACGAGGTACAGCTCCCCCTGACGGAGATCACCTGGGATACCGCCGCCGCGGAGAAGGACGGCTACGAGCATTTCATGCTCAAGGAAATCCATGAACAGCCCCGGGCCGTCCGGGATACGCTGAACAGCCTGATCCGGGACGGGGCGGTCGATCTGTCCGCCACCGGGCTGACAGACGATATTCTCCGGGGCATCCGCCAGATTGATATCGCGGCCTGCGGTTCCGCCTGGCACGTCAGCGTGGCCGCCCAGTATGTGATTGAGGATCTCGCGGGCGTTCCGGTCCGGGTGGAGCTGGCCAGCGAATACCGGTACCGGCGCATTCCCTCCTCCCCGGACACCCTGGTCATCGTCATCTCCCAGAGCGGCGAAACGGCGGACAGCCTGGCCGCCCTGCGGGTCGCGAAGGAGCGGGGCGCGCTCACCCTGGCGGTGGTCAACGTGATCGGCTCCACCATCGCGCGGGAAGCGGATCATACGCTCTATACCCTCGCCGGGCCGGAGATCGCCGTGGCGACCACCAAGGCCTACAGCGCCCAGCTGATCGCCATGGACGCGCTGGCGGTGCGGCTGGCGCTGGTGCGCGGCGCGATTACGGAGGAAAAAAGCGGGGAGCTGATCGCGGCGCTGCAGGCGATCCCGGATCAGATCAGCCGGGTGCTGGAGGAAAAGCAGCGGCTGCAGTGGTTCTCCTCCAAGATCGCCAACACCCACGACATCTTCTTCATCGGCCGGGGCCTGGATTACGCCATCAGCCTGGAAGGCAGCCTGAAGATGAAGGAAATCAGCTATATTCATTCGGAAGCCTATGCCGCGGGCGAGCTGAAGCACGGCACCATCAGCCTGATCGAGCAGAACACCCTGGTCATCGGTGTGCTGACCCAGAGCAGCCTGTTCGAAAAGACCCTGAGCAACATGCTGGAATGCAAGAGCCGCGGCGCCTATCTGATGGGGCTGACCACCAACGGCAACTTCTCCGTGGAGGATTCGGTCAATTTCACCGTCTATGTGCCGAAAACCGATGAGCATTTCATCGCCTCCCTGGCCATCGTCCCCCTGCAGCTGCTGGGGTATTACACCAGCGTCAACCGCGGGCTGGACGTGGATAAACCCCGCAATCTGGCCAAAAGCGTGACGGTGGAATAAAAGCGGCGGAAACCCGGAACTCCCGTGAATTCAGAAAGCAAAGGGGCGGTTTTTTCATGAGTAACTGTGCGATTGTCGGAATCAACTGGGGCGACGAAGGCAAAGGCCGGATCGTGGATCTGCTGACGGAGAACTATGATATCGTGATCCGTTATCAGGGCGGCGGAAACGCCGGGCACACGGTCATCAACGACCGGGGAAAGTTTGCCCTCCATCTCCTTCCCTCCGGCATCTTTCATGACGGCGTGGTCAACGTGCTGGGAAACGGGGTCGCCCTGGATCCGGAAAACCTGATCCGGGAAATCCGGGAGGTCGCCTCCCGGGGCGTTCCCGTCACGCCGGAGAATCTGAAGATCAGCGACCGGGCCTCCCTGCTGCTTCCGTGGCACCGGGATCTGGACGCGCTGGAAGAAGCCCGGCTGGCCGATAAGCAGTACGGATCCACGAAGCAGGGCATCGCCCCCTTCTATTCGGACAAGTACCAGAAGAAGACGGTGCTGGCCGGCGAGCTGTTTCATCCGGAGGAGCTGCACGCCCATCTGCGGGATCTGCTGGAGTGGAAAAACCTGACGCTGACCCGGGTTTACGGCGCGCAGCCGGTCACCCTGGAGCAGCTGGAAGCGTGGCTGGGGGAATGGGGCGAGGCCGTGAAGCCCTTTGTCTGCGATACGGGGCGGTACCTGAAACAGGCCCGCGCCGAAGGAAAGCGCATGCTCTTCGAGGCCCAGCTGGGCGCCCTGCGGGATCTGGATTACGGCATCTGCCCCTATACGACCTCCTCCAATACACTGGCGGCCTACGCCCCCATCGGCGCCGGCCTGCCGTCCCTGCGGACGGAGGAGGTGATCGGCGTGGTCAAGGCCTATTCCACCTGCGTGGGTGAAGGCCCCTTCGTCTGCGAGCTCTTCGGCGAAGAGGCGGAGAAGCTCCGGGAGGCCGGGGCGGAATACGGGGCAAAAACGGGAAGGCCCCGCCGGGTCGGCCCCATCGATCTGGTGGCCACCCGCTACGGCACGGAAATGCAGGGAGCGACCGCCATCGCCCTGACCAAGCTGGATGTGCTCAGCGCCTGGAAAACCATCCCGGTCTGCGTCCGCTACCGGGTGAACGGAGCGGAAACCGATGACTTCCCCTTCCCCACGGAGCTGAACGCCGCGGAGCCGGTCATCGAATACGCGGAAGGCTGGCAGTGCGATATCTCCGGCGTGCGCCGCTGGGAGGATCTGCCGCGGGCCGCGAAGGATTACGTTACCCTGATTGAAAAAGCCGTCGGATGCCCGATCGTCTATATCTCGGTGGGCGCGGAACGGGACCGGATCATTATCCGGGAAACACGGAGGGAAGAAAAATGACCGACCGGTATGAATCACCCCTGGCCTCCCGGTATGCCTCGGACTATATGCTGCGGCTCTTTTCCGCCGATACCCGGTACCGGACCTGGCGGAAGCTCTGGACCGCGCTGGCCCGGGAGGAGCGGAACCTGGGCCTGCCCATCACGGAGGAACAGGTGGCGGCGCTGGAAGCGCATCAGGAGGATATCGACTACGACTGTGTGCGCCGGCGGGAAAAGGAAGTCCGCCACGACGTCATGGCCCATATCTATGCCTACGGCCAGGCCGCTCCCGAAGCAGCGGGCATCCTGCATCTGGGGGCCACCAGCTGCTACGTGACGGATAACGCCGACCTGATTCTGTACCGGGACGCCCTGCGGTATCTGAGAAAGGAGCTGCTGGGCGTGCTGGAGGCCCTGGCCCGCTTCGCGGACCGGTATAAGGATCTGCCCACCCTCGGCTATACGCATTATCAGCCGGCCCAGCCGGTGACCCTCGGCAAGCGGGCGGCACTGTGGATGCAGGATTTCCTGAGCGACGTGCGCGAGGTGGATTTCGCCCTGGAAAACATCCGTTTCCTCGGCTGCCGGGGCACCACCGGCACGGAGGCCAGCTTCCAGAGCCTGTTCAGCGGGGACGGCGCGAAAACCGATGCCCTGAACCGCGCGCTGGCGGCTGATTTCGGCTTTGACGCCTGCTATGAGGTCTGCGGCCAGACCTATCCGCGCAAAACCGACAGCCGGATTCTGAACGCCCTGTCCTCCATCGCCCAGAGCGCCTGCCGCATGGCCACGGACCTCCGGCTCCTGCAGCACGACCGGCAGGTGGAGGAGCCCTTCGAGGAAAACCAGATCGGCTCTTCCGCCATGGCCTATAAGCGGAATCCCATGCGCTGCGAGCGGATCTGTTCCCTGAGCCGGTATCTGATGGCCGACGCGCTGAACGCGCCGATGACCGCCTCCGCCCAGTGGATGGAGCGCACGCTGGACGACAGCGCCAACCGGAGAATCTCCCTTCCGGAGGGCTTCCTCTGCGCCGACGCGGTGCTGCGGCTGGCGCGGAACGTGGCCGGCGGCCTGCGGGTGAATGAAAAAATCGTGGATAAAACACTGCGGGAATACCTGCCCTTCATCGCGACGGAAAACCTGCTGATGGAGGCGGTCAAAAAGGGCGGTGACCGGCAGGAGCTGCATGAAATCATCCGCCGGTGCTCCATGGAGGCCACCGCCCGGATGAAAAACGGCGAGGACTGCGATCTGCTGGCCCGGCTGGCCGCCGAGCACCGCTTCGGCCTTTCCCTGGCGGAGATGGAAGCCCTCCTGGATCCGAAAAACTTTACCGGACGCTGCGGCGAACAGGTTTCCCGGTTTCTGGACCTGGTGCGCCCCATGCTGACAGACGCGGCGCCGCAGGCGGACGAAATCGACCTGTAGGCAGAAAGGACGGGGACGGATGACAAAGTATATTTTTGTAACCGGCGGAGTCGTATCGGGCCTGGGCAAGGGAATCACGGCCGCTTCCCTGGGCCGGCTGCTGAAAGCCAGAGGGCTGAAGGTCGCGGCCCAGAAGCTGGATCCGTATATCAACGCGGACCCCGGCACCATGAGCCCCTATCAGCACGGCGAGGTCTATGTCACGGAGGACGGGGCGGAAACGGATCTGGATCTGGGCCATTATGAGCGCTTCATCGACGAGGATCTGAACAAATATTCGAATCTGACCACCGGCAAGGTGTATTCCAATGTCATCCACAGGGAGCGGCAGGGCGGCTATCTGGGCAGCACGGTGCAGACCATTCCGCATATCACCGACGAAATCAAGCGCTTCATCTACCGGGTCGGGGAAAAAACCGACGCCGACGTGGTGATCACCGAAATCGGCGGCACCATCGGCGATATTGAATCCCAGCCCTTCATCGAGGCCATCCGCCAGGTGGGGCTGGAGGCAGGGCGGGAAAACGCCCTGTATATCCACGTCACGCTGGTTCCCTATCTGAAGGCCAGCGGCGAGCACAAGTCCAAGCCCACCCAGCACAGCGTCAAGGAGCTGCAGGGCATGGGCATCAGCCCGAATATCATCGTGCTCCGGGCGGATGAAAAAATCACGGACGCCTCCATCTTCTCCAAAATCGCGCATTTCTGCAATGTGAAGGAAGACTGCGTCATTGAAAACACCACCCTGCCGACCCTCTACGCCGCCCCCCTGATGCTGGAAAAAGCCGGCCTGGCGGCGGTCGCCTGCCGGGAACTGGGCCTTGTGACCCGGGAACCGGATCTGTCGGACTGGGAGGCCCTGGTGGACCGCATCGGCCATCAGAAACGGCGCGTGGTCATCGGCCTGGTGGGAAAATACGTCCAGCTGCACGACGCCTATCTCTCCGTCGCCGAGGCGCTGCGCCACGCCGGCTATGCCCAGGATGTGAAGGTGGAGATTGAGTGGATCGATTCCGAGTGGATCACGGAGGAGAACGCGGACAGCGTCCTGGGCTCCCTGCAGGGCATCATCGTCCCCGGCGGTTTCGGATCCCGGGGCATCGAAGGCATGATCCTGGCCGCCCGCTATGCCCGGGAGCATCACCTGCCCTATTTCGGCATCTGCCTGGGTATGCAGGTGGCCGTCATTGAATTCGCGCGGAACGCCGCCGGCCTGGCCGGAGCCGATTCCCGGGAATTCGACGAAAACGCCCCGTACCGGGTGATTGATTTCATGCCCGGCCAGAGCGAGGAGATCGATAAGGGCGGAACCCTGCGGCTGGGCCGGTATCCCTGCGTCCTGCGGGAAGGCACCGTGATCGCCGCGTGCTACGGCCGCACGGAGATCAGCGAGCGCCACCGCCACCGCTATGAGTTTGCCAACGAATACCGGGAAAAACTGGCCGAAGCGGGGCTCTGCCTCTCCGGCCTCTCCCCCGACGGGCGGCTGGTGGAAACGGTGGAGATTCCCGGGGAAGCCTTCTTCGTGGGCGTCCAGTTCCATCCGGAGTTCAAAAGCCGTCCGAACAAGCCCCATCCCCTCTTCCTCGGCTTCATCCGCGCCGCCCTGTCCTGATTTTGCCCCGGGTTTCCGTTCCGGAGCCGGCGCATGGCCTCCGTGGGGCATTTCTGGATGTCGAGATTCTCGACGGTCAGGACGCCTTCGGCGTCCGGCTGAACTACAACGCCGAAAAATACGACCTTGGAAGCGTGGAGCGCTTCGCGGAGTGTATCCGCGGTTTCGCCGCGAAGATGCTGAAGCTCGATCCGGGCACGGCGTCCGTGGCCGATATGCTCAGCTGACGTTTTCTTTCCGTCAGCCGTTCGGGAATTCCAGCACGATGCACTCGAAGGGCCGCAGGCTGTAGGTGATCCGGTGGGAATAGCCGTCGCACTCGTTCCATTCCGCGGTCAGCGGCGGAATGCCGTCCGCCGGATTGCCCTGCCCGGGCAGGCTGTCATAGGTGCTGAACACCCGCTTGTACAGGCCGCCGAAGGGTACGCCGGCGCTGTAGTCGTAATAGGTGACCGGAGACAGATTCAGGATGCAAAGCACCGCGCCGTTATAGTCCCAGGGATTCCGGCGGATAAAGGCCAGAATGTTCCGGTCCGCGTCGCCCCGGTTGACCCATTCGAAGGTCGCCGGGTTTTTGCTGTCGCAGTGCAGGCTGGGATACATCTTGTACAGGCCCACCAGGTTCCGCACGCACTGCATCACGTCCCGGTGGCCGAACTCGTCCACCAGATGCCAGTCGATGCTTTCCTTCACGTTCCATTCCCGCTCCTGGGCGAACTCCTGTCCCATGAACAGCAGCTTCTTCCCCGGGTGGGTGAACTGCCAGGTGTAGAGCGCCTTCAGCTGGCCCATTTTGGACTGAATGTCCCCCGGCGCCTTGTTGACCATGGTGCCCTTGCCGTAGACCACTTCGTCGTGGCTCAGCACCAGCACGTAATTCTCCGAGAAGGCGTAATCCACCACGTGGGTCAGCTGGCCGTGATGCCATTTCCGGTAGACGGGATCCAGGTTGAAGTAGCGGATCGTGTCGTTCATCCAGCCCATGTTCCACTTGAAGGTGAAGCCCAGGCCGCCCCGCTTCACGTCCTCCGTGATGCCCCATTCGGGCGAGGAATCCTCGGCGATCAGATAGCCGGTGGTCCGGCCGCATACCTCGGTGTTCAGCTGCCGCAGGAAGTCCATGCCCTCCAGGTTCATCCGCCCGCCGAACATGTTCGGCCGCCACTCGTTCCGGTCATAGTCGTTGTACAGCATGGAGGCCACGGCGTCGACCCGCAGGGCGTCCACATGGAATTCCCGGATCCAGTAGATGGCGTTGGCGATCAGGAAGGAGCGGACCTCCGGCTTGGTGTGGTCGAAGGAAAGCGTGCCCCAGACCGGGAACTCCCGCCGGAGCGGATCGCTGCCCTCATACAGGGGCGTTCCGTCGAACCAGCCCATGGCGAATTCGTCCTTCGGGAAATGGGCCGGCACCCAGTCCAGAATCACGCCGAACCCCGCCTGATGCATCCGGTCCACGAAAAAGCGGAAATCGTCCGGCGTGCCGTAGCGGCTGGTGGGGGCGTAATATCCGGTCACCTGATATCCCCACGAAAGATCGAAGGGATGCTCGCAGATGCCCATCAGCTCGATGTGCGTGAAGCCCATATACTGCATGTAGCGGGTCAGATCGTCCGCCAGCTGGGTATAGTTCAGGAAGCCGTCCTCATCCCAGTCCCCTTGGTATCCCTTTTTCCAGGAGCCCAGGTGCACCTCGTAGATGGACATGGGCTTTTCCAGCACCCTGGTGTTGTCCCGCCGGCTCTGGTATTCCCCGTCGTGCCACTCATAGGTGTCCAGCGGCATCACGATGGACGCGTTGTTGGGCCGCTTCTCGTACCAGAAGGAATAGGGATCGGATTTGTACCGTTTCACCCCGTCCGCCCCGGTGATCACATAGCGGTAGGCGTCCCCCGCCCCGACCCCGGGCAGGAAGCATTCCCAGACGCCCTGGTCCCACATGCTCCGGCTCATCCACTGCTCGTTTTCCCAGCCGGTTTTGGCGCAGATCACGGAAACGTACTGCGCGTTCGGCGCCCAGACAGTGAAGCGGGTTCCGGCGACGCCCCCCTCCTCCGTCGGATGCGCGCCCATTTTCTGATAGATCTCGTAGTTCGTGCCCTGATGGAACAGAAAGCTGTCAAAATCGCTGAATACACGGGAATTCTCTTCGGCCATGGAAGTTTTCCTCCTGCTTCGCTATTTCAGTTTGCCCGAATGCTTCAGTTGTCTCTGCGGTCTTCAGTTTTCTCTGCCCTTCGGCCGGGAAGCTGCGGCTGCGTTTCCCCTGCCCTCCCGGAACGAATTCTCTGATTGTATACTAACATTGCAAAAAGACGGCTGTCAAGCGTTTTCAAAAGGGAGACAGGCGAGGAGACAGGGGACGCGGGAGACGGGAGACAGGGGACGGTTCTGTGTCTCCTTTTAGGAGACGCAGAACCGTCCCCTGTCTCCCTCGTCTCCTCTCAAAAGCGAACAAAAACGGGAAAAAACGGAAAGAAACGGACGGCCGCGGCTATTGATAACCATCCCGGCCTGTGATATTCTCATGCTGTCCGAAAAGGCAGGGGCGGTTCTCCGCCCCGCCCTTCCCCGGGTCCCGCGATGGCGGGGCCCTTTTTGTATGCGGAAAGGAGTGATTTTCCCTGTCCGATCCCCCTGTTCTGAAAGGCCTGCGCCGGGAGCTGACCCGTCCCCTCTTCGAGGAGCTGGTCGCCCTCCAGTGCGAGCCCGCCGAGATCCTGGGCTATCTCGGCGTTCCCCTGCCTGCCCTGGAAAAATGGTGCAGGAAAACCTACCGGAAGCCCCTGGATGTCATGATCCCCATGATCCGCCAGGACGGCTTCATCGCCATCCGCCGGGCCCTGTTCGATCAGCTGAAGAAGAGCGCCACCCTGATCACGCAGCAGTTCAACCGTCTGCAGGCCATGGGCGGAGATGACGAAAAAGCCCGGACCGAGGCCGCGATCCGCGCCTTCACCGCCGCGGTCCAGGCGCCGGAGGAAGCCATGGAGGAGCTGTTCTCATCGCCCCCTTCGAGCTGAAGCCCTTCTCCCGGAAGCAGCGGCAGGCCCTCCTGTGGTGGCGCCCGGGATCCGGCTGCGAGCATTACCGGATGATGCTGGCCGACGGGGCCATCCGTTCCGGCAAAACGGTGGCCATGATTCTTTCCTTCCTCCTGTGGAGCCTGACCTCCTTCCGCGGGGGCGACTTCATCATCGCCGGGGTCACGGGCGGGGCGCTCCGGCGGAACGTGCTCTCCCCCCTCTTCCGCATGCTGGAAACCTTCTCGATTCCCTGGGAGTGGAAGCGGAGCGAGTCCCGGCTGGTGATCGGCGCCAATATCTATCACCTCTTCGGCGCGGACAAGGATAACGCCCAGGACAAGCTCCAGGGCATGACCGCCTGCGGCGCCTACGCCGACGAGGTCGCCCTCTTCCCCCGGTCCTTCGTGGACCAGATGATCGGCCGCTGCTCCGTGGAGGGCAGCCGGATCTTCATGAACTGCAACCCCAACGGCGCCTGGCATTTCATCAAGACGGACTTCATCGACCGGGCGGAGGAAATCGGCCTCTACCGCCTGCATTTCACCATGGACGACAATCTGACCCTCTCCCCGGCGATCCGGGAAAGCTACGCCCGCTCCTTTCAGGGCGTTTTTTACCGCCAGTATATCCTGGGGGAATGGGTCAGCGCCGAGGGCGCGGTCTATCCCATGTGGGACGATGAGGCGAACACCTATCTGTGTTCCTCCCCCGCCCGCTACCGGGGCATGCGCCGCTTCGCCGCCGTGGACTACGGCACGGTGAACCCCTGCGTATTCCTGGACGTGCGGGACGACGGCCATACCTTCTGGATCGCCGGAGAATACTACTGGGATTCCTCCCGCACCCAGCGGCAGAAAACGGACGCGGAATACGCGGAGGACCTGGCCGCCTTTCTGGGCGGAGACCGGAATGTGCAGGTCATCGTGGACCCGAGCGCCGCCTCCTTCAAGGCGGAGCTCCGGAACCGGGGCTTCCGGGTGCAGGACGCCCGAAACGACGTCCGGGAGGGCATCGCGACCACCGCCGTGCTGATCGGCCGCCGCCAGGTCATGGTGGAAAAAAGCCGCTGCCCCTGCCTGCTGGCGGAAATGCACAGCTATCTCTGGGACGAGAAGGCCCGCCGCCGGGGCGAGGAAAGGCCCCTGAAGGAGAAGGACCACGCCATGGACGCGCTGCGCTATCTCTGCCATACCCGCACCGACCGATTCCGCCGAGGTGAATCATGAGCAACCGAAAGAAACGGGCCGCCGATGGCTACAGCAATCCCCTGGCGGGGCTGGGGGACGCCTCCGCCCTGCTGAGCGGCGGCACCTACGAACGGGCCGCGCCGCTGACCCCCTCCCTGCTGACCGCCCTGTACCGGGAATCCTGGCTGGCCAAGCGGATCATCGACATGCCCTGCGAGGATATGACCCGGGGCTGGTATACCCTGGCCGGCGCCCTGCCGCCGCAGCAGGCGGAGGATCTGCGCCGCCTGGAAGCCCGCCACGAAATCCGCCGGGAGATCACCTCCGCCATCCGCTGGGCCCGGCTCTACGGCGGCGCCTGCGCCCTGATGGTGATCGCCGGGCAGGAGGACCGGCTGGACGAGCCCCTGGATCCGGATACGGTCATGCCCGGCAGCTTTCAGGGGCTCCTGGTGCGGGACCGGGTTTCCGGCGTCCTGCCCTCGTCCGAGCTGGAGGAGGATCTGAACGACCCGGACTTCGGCTATCCCCTCTTCTATGACCTGCAGCTGGAGGCCTCCGCCTCCGGCCCCGCCTTCCTCCGGGTGCACCACAGCCGCGTGCTGCGCTTCACCGGCCGGGATCTGCCCCGCGGCGAGGAGATCGGAGAAATGTTCTGGGGCGCCAGCGAGCTTGAGCATCTCTGGGAGGAGCTGCAGAAGCGCAACGCCACCTCCGCCAACATCGCCCAGCTGGTCTTCCAGGCGAACATCACCACCCTGCGGATGGGCGACTTCGGCGAGATCCTGGCCATGGGCACGGATCAGCAGAAGAGCCGGGTGCTGGACGCCATCGCCCGGGAAAACGCCCTGCGCACCTCCTTTGGCCTCCAGCTGCTCTCCGCCGGGGACTCCCTGGAAAGCCACCCCTTCTCCTTTGCCGGCCTCTCCGACGTCTATGAGGCCTTCATGCTGGATATGGCCGGCGCCTCCGGCATTCCCGCCACCCGCCTCTTCGGCCGCAGCCCCCAGGGCATGAACGCCACCGGGGAAAGCGACCTGAAAACCTATTACGAGCTCATCGCCGACATGCAGGAGAAGCACCTCCGCCCCGCCCTGGAAAAGCTGCTGCCCGTCATGTGCCTGAGCCTGTGGGGCGAGGCGCCGGACCGGCTGGAATTCACCTTTCCTCCCCTGATGACCCCCAGTCCCCTGGAGCAGGCGGAAATCCTGCAAAAGCAGATCCAGGCCCTGGCCCAGGCCCGGGAGGCCGGGCTCCTGACCCAGGCGGAAGCCCGCCTCCGTCTCCGGGATCTGGGGGTTCTCTGATCCGTATGCCCGGAATGCCTATGATTCTCAGAAAGGAAGCACCGTCTTGCTCTACTTTGCCGAAAAGCTCAGCCCCAATATGGCCCGCAGCGCCGAAGGCTATCTGATCTGCCGGAATGTGCCGGTAGCCCGGGTCGGCGTGCAGGAATACCTGACCGGAGAGCTGGGCCTGCCCTTTTCCCCCCACCGGGTGCCGGTGCACCGGCTGCCGGAGGAGGTTTTCTCCCCCGCCTGCATCGCCTCCTTTGAGGGAAAGCCGGTCACCGAGGACCATCCCGCCGATCCCGAAGGCGTGACCGCCGAAAACATCCACCGGCTGCAGAAGGGCCATGCCCAGAACATCCGCCGGGGCGAAGGCCCCGACAGCAATCTGCTGCTGGCGGACCTGGTCATCACCGATCCCGGGGTGATCCGCCGGATCCTGGCGGGAAAGCGGGAAATCTCCTGCGGCTATACCTACACCCTGACGCAGGAAAACGGCCGCTGGATCCAGCGGGAAATCCGCGGCAACCATATCGCCGTCGTCGATCACGGACGGGCCGGCCCCCGGGTCGCGATCCGGGACCACCGTCCGCCCTGTAAAAAAGAAAGGAGTACCCATCCCATGAAAAAGTCTGTTCAGAAAACCGTATCCCCCGCGGCCTCCTCTCCCCTGATCCGGAAGCTGGTCGCCTCCGCCATCCGGGGCAACGACCTGTCCCCGGAGGAGCTGCCGGAGGTACTCGCCCTGATGGAAGCCGCCGCCCCGGCGGAGGAAGCCCCGGCCGCCCCGGCGGATGTGAACCTGGAGGTGAACGTGGAGGCCGCTCCGGCGGAGGAAGCGCCCGCCGCTCCGGCGGAGGAAACCCTGGCCGCCGGCGACGGGGAGGCGGAGATCCTCTCCCGCCTGGACCGGATCATCGCCCTGCTGGAAACCTGTCCCCTTTCCGAAGCCGCCGCCCCGGCCGAAGCGCCGCTGCCCGCCGGCTCGGATGAGGATCCCCTGGCGCAGGCCGCCTCCGGCCTGTCCCCCGCGGATCTGCTGCCGGAGGAGGACCCGGAGGAAGCCCTGAAGGAGGACCTGGCCGCCGCCCTGCGGGAGGCCGGGGAAGCGGGCGTGACCCCCTCCGGCTATCTCAGCGCCGAAGCGGAGGCCGCGGAGGAAACGGCGCTGGCGGAGGAAGCCCGAACCGGTGAGGAAACCCGGGAGGCCGCCGACGCCCTGGTGCGCTCCGCCGTCCGGGCCCTGCGCCCCGTCATTGCCCGGCTGCCCCGGGCCCAGCAGGCTTCCGCCGCCGACGCCGCCCTGCGGGCGCTGAAGGCCCACGCCGCGCCCGCCCGCCGCAGGACCGGGGACGGCCGGGCCTATGCCGCGCTGGCGCGTTCCGCCCGTCCGGCGGCGGATCCCGGCGAGCTCGGACGCCGGATCATTGCCAGCCGGAATATCAACATGAAGAAAGGATGATCAAGTGATGAGCCAGGTTCTTTCCTCTTTCCTGCACGGCGTTCCCGGAGCGGTCTCCCGCTCTGCGGACGCCGTCATCGTTTCCCTTCCCAACGCCGGAGACGCCCCGATCCCGCCGGGCGCCCCGGTCTTCCTCAGCGCGGACGGCTCCGGCGTCACCCTGACGCAGGCGGACTCCGCCTTCGGACGCTTTGTGGGCATCGCCGTCCGCATCCCCTCCCGAGCGCCGGAGGTCTACGGCGCGAATACCGCCCCCTACGCCGGAAACGATCCCGTCGATATCCTGGTCCGGGGCGCGGTGGTGGTATCCCTGAAAAACGAGGCCTGCGAGCCCGGCGGGGCGGTGTGGCTGACCCTGGCGGACGGCTCCTTCACCACGGAGGAGACGGAGAATGAAACCATCCGGCTGGCCAACTGCTCCTGGCGGCGCTCCGCGGACATCGGGGACGGCTGCGCCGAGCTGGTGATCCTCTCCCGCAATCTGATCTGATCCCGCCCGATGCATTCACAAAGGAGGTATCCCATGATTCTCACGCCCCTGTCCCGGCGCCTGACCGCCGACGACTCCTACACCTTTCTGATCAAAGAGCTGGAAAAGGTGGATGACACCATCCTGGAACCCCTTTCCGGCACCGACTGGCCCCGGGATATGCCGGTCATCACCGGCGACGGCCTGGTGGAATCCATCGCCACCATCGGCGTCTCCTACGCCTCCACCGGCGGCGAGGACGACAACCTCTTCTTCGAGGCCGCCACGGACATCCCCGTCATCCAGGCGGATATGTCCAAGTCCGTCGCCCGCACCTTCAACTTTGCGGAATATATGTCCTTCCTAAACATGGAGAAATTGATACAATGCAAAAACGGCCCGGAGCCTTTGAAATCAAAAGGTCTGCGGGATTCGAGTCTGTTCTCGGCTGTAGTTTTGATCGTCGAAAAGGGCTGGGTTTTATGGAGATCTAGGCAAATGGGTGCATACCAGCACACGAAGCCAAAAGGTCACACGATACCGGAAATGAATCGTGTGACCGTACAATGGGAACGTGTGATAGTTTACCGGGAATCGTGTGACAGTAGGCTGCTTCAATCGAAGCGGCCTTTTTTCGGCCCTATTTGGCCCGACGTGCCGCCTACGCCGTGCCGATCGGGTTTGTGCTCAACCCGGACTGATGAGGGGCAACAGAGGCGCACGTGTTGCCAAAGCCGGAGGAATAGTTAATCGCACAATGAGTAAATTGCAGGCATTCCTTTTTCTTTTATAATTTCTCCGATTTTCACAAGCCCATAATTAATCAATGCTCTGACATAGATGTAAGGAGTTTCTGTTTGGGGATATAGGACGAGAACATATGGGGCAAGATCATTAAATGAACCAACACTATAGTTAGTTCCGAAACCATCTGTGACGGCATATGTTGCGGGGTCAAAGTGACCATAATAGTTTTTTACTGCATAAGCAAAAGCAAATTTTGCTGCGGATGTACCATGGTCGAATTTACCTGTTGCAACAAGTTGATCCGCCACATCGTTCGCTTCTTTCGATAAGCGGAAATTAATAATGTCATTCATGCTGTTTTCCTCCCTTACTGCGACTCGATTTCCGTATGGAAAGAACCATATTTCCGTAACCGATACTCTTTCTTTAAGTTGCTACCGAGAAGGCTTCTTGCGAGCTCAGCGTCAATTTCATCGGTATACGCCAGCAAGATTACTTCATCAGACATTTGGGGAAGTGATTTCGTTATATTCCGTTTATGAGTGGGATCCAGTCTTCCAAACGGAGAGTCCATAATGATTGGCCCACTCAATGGAGCATTTTTATGAAGCGCACCTATCAAAGACAATGCAACAACATGCTCAAAACCAGAAGACCTTAAGGGAATAAGATCTCCATCCTTATGAACAATTGATAAACCATACTTATCATTGATCTGCAATGCTACATAATCGGGGTCGCTGCTGATCCCACGGAACAATTTCGTAGCGTCCTCTTCAACACTTTTCTTTAGTTTGTCACGGTAGGCGGAGACACCATCCTCAAAGATCAGATTTATGCGGAATACAGAAAAGCAGAACGGAAAGTAATCAAGGAACTCTCAAAAGAAATGGATTCTACAGCTGATGGTGTTGCACAGGAAAGTGAAGCTGTTAGAGCACTTCAGACATGAACGATGAATCCGATAATGTTTAAGTTGGATGTTGTTGGTTTATTGGTTCAGTGAGGGAGAAGGTCGTGTTTCTTCATGCGATCTTGTACAAAAGTGATTAATTCTATCAGGAACGAATACTCCTCCGGGGAACTTGTGGCAAGCAATTGATTTATCTGTTCTGCAGAGTCATAGAAATCTGCTGTCTGATCTGAATCAGAACTGATGAGATAATCAAGTGACACATCAAGCTCTCGGGAAAGACATACAAGCATTTCCAGACTGGGGAATTTAACACTGTTTTCAATGTGGCTAAGATATTTGTAAGATTACCTGAAGCACTTCGGCAAGGTGCTCCTGCAGGGCTACCTGTTTGACCGGCCGCTGAAAGCGGAGGATTTCATGGCGAAATACTGCGGGGAGGATCCGGCGCCGGCGGCCGGAGAATGATCACATCGGGGTGGGATAAATAAAGCCTTCCATATCCAGGTGCAGATAGGCGTCCGCGCTGCGGAGCAGCCGCCAGCGGAGGGTCAGCATGGAGCCTGTGGCGTCCCGTTCAATCAGATCCACATCATCAAAGAGAATCTCAAAAGGCTTTACTCCATTCTGGAAAAACCGGAAGGAACTGATCCGGCTGTAGAGCTTATCGATGAAGGCGCTGCTCACGGGGAAGTCCTTTCCGGCAAAAATCACATAATCCGGGTCAAAGAAGACGGAAAGGTTATGCAGCAGGACGGAGAGCTGCTTTACCATGTAGTCTTCGCACAGGAGAGCCAGGCCGTCCCCGTCCCGGGCGGCGGTCAGGATCTCCCGGTAGGTGGGGGCGCCATCGCCTGCCAGCAGGGGAGAATCCGGAAAGGCCGGCCCCTCCCGGCGGAGGATCCGCCAGAGCCGGGGAAGAGACATCATCTTCTGCAGACAGCCATGTGAACCGCATTCGCATTCCTCGGAATCATCGGGATCCACGGTCATATGCCCGAGTTCACCGATGAGGGAATGGGTGCCGTTGAGAATATGCCCGTTCTCCATGAGGCAGCCGGAAACCACGTCGTGGGCAACGGCCAGCACCACCAGACGGGTCCGGTTGTATCTGGGCTCCAGATAGTACATGCCGGTATGAATTTTCTCGGGAGATTCGATAAAGATCATGGTGGAGTCCGAAAAGAAAGGCTGCAGATACTCAGCCAGGGGGATGTTGGGACCCCAGAAGTGGGCCGGGGGACTGTAGACCAGCATATTGGTCTTCCGGTCCACCGTTCCCGGAACGGAAACGCTGACGCCTTTGACATCGGAAAGGGAAATCCCGTTTTTCTCCAGCAGCATGGCGGAAAGCTGACCGATATTGTCCGCGGCGGCCTGCGCTGTTTCCGGCAGGGGGATATACAGGGAAATCCGGTCGATCAGATCCCCGCGGATGTTGAACAGATTGATGCGGAAGGCTTCATTCCACAGGGTGACGCAGAGCAGATACAGGGTAGTGGAGAGGGAATAAAGCAACGGCTTTTTCCCGCCGCTGGCCCCGGAAGCACCTTTTCCTTCGACGACAATCAGCTGATCCCTCATAAAAAACTGAAGGAACTTCATTACCGTCTGCCGGCTGACGCCCACCGCCGCGGCTATTTCATTTACGTCGTGGGATCCTCCGTCCAGGAAGCAGTGAAGAACCCGGTCCGGGATAGAGAGGTTTTGTTCTATATCTTTCAAAACCGGCAGTTCCATACCTGCTATTCTCCTTTCAGCAACGATGCCTTTGCTGCCCTCATTATAGAAGGCAACTGATCTCAGGTCAAGAGAAAGATCAAATGGTAAAAAAATATATATTTTTTTACAAAAATCTATTTACAAACAGACAACCTGCACGTATAATCCGTTTTGTAAAGAAATTACGTAACATAACTAAAATGAGTCTGGATCGGTTAAAGGCAGAATCACAGGAACCCATCACCCAAACGGAAGAAAGGATGGAGCCCCATGATCAGAACAAGCTTTAACAAGAACTGGAAGACGGCAGCGCCCACCGGCCTGGCGGCGCTGATCGGAGGCGTCGGAGCGGCAGAAACGAAGGATCTGACGCTTCCTTTTGATTCCATGCTGGACAAAAACCGGAGCGCGGACAGCCCCAGCGGCGGCGGCAACGCCTATTATCCCTACGTAGCCGAGGCCATTGAAAAGGAATTCGACGTGCCGGCGGAATGGGCGGACAAGCTGGTGGTGCTGGAGTTCGAAGGCGTCTACATGAACGCCTCCGTGCATATCAACGGTGACTACGCCGGCGGGTTCCCCCACGGGTATTCCAATTTCTACGTGGAGGCCAACCGCTTCCTCCGCTACGGGGCAAAGAATAAGATTTCCGTCAGCTTCCATACAGCGTCGGACGCCCGCTGGTATTCCGGCGCCGGGGTCTACCGGAACGTGAAGATCCTGGTTTCCGATCTGATTCACGTGGTGCCGGACAGCTACCGGGTCTCCACGCCGGAGATCGACGAGGAAGGCACCACCGCCCTGATCCGCATGACGGTGGAAAACCGGGGCCATCGCACCGCGCCGGTGCTTGTGAAGACCGTGATCCGGGACGCGGAAGGGAAGGACGTCATCTGCGGTGAAAGCCTGATCACAGCCTGGCCGGGGGAAAAGACGGAAGTGCAGCAGCGGCTGTATCTGGAAAACGCCCATCTGTGGAACGTGGAGGATCCCTATCTCTACAGCGTCCAGACCTGCCTGGTGCAGGGGGATCAAATCCTGGATGAGGATGGCTGCCACTTGGGCGTGCGGAAACTGCAGCTGGATCCGAAGCACGGACTGCGGATCAACGGAAAGAGCATCAAGCTGCGGGGTGCCTGCGTGCACCATGACAACGGACTCATCGGCGCCGCGGCCATTGAACGGGCGGAGGAACGCCGGGTGGAGATTCTGAAAGCGTCGGGATTCAACGCGGTGCGCAGCGCCCATAACCCCATCAGCAAAGCGTTCCTGGACGCCTGCGACCGGAAGGGCATGCTGGTGATGGACGAGTTCAGCGATATGTGGACCCGGAACAAGACCAGCTATGACTACGCCACCTCCTTCCCCTTTTTCTGGGAAGAGCAGGCGGAGCGGTTCGTGGGGAAGGATTTCAACCATCCCTCCGTGGTGCTGTACTCCATCGGCAACGAGATTCCGGAAACCGGCACCCCCAACGGGGCGGACTGGGGCAGGAAAATCGCGGAGAAGATCCGCTCCCTGGACACCACCCGCTACGTAATGAACGCCATCAATACCATGCTGGCGGTGATGGACCAGCTGGCGGCCATGATGGGAGGCCAGCAGGGGGCGGAGATCAACGAAACCATGACCAACCTGGGGGACGCCATGGCCCAGCTGAACAATTCCGAGCTGGTGACCCAGGCCACCCGGGAAAGCTTCGACCTGCTGGACGTTTGCGGCTACAACTACGCCACAAGCCGCTACGAGCTGGACAAGAAGCTCTTCCCGAACCGGGTGCTGGTGGGCAGCGAAACCACGCCGCTGCGGATCGCGGAGAACTGGGCGGTGATCACCGCCAACCCCACCGCCATCGGCGATTTCACCTGGACCGGGTGGGACTACATCGGCGAAGCGGGCATCGGCAAGATGGAATATGAAGAGGACGGAGCCCCCAAGGGCTTTATGGGTGCCTATCCCTGGTACATCGCCTACTGCTCGGATATCGACATCACCGGTTTCCGCCGGCCCATGAGCTACTACCGGGCCATCGTCTTCGGCCAGCGGAAGGAACCCTACATCGCGGTAGATTATCCCTGGAACTACGGGAAGACCCTGATCTCCGGCATGTGGGAAACCTTCAACGCCTACTCCGGATGGAGCTGGAAGGGATACGAAGGGAAGACCGTGCGGGTGAACGTGTTCGGCGACGGCGACAGCTTCGTCCTGCTGCTGAACGGGAAGGAAGCCGGGAAGGGCGAGCTGAAGGAATTCAAAGGCTTTGCGGATATCCCCTATGAGCCGGGTGAACTGACCGCGGTGGTCTGCAAAGACGGGAAGGAAACCGGCCGGTACACGCTCCGCAGCGCGGAAGGTTCCGTCCATCTGGAAGCGAAAGCGGACCGGGACGAGATCCGCGCCGACGATACGGACCTGAGCTACGTGGAGATCCTGCTGAAGGCGGAGAACGGCATCGTGGAGAACACGGCGGAGAAGCTGATCAAAGCTTCCGTCACCGGATGCGGCGAACTCATCGCCCTGGGCACCGGAAAACCCACCAGCGAAGAGAAGTTCAGCGCCGGACAGTTTACCTCCTTCGACGGCCGGGCGGTGGCGGTGATCCGCCCCTGCGGCGCCGGGGACATCACGCTGAAGGTGGAGGCGGAAGGCCTGGAGCCGGTGACCGTTACCATCCGCGCGAAATAAACAAGGGAAACATCTTCATGCCGCCGGCCCCGGAAACGGGGCCGGGGCGGCAGGAACTACATCATACAGGAGGTTGGTTGCAGGCATGAGCGAGAATCTATTGCTTTCCGCACGCGGCGTGAACAAGAACTTCGGCGCCACGCGGGCCCTGATCGACGTGGACGTGGACATCAGTCTGGGGGAGATCCGGGGTCTGATCGGAGAGAACGGCTCGGGTAAATCCACTTTCTCGTCCATTGTCGCGGGAGCGCAGAAGGAGGACAGCGGCACCTTTATCCTGAAGGGACAGGAATACCATCCCAAGAGCATGGTGGACGCCCAGGAGCACGGGGTCAGCATGATCATTCAGGAAATGGGTACCATCAGCGGGATTACCGTGGCGGCCAACATCTTCGCGGGCCGGCTGGAACAGTTTGCCAAGGGCGGACTCCTCAGCTGGAAGAAGATCAACGCGGAAGCGGACAGGGTGCTGGCGGATATCGGCGCGCCGGAGATCAAGGGCAGCATGCCCATTGACATGCTGAACTTTGAAGACCGGAAGATCGTGGAGATCGCCCGGGCCATGTCGACCAATCCGGATCTGCTGATCATCGACGAGACCACCACCGCGCTGGCTACCAAGGGCCGCCGCCTGATCTACAACCTGATCAACCGCCTTCATGAAGAGAACAAGGCCGTGCTCTTCATCAGCCACGACCTGGACGAGCTGATGGAGGTCTGCAACACCATTACGGTTCTGCGGGACGGAGTCATCATCGACACGCTGAACAAGGAACAGATGTCCATCGAGCTGATGCGGAAGCTGATGGTGGGCCGGGAGCTGGCAGGCAGCTACTACCGGGACGACTTTGACGGCACCAGCAGCGACGAAGTGGTGCTGCAGGCGGACCACATCTCCCTGCGCAACGGGTTTGAGAACGTGGACGTGAAGCTGCACAAGGGCGAGATCCTGGGCTTCGGCGGCCTGTCCGACTGCGGCATGCACGAGCTGGGCAAGGTGCTCTACGGCATTGAGAAGCCCCTGACCGGCGAAGTCAACATCATCAAGGACGGAAAGAAAAAGCCGGTGACGGACCCGGTGACGGCCGTAAGCTACAACATGGCGTACGTTTCAAAGGACCGGGACAAAGAATCGGTCATTCTGGGCGCTTCCATCAAAAACAATATCGTACTGCCCTCCCTGCGGAACATGAAAAAAGCCCTGGGCTATATCTCCCCCAGGAGCGAAAAGGAACTGACGAACAAACAGATCAAGGTCATGTCCATCAAGTGCCGGAACGGAGAACAGCTGGTGAAGGAACTCTCCGGCGGCAACAAGCAGAAGGTGGTTTTCTCCAAGTGGCTGGGAACCACATCGGACGTGTTGATTCTGGACTGCCCCACCCGCGGTATCGACGTGGGCGTCAAGGCGGATATGTACAAGCTGATGATGGATCTGAAGCGGCAGGGAAAGGCGATCATCATGATCTCCGAGGAGCTGCTGGAACTGATCGGAATGAGCGACCGGATCATGCTGTTCAAGGACGGTCATTTTACCAAGGAACTGATGCGCAGCGAAGAGCTGAGCGAGAAGACCGTCATTGAGTACATTATTTAAGGGCAGGTGAAGATGATGGCTGACAATAACGCAATCAGACACAACGAGAAAAACGAGGCCATTCAGGCGGCGCTGGAAAAGAAAGCGGCCCGGAAGGCACTGATCAATTCCATCGTACCGTATTTCGGCCTGATTTTTATCGTAGGGTTCTTCATCATCGTTACCCAGGGAAAATTCGTTTCCGCGGATAACATCGGCAATCTGATCAACCAGGGCTTCGTGCTGATCATGATCGCGGTGGGATCCTCCTTCGTGTATGCCCACGGAGGCATGGACTTCAGCATCGGCGCGGTGTCCGGCGTGGCCCAGCTGGTGTGCGGACTGCTGATTCTGGCGGGAGTACCGCTTCCCATCTGCATCCTGGCCTGCGTGGCGGTATGTGTGATCGGCGCCAGCTGCACGGCGGCCATCTCCCTGCTGCTGAGCGTGCCGGTATTCATCGGATCCATGACGGTGCGTACCTCCTTTACCGGCATTCTGAAGACGGCGACTACCAACAGCGATATCTCGATTCTGTTCTCGGACTACGCGTTCATGAACAACACAGCCATCAAGGCCGTGATCCTGGCCGTGGTGATCTCCCTGGGCATCTACCTGTTCAACTACACCACCATCGGCAAATACAACAAGGCTCTGGGCGGCAACATGCTGACGGCCCAGCAGGCCGGGGTCAGCAAGAACCGGGTGATCTTCATGGCCTACCTGCTGATGGGCACCTGCGTGGGCATCGCTTCCGTGTTCGCCTTCTTCCGGGCCGGAACCGTATCCGCCTATTCCGGCAACGGCTACGAATTCAACATCATGATGGCCATCGTGCTGGGCGGCTTCCCCATGACCGGCGGCGAAAAATCCAGGATCCTGTCCGCCATTATCGGCGCACTGACGGTGACCTGCCTGTCCAACGGCCTGCAGCTGTGGGGTCTGGACGCCCTGCTGGTCAGCGGCGTGAAGGGCATTCTGTTCGTGATTATCGTTGCGCTGAGCTATGACCGGAGCGCCGGCAAGCTGGTCAGCTGATTTCAACCAGGTTCCAATGCCGCTGGGCGGCAAACAAATATACAACACAGAAAGGAAAAGAAAACCATGAAGAAATTCATCGCTCTCCTCCTCGCCCTGTGCCTGGCACTGGGAATCGTCTCCGCCACCGCTGAAGTGGCCGGTACCGGCGACGTCTATTTCGCGGATCCGGACACCTCCATGCTGGATCAGGACATTCTGAACGGTCTGCCCCGCTATAAATTCGCCTTCTCCTACTATTCCTTCACCGACAAGCTGGGACAGCAGTTCCGCCTCTGCTTCGACTACCTGTGCAAAGCGTTCAACATTGAACCTTTCTTCTTTGAATCCGGCCAGGGTGATGAAGCTGTGAGCAATCTGGAATCCGTGCTGGCAGCCGGAGATGTTGACGGCGTGATCTACGTCGGCGGTTCCCAGGCGCTGCTGAGCGTCTGCGAAAAGTACAAGGTGCCCTTCATCTCCGCCTGCGGTTTCCCCTCCGCGGAGAATGAAGTGCAGGGCATGGCAGCCAATCCCTACTATCTGGGCGGCGTTGTGGACGCTGACTACTGGGCCGGCACCCGCTGCCTGGAAGTGCTGTACGATGCGGGTTGCCGCAACATCTGCTTCTCCGGTCTGACCCAGGGCTTTGTGAAATCCCACGACGACCGGGCCAAGGCCATGAGGGACTTCATCGCCGCGCATCCGGACATGAAGCTGCTGGCAGACTCCTACAGCATCGGTCTTGCGCAGGATGATATTCCGACCTTTGCGGCTTCCTTCGGCGGGATCATGGACGGCTATGTTTCCACCGCTTCCTCCGACGCTGTTTATTCCGCACTGGAATCCGAGATGCTGACGGACGGCTCCGTGAAGTATACCACGGTGGACATCGCTTCCCAGACGGGCGTGTATTTCCAGAATGGCGTGCAGCTGTGGACCTGCGGCGGCCAGTACCCCACGGTCATGGTGGCTTTTGCGATCCTGTACAACTACGTGCATGACGGCGTGCAGATGATTCCGGACAAGACCCAGCCCCTGACCCGGAAATACCTGGAGATCACCTCCTATGAAGACTATGAGAACTATTGCAAGTATGTTGAATCCGATATTCCGCCGTACACCGCGGAGGAAATTTCCCGGATGATGCTGGTCTTCAATCCCGACGTGACCTACGCAGATCTGGAAAAGGACGCGGAGAACTACAGCCTGGACGATGTGATCAAACGGCATGAAGGCCTGATCAAGTAAGACGGATTCCTTATTCGGAAAGAATAACCAATGATTCTGACCGGGAGGCGCTTCCGGCGCCTCCCGGGTTCCCGGCAGCGGACCGGCGGCTGTGATAATCCTTTCTTTGATGAGGAGAATGAACTTGAAGACACAGAACAAAGCATTAAAGTTTCTGCTCAACGCAGTCAAAAGCCTGATTATTCCCGTAGGAATGTGGGCGATCTTTGCCCTTCTGACCAACGGACGGACGGCCAGCACCCGGATGCTGATCACCACCCTGCGTCAGTCCGTTTCCGCCTCCATTATCTGCTACGGACTGATCATGTCCATGAACGTGGGAATGATCAACTTCTCGGCAGGCGGCATGATGCTTTTTGCGGGCATCATCGGCGGAAATCTGGCGAAGGCAACCGGCCTCGGCTGGCCTGCCCTGGTAGTCTTCTGCATCCTCATCTGCGTGGCGGAAGGCGCGCTGGAGGGAGTCCTGTACAATTTGATGCGGGTACCCTGCATTGTGATGTCCATCGGTATGATGCTGGTGTGGGAATCCCTGCCGAAGGTGATCTATCCCAACGGCGTCAACCTGAACGGCGCCATCACGATCCTGAACAAGCAGCCCTGGTGCTTCTGGGTGCTGGGCATCACGGCGGCGGTCTTCTACATTATCTATAACAAAACGGCCTTCGGCCACAACCTGAGAGCCATCGGCTCCAACCAGGCCATCGCCAACTCCGTAGGTCTGGATTCCGACCGGATCAAGTTTGCGGTATTCACCATCAGCGGACTGTTCCTGGGCGTCGGCGCGGTGCTGTACGTTTCCAGTGCCGGCGAGGTCCGGAATGTTGCCGCCATGGGATCCATGACCATCATGATGGACGGCTTCATGGGCATGTTCATCGCCCTGTTTATCTCCAAATACTGCGACACATCCATTGCCGTTGTCCTTGGATCCTTCACCATGAAGATGCTGTCCAACGGGTTCGTGTCCATGGGTCTTTCCGCCACCGTGCGGGATATCGTCCAGGGCGTGTTCCTGCTGGTGCTGCTGGTGATCTCCGCCAACGCCGGCCTGTTTGAACGGATGCGGGCGGACAAGGCCTTCAAGGAAAAGTGTGAAACAGACTTCAAATCCGCCGGCAATCTCGCGTAAAGATCCTATGAGACCGGCTCTGTGAGATCCCTGCCCGGGGGCGGGGAAAAGAACAGCTGCAAAAAACGAAACTGACGCGGCGGTCTCAACGATGATGTTGATTCCGCCGCTTTCCTTATTCAACCCGGCCAGAACGCTTCCGGCAAAGACACCAGATTCAGAGAGGAGAGGATGCACATGAACATCTATGTGAACGTGAATGCCCCGATGCAGGGAATCGGAACCGAGGACCGGCCCTTCAAGCATATCGACGACGCGGCCCGGGTGGCAAAGCCGGGAGATACGGTCTGGGTAGCCCCGGGCATTTACAGGGAATATGTGAATCCCAGGAACGCCGGACGGGAGGATGCCCGGATCGAATACCGGTCCACGGAACCCCTGGGAGCCCGGATCACCGGCGCGGAAATTCTCACCGGGTGGGAAAAGTACCAGGGAACCACCTGGGTCGCGAAGGTGGACAACGGCGTATTCAACGGATACAATCCCTATGCGCTCCCCGTGGCCGGCGACTGGTACTTCTATCCAAAGGATCCGGCCACCGGAAAGATTTTGGACATGTACCGGGGCGCGGTGTACATGAACGATCAGATGTTCTATGAAGCCTTCACCCTGGAGGAATGCCTGAAGGGAGAGGTGTTCGCCCCCTCCTGGCAGCCGGAACTGTCCATCTACAAATGGTACGCGGAAGTGGGGGAGAAGGAGACCGTTATCTATGCCAACTTCCACGATCACGACCCCAATAAAGAATGCGTGGAGATCAACGTCCGGAACAAGTGCTTCATGCCGGATCAGAAATATATCGGATACATCACCCTGAGCGGCTTCAAAGTGGACAAGGCCGCCACCAACTGGGCGCCCCCTGCCGCCTACCAGGACGGCATGATCGGATCCCACTGGTCCAAGGGCTGGATCATTGAGGACTGCGACATTTCCAATTCCCGCTGCTGCGGCATCTCCTTCGGGAACTATCACCAGACGGAGAAGGAGAACGACAACTACTTCAGCAACAAGCACGTAAAGAGCCCCACCCAGATGGAGCGGGACGCGGTGTGCATCGCCCAGTATGACGGATGGACGAAGGAAACCGTGGGCTCCCATACCGTCCGCCGCTGCCATATCCACGACTGCGGCCAGGCGGGCATCGTGGGCCGGATGGGCTGCGTGTTCTCCGTGATCGAGGACAACCATATCCACAACATCAACAATTCCCAGCAGCTGACAGGCGCCGAGATGGGCGGCATCAAGTTCCACGCGGCCATCGACGTGATCTTCCGGCGGAACCACATTCATCACTGCACCATGGGCATCTGGACGGACTGGCAGGCCCAGGGAACCCGATTCACCCAGAACCTGATGCACGACAACTTCCCGCCGAAGTTTGTGCCGCCGTCCCCCATGCGGATGAGCCAGGACATCTTCGTGGAGGTGGGACACGGGCCCACGCTGATCGACAACAACATCCTGCTGAGCGAAGCCTCCGTCCGCTGGGCAACCCAGGGCGTGGCCGTGGTGCACAACCTGATCGCCGGCGCGTTTACCGCCGTGGGCGCCGGAACGGACATGGTGACCTCCAAGGGCGCCTCCCAGCGCCGCTATACCCCCTACCATATTCCCCACAGGACGGAAGTGGCCGGCTTTATGACGATCCTGCACGGGGACAACCGGGTGTACAACAACATCTTCATTCAGAACGCGCCCTTCGATCTGAACCCGAAGGCCTCCGAGTCCATGGGATTCAACGCGGTGGAGAACGACCGCTGCGGCAACTTCGTCTGGGATGAGTATCCCACCTACGAGGAGTGGATCAAAAAGTTCCGGATCGGCGAGCGGGCGGACATGATGACCATGATCGAGCTGATGGACTATCACTTTGAACACCTGCCCGTATGGATCGACGGCAACGCCTATTTCAACGGGGCGAAGCCCTGGAACCGGGAGCAGAACAAGCTGGTGGACGAAAGCGGCAAGGTGACGGTGGAACTGGAGGAAAAGGACGGCGCGCTGCGCCTGAAGACCAACGTGTATGAACTGCTGAAGGACTTCCGGGCGGGCATCATTACCAGCGACATTCTGGGCAAGGCCTTTGAGCCGGAAGAGCGTTACGAGAATCCGGACGGAACGGCCATCATCTTCAATGAAGACTATTTCGGCGATCACCGGGGTCTCGGAACCCTGCCCGGCCCCTTCGTGCAGCCGGATGAACTGGATCGGATCCTATGGAAGAAATGACAGCAGAATGCGGTCTCCGGGAGATCCGGCTGGCCCTGGGGGAAAGCGGGGAACTGTACAGCCAAAGGGAAGACGGCTGGCACCCGCTGGCGTTCAACAGGGAATACCGGGGATATTACCCGGCGTGTGCATTCACGACCATTGCCGCCGCGGACGGCCAGTTCTGGGCGGCGGGAACGGATGAGGACGGAAGACCACATCTCTTTACCTCCATCTCCGGCAGCGTGTGGGAGGAGCGGAACCTGACGGACCCGGACGGAAACCGGCTCCGGGGCCGCCCGTTGGCGCTGCTCTTTGCGCAGCGGGAGCGGCAGATGTTCCTGATTACGGACGGGCCGCAGGCCGCGGTGCTGCCGGACTGCCCCAAGTGCCTCCGGATCATGAACCTGCCGGAAGAACCGGTACGGGCGGAGATGCAGGAGGAATGCCTGCGGATTGTGTTCCGCTCCGGCAGGGAATACCGGATGGAGACCGGCCGGCTGGCCCAGTACCGGGTTTCCTGGTCCTTCGCGGCGGAACGGCTGCGGGAGGGGGCGGCCCTGGCGGATCTCCGGCCGGCGGAGGAATTTGAGAAGGGGCATATGGAAGGCGCGGAGAACGTGCCCTTCTATTCTCTGGAAGACTGGCTGGAAAAACAGGAGCCGGGCCGGCAGATCCTGTTCCTGTGCGAGAGCGGTATCCTGTCCGACAGCGCGGCCGCCCGGGCACGGAAAATGCATTTTGACTACGCATGGTCCATGGGCGGGATCCGGAAAAACGCCCATACAATATAAGAAAAAAGGAGAAGACCGATGGAAAAATTCAGAGACACATCCCTTTCCTGCGAAGAGCGGGCGGCAGACCTGGTCAGCCGGATGACACTGGAAGAAAAAATCGCCTGGTGCGGCACGTGGACCTGCCCGATTCCCCGGCTGGGCATCCCTGGATGGCATTATTCCAACGAGGCCAGCCACGGGATCAACGCCCTGAACTATGTGAACGACAAGTCCTACAACGTAACCTCCTTCCCGGTATGCCTGGCCATGGGCCAGAGCTGGGACACGGAAAAGATCGGCAAGGTGACAAAGGCGGTTTCGGATGAAATCCGGGCGGCCCACAACATCGGGGACGAGAGCCTGAGCTTCTGGTGCCCCACCATCAACCTGAGCAAGGATCCCCGGAATGGACGGTCCGACGAAAACTTCGGCGAGGATCCCTTCCTGGGAGGCAAGATGGCGGCAGCCTATATCCGGGGCTTCCAGGGAGCGGATGAGGATCCGAAATACGTCAAGGCGGCGGCCACCCCGAAGCACTATATGCTCAACAGCAGCGAGAACAACCGAAACACCGGTATCTCCTTCGCGGATGAAAAGACCATCCGGGAATACTACGCACGGGTGTTTGAATACGCTTTCCGGGAAGGAAAAGCGGAGTCCACCATGATCAGCTACAACCGGATCAACGGCGTGCCCGCCGGCGCCAGCGAATGGGTCATGGGCCGGCTGCTGCGGGAAGAGTGGGGCTTCGAAGGCTACGTAACCTCCGACTGCGGCGCGGTGCAGCAAACCTATAACGCCGGTCATCTGGCCCTGGGACAGAAGGAAGGCGTCGGACACTACTACTACAACACTCTGGAGGAGGCTTCCGCCGGAACGCTGATCGCCGGGTGCGACATCTCCTGCGGCGGAGAGCACCGGGCTCACCTGATGGACGCGGTGAAACAGGGCCTGATCACGGAAGACCAGATTGACAAAAACGTGATCCGCAATGTCCGCTCCCTGTTCCGTCAGGGCATCTTCGATCCCAAGGGATCCACGCCCTGGGACAGCCTGGGAGCGGAGCAGATGGCCAGCAAGGAGCATGATGACCTGGCGGTGGATATGGCCAACGATACCATCGTGCTGCTGAAGAACGAAAAGGGAATGCTGCCCCTGAAGAAGGAAGGCCTCCGGAAGGTGCTGGTAGTGGGCCCCAACGCGAAGTTCCGGGAACTGGGCGGCTATTCCTGCGGGTCCTTCGGCGTAGGCGGCGGACTGGATACCCGGTACAACGTGGAGGCACTGGACGGAATCCGCAACGAGCTGGCGGATACGGACGCGCAGGTGATTTACGAAAAGGGCTGGAACGCCCAGAAGGAATACGGCGGAGGCCTGCTGGATCTGATGAGCATTCCGGGCGTGGACCCGCAGCAGGTGCAGCAGATGATGATGTCCGCCATGGGCATCGAGAAGCACGAGGATACCCGGGAAAAATATGACCTGCCGGAGTATGTGCCTTACGCCGGGCCGGAAGATCCTGAACGGAAGGGCGACCAGGGAAAGATGTTCGCAAGGGCCCTGGAAGCGGCCAAGGACGCAGATCTGGTAATCATGGTGGCCGGCACGGACGCAGGTACCGCATCCGAAGGCGCGGACCGGAAATCCATCGCGCTGCCCAACGGCCAGGGAGAGCGGATCGCGAAGATGCTGGAAACCAATCCCAATACCGTGGTGGTGCTGACGGTGATGGGCACCATCGGCGATCCGGTGCTGGACAAGTGCCATACGCTGGTGTGCGCCACCTACGCGGGACAGAGCCAGGGCACGGCTATCGCCAATGTGCTCTTCGGAAAGGTGAACCCCAACGGCAAGCTTACCGCCACCTGGTACAAGGATGACAGCCAGCTGCCCAACATCAATGACTACGGTATCCGCAAGGCGGACGTGCTTACCCAGGATCACGGACGGACATACTGGTACCTGGACGAGGAACCCCGGTTCCCCTTCGGATACGGAATTCATTATACCACCTTCGATTACGCAAACCTGCGGCTGAAGGAGAAGGAGGTTCCCAACGGAACCAGCCTGACGGCCTGCGTGGACGTGACCAACACGGGGAAAGTGGCAGGGAAGGAAATCGTGGAGCTGTACATCCGCAAGGTGGTGGACGAACGCTTCGGCGAGAAACCCGGCTACAACAAGCCCTTCCGGCAGCTGAAGGGATTCACCAAGATCTTCCTGGAACCCGGCGAAACAAAGACGGTGACCATCGAAGTGCCGCTGCGTGACGTGACCTTCTGGGATGATTTCCGGCAGAAGATGCGGATTATCCCCGGGGACTATGTGGTGGAAGTGGGCCGCAGCAGCGCGGATCTGCCCTGCAGCGAAGGATTCGCCATCGTGGGCGAATGGGACGCTCCGCTTTCCGTGGTTTACGCGGAGCTGGACAAATACTGCTATCTGCCTGGAGAGGAAGGCCAGATCCGAACGGTGGCCAGGCTGGAGGATACCACCCGCCTGTGCCCGAAGAAGTATCCCCCGGTGTACACCTCTTCGAATCCGTCGGTGGCGGAAGTGGATGCATGTGGCCATGTAACCGCCAAGGCTCCCGGAACGGCCCTGATCACCGTGGCGGTGACCTATGAAGGAAAAACAGTAACACGCGGCGTGCCGGTGGCGGTGAAGGAGACGTAAGCCTTCTCCGGTCCGGAAAGACCGCAAAAAAACGGGCCGGTTCATTCGAACCGGCTCGCTTTTTTCATGTAGCGGAGTCCGCGGCGGGTGGGGTCCTTCCTGTCCGGAGTCTCGGGAAGATCGAACTCATAGGATGTTGACGCGTTGATAACCGGAATGCCGTGGTATTCGCGCTCCCGCTGGAAAAACGCGGTGTAGGACTGATGCATATGGCCGTGGACCATCACGGCGGGGCGGAAGCGGTCCAGCATCGGCTTGAAGCATTCGAAGCCGCGGTGCGAGGGATGGTCCTCATCGCCGAGCCCGCGGATTGGCGCATGTGTCAGGATGATATCGACGCCGCCGGCGGCTCTCACCCTCCGGCGTATGGAAGCAATGCGGGAAGCCATTTCACGCTCCGTGTACATATTCACACCGTCCGGCCGGTAGCGGAAGCTGCCGCCGAGGCCGAGGATCCGGACGCCGTTGATCATCACAATCTTGCCGTCCGCGCACAGGCAGCCCTCGGGCGGACTCTCGCTGTAGCGGTCGTCGTGATTTCCGTGGATATAGACGACCGGCGCGTTCGTGAAGCAGGTGAGGAAAGACAGGTAGGAAGAGGGAAGGTCCCCCGCGGAGAGGATCAGGTCCACTCCGGAGAGGGCCTCCCTGCACCGGTCCCCCCACAGCTTGCTGGAGGGTTCGTCTGAAATAGCCAGGATCCGCATCACTCTGTTCTCACTTTCTGTTCCAGCTGAAGGAGGAAAGTTCGGGCATCAGTTCGCCGTGGATTCCCTGGAGCCGCACCAGGGGACGGGCAGATTCAATCAGTTCATTCTCCGAAGGGAAGGAGCCGACGATATTATCGACAAGATGCTTTCACGGAAAAGCCGATTTCTATCGATCATCTGTACGAAACCATGAGCAGGCTTTTCTGAAGGAGAAATAGGAGATACCCAGATTCAAGCTTATTTCCTCCGGCATGAAAGTGCTGTGCGACTCGTGGTATCTATGTGGGAGGTGCCCTCATTATTTTTCTGAGCTTCACTTATAAAATCCCCTGACTTTTGGGCGTGAGTAGTCAAACGATCAAACGATTGGAGGACTGCTCGATGACGGCCCAAGAGAAACAGAAGATTGCCAGTCTCAGCGAGAAGGGACTGGGGTACAGGAAAATTGCCGCACAGATCGGGATATCCGAAAATACGGTTAAATCCTATCTGAAGCGAATGACCGCCGCAGATGATCAGAAAGAACCTGATCAGCCAGCAGCGGTTTTTTCATGCCCACAGTGCGGTGAAGAAATCCGGCAGATTCCGGGACGGAAAACAAAGAGATTCTGCTCAGATTCCTGCCGGTACAAATGGTGGAATTCTCATCCGAATCAACTCCGGCGTGAATCGCTCCGGCAATCCGTGTGTCCTGTCTGTGGGAAGACCTTCTCGGCCTATGGCAGCCGTAACCGGAAATACTGCTCTCATGATTGCTACATCCGTGACCGGTTCGGGGGTGAGCAATGATGGAATTGGCGAAGCAGGAGTTTCAGAATGAATGCCTTTTTTCGATCACGATGAGTCATGTACGAAGCATGCTGAAGAAGGGCCTGATTTCCCAAGATGAATACTGCCAGATGCGCGACAAAATGAAGCAGAAATACCATCCTGTTTCTGACGGATTAATTTCAGAATCAGACTTGCAAGCTGCCGAAAACTGAGGATTAATACGACGTAACGAATCCACTGTGGAGGTTGCGCATGAAGCTGTCAAAACACGAGTTCCGGCGGGAGTGCCATTACACCCTGACCATGATTCAGACGAGAAGAATGCTGATGGAGAAAACAATCTCCAACCGAGAATACTGGCGGATGGACCGGAAAATGAAGATGAAATACAAGCCGGTTTCTGATGGCCTGATCCTCGAATATAACTTGACTAATTCCCAGGAGCGAGCGTCAATGCAACGTGGAAAGGAGGGACAACATGTCGACCGTAAAACGGATTGAAACCAGACAGATCAAACAGTTTCAGCGGAAAAGAGTGGCGGCTTATGCACGTGTTTCTGTTGATACAGAGCAGCTGATGCATTCACTGTCCGCGCAGGTTAGCTACTACAGCAACCTGATCCAGGGAACGCCAGAATGGGAGTATGTCGGCGTTTACATTGATGCGGGCATTACCGGTACAGACACAAAACCGCGTGAGCGCTTTCAGAAGATGATCGCTGATTGTGAAGCAGGAAAGATTGACATCATCCTGACGAAGTCTATATCCAGATTTGCCAGAAATACGGTTGATCTGCTGGCGACGGTTCGCCATCTGAAGGAACTGGGCGTGGAGGTTCGCTTTGAGCGTGAACACGTGAACACCTTCACTTCGGATGGCGAGGTGATGCTTTCTATCCTGGCCAGCTTTGCCGAACAGGAAAGTATCAGTCTATCGCAGAACATCAAATGGCGAGTGCGAAAAAACTATGAGCAAGGTAAACCACACGCGCACCTGAAGCTGTATGGATATCGCTGGGAAGGCGATGAACGGGTAATCGAACCGGACGAAGCAGAAGTCGTCCGGTTTATTTTTGCTGAGTATCTTTCCGGGAAGTCCTTTCGGGAAATTGCAACAGAACTGGATGAAAAGGAGATAAGAAGCGTCCGGGGGACAAAGCATTTTTCTCCGCAGACTCTCCGAAAAATGATCAGCAACGAAGAATACACAGGGTGCCAGATCTACCAGCAGGTCTATGCATACAAGCCTCACAAGCAGAGGATCAACTACGGGGAGCTTCCAAAGTACCGTGTGGACGATCATCACGAGGCAATCATAGATCCGGACACCTTTGCCGCCGCTCAGGCAATGCGGAAGGAACGCGGCAAGGATCAGCTTCATGAGAAGAGAAACCCCAGTGCCTACAGCGGGATGGTCTGGTGCGGGAAGTGCGGGTCAAAGGCTTTCATGCACAGCACTGCACAAGGCCAGTTCCGGTATTGGACATGTGATGCCAGGAGAATCAAAAAGAGCTGCGACTGCAAGAACTGGCGGGATGAGGAACTGATGGCTGCTGTACAGACGGCTATTGGAGAGGAAGAAATCGTGCACAAACTGAAGCGACAGGTCGAACGGATCGTCCTGTTCGATGATCATCTGGAACTTGAAATGACTAACGGGAGGAAACGTTCATGGCAAAAAAGGTAAGGGTCATACCGGCAACAATCGACCGGACCACATCAGCACCGATCAGTAACGGGACGAAACGGAAGGTCGCCGGATATGCACGGGTTTCCACAGAACTGGAAGAACAGCAATCCAGCTACGAGGCCCAGGTCAGTTACTACACGAACTACATCCAGAGCCGAAATGACTGGGAATTCGTCAGAGTTTACACAGATGAAGGAATCTCCGCTACCAGCACAAAACACCGGGAAGGCTTTCAGCAGATGGTGGAGGATGCGCTGGACGGCAAGATCGATTTGATCGTAACGAAGTCGGTCAGCCGCTTTGCCCGTAATACCGTGGACAGCCTGACCACCATTCGGAAGCTGAAAGAGCATGGAACAGAGGTCTACTTCGAGAAGGAAAACATCTGGACGTTTGATTCCAAGGGGGAACTCCTGCTGACCATCATGAGCAGCCTGGCTCAGGAAGAAAGCCGGAGCATTTCCGAGAACGTGCGCTGGGGTCAGCGGAAAAGAGCAGCTGACGGAAAGTACAGCCTTGGGTACGCTCATTTTCTTGGATATGATAAAGGGCCTGATGGAACACCGGTTATCAATAAGGAGCAGGCAGTTGTTGTCCGAAAGATTTATGGCCTGTTTCTGGAAGGGTACTCCTACAACAAGATCGCAAAAATCCTGACAGAGGAAGGCATACCAACACCAGCGGGTAAGAAGAACTGGCGGGATGTGACGATTGCAGGAATCCTGACGAACGAGACCTATATGGGTGACAAAATCCTTCAGAAGACATACACGCTGGACTTCCTGCATAAGACACCCATCAAGAACCAAGGTCAGGTCCCCATGTACCACATCGAGCAGGATCACGAGGCGATCATTCCCCCGGAGACCTTCAAACGAGTCCAGGATGAGATTCTCCGGAGAAAGAACAGGCCGCTCCAAGGCCAGACCATTTTCTCGGGGAAGATCTTCTGCGGATGCTGCGGAGCAACCTTCGGGCCTAAGGTCTGGCACAGTAACGACAAATACCGCCGGGTCATCTGGCAGTGCAACAACAAATACAAGGGAACCAAAATTTGCCGGATGCCGCATCTGTATGAGGACAGGATTGAAGCAGACTTCCTGAAGGTCTGCCGGAAGCTTTCAATCGACCGGGACGAGATCATCACTAACCTCCGAGAACTGCAGACCCTTGTCGGTGGGACAGAGGAACTGGAAAAGGAGCGTGCTGACTTGGAGATTGAAAGGAACCTTCTCGCAGACAGGCTGCAGGCCCTGATCGACCGGAATGCCAAAGAGGCGCAGGACCAGGTGAAGTACATCAAGCAGTACGATGAGCTTTCTGGAAAGTACAAGAAGGCGGAGGAAAAGCTGACCCGGCTGGATACTCGCATCCGGGACAAGGAAATGCGGAACCGCCGGATTGCGGATTTCATTGACGCGGTTGAGCAGATGCCCGATACGGTTTCAGAGTTCAGCACCGAGCTCTGGGCAACGCTGATCGACCAGGTGACGGTTTACGGGAAAAAGGATGTACGCTTTACGCTGAGCACCGGCGAAGAGATCCAGGTTGACTGATGCACCCCATACGATCACACGATGCACCCCACTCGATAGGTCTTGCACCTATTTGCACCCCAGAAAGGCGAGTGGGGTGCATCGTTTTCTTGTATCGACCGTGCCATTCCCGGGTTCTCCGTCATGGAGAGCGAAAAAATGAGGCAGGTGGGCCGGGATCCCCAGACCTTCCTGGATAAGGGCATCCGCCTGCACTGCGACAAGGTGATCGACCGGAACGTCTACCGGGGCTTCGAAAAGACGAAGTCCACCGGCCTGTGCAACAATCCGGACGTGATCCGCACCATGGCGCTGCCCGCCACGGGCGGCGGGGTGGACACCCAGTGGTCCGGCAAGACCGCGGACCAGATCCTGCGGGATGTGAACCAGATCATCTCCGACGTCTGGACGGACAACGACTGCTCCTCCGACGCCCTGCCGAACCACATTCTGGTGCCGGTGGAGCAGTTCGGCCAGCTGGTGACCCGGAAGGTCTCCGACGATTCCGAGCGCAGCATCCTGACCTACGTGCTGGAAAACAACCTGTCCCGCCAGCAGGGCGGCGATCTGATCATCTCCCCCTGCAAGTGGTGCCGGGGCGCTGGCAGCGGCGGCCGGGACCGCATGGTGGTTTACATGAACCGGGTGGACCGCATCTGCTTCAACCTGACCCAGCCCCTCCGCCGCATGGGCACCGAGTTCAGCGAAATGCGCTATAAAATCCCCTACACCGCCCAGTTCTCCGAAGTCCGCTTCCTCTATCCCACGACTGTGAGGTATATGGATGGGATCTGAGGTTTTAACCCCCTGTGGGGGAAGTTTTAAAACCTCAGATCTCAACCGAAACAGAGCAGAGGCGGCTGTAACGCCTCTGCGACAATTGAGGTTGCGGGAATACATTCCCCATTGCGGAAAATGTCAAATGCCTGGGATCTCAACCGAAAAGGAGTTTTTTTATTATGCTGATTCTCTCCCGAGTCTGCGCCGAGTTCCATGACGAAACCGGCGCCCCCCTGTTCACCGTCACGCCCTCCCGGCGCCTCACCTTCGTCGAGGCGCCGGAGGCCATCCGCGGCGATCCCCTCTTCCGCCTGCTGGTGGAGGACGGCTCCCTGGAAGCGGCCGTCCATCCGGATCAGCAAGCCCTCCGCGCCCTGGAGCAGGATCCCCTGCGGCACACGGGCGCCGACGGCAAAAAATCCGGCGGCGCGGCCCGCCGCTCCCCGGCTCCCCGGCGTTCTTCCGGAAAGAACCCCGAAGCGCTCCCCGCCCAAACTCCGAACCGGCCTTCCGGAAAGAACCCCGAAGCGCTCCCCGCCGGAACCCCGGACCGTTCTTCCGGAAGCGCCCCGCCCGAAACCTGATTTTTCAATTGACGATCAGGTAAAAAAAGGTTATGATGATAGGTGCACACCGATGATGGGGGGGAATATGGAATGAAAATCCGACTGACGGCGGCATGGCTTCTGCTTTGTCTCCTGTTTTCCTTTTCTTCCTTCGGTGCTTCCGCGGATACCACGATTTATCAGGTGAGCGGCGATTATGATTATCTGCCCCTGGCGGACGGCACCATCAGCCTGGCGAAGTATTACGGCAGCGACGAGGATCTGACGGTTCCCGCCGAGCTGGACGGGCACCCGGTCTCCATGATCGCGGACGGCGCCTTCTCCTGGAACAACGACCTGGTCAACGTGACCTTCTCGGAAGGCATCGTCAGCATGGGGTCGGGCCTCTTCGCCTACAGCACCTTCCTGGAGTCCGTCACCTTCCCCTCCTCCCTGCGGGAAATCGGCTATAACCCCTTCATCGGCTGCGATTCTCTGGAAGCCATTCACGTGTCCGCGGACCACCCCCTGCTGGAGGTGAAGGACAACGTGCTGTTCAACCGGGCGGATCATGCCCTGATCAGCTACCCCTCCTCCCTGACCGCGACCGCCTACGATATTCCGGAGGGAACGGAATCGGTCAGCACCATGGCGTTCTACGGCAATCCCCGCCTGAAGACGGTCACGGTTCCGGCCTCGGTAACCTCCATTGAGCGCCGGGCCTTCTATCTGTGCGAGCGCCTGCGCGGGATTAACCTGCCGGAGAAATATCCCTCCCTGGCATCGGAAGCCTTCTTCGGCTGCAGCGCCCTGGAAAGCATGAGCTTTCCGGACAGCGTCAAGTCCCTGCCCACCGGCCTGTTCCGGAACTGCAAGGGGCTGACCTCCGTCACCCTGGGCGCCAATGTGAAGCTGATCGGTATCAACGCCTTCCGGGGCTGCTGGAATCTGACTGCCGTCACCCTGCCGGATAAGGTCACCTCCATGAACGCCGGCCTCTTCGCCGACTGCCGCAGCCTGACGGAGGTGCATCTTTCCCCGAAGCTGGCGGTCATCGGCCAGAGCGCCTTTAACGGCGCCGAATCCCTGCAGCATCTCGAGCTGCCGGAAACCCTCAGCAAGATCGAGCGGGACGCCTTCTACGGCTGCCGCAGCCTGACGGAGCTGACGATTCCGGACAACGTGTCCGTCATCGGCGAAAGCGCCTTCTACGGCTGCATCGGCCTGACCTCCCTGAAGCTGCCCGCCTCCCTGACCCTGATTAACCGGAATACCTTCAGCCTGTGCGCCGGCCTGACGGAGATTGATATTCCCGAGGGCGTCACCCATATCGCGGAGGAGGCCTTCATGTACTGCCAGGCGCTGCGGCGCGTCTCCCTCCCGGCAAGCCTCTCGGTCATGGCGCCGGACGCCTTTATCCAGTGTCCCGAAGCCGTGTTCTCCGTTCCCGCCGGCTCCAAGGCGGAGGAGATCTGCCAGACGCTTCGCCTGACCTACGAAACCCGGTAATTTTCCCCTGTCCCCGCAAAGCGGAGTCATCGTTCCGCCCGGGCCGTCTTTACGGTCCGGGCTTTTTCATGCCCGGAGGTCCCCATGACCCAGGAAGATTTTCTCGCTTTCTATCCCCAGTTTGATCATCTTTTTCCCCCGGCGGTGCTGGCGGACGCCCTTTCCCGGGCCAACGCGCGGTTCGCGGACTTCGGGGCGGACCGGGAGCCGGCCCGCCGGCTTTTCGCGGCCCATCTGCTGACCCTGTATGCCTTCACGGCGGCGCCGGAGGGCGCGGAGCCCTCCCTGCTCCTGCTCTCCTCCGCCGGGCGGAACCGGAGCAGCCGCCCCGTGGCCTCCCGGAAGGTCGGCGAGGTGCAGGTCACCTATGCCTCCTCCGATTCCCTCTCCTCCGCCTCCACCGCCCTGGCCGACCTGTCGGAAACCGGGTTCGGGCTGCAGCTGCTGACCCTGATCCGCCAGCACGCCTCTCCCCTTTATATTCCCTGAACCGGAGGGATTTCAATCGATGTTTCAGGATTTTTCCATGCTTTTCTTTCGGGTGCTTTCCGCCTGCCTGGGGCTGGATCCCGGCAGCCCCGAGGCCGCGGAGCTGATCGTTCCCGCCTATCAGGATCCGGAAAACGCCCCCCGCCTGCCCCGGGACCGGGATCTGGTCTGCTATGCCCTGCTGGAGGACCCGGGCAGCGAAAACTGCTGGCAGACCTGCCGCCTGGAAAACGGCCGTCCGGTCACGGAGGCCTTTCCCGGCTTCCGGCTGCTGGTGGTCTGCTACGGGCCCCACTGCGTCGAGCACGCCCACACCATCCGCTGCTTTCTGTTCCTGGACGGGCCGGAGGAGCCCCGGGCGCTGCTGCGCCGGCAGGGCGTCTATCCGATTCCGTCCCCACCGCTCCCCACCGTCCTCCACGAAGAGGCCGGTTCCCTGTGGCGGAAGCGGGCGGATCTGACCGTTTTCTTCCGCTTCCGGCTCCGTCTCCCCTCCTTTTCCCCACTGACTCCCCTTTCGGAGGCGCCGGCGGTGATTCTGCACCCCTCCGGAAGCCCCCGCGGAAGGGAGGAATCCCCGTGAATGATCTGCGCGAAGCGCTGCTGGATCCCGATCTGGGCGCCGTCCCCTTCACGGTGGAGCGCACCAGCTACCGACGGGACCACGGTTCCCTGCTTCCCCTCTCCCGCACCTTTCCGGTCGTGGGCTGCGTTCACCCGGCCCCGGCGGAAGCCCTCCGCCTCTCCCCCGGCGAGGAAACCCGGGAGGAAATGATCCGGATCTATACCACCGCCTCCCTTTCCGCCGGGGAAAACGGCCCCGCCGCCGGCTCCTTCCTCGCCGCGGACCGGATCCGGGTGCAGGGCGGAACGTGGCGGGTGGTGGAAGTCCGTCCCTGGAGCGCTTTCGGCCTGTACCGGGCCCTGGCCGTCCGGCTGGATGCGGAAGAAACAGAAGAAGCGGAAGCGCCGGAAGGAGCCGGCGGATGATCCGGCTCACCGTAAAGGAGGACGCCCGGCGGACGGAGGCCCTGCTCCGGGCCGTAAAAGCCCTGTCGGAAACCCGGGTGGAGGTCGGCCTTCCCGATTCCGCCGGCGCCCGGCTGCGCCGCGTTCTCGCCATCCAGGAGCACGGTTCCCCGCTGATGCGCATTCCGCCCCGGCCGGTGGTTGCTCCCGCCCTGGCCCGGCCGGAGGTCCGCCAGGCGATGGCGGAAGCTCTCCGCAGCGCCGCGGAAGCCGCCTTCTCCGGGGAGGAGGCCGGCGTCGCCGCCGGGTTTGAGGCGGCCGGCCGGGCCGGCGCCGACGGCATCCGCGCGTATATCGACGCGGGCGTCTCCCCGCCGAACGCCCCGGTCACCGTCTCCGGCGGCTGGGTATATAACCGCGCCGCCCGCAAGGGCGTCCGGGTCCCGGGCAAGGGCTTCAATAAGCCCCTCTTCCGCACCGGCGAACTGTACGGCGCCTTTTCCTGGGAGGTCAAACGAAACGAGTGAAACATGAAAGGCGGAAACACGCATGCTTTCCATTGATCCCATTGTCCATGTCACGGTGACGGCCTCCTCCGCGGCTGCTTCCCCGACGGTCTTCGATACGCCGCTCCTGCTGGCCCCCCTGCCGGAGGCCGCTTTCCGGGAGGAGCTCCGGCTCCTCTCCTTCGAGTCCGCCGCCCGGGCGGCCGAAGAGCTGGCCGCCCTCGGCTTCGCGGAGGATTCCGTTCCCGTTCAGACCGCCCGGAAGGTTTTCGGCGCCTCCCCGGCCCCCTCCCGGCTGCTCTGCTCCCTTTATCCCGCGGAACCGGAGACCCCGGCGGAAGCCCTGGAGGCGGTGCTGGAGCGGACCTCCGCCTTCTACGGCCTCTGCCTCGCCGGGGAGGAAACGCCGGAAGCCCTCTGCGCCCTGGCCCGGGCCGTGGAGGCCGCGGAGCATCCCATGGTCCTCTTCGTTCCGGTCACCGGCTCCGTCGCCGAAGCCGCGGCCCCCGGCGGCCTGCTCTCCGCCCTGAGGGCCGCCTCCCTGAGCCGGGTCTTCGCTTTCTTCGCGGAAACCGTCAGCGATATCGGGGCGGTGCTGGGCACGGCCATGGGCCTGGAGCAGACCCATCCGGACACGGCCTTTTCCCTCTGCTACAAGTCCGTGGCCGGGATCGCCCCCTCGGATCTGACCGCTTCCCAGGTCCGGACCCTGAAGGACCTTTCCTGCAATGTCTATCTCACCCGGGGCTATACCCACCGGCTGCTGGAGCCGGGCTGCCTGTCCGGCGGCGTCCGCTATGATGAGCGGCTGTATCTGGACCGGATCGTCTCGGATCTGCAGGAGGCGGCCGTGGCGCTCCTGGCGGAGAACCCGGACCGCCTGCCCCAGACGGACGACGCCTCCGCCCAGTTCATCAACCGCTTCTCCTCAGTCCTGATCGGCTATACCGCCATGGGCGTGCTGGCCACCGCCGCCTGGCGCGGCGCGGACGCCGGCCCCCTCTCCGCGGGGGATCCGGTGGAAAACGGCTTCGCCCTCTGGGCAGATCCCTACGACGATCAGTCCGACGCGGACCGGGCCGCCCGCCGGGCCATGCCGGTCCATGTCGCCCTCACCCTCGCCGGCTCCCTGGAATCGGTCGTCATCGCCGTCCGGGTGCAGGGCTGAAACCGTTCATTCTCAGGAGGCTGCCCATGTACAACGTTTATTCCCTGGCCGATACCAAAGCCGTTCTTTATCATCCCTATGTGGGAACCGCCAATCTCCACCTCTGCGGCCGCGGCCGCATGGTCGTCTCCTATGCCGGGGATCTGTCCGCCCATACCATGACGGCGGACGGCACGGTCATCATCAACCGTCTGAAGGCGGAGAACGGCATCATCACCCTGGAGGTGCCCCAGAATTCCATCGCGGACGACTTCCTGCGCAAATGGTGCCGCTATCTGCGCGGCACCGGCCGCCCGGACTTCTTTCATCTGACCACGCTGACGATCACGGACCAGGCGGGAGGCTTCACCCTGCTCTGCACCGGCGTGACGCCCCAGAAAATCCCGGACCGTACCTTCGACCGCTCCTCCACCAACCTGACCTATACCCTGCTGGCCGCAAGCATCACGGAACAGTAGGAGGTGTATGATGAGACAGATTACGAAAACCCTGCAGCTCCCGGTGGGCGGAAAACCCTTTACCTTCCGGCTGCGGAAGCTGGACGCCCTTTCCGGAGCCTGCCTGCTGCGCCTGCTGGCCCGCGCGGACCGGAATCCTTCCCCGGATCCCGGAGCCGCGGACACGCCCTCCCCGGATCTCGGGGAGCTTCTTTTTTCCTCCCTTTCGGACGAGGAGCTCCGCGCCCTCATGGTCCGCTGCCTGGAGCAGGCGGAGGTGCTGCTGGACGCGGGCTGGCAGCCGGTCATGCAGCTGGGCGAATGGTCCTGGTCGGATCTGCAGTATGATCCGGCGGGAGCCCTCTCCCTGACCCTGAAGGAAATCGTCTGGAGCCTGGACGGTTTTTTCGCCGGAAGCCGGTCGGATTCGCCGCCCGCCCGGCCCGGTTCCTGACGGCGGAAGCGCCGAACCTGGATGCCTTCCTGTTTCTGCCGGTGGCCGCCGGGCTCTGGCGGCAGCACGAGCTCTGGGACGGCACCTATACCCTGGACGATCTGCTGGACGCGGCGGAGCTGATCCAGGTCCGGAACGAAAACGAAGCCCGCGCCGCGGAGCGCTGAAAGGAGAACCCCTATGGCCATGCAGGAATTTCTGGCGTCCTTCGGCGTCGAGGTGGATGAAAGCGGCGTCGGCCGCCTGCAGGAGATCCTGAAGGAAAACAAAGCCCTGGCGGAGGATCTTTCCCGGGCCTTCGCGGCGGCCCGCGCCTCCCTGAAGCCGCTGCTCTCCTCCACGGCGGCCGAAGCCCTGACCGCCCTTCAGGCCTCCGGCGCCCTGAACCTCCGCCTGACCGCGGACGCCTCCGCGGTGATCGCCGCGGCCAGCACCGCCCTGGCCTCGATCCAGGCGGCCTATTCCGGCACCACCCTGAAGCTCAGCGCCCGGGTGTCGGTCCCCGGCGCGGACGCCTCCGGCCGCAGCGGCGGCGTGGCCTCCGGCGCCTCCGGCATCATGGCCTCCGCCGGCGGCCGCTTTACCACCCGTACCCGCACGGAGGTGGCGGAGGACGGCCAGACGGAATATATCATCCCGGTGCAGAAGGAGGCCATCGCGGTGCCCCTGCTGCGCCGGCTGCTCTCGGAGCTTTCCGCTTCCGCCCGGGAGAGCGTCCTCGGCCGCCCGGCCTCCGCCGCCGGCCTGCTCTCCGCCGCCCCCGCCCTCTCCGCCGCGGGCGCGGGCGCTCCGGCCTCCCTCGTCCAGGCGCCGGTGAATATCACGGTGAACGCCGCCGCCTCCCAGGCGGAGGCCGTCGGCCGCTCGGTCTATGACCTGGCGGAGCATTATCTGCAGCGAACGCTGAAGGGAGCCCTCTCATGACCCGTTCCTCCGCCTATGTCCTCGCCTCGGGAATCGATTACCAGTATCATTTCTGCGGCGTGATCTCGGTTCAGTACGCCTATTCCTCCCTGGTCGCCTCCGGCTCGGACCAGGCCATCGGCACGGATTTCCTCAACGGCGTCCGGAACCAGCCGGCCCAGGTCACCCTGACCGTGGCCGAGTCCGACGCCATGCGCCAGGATGGCTGGTCCGCCCGGATGATCGCCTGCCTGGAGGGCATCAAGATGGGCCGGTATCTCTGCACCCTGGTCACCCCCCTGAAGACCTTCGACAACATGGTGCTGACGGATTTCACCGCCGTTCAGGATGAATACTCCCAGGCCGGCTGGTCCGGCACCCTGACCTTTACGAAAACCAGCCACTTCGGCTGGGGCCGGGCGAAGGACAACAGCTCCGTCATCGTCAATACCGCCTCCGCCGGCGCGGTGCAGACGGTCTCGAACGAGGTGCCCTCCACCGTGGTTTCCTCCGGCGCCCCCTCCTCCGGCGGCGGGAGCGGCGGGGGCGGATCCTCCGCCGCCGTGCTCTCCCCGCTGCAGCAGATGGCCCGCCGGGCCGGCGTGCGGCTGTGAACCCTTCCCCCGTTTTTTCAGAAAGGACTGACCGATATGCCGGATTCCGCCCGCGCTTCCCTTTATCTGATTCTGCCGGTCACCGATGACCCCCGCCAGGTTTTCACCCTGGATCTGACCCTGGAGGGGGAACCCTTCCAGGCCCGGATCGAGCTCCGCTATTTCCCCGCCCCGGACCAGTGGATGCTCTCCCTCTGGGATCACGCCTCCGGTGAGCTGCTGGTCCGTCAGATTCCCCTGATCTGCTCCCTGGGCGAGGTGAACGATCTCTTCGCCCCCTTTGCCCATCTGCGGGACAGCCGGGGCCTGGGCTCCCTCTGGGTCATGCGGGCGGCGGAGAGCCCGGAAACCCCCGACCCCGCGGAATCCACCCTGAAGCAGTTTAGGGTTTTTTGGGGGAACGCGCTCTGAAACCGCCGGTGGCGGAAATTTTTCAGAGCGCGTTCTCAACCGAAACAGAGCAGAGGTGGCCGTAACGCCTCTGCGACAATTGAGGTTGCGGGAAGCGCGTTCCTGGAATATGCAGGAGGTGAAAGATGGTGAAAGCAGATAATCGGGAACTGACTGTAATAATCGACGGAACGGAAATCTCCCGGGGCTGCCGGGTCCGCCTGCGGGGCGCCGCCGGCCTCTCCCTCTATCCGGCGCTCTGGACCGCCGGCATCCTGAACCTTTCCGAATCCGGCCACGGCGCCCTGCGGACCGGCAAGGAAATCGTCCTGCTCCGGGACGGGGCAGAGCTGGCCCGGGGCAGCCTCCAGGAGGTTCAGCAGCTACCCGCCGGCTCCGGCGGGGTCTGGACGGTCGCCGGCTTCTCCCTGGGGCTGGATCTCTGGGAGGCGGAAATCTCCCTCTCCGCGGAGGCGGGCCGCTCCCCGGAGGAACTGATCCGTCTGGTGCTGGAGGCCTCCGGCACCCCCTGGCATCTCCTGAATCCCCTGCCGCCCGGCCCGGTCTTTTCCCGGGGCTGCGCCCTCTCCGGCCGGGCGGGGGAGCTGATCGAAACCCTGCTGTCCGCCGCGGGCGCGCGGGGCTGCCTGACCCCCTCCGGCCTGATCGCCGTCTCCCCCGGCGCCCCGGTTCAGGCGGAGCTCTCCGAAGCCGACCTGACGGATCAGCCGGTGTATACCCGCGGCCGCCTGATTCTTTCGACCCGCCCCGCCGGCTGGCCCGTCGGCCGCCGGATCCGCCTCTCCTTCCGCGGCCGGGAAACCACCGGCCTGATCCTGCGCCGCTCCGTCGACGCGGATACCCTCTCCGGCCCCTGGAACAGCCAGCTCCTGGTCGAACCGGATCCTCTCCCCTGATTCAGAAAGGAGGCCCCCCATGCCCGATCCCTCCCTCCCGCCGGAAACCCTCGCCGCCCTGAAGCAGGACCTGCTCGCCTCCCTGCACTGCGCCCTGCCGGGCCGGGTGGAAAGCTATGATCCCGTTTCCCGCGCCGCCGTCGTCCGGCCCATGATCCGCTCCGCCTCCGGCCGCTCCCTGCCCCTCCTCCGGGATGTGCCGGTCTTCCTGCCCCTCCCGGATCTCATGTCCGTTTCTCCGGGCGACTTCTGCCTGGTGGTCTTCGCGGACGCCGCCATCGACGGCTGGTGGGCCACCGGGCAGGAGGCGGATCCCGTATCCCCGCGCCGCCACGACCTGTCGGATGCCTTCGCCTTCACGGGCTTCCGCCCCGCCCCGTCCGCCCTGTCCGGAGGTGATGCCGCGTGCCCCTGATCCGCCCCTCCGACGCCTCCGGCGATATCCTGCCGGTTTCCTCCCGCCGCTGCCTGGTTTCCGGCGCGGAGGCCGTCGCGAAGCACGCCCTCTACCGCCTGAAGCTCCTCCGGGGCGAATGGTGGGAAAACCCGGACCGGGGCTGCCAGATTCTCCGCATGCTGCAAACCGGCCGGCTGACCGCCGCGGACGAGCCGGCCCTCTCCGCTTATTTTTCCGCCTACCTGCTGGAAACGGAGGGCGTCTTCGCCCTGGAGGAGGTTTCCGCCCGCGCGGAGGGCGGCGCCTTCCGCTTTTCCTGCCGGCTGGTCACGGCGGAGGGCTCCGCCGGATTGTCCCTGTCCCTGAACGATTTCTGAACCCGCGCCTGAAACGGAGGTACCCATGGCTTATTTTGTCCCCTGTATCGATGAAACCGGCGTCCGCCTGCCCACCTACGCGGACCGCCTCGAGGATCTGCTGGCCGCCTACCGGAGCATCTTCGGCGCGGACGCCGTGCTGGATGAATCCACCCCGGATTACCAGCTGCTCTCCGTCTTCGCCCGGGCGCTGGACGATACCTCCGCCCTGGTGCTCCAGGATTATAACTCCCGGAATCCGGATTACGCCGCCGGCCGGTCCCTGGATCTGCTCGCCTCCCTCTTCGGCCTCTCCCGGCGGACGCTGCAGAGCGGAACCGAAACGGACGCCTCCCTGCGCCTGCGGATCCGGGCCGCCCGCGCCGCCCTTGCCTGCGCCTCCCGGGACAGCCTGGAGGCGGCCCTCCGCTCCCTGCCCTATGTGTCGGATGTCTCCGTCGCCGTCAACGAAACGGATCAGGCAAGCGCGGACGGCATCCCGCCCCATGCCCTGGCCTGCGTGGTCTACGGCGGAAGGCCGGCGGATATCGCCCGGACGATCTTCGATAAAAAAGCGCCGGGGATCGCGACCTGGGGCAGCGCCTCCGACGACGTCCCCGACGCGCGGGACCGTCCGCACACCGTCTTTTTCTCCCGGCCCGATTCCTGGCTGGTCACCGTCGTCATCCGCATCCGCCCCCTGGAGGGCTATGATCCCTCCGTGCAGGAGGCGATGCGGACCGCCGTGGCGGAATTCATCCAGGGCCTGGGCATCGGCCGGCCCCTCGTGGTTTCCGAGCTCTACGGCGTCTGCTACGGCGCGGTTCCCGCCTCCCGGATGCGCACCTTCATGATCGGCGACATCCTCACCTCCACCTCCCGGGGCGCTCACGGCGACGTCTATCCCTGCGCCTGGAACGAGCGCCTGACCGCCCGCCCGGATACCGTGTCCTTCGAAACCCTCTCCTGAGGCGGGCAAAACGAAAGGAGTGCAGCCATGCAGTATCTTTCCCTCTTTTCCTCCGCCCTGCGGGAACTCCCCCGCTTTTCCGCCCTGGCCGCCGCGGTGCTCCGGCAGGCGGAAGACCTGCAGGCCCTGGTCCGCAGCCTGCCGGAGGCCTTCTCCCTTCCCTCCGCCGCCGGGGCGCAGCTGGACGTCCTGGGCGCCTCCCTGGGCCTCCCCCGGCCGGAGGGCGCCGGGGACGAGGCTTACCGGGCCTGGCTTCAGGCCCGGCTCCGGCTCTTCCGCTGGGACGGAACCAATGAAACCGTTCCGGCCCTCCTCTCCGATATCGCTCCGGGGGCCGACCTCAATGATCACGGCGACGGCTCGGTCACGGTAACCCTCGCCGCGCCCCTCCCCGGTCCCCCGGAATCCTGCCTTCCCGTTCCCGCGGGAATCCATCTTATGACAGAAGGTGATCCGTCCTGAATACGATCTCTGCCGCGGACTTTGCCTCCGCGGGCTTTCCCTATCTGGGCCGCAGCTATTCCGCCATGGACTGCCAGGCCTTTGTCGAACGCTGCATGGCGGACTGCGGCCTGTCCATGAATCTGGGCGGCAGCAACAGCTGGTACCGGGAAATGACCTGGACCGGCACCCCGGAGGAATGCCTGCGGGTCTTCGGCTGCATCCCCGCCGGGGCCCTCCTCTTCATCCTGGAGCCCCCTTCCGCCTCGACTCCCGCCCGCTTCCGCGGCGACGGCGTCGGGGACGCCTCCCATATGGGCATCCGGACCGGCCGGGGCCTCGGCGCCATCCATTCCAGCCGGTCCCGGGGCTGCGTCTGCGAAAGCGACTTCCGGGACCGCACCGTTCCCAACGGCGGCTGGAACCGGGTGGGCCTGTACCGCCGCTTCTCCTACGGGGAGGCGGTGGACCGGCGGCTGAACGGGGAAATGCCGGAAACCGAAGCCTCCGATGCCCCCGCCCCCGAAGCCACCGAAGCCCCCGCGGAACCGCAGGCGGAATACGCCCGGGTCTTCGCCGCCTCCGGCAAAACCGTCAACCTGCGGAAGGGTCCCGGCCTGTATTACGGCCTGACGGAGCGGGTGCCCGTCGGCACCGTCGTCCGCCTGCTGAAGCGGGTCGACGACGCCTGGGCGCGGATCGCCTACACGGACGCCCGGAAGGCCGTCTGGTACGGCTTTATGCAGTCCCGCTTTCTGCAGCCCCTGAAGCAGAGCCCCGCCGGCTGCACCTATACCGTCCATATTCCCTGTCTCACGGAGGATAAGGCCCGCGCCCTGATCCGGGATTACCCCGGCGCCTTCATGTCCTCCGAATCCGCCGTTACCTGATCCAAAGAAAGAAAACAAGGAGGAACTTCATATGCGTGATTTTACGATTGACCTGGTCTGGGCAAAGATCCAGGCAGCCATCACCGCCGTGGGCGGGTGGATCGGCTGGTTTCTGGGAGGCGTGGACGGCCTGCTGATTGCCCTGGTTGTGCTTATGGCGCTGGATTATCTCTCCGGCGTTATGTGTGCCGTCGTGGATAAGAAGCTGTCCAGCGCCATTGGTTTCAAAGGGATCTGCAAAAAGGTGCTGATCCTGATGCTGGCCGGCGTGGCCAACATCATCGACACCCAGGTGGTTGGCAACGGAGCCGTCCTGCGGGGAGCTGTCATCTGCTTTTACCTGAGCAATGAGGGCCTGAGCCTGCTGGAGAACGCCGTTTACCTGGGACTGCCGATCCCTGACAAGCTCCGGGAGATCCTTGCCCAGCTGCATGAACGCAATCCATAATCTCCGCGGAAAAAAGAAAAAAAGGGGAATTTGAAAAAAACGCTGCCAGAGGCGGTTTTCCTGCGTATTCACTGACAGAGAATATGTCCTGAATCAGAAAGGGAGGCGAAACGGATCATGAATGGCAAGGATAAAATGAATCCGCTGGAGGATAACAAGCTGGACGGCGTCTCCGGAGGTTATTCCGGCAAATTGATCGAAACGATCTTCACGACGGGAGGAATGGATAACGGCAGGACCGTGCACTGTTCCTCGTGCGGGAGGCAGTTTAAGCTCTACACCGAGGATGATGCGAGAAAATTTGAGGATCATGAGGCTCGCTGCAAAGCGCTGATGATTTAATAATCCGGGCCGCTGTGAATTTTCGCTGAAACGGGAGGGAGACACCGCATGGAAAGCAAAGAGAATATGAACGCCCTGGACGATAAACTGCTGGACCTGGTATCCGGAGGTCTTTCGAAGGATCCCCACACAAGGTCCATCGGGGATGGAAAAGCCATGTGTGTGGACAAATGCTGTCCCGGGTGCCTGAAGCATTTTCTTCTTTATACCGCGGAGGATTACAAGGCATATGACAAACATATGAGAATTTGCTCCGTGGTAAACAGAGAATGATCTGCGGTTTCTCTTTCGGTCCCGCCGCGGCGGCCCCGAGCAGCCACCATACCCGGAACCTGCGTATACATGATTGTCCGGCATGAAACGCCGGCCCGAAGATAGAAAGACACCGGAGGAATAAAGCCATGGATCAGCAGAAGGAACCGAACACGGAAGAGCTGAACGAACTGACCACGGAAGAGCTGGATCAGGTCAGCGGCGGCGCGTCATTTGGAAAATACTGCAGAAGATGCGGAGGATTCATGACGGACGATCCCCTTATGCCGTATGAACTCAAATGCCATTGCGGAAGAATTTGCAGCAGTACCGCTCTCTGACGGATTTACGGAGGAATAAAGGACCCAAACCAGGGCTGCGAAATGCAGCCCTGTTTTTTCTTTTCCGCATTTCAGCATACTGCCGTAAAAAATCCGCTGCCACCCCTGGATCAGGTCAGCGGCGGATGGGGAAAACGCGTCCCGCTGGTCCCGCACAAGCCGATGACGTCCGGCGGGACGGAACCGGAAGAGGACGGCGAGGAAGAATACTATGATTCCCGAAACAGGGCTGCGAAATGCAGCCCTCTTTTTTACGCTCCGATAGGATCTTTTCTTTTCGTGACAATCAGCCACTGATGTGATATGCTTTTTATGGTTTCATGCAGCGTAAATAAGGAGGAGCCCAGGATGAATAAGCAGCATTTGCAGGAAATTATCAGCCATTATATTGAGCTTTTTTCTGAGACAAACAACCCTGTTCACAGGGAGTATTACAAATGGCAAATCATATATGATTTCCGGCCGATGATGGATGTGGCTCTGGCTTCTTCTGACGCTGATTTTCCCGAAAGGCTCAAAACTGTCAAAAAGCTTACCGCAAACCTCATTGACAACTATACCCAGCCGCTGAGCGGCCTTGTGGAGTTCTCCAGGAAAGAACCGGCTGCTGTCCGAAATATGTTTACCGCACTTTTCCGGGCATCAGAAATGGATACAGCGCATAAACAGTCTGCAATCCATGCTTTTCTGGATCAGAGCCATCAGCTTCGGGAAAAGTATTTCCCTGACAGTTATCTGTACAATGATGACCTTCATTCCGTAACCGGTTATCTTTTCCTGTATGATCCAGATCATAATTACATATATAAAGCTTCCCATTGCCGTTCCTTTGCGGATTGCATCGAATTCTATGACGACTGGGGGTCAGGTGAATCTGCAAAGCTCGATATCTTTTTCCGGATGTGTGATGAAACGCTCGCCGCCATCAAGGCTAACGATGCCCTGATGGCTACAGCCGCAAGCCGGTATGCCTATGATCCGGATCATATGCACCCGGATACTGAAAAGCATATACTGCTGTTCGATTTAATCTATTGCTGCAGCACGTACAATCTGTTTAAAGGCATTCATTATGTCGTCCCGAAAAGTTCGGAACGTCAGTTGATTCAGGCACAAAAAGAAAAAGCGGCTGAACTGCGGCAGGCGCTGAATGAAGCTCATGCTGATGTTTCCCGGCTGAATGAGGTAAAAACGATTCTCTCCGAAACAATCACAGCCGGCAAAACCGTCCGGCACAAAGTTTACGGCATGGGTACGGTCATTTCCACCGACGGAGATCGCCTCACCGTCCGCTTCGATGATTCCAAAGTCAGAGAACTGGGAATCAGCATAAGTGTTGTAAACGGCCTGATCACGATAGATCAGATGAAGTTGTCAGATGAGCAGCTCTCTCTTCTGAAAGATGAGAAGAAGATCCGAACCGCGGAAACGTATGCGGAAAAAGCGCTTGCCCCCTGGCTGGAATATCTGGAATAGTACTGAAGCTCAGCCTTTTCCTTTGTAATACGGACTGAGATTGATAAACAGTTTCCGGAGCTTCTCCGGATCATCGCAGTTTTGGAACAGGTACTCCAGCAGCTCTTCCTGCCTGGCCTGTCCAAGAGTCAGCCGATACATGGAAAGGATTTTAATCAGCCGCTCGTATGCCAGTTCATCTCTGCTGAAAGGATACATGGGAACAATCCGTTCAATCCGGATCATGTTTTTTGTCTTTTTCAGCCCCCAGTACGGAATAAGATCCGACATTCCGTCCTTTTTTTCCTTATCCCTGGCTGCTTCAAACATTTCGTTCCAGATATCATGCTTAAAAGGAATACTGCCATAGCGTTTTGCAATATTCTGCCGGATCGCCAGGCATTCAAAACGGTTGATCCTGCCTTCTCTCTGTTCAAGATCTATCGGATTTGCCGGCAGATTCCAGTGTACAATCCGTCTGCAGTAATGATGAAAATCCAGTCCCTCCTGGCCAATGGAGGTAGTCGCCAGCACAAACGGTCTGAATGGCGAATTGAAAGCATTTCTGAGTACTTTTTTTCTGTTGGTATTCGATTCTTTCTCTTCACCCTTCGTGAATGCAGCCGCAAAATGGGTCCGTAATCCGATCTGGTTATCCTTTTGTCCTTTCATCCGTCTCTGAAAACTGGGATAGGTGTCAACTCTGTACGTAGTTGTACGAATGTTCATGGCATCTTTCATCTGCTCATGAATTCGTTCGGCCATGTTTCCGTCACGGTCAATTCCGCTGGAAATCAGGTGCGCATATTCATCAAAAACAGCCTGCATATTCCCATACCGGCAATAAGTCAGCATATTCTTCCAATGGGGCGTATTCTGATTTCCGGCACAGGTCATCTCTACAACGGCAGTTGACTCAACCGTATTCATCCGGTTCAGGAAAATCCTTGCCAGCTGGGTCGGAAAAAGCAGCGGAACCGCTTCGCCTTCCGCGGCATAATGCTCATAGGTTCGCCGGATGCATACTGCCGGAGAGGCTATCGCCATATCGGTTAACACATCGGACAAATCCGCCGGATATTTTCCCAGATCCGTGATCCGCCCGTCCCGGATTCCGCTTAACAGCTCTCTGAGCAGATCCAGATGCGCTTTGTATCCGCTCTTTGTGTTCTTTTCGTCTTCATTATCTGCATTCAGATCAGCTTCCACCGCCGAAATCCAGCCGAGAACAGTTTCCGTCCCGTCCAACAGCATGGGGACGAGATAGTACCATCGTCCGTCCGGCCTTCCGCTTTCCGGAAATGAAAACTGCTTCAGTGACTGGGAAATTTTCGTTTTAATCTGTTTCCGGATATCCCTAAGCCTGGCATGAGCGTTGATACACGTAATCGGATCATAGCAGCCAGCCAGATACCCGGAGGGATAGATCAGGCAGAACAATGGCATACCAGAAGGTCTTCCATCCCTGACAGCAAAGTTCATTCTTGCCGGAGGATAACGTTTTTCATCTGTATAGAAATAATGCACTTCACGATCCGGCCTTTTGATCGCCGGATCCCCGACAGTCAGTCTTTCGGCTTCATAGGAAATCAGGCTTGCCAGCATTCGGGGCACCATTTCCCACGAGGAAAAAATCAGTGTTTTAGTGAATCGTTCAGCCTGCCTGAACGGCCCCTGCAGCTCATAATACGGTTTTGACGGCGGTACCCAGAGCAGCTTTTCCGCTCCCTGACGCATTACATAATCCATGATATGATCCAGCCGGGCATTGTTGTTTGGTATTTTATCATAACGGTCCAGGCTATTCTTTTTGATCCAGAACAGACTGTTATTGATCTTGTCCGTTTCGTCCCTGTGATTGATGAAATAACGTTCTATATCCCGCTTCAGCTGATAATCTTTCATGAATGACATCAGGTACGGTGTGGACTTTATATAATCCACCGGCACATGTTCATTGAGGCCGATTTCGTCCAGCAGCTTCTGTACTTCCACATAGGACCGGATATCATTCTCCATTACCTGCAGCGGAATCCGCTTATCGCTGTCGTCTATAATATCCGCATTTCCTTTTTCGGATATTCTTTCCGTGCGGCATACCGACTGATACATTGCATCCTCAGCCGCTTTTTTTGCGGCCAGGATCGTTGTGTCCCCGAGCGTCAGTTCCTTCAGCTTAACGGAAAAATCCTTCCAGACTGTGCGGAACTGCCTGTTCCTGCCCTGTCCCATATTCAGGAAATCCATGACATTCAGGAATTCCTCATAATGTTCATCTGTGTTCGTTTCATCTCTCTCTTCCATTGTCGAATACATTTTATAAGGGGTCGCTGACAGAAGCAGCATCCGTACCTTATCTGAATGGAAAAATTTCTGCGCGAGCATCCCGGTTTCTGTGTCCGGCTTCTTCTCAGCATCCAGCAAGTACCTGAATCTTTGGAATTCATCCATGATGACAAGATCCGGTTCCAGTTTGTCCAGACTGATCTTCGCAAAAATAATTCTGAGCTGGCCGATGATCCCGGTATTTCCGACACGTTTTCCCTGGTTTTCCCGGATAGTCCTGCACAGGCTGATCAGGCTGTCCAGGTAGGTCATTCCGTCCTTCCAAGGAGCTTTTATTTCCCTCTCCAGAAGCGACAGCATGTCAGCAAAGTATTTTCCGCCGGACTTTTGATTGCATTCAGCGGCAGCATCCTCGTAAGCTTTCCTGCACCAGCCCCACGCCTTGTGCGCACAATCTGTCATTGCGGTTTCAAGCTCGGATATATAGTCCTGCAATTCAGGAATTCGCCTCAGAAAAACAAACATCAGCGCTCTTTCCCCGACAACGCCTGTTCCTGATGTCATTCGGAATGAAGTATCCGGGGTAAGCGGTATCAGGTGGATATATCTGTCTTTCAGTTCATCATCGTTTTCCTGCTGGCAGATTTTCAGGTGCTGCATGGAAAGCCGGGAGGATGAAACGCTTTCGGCCCTGGCTTCGCTTGTAATTCTGAGTTTTTGCAGATTCTGATCCGCAATGGCTCCGTTCGAGCAGACATAGACCACCTTAAAAAGAGTATCTCCCTCTTCTTTGCGCAGTCTGGCAACCTTAGCCACGGTGCCCCTGGCAATCAGCGTTTTTCCCAGGCCCACTTCATCGGATACCAATACTCGGCGCTGTCCGGCTTTATAAAGCTGTTCAATACGGTTGACCGTGGCCTGCTGGAAATCCTTCAGTCCGCTGAATACTCTCTTTTCTATCTCATCGAGCTGTTCCGCTACATTAGCCACGTTTTTTCACTGCCTTCCTGAATGTATCATAGAGTTTTCTGAATTCATCCGGAATAACCCCGTCTTCGGAAATGGTCTTCATCAGATATTCGATTCCGCTGAACTTTTCCGGCGCGGCAGCTGCTGTTCTGAGCATTCTTTCATAAAGTGCCGGAATTGAATGGTTCTGCTTTCCGAAGGAATAATATCCTTTTCCGGAGAGATCCTCTGTTTCCAGAAACGACAGCACGTTTTCCTCTCCCAGCAGAAAAAAGATATAGCGGTAGAAACTGTTCTGATCCCTGACAATACTGGATACTACTGCTTTTTCCCGTTCCTGCGGCAGGCCGTCGGTTGAAATCATCAGCACCCTGGAAACAGCGGTTTCACCGTCAGACACAGTAATAACATAGAATTCAGATATCTGAAGCAATGTCAGTCCGGAAAAGCAGATATGATTCGCAAGCGGCGCAGATTGCGCTGACAGCAGAGGCTGAACACTGATCTGATAACCATTTGTATCAGTCATACCGAAACTGACTTCCGCTGTGCAGGTTCCATTGTCTTCCTCCGAAATCACCGCATGAGGATCCGACCGACTGATTTTCCTGATCACTGTTTCCATGAGATGGGCTTTATCTTCTTCCTCCGGCTCCCTTTTTTCACTGAGCCGGATCTTCTCAAAAGGATTCTCCTGACTTTCCGGATCTTTTCCAAAGAGGGCATCCTTCATTTTATCCATATTCAGATTGCTTCTGTAAGTACGCAGGCACAGCATAAATTCCACATTTCCATACACTGCGTTATGGGAAGCATTGAGTGATCCAAGGTACAGATCTGTTTCTGTATGCTTCCGGATCATGTATACCTTGGCATGAATATCCTGTCGTTGAACAGATTCAGCTCCTTCTGAAATTGCAGTTTCCCCGTCCGACACTTTTTCTTTGACCGCATAAATATTGTCTGCAAAATTGCTGATATCATCGGGGCTAAGTTTGTTCAGAGAGGTCCCCCGGGTAATCAGCATATACCGGTCGTTCTTTATCAGAGAGTTTTTATTCCGGTCGTTGAAACTCCGGATGATGTCCCCGGAAAGGAACGGCGAAATAATCACAATCTCATGAAAGGTATTCCTGAAGAGCGGTGTCTGATCAATTTGATATTTCTTTCCATTGCTTCCGGGGATACCGTTCGGAATGAAGCTGTAATCATAAAACCATTTCAGATCCTTATCTTCCAGCCGAAAGATCACATGATCCAGTTCACGAATCATCGACCGGATTCCCCTGGCTTTCTTTCTTCCATTGTCATTGGATGGAACCTGACTTGCCAGATAGCGCAGGAAATCACACAGCGGTTCATTCTTGTCGGTAATGGCTTCATCTGGCTGTCCATCCATGGAACATGTCATGTCCCAGCTTCTGTCAAAAGTCAGGTTTCTGCTGAGCACAATGATCCTGTACCTTGATTCCTTTTTTCTGTTTTTGTATCGGATCAGCCACATCTTCGGATGAAAAGACGGATAGGCTGCCATTCCTCTCTGCTTCTTCACTTTTACGGGGAAAACCATTTTCTCCAGCAGAATATAAAGATGATTTATATGATTCGGATAACGGATCTGCCCGCTGTCACAAAAAAGCGCAACCTTATCCCCGGTATCCCGAAGTGCCTCCAGTAAGCAGACAGGATTATTCATAAGGACACTGTCGGTTTCCTCTGACAGGCTTAGCGACAGGCTTGCTCCAACCAAGGCGTCCAGATCCAGAGAATAAGTGGTGCCAACTGCAAAATCCAATTCATATTCCGCCGGAGGCGCAAGCAGCTGTCCATAATCCAGCCGGTCATTGTTCGGATTAAACATGCTTTCCCCCGCTTTCAAAAATATCCCGGATAATTGTTTTCACATTGTTGAAACGATAATCCAGATATTCTCCTCCGTACCACTCATCCGGATTAAATTCACCGGGGTGCTGTGTTTTGGCTCTTGACTGCTTCAGATCTTTTTCGCGTTTTCTGATCAGATCTTTCAGGTCATCCACGTTTTCTGTCTTCATACAATCTCTGGCCTGGCGGAGGAAATAACACAATCCGGGATTCCTCTGAAGGAACAGTTTCCTGATGATACTTTCAAGATCGATTTCAGCATATTCCCTCAGATGATCCTGAACGTTCTCCCATTCACTGTTCGCTCTCCTGTTTTCACCGTTGGACAGAATAAGATTGTACTGAATACGAAGTACGAAAAGAAATTCTGAAAACGCATATGCCAGAGCATAATTCTGCTGAATCTCTTCAGGAAATTCCCGCATCAGGTTTCCCAGATCCCTGAAACGTTCAACTGCCGGCACATAATCCATATTATTCTTCAAAATGTATGCCAGCATTGAATCCGGATGGGTCATGATAATCTGATGCTTCAGATAAGCGCCCTCTTCTTCTGTCAGGCGAAGTGTCAGATGATTCATCCATTCCGGTATGTATGTGGGAACAGACCAGAATTGCCTGTGGAATAATCCTCCGGCATCGGAGTCATCAGTTTCCCGATCATCGTCCGCAGTATTGTCGTTACGATTTCCCAGCTTTCTCAAGTTTGCTTTCTGGCTTTTCAGAGCACAGACAGCCCGGAGATATTCCGGCAGAGACAAGCACCCGCCGGTAAAAATCCCATAACTTCGCAAACCCGACCAATAGATGCTTGCAGGTGTTCTTTTAACCCAGCCGCCCTGGCTCAGCGATCTGCTTCCGATGATCCCGGAAGTATCTGGCTCTTTTTCCAGAAGGCGAAGCGCACACTCTTTCTCTTTCTCGTTCAGCATGCTTTGCAGGCGATTGGGATTCGATTCTTTCTCCCTTTCAAGATCTTTCAGAATATACGGCACAATCAGGAAATACTTGGCCCGTGTCTGAATTGTTGATGTCCCCGGAAAGAAGAGATCCGCAAAACCATCGCGTACAGGAGCGGTTCCCAGTTCGTCCAGCGTACCGCTTTCTGACAGAAGATCCAGCACGCTCAATACCTTATTCCGTTCACTCTTTGAAAAATCGATCCAGCCAACAGGCACTGTTCACACCGTCTTTCTGCTGCCTTAAATATGTATTATAGTTTGTTTATGTTCCAGACTTCATACCCCTGACGCCGGGCGGAATCATATACCGGCCGCATATTCCGGCCCAGAATCCTGTCAAATTCTTCCTTCGAGTTCCCGGGCCTGTACAATTCCTGCCCTGCCCAGATTGAATGCAGATTATCCCGCCAGCATGCCTCATATAGTTTGTGAATCCCCGGTTTTTCATGGATCAGTTGGTACAGTAGAAACTGATTGTCAACGAATCGGCTGAAAAAGGGATCCCACTTTGGCAGCCGGTTGCTCTTGGAGGAATTCAGGGAAGAGTCCATGGGCATCAGATTCCACAGCTCATCATTCATCACAAACGACCAGGGAATAAAATGATCAATATCGTATTGCCCTGCCACTACCGGTTTCCCGGTAAACACGTCCGATATCTGGCAGATTTCAAGCACTCCTTCCCACAGGTTCCGCACTTTCCCCAGTTTGCGCATTTTTTCATCCATAGGGAGCAGCTTATATACCAAACCTGGAACCTCAGGGTTGTTGTTCTGCAGCCATTTGACCTTCTCATACTGAATCCATCCCAATATGGAAACAGTATAGTCCTGGATCATCCTCATCCAGTCCGGATGGAACACAACTTCCCTGGACAGTCTGCTTTTCTCCCCCAGTGTATACGGCAGTGCTGTCACTTCGTAGCTGAAGGAAGAAATTGTCTCCCGCATCTTCACCGTGGAATCCCATGGGACGGTTACCCCGGCGCTGGCAAAGAATCCAGCCATCGCCCGGTATGGAACCATATTTGTCAGCTGCTCCTTGGCCTTTTTCAGTTCCCGGTCATATTTCTGGATCGCATTTTTAATCTCGACATTTGACGCGTTTGAAGCCAGATCGCTCAGTTCGGACAGCGTCAGCACAGCCCGTTCCAGTCCATCCCTGACCTCCCCGTTTGGGCCAAGTCCGCTCAGGTGGATATGAAACTCCCTAACGGAATACCAGGCGCTGCATATCATTTCGTCAATGATATCGTTGAAAGTAGTTTCCCGGATTCCTTCTGATATCAGATTGACGATCGCCTCCAGCCAGTAGAACTTATAGCAGTAGGATGGATCCTTCAGCATAAGCAGGAAGCTCTCTATGTCCAGCATATTGTAATACGCGCGGTCTATCCATTCCGTGCCAAAAGATTGATCCATTTTTCCTCCTTTCTGCCCGGACGGACATCCTCCGTGATCCACAGATCAAAAATCTTCATCGAGGTAGCCGGTTCCCAGAATGCTTTCAGCGTCTCCTCCGTGAAATCCGTGAAATACCGCCCGGTTCGCATTCCCTCGAAAGATCCGTATTTGAAAGAAGCATACAATATTCCACCGGTCTTTAACGCCGTTTTCAGTCTGCCCAGAACATCTTTCAGCTCCGTCCGCGGTAAATGCAGGATGGAAGCGCAAGCCCAGATCCCGTCATACCGGTTCACTGCATCCAGCTCACTGAACAGCATGTTCTGAACCTGAATCCCGGTATAAGCGGAAGCCAGCGTGCACAACTCCGCGGAACCGTCTATCGCCTCCACCCGGAACCCAGCTTCCAGAAAAGCCTTCGTATCCCGGCCGGAACCGCAGCCGAAGTCCAGGATAAGCCCATTCGGCGGTAAATGTGCAGCAAACCGGGAACGGGTATCTGACATGTCCGCTGTCAGTGTGCCGGCAGTAAATCTCTCCGGAGCCTGATCATAATAATCCAGGGTTTCCTTTCTCCAGTCCATCTTTCACTCCTTATACCTGATCATTCCAGCAGTTTAAAAGCGGAAGTTCTGTTTTCCGGTCCTCTTCGGAGCCAATCCAAGTCCGTTTCATCGCAACCAGATTAACGATTCCCTTCAGGGCACATACTTTTTTATCCCCAGTATGTCTTCCGCGTTCTTTCTGACGACACAATCCGCGTAATCACTGTCCGTATGTTCATACAACCAGTCAATTCCCTCCCACATTTTCGGCATTCTTTTCGGAGGACATCCGTGCATATCGCTGCCGATAAAGGAAATCATTGTATCTGTATCCGATCTTGCTTGTCTCCATTTTCATCTGTCGGTCGGAGGAACAGCACCATGTTCACACCCGGGATATCGACGCCCTCGTTCAGAATATCAACAGTGAACAGGATTTGCAGATCGGCACTTTCATCCTGTAAATCCTTATAAGCCCGGACACGCTCTCCAACCGAGTTCTTTCCGGTCAGATACCGCGTACCATTGGGATAATAATCTTCCATCGCCTGGGACATACGGATTGCATGCGAAATATCCCGGCAGAAAGCCAAGGCCTTCAGTTTCTGCCCAGGTTGCCGATGCGCCTCAATCTGTTTATAGATAAAGTCACAATGCTTTTCATCCGAAAACAATTCAACAAAACGATGTCCTTTTGTATCCGCAATACCATATTCAATCAATTCATCCCGGATTCCGTAATACCTGAACGGTACAACCAGGCCATTTATGATCGCATCCCGAAGCCGCAGCTCATATGGAACATTCTGGTCAAACAGGGAAAACACATCATCCCCATCCATCCGTTCCGGTGTAGCCGTAATTCCAAGCAAAAACTGCGGTTCAAAATATTTCAATATATCCCGATAGGTTTTCGCTGTCGCATGATGGCATTCATCAATAATGATGTAATCCCAGGTATGCGGGTCGAATAATTCCAGGGAGTTGGCCATCGTCACATTTGTGGAAAATACAAAATCCGCATCTGGCTCCTTGTATTCTCCGTTATAGATCCCAAAAGTCGGATAATGCGCACTCAAACTACTCATCCGCAGGCAGTTTTGCGCTGAAAACGCCTCGGAAACGTTGATTTTATTGATTTTCCTCTTGCTTTCAAATTGAGTATATGTTATAATAT